>UQMZ01000001.1 GCA_900542185.1 uncultured Bacteroidales bacterium
GACGCAAATTTAACACTTTTCCCTAAATCCATGCACCGGGATTTCGGCTTGTGCCCTAAAAAGGTTTATCGGACAACAATAATTTTTTTTACATTAAGTGATACTCTCTGTGTGTACTAACTCTCATAAAATGATGCTTATATTTAAACAATAACATGTTATAACTCGTAGTCCCTTCTTTTATGCAAGATGCGAAGGCTGTAAAATCCTTATTTAAATTCTCATTATATCCCTCTTTAAGAAAACCTGCTTTTACAAGCATAACAAAGACACCACATACATAGCTAAATTCAGGGATAAATTTATTGACAAAAAAACGAGCCTCGGATAAGAAGTTACTATTAGTCCCAGCCAGTGTTTCGTTAATAATATCCATTGGCTTTCCCTGAATATATAATCGAATAGCTTTAAATATCAAATTCATTCCATTTTTACTTATTTCATCATTTTTCTGTAGGCGCAGAATCTTTTTAATTTTCATGATAATGGAATTTGAAATAACTTTAGAAAATAATTCACTATTTTCTTCAAAAATGCTCTCAGTCACTTCTAATATTTTTTCCACAGACAGTTCAATAATCTTGTCGTATCCAAACCGGCTTGCAAAACTATCTAGTTGCGAAAGTACAGTTATATCTACACCTGTTTTGGCAGATATTGTCTTAAGAGCAATATCTTCATTATTCACATTTTGGTTAGGTAATTTCAACAAAAAATTCTCAATTCTATATTTGAAGTTGGTACTTTCTGTTCCTAGTTGTGCATTTTGAAATGCATAAAAAGTTTTTCGTAATTTCCCTCTTGCGCTTTCAATATTAGACGAAAGTCGATGCATTAATGAATCGTATTTTGTTATATTTTCCTCGGCCTCATCTTCTAACATACTCTGAAATGGGTCTTCTATATCCAGACAGTTATCCCCTTTGGAAAATACAGAACTAATTAAAGGGAAAATATTTGTTCCGTTTTCTTTGTCATAACTAAACACTTCAGAAGGAATCACAATAGATACTCCATGAGATGAAAAACCAGCACGCCCTGCTCTTCCTATAGCATTCATAATTGAATGGGCGTCTATTTGTTTTAGCTCGTTCTCTTCACTATCAAATCGTTCCAGCCCGGCAACAATAACAACATCAGTAGGCAGATTTATTCCTTGTGCTAATGTTGGCGTTGCTACAATAATATTTACACCATTTTCATCTTCAAAATATCTTTCAGAAAGGTATCGTTCTTCTGCCAATAAGTCAGAAGTATGAACAGTTGCTGAGTTACAGTCTGCTAATAAGGAGTATTTAAATTCACCTAACTCTTCAGTTAGTTGAGATATTTGTTTTTTATATCTTCCCAACAAATATTTAAGATGATTTACACCTAAGTCTTTGTTAATATTTTTTTTAATGGAATATGCCCAAGGCTGTGTAAGTGCAAATACCATTACTTTTTTCCCCAGCCTTGCGAACTTAACGGCTAATTGGGTAGCTACTGAATTTGCATTAGCAGTGAGCTTAAATGAGCCGCTACAGGAGAGTAATATTTTATGATCTAATATATTATTAATCGTATAACCTTTACCATCTTTATTCCATATGGTGCTCAGACTAAATAAACACATTGGATCAATAAATAATTTATCTTTGACTTCTTTATTAGGTGCTTTACGTGGATTTTTCTTTCTCCATTCTTTTATATTGTGTCTCAAAATATTGAGATTCTCACTTTTATACAGAATACATCCCTGTAATTGACAAGTCGGTTTCCATCTATTGTTGAATAATTTACACTCATGTCCTGTCGCATCTTTAATCCAATTTGCAACTAACGAGCCGTTATTCACCATTGCAGATATAAACATGTAGTCAGCTTCTGGTATAGCCGAAAAGAGTTCTATTACACATAGCATGGAGTCAATTGCGCGTTTATCGGTGCAATGACCACTTATCAAATGGAATTCATCAAAAATGACCAACCCAATATTATTCAAAAATTCTGGATCGATATTTATTTTTGTTAAACATCTTTCCGGTGTCATTATAATGATCCGATTATCTTCATCATTGTCAAATGAGGTATATTCGCCATCAATATTTAAAACATCTGTGTTAAGAACATTCGATATCTTATTAATATTTCGTGTAAGTTGACTTTCCAATGCATGTGTAGGGACTAAATACAAGACATATTTCCCGGACAGAACGGTTGCTAATAATTTAAGTTCAGATAAAGTCGTTTTTCCTGCACCGGTTGGAAAAGTTATGACACTAGAGGTTCCAATATTAAGAATCCCCTGCTCAATTGCCTGAATATGATTATCCCATAAAAATGGTCTACGTTTTGTATACTCAAGAAGAGATAGACCCCACTCTTTTTCATCACATCCTTTCGGAGGCTCTATGGAAAGGGTAGCATGTGCAATAAGATTCTTTGCAGCTCGTTTTAAAAGGCTTGCAACTAGATTAATTCCCGAATAGGTATCTCTAATATTATATTCTTCAATGTTTATAGAAGATAATTCAATTACTCGATCAAAATAGGTTAAATCAACACAAGTTATCCCTCTAAGGTAGCTCCCTAAATATTTGACACCCTTTGTCAATTCTACCCAAAGTAGGTTCTCAGAATAGGAATTGATATTATCATTATCATTATATATTAAACTTGTAGTAATGTTTTGTAGCGTATCATATTCGTTATTAAATAGTGCCTTAATTGATTTAACGAGATTTGATGTTACATCGGCTAATTGTCCACATTGTATTTTTTTTAGTAACTCGATAGTATCAGAAAAACTGTTAGCTACAGCAAACATTAAAGCAGATATTAGTGCAGAAGGTACAGTGTTGGATGTTAACGTTGTACAATCATTCTCAATCATAGCCATCATCTCTCTACAGGTTGCCGCTACATAACAAATATTTTTTGCAACCTCTTCATCTTGCTCTACAACAAGTTTTAGCTCTAGAGTAAAGACAATCTTTTCAAGATTTGCATATTCTTCTGTTAAGTGTTCTTTCCAAAATGATAATTCTCCATCTGCCTCGCTGGCTTGATATCCAATAATACGCGAATATATCTGCGTTAAATCTTGGGGGAGAGACTCTATCTCGACATTAGCAATATTTGGTATTGCTTTTATATGGCTTTCCGTTACAGAGTTATACATTTTTTGCTCTTTGTTTTAAATGAGAGATAACATCGTTGCGAAATTGCAATATCCAGGACCTTAATTGAGGAATATGTATAGTGGATGCCGTCCTTTTATCAGGGTGGTCGCAGACCTGATCGTATCCTTTGAATAGGTTTAATCTTTTTTTGTCAGTGTTATATTTGTCACTTCTAGTTATTCCAATTCTATATATACGATGAGTCAAATCATATACATTATCTTCAATACTCAGTAAATGATCATCATCCATAATTCCCTTTAGTAATACTGACAGTTCATTAGATAATCCATGATCTTCTTTATGCTTTTCTAAATTTTCAATATCTGGAAAAACCTCATCTCTTATACGATCTCTTTCATATTCAGTACATTTGTCCTCTGTTATTATTATTTTATCGAGTTCTCCTGTAGAAGTTAAAGTTACGGCTAAACCATCAAAACCATGCATAGCAGGCTGCTTATGGGGTGCGTTCTGATAAAAAGCCTGATCTTTATATTGTATGCTTAAGGCTATCCATGATATCATTTGGAAAAGATACCCATCAATATGGTCGGAAGGCTTATTATTTAAAGTATCTATATGACTAAGTATTATTTCTTTTTTATCTTTAGGAAATTTGGGATTCAATGTCCTAATTACTCTTGAAATATGTTCAGCTCTTCCTAATATTATTTCTGAAACATAACGCACTAATTCGTCATAATTTCTGACGAAATATTCAAAATCTACATAAAGAGAGTCATATTGTTTTTGAGAGTGAATTAAAGGCATCTGCGTTAATATTTAGAATTTCTTAAAGATTAATTCTTGATGTTTTTTAATATTAGGCATTATAAGTTATCTAAATATGTCAAAGAGATTTTAACGACTTGGCTCAGGTTATTTCCCACCAACCGTTGCGACGACCGTTGCGACGGATTAAGATTCCTTTCTCGACGAGGGTCGAAGTGATGCGCTTAACTGTTGATGCCGATTTCTTTATGGATTTGGCTATCTCGGTTTGGGTGATTTTGGGGTTATTCTCTATCGCTGTGAGTACTGCCAACTCCTCCAAAGTACAATTCAAAGTATCAATTTGAGACTTTGAATTAGGAATCGTGGTACTTTTAGGCATAGACATGGGCAGCGAAGCACCTACAAGCATATCGCGATTGCGGAGTTCATTCTTCTCTCCAAGAGTTAGATTGCGTAGAAATCTTTCCACAAATTCGGTCGTTGGCGATATGTTTAACCCTTTGTATGACGCACGAACAAGAGCATTCCGGAAATACCAGGAATGAGCTTTGAACATATCATTGGTCGCCGGAATGCCCATTGAACGCAGATATTTTATCAGGAATACAGCGGTAGTACGTGTATTCCCCTCTCTGAAAGGATGAATCTGCCAAAGGTCCGCAATAAACCGCGCCAAGTGATTGATAATTTCTGAAACAGGGCGGGATGAATAATCAAATTCCTTTTCACGAGCGAGGTCATATTCGACGGCTTCGCGGAGGTCAACAGACGGTTGGTAGCTTACCGAGGCATTACCGCCAAGACCCCATTCCTTTTTACTTAATTCGACATTTCGTAATTGTCCTGCAAATTTGAATATGCCCTCAAATATCCGCCGATGTATAGATGTAAGTCCAACTAATGAAAATGCAAACGATGGTTCACTCAGAATCTTAGCGATATTAGCAGATGCTTTATCTCCTTCTTCATCAACTTCATCATGTCCTGATTTAGTCTCATAATAAGCCTTGATGCGTTCTCTGGCTTCATCAATGGTAATATCGCCCTCGATATGCTGACGCGCAGTATCAAGCAGATAGGCTGATACCTTCAACCCATCTACATCCTGAAGGCCAATAGCCGTCTGCCATGTATCAGCCTTCTCTTTCTGCCCTGGCTCACCGTGGACTATATATTCGTCAAATTCGCTCATATATTGGATTAATTATCAAGGCTTAATGGAGGACAAAATTATATTTTGCTAAAATCGATTTGATCAGCATACGCTGCCAAAAGATAAACGTCATTGTATTTTTTCGCGGGAAAACCAAATTTATGTGTTTCGGTCCACTCTTTTGGACTTACGCCAAATATTTGGCTAAAAGATTGTAAATAATAGTCATTATGAATATCCGGTGCGACTATATAGATTGTCTTCCCATTTTGATTCTGCCTAAGAATGTCGTTAAAGTGATCATCAGCAGAATTGAAAGAGTAGCCGATTATAATTATTTTGGAAGCTTCCTTTATCCATTCAGTGGCTTGATGCCAGATCTCAATATAACGACTTGATAGAATCGGTTTAATTTTCAATGGAGGAACAAGGGCCGGGATTATATGCTTTTGCCGTTCAGATGGTATATCTGATATTTTGGTATTGCTACGGATTTCTGTATTGAAAAAAGTTTTGATATCGATATTATCAAAGTCATCGATGTCATTTAATTCACGACGGTCCATTCGGACATACTCATTTAAACCTCCGTGAAAATAGATAACATTATGTTGTCCCAACACCTTCTCAATAAAGGAGGTGTAATTTAGCGTTATAGCTTTATATTCTTTTGGTACATTACAATAGAATGGAATGCTAGAGCCTGAATATTTGACATATACTTCTTTTTCAAGATAAACTAAATATGCCCACATCATCCATGAGATATAAATGTAGTTTTTGATCTCAGCAGGTTTATTGTTATAGAATCCTAGAAATTTTTCTACCAATAAATTTTCAATGTTTAGCATATCAGCCCCTAAAACTGATGCAATTTTATGATGTTCCTTATTTAGTGACAATCTGAGGGTCTGTTTTAGAACTTGCTTAAATGTCTCAGAAAGAGACATCTTGCTGATGTCGATGATGGAATCGTCCTCAAGATATTCTTCTGCTTGCTCGCCGAATACATCTTTAATCAAATCGGTTATTTCATCATCTAGTGCTGCTTTCTCTGCTACAGTAGCTAATTTGTCGAAAAGCTTAACAAGCAGCATTCCGTGTTTTCGCATTTTTTCGTCAGAATCACTGTCAGACAATGTGTTTAATACATTGTTTAATCGTTCTATAAGAGCACGTTGCTCATGAACTTCTCTAGTGGTGATACGTTCAATAGAACGGGAGATGAGAGTTGCAAATGTAAAACGTAAATTAGGTAATATGCTGCGGAGCATTTCATCCAGTTCTTTACCATCGGTTTTGGCAAATGTGGCAATTTCTGCCATAAGAGTATTTGCTAAAGGGAAATCAATACCTTTAGTCCTATCTACTCCAGCACCAATAATTAATAATTTGTCATTCATAATGCTTATAGTGACTCTTATGCTTGTTCAGGATTTTCTGTCGGGTTTGTATTAAATCGTGCATCCTCCTTGATAAGTTGGAAATAGGGTAGGTCCTTTATTCCATATACCTGATGTCCTATCTTGCAAACACTCTCGAACTTCTGAGCTTTGCTAATAAAGTCCATATATTGATTTAGATGCGCATCAGTAGCTCCGAAGATAGTTGTAAGTTCGGGTCTGCTGATAGAATTCACATGATGAATTACCCAACTAAGCACAAATTGGGAATAATCCTCTTTCGAGGTTTTGAAATCACTAATATTTTGGGTCGATAAAATCATACCAACACCGAACATTCGTCCTTCACTAATGATGCTTCTGAATGAGTTAAAGTCTTTCTTTAGAAATTGATGAGCCTCATCGACCAATATCATAGCTCTCAATTCGCGTAATCCTGCTTCTTGTTTGCTACTTCCGAGTTGACGCATTTCGGCATAGAATAGATCAAGTATGAGTGACACTATGACCTTTTTGGTGTCATCGGGATATAACGTGAGATCTATAACTCGAACGCCATTTAGCCATTCAAATATTGAGACGCACTGATTGGCATCATCAGTAAATATGGTATAATCATTCAGTTTGTCGAATAGAGCATAAGCTTTATCGTTAGCATCATAAGTGTCGAAGTATTTCTTGATTACATCGTTCATTGTAGGGCATAGTTTGCCCCAAGTAGATGCATCCCGAGTTATACCGGCGTCTTCATAAGTCGATATTATGACTTGCTTGATATTACTTTGCTGTTTTAATCCGAGGCCATATGCCTTAGCAAAAGAATCCGCAATTTTATCTGCCGTTATCGCAGGCAGATTAAGTCCTTCAACCTCTTCATTAACGATGAGTTTGAGGGGATTGAACGGATAATTCGATCTGTAGCAGCTGCCTTCGACAGTATTAAGGAACTCTTTATCTTTATAGTCCCCTTTGTAGTCGAACACGAGTAATCCAACGGGATTGCCGCCAACATTATTCTCGCTCTCTTTAGCCAATTGAGCAATTAAAGAACGTGCGAACTGTGTTTTACCTGTTCCCATCGTACCTATAATACCCATATTGGGGTGGGATACAGATTCTGTGTTATTCGGTTCGAATATAACTTCTTGGGATTTGTTCTTTATATTGCCAACAACAACTCTCATAGGAATGTGTTGCTTGCTGTCACAAGCGTTTGATTCTTCCAATGAAACATTGTCCAATGAGGATTCCCCCTCTGAATTTAATGAAGATTGTACAACGCTACCTTCTGAATGTAGTTTGGTTGATTCTGCATATACGATGTCGAGTCTTTGTTCGGAAGATGATGTTGCCGTTACTGAAGGGTTATCATCGTCATCTTCTAAGTCTTCCACGACACTAAATTCTTGATTTCTTGAAGGTATAACAATTCCAGTTGGGGAATTAATCACCTCCATTGTTTCATCGCTCACATCTATAGGCGAAGAAGCTAAAAACTTAAGTCCAGCGGCAGCTGTATTAGCTACGCAGTCTAGACATTCGCTTTGAGAAAAATGAATTTCACATACTGGAATACCTTCAACTAATTTAGTCGAGATAGAGTGAGATGCCGTTGAAAAGAATGATACAACTGCTGCAACTCCAAGTTCTTTGACTGGAAGTATTTCCTTATGTTTCCATTTCAAGTTCAACAATGCATATCGGCAGGCTTCGATCCGTTCGTAATCAGTTTCAGATAATAAATCGTTGGCATACAATTTTTCGGCATTTGTTAATAGTTGAGATGCGAAAAATGTACGATGGATTTTGGTCTCAAAAGCATCCTCGTTGTTAAAGAGATGTTCCTTAAATTGTTTCCAAGTATGTGCTACTTGAGCACCTCCCTTATCTGCCTGAGATGTGGAATTCGAGACTTTTACCTCAATCGGATAAAAATATAGTATGGGGGAAGACGTATCATTCGGATTCAAGCCTAACATAAGAAGGTCATCTGACATCGTTCCCTTAGCTCCTAAAGTTTTTTTAGAGAAAATTCCATCCATTTTGAGACCGATTTCTCCAGTCACACGCAGTATTTCCTCTAACGAAACTGGAATCCAAATGATATCAGCATTGCGTTGTAGCAATTTCTGTATCACAACACTGGTGGCTACAAGGCTCATCCGTTCTCGGATTTTCATTTCAGATTGATTGACAAGTCGTAATAGCCATCTACCATTCAAACAATTGAAGTAATTCTTCATAGTCTTGTTGAAAGTAGGAAACATATCTTCTGAAAGTGCGAGACTTTCATAAGATTTTTTTAGTAGATTGTCATACAGATCAATGTGCTTTGTAACTGTGATGCTGTCGTATTTTGCGTTAATAGAGTATTGATCAGTATAATGCACGACATATACGTCCTGTTTATAGAAGAAGTTAATATCTACTTCCGGATTCAAGAATGTAACCCAGTTCGCATTCTCATATATGGAGGCTAATAATGCAGAATTGTTAAACTCGAATCTTTTGGTTACCGCAGTTGGAACAGTATAAGTGTTTGCTCCATCATTCTTCTCATTTCCGTACAAATTGTTGTATGATAGCGCCATGGGATGTATGAACCCATCAAGATTATTGACATCAACACCCTTTATTCCGAAGCCAATTTGGTATGCCCCATTCTTTTTAAGAGTGGATGGAGTAGAAATTAGTCCATATAGGGCCAGTTCCGTTCTGGCTTCATTTGAAGGAGGTGTTATATATGATGAACCTGTATCCATCTGGTAAAAAGCAACATGACAATAGCCGATGGATGGGTTATTCTTCGACAATTCGTGTTTATAGAATGAAACTCTTGTGAATAACTGGTGAATAACATCTTTCCCAGTATAGTTCCCTTTTGATTCAAGATTGATTTTGAGAGCCTTCAGTTGCCGTTCGACGTTGTCTGTTGAACCAAGCCTGTTTAATCTTTCAAAGAAAGTCTCTTTGCCAAGATCATGGACATATTCATGCAATTCAATTCTCTGAACCCCGCTTGAGATTTGAGCCTAGATAAATTCAACGAACCCTTTAATCAAATTTGAGTCATCGGCTAAACCTATGGCACTGATTACGATTGGGCTTTCTTTATCTTGGAAAAGATAAGGAAAACACTTGATGAAATTATCCATCTTGCTGGATACCATCCTCGTTGTTATGTCGTTTACTCGTTCCTGTGGCCCGCTGTCTTCATTCTCATAAATAAGCCAATTCTTAATATACTCAGACTGGCTGTTACTATAAGGCCGCATTACTGTATTCTTATAGGAAAGATAGGGCACAAGGTAAAATGGTGCTAGCAATTTTTTAGCATATGTGGCGAATTCTCCTTGTGATTGGATTTGCATCTCAAGGACATATGCCGCAAGCAATGGATGGAATGGAGAAAGATATAATTTATTGCCATCATACACAGTCCCCAATACCGTTAGATTATGGTATTGCTTTTCCAAACTTTTGTTGGTTGGAATCTTTGATACACAATCAACTACTGTGGTGCAATAGTCTTTATACAAGGACATGAGGGTCGGACTTAATGGGCAGAGAGACGGAACCGTATCCTGCTCAGTGTAATAATCGTAAATATCACACAGAGCTTTCTTTACCTCTCTTGGGAGAATTAATTCCTCCTCTTTAATTTCATCCTCTTCAGTAAGGTCATTATGTTCGATGATCAGTCTATGGCATTTATTCTCAATAAAAGCTTTTTCAAAATTGAGAAATTTTCTCCAGTATCCAAAAACGGGTCTTTCTGTTTCGCCATCTGTAACTTTTTTGAAAGGCTCGCCGTCCACATCAATACCATGTAATATCAATGGTTGAGGGAAGGAATCAGGACTCAAAGGAGGTACTGGTTTTGATGAGTTAAGTTTGAGAATAATATTTTGGCTCTGGTCTCCTATTTTTACGGAAAACAAGAACTTATCTTCCTCTTCATTGTCATCCGTAGGTATAGTAAGCGTTTCATTCTCAGACCAAATCCATTCATTTTGCAAAGATAACTCGCCATCGGCATTGCCATTGCCGAATTTTAGCTCATTAACCTCATCCGGGACCTTAACTGAGATGTCTCCTTTCTTGTTTAGCGAAAAACAGGTTTTAATGTCTTTAAAGAATGAAGGAGAACACCCAAGTTTTATGATGAAAAAGTCGTGATGATTGTCATTGTACCCAATACGACTAGAAAAGACGCCCTCTCCAATCTTTACAAAAACATTTGTTCCTTTTACACGACATGAGGCCGAATTCCCACTTTCAAGTTTTACTGGCTTATTGAACAGCAAACAAACTTCTGCTGAATCGGAACTGGTTTGATCAAATATAACTATATAATTCTTAGAGGATTTGTCCAATTTCCCAGAATAGTTCCAGATAAATTCCGTTCCTGCATCGGCACTACTCAATGTGACATTTTTTAAACTTAGATTGTCTGTTTGAGTTTTAAGGTTCTCACTAATAATAAAATCCTGAAGATCGAATTTATTCCAATCTTCGCGAGCACTTCCGACTTTTCTTGCCAGTTTTTCATCTAAAAACTTCGCAAGTTCTTTGACCTTATCATCTTCGTCATTATTCATGATGGTCGCAATGCGTGAATACAAATCCTTGTTGTGACTTGCACGCGCGATCATGTCTTTATCTGAAGAATTGAAACTATTACTATAGATGGTTTTATCCTCAAACATTTCGAGGTCGTTGAATAATCCCTTTATTGAGCCTGCCTCAAGAATTTTCATGATTGGCTCAAAATCAAATAGAGTGGATACCCCATCTGAAATCATATTTGAGATTGTTTCAAGATGAAGCTTTAGGTAGATTTTTTCTAAATCTTTAGATATATGATCTCCCAAATCATTATTAATTTTTGAAACGATTTGGGATGTATGAAGAGCATACCCTGTACTCTCAAGATTAGAACTTGCCGTAGCAAGAGAAGAGAGGACATTAG
Source organism: uncultured Bacteroidales bacterium (assembly GCA_900542185.1). GTDB lineage: Bacteria > Bacteroidota > Bacteroidia > Bacteroidales > Muribaculaceae > Lepagella. Next base: position 11,431 of record UQMZ01000001.1, read on the forward strand.
TTGAGAGGATGTAAAGTACACCATAGTTCTCGTATTTACCTTTTTGACCTATGGCGTTTCTTAAAGTTGTGAGATAATCCTCGCTTGCACTCAAATCATCTCCAATTATCAACTTAGGGACATCAGGTGATATTTTAAGAGCGTGCGTCTTATAGCTCTCCTCTCGTATATCTGCACCCTCGTATATACCATTAATAGTAATTTCGTCTGAACATTCGCGCAGAGCATTCAATATGGCATTACGACGTGATGCGTCTTCTATTACCATATAATAACGACTACCCTTGGATGGCTTGTGATTTCTAAACCATCCAATTATAAGTTCTTTTACTATATAATTATAAAACGACTTGGACATATTGAGCCTCCCCGGAATCACTTTTCCGATCTAAAAGGTTTAACTTTAAGAGATATGCTTCAATGGCGTTGCGAGTTCCCAAATTGAACACAATCCCATATTGTTTGAAACTTTTATACATGTCTTCTAATTTGACGCGCTCACATTTTGTGGCCATAGCAATCAAAAAACATAGCATTTCATTGTCAAGCGTAAGTATGTAGTTACCTCGTCTGAGTTGTAGAAATCTCATGCTTAAAACATCAATAAATTTTTTTCTCATTCGAGAAATATAACTCGGTGACTGAAGTCCTACACAAAGTTGTTCCAATTTACGGATGAAGTCATCATAAGAATCAACTTTAGTGTCAATCTCCCCAATGGAGCCACTTTCACTTGCACGGTTGCTAAATACCTTACGCTTTTCCTCTTGGTAGATACTAAGCAGTTTCTCACAGTCTTCTTTATTATCTTCAAATGGACTCTCTTCTAAAAGAGCCATCACTTCCTGATAGAGACCCACTTGGTTTCCTCCTAACTCGCTTGAGCCTCCTAACACACTATTGATTATATCTAATGCTTGACTGTGTCCAAAAATTTTGTCAAGTAGCTTTTTAGGCATTTTCTCTTTCCAGCATCGAACTCCATCATGTGAAATTGATGCTTTTTCAGATTGCAGAATGAAATAAAATAGTTCAGTCTCATTCGTATTGCGTTTTTCACACTTTAGCTTTGCTACACATTGGAGTAATTCATAGCAAACATAGAAGTGGAGAAATAGATGGATATGTCTAATGGTTATATTTGAGTCTAAAGAGATAAGCCATTTCAAATCTTCATTAAAAGCTTCTTTTATATAAGGAAGTGTGTAGTATTCTTCCGAAGCCTTTATTCCATCTCCTAAACCTGATCCAGAATTGCCTAAGGCTTCTTTTAGCACTTTGGTAAATAAGTTCTTGCTATCTTGATCAGAGAAGTCTATATCGTCATTACAGAAAGAGCATAAAAGATTTGCCAGCTTAGTTTGTCCGGCTTTATATTTTTTTCGCGTTTTAACGGGTATACATTCATCTGTTGGAACGATTGGCAAATATTTCAAGAATGAAGTATCAGTAACATTCAAAGTTCCATTTATGAAAAGAATGTCTTTCATAATGTCTATGAATCTCTGAGCTTGAGTTCCATCTAAATGAATTTTATTCAGCAGATAATCCTCCACAACATGGATTGCATCTTGTGGATTCTCTATAGCCGATATGGCCTCATTTCCCCTTATACGAAAAAATAGGCCGGTAGGACCTTCAATTCCAGCGCCTCGATCAACCGCAGAAGATGGGTTCGACGAGAAAGGTAATAAACGAATTCCTTCCTGCCAATTATCGACAAGTTTATTCTTTTTCTTGTCATAATAACGTTCCCAAAAAGCGTCTATATTTATTCTCATTTTATTTGAATTCGGTTAAAGGTTTCACGCATGATGAGATCCTCGCCATTAGAATTGGCAATTGTTATCCATTTAGACTTATCGCTAATCGAGGCCAAATGTCTTACAAAATTCCCAAAACGAATATTTTTTTCATTTTCATAAGTAATAGATAATTTTCCTAAAGTAAGTTGATGCAAATATTCGAATAAAGAATAATCAACAGTTAACTCTGCGTTTCCATATGAAGGTATTTGCCATACGAGTTTATAGTATGGATAAAATTCATAGTTTTTATCTTCATTGAAACGGGCGACGGGACATTCCGGATACATTTCTAATCGAGCAAACATTTTGTATTTTTCACCTTGAATATTCAAAGGGATACAATCTTGTTTAGACACGTATGAACCGTAATGTCGTGGAATAGCGGTAGAAACTAATTGATATATATCGCCGTACTTATCCTCATTCTGAGAAAATACAGTTTTAAGGGAATCTATAAATAAATCATAAGTGTTATTCTCGGAGTGATAATTCAACAGGTGCTGGAGCCTGAATAAAAATTTCGTTGTACGTTCTATATCGCGCCCATTATTGTCATAAAATTGATTTGTACGAGCAAGTATATAATCAGGAATATGAGCCGTGGAAAACAGCCCTTGGAAATCTTCAGGAATTGAATTAGATGTGAATAGAAGAGATAAGGTTGAATCGTGACTAGTACTGCTGTGCTTTAAAGGGTCTAATTTTGAGAGCGCTTTAAGAATAGTATTGTTACCGCCATTGAAAAAAAGAGACGGTAGTAGTGACTCATAGAATGCGTCTCTTTCATTATAAGCTGGATAGTTGGTGGGAACAAGTATAGAATAAATAAAGTCGAGATATTCTCTGGGCGTAATGGATAAATTGAAACGAATAATGGCCTCTATAACAAATAATACTATGGACTTCCTAACTTCCGGCAACATCAACAGCTGAAAGTTAAGAATAATGGGATTTTTTCGATTGACCTCATTATTATCAAGATCTTTTGTATAGGCACTGTAAAATGGATTCCCGTTATCCTTTTCCACAACCTTTTTAAGAATTTGCGACATAAAGGATGAGCCTAAAGCATTATATCCATCTTTGGATGGGTATATTTCGAATATCTGTTTATTCGAAAACTCCACGACTTTTATTCTATCTGTTTCATTCGGAGCCTTATCATTTCCCTCAAAAAGAGGTCGCACAGCCTTTGCGATTTCTCCATACATCTCGAGAATAGCTGGGTCATCGATAAACGCATTTAGTTTGCCGAGGTTAATAGCCAGTACCTTTCGTTTTGTAGTGCTATTGATATTATTATCGCAGAAATCTGTAAGGCCTTTTTTCAGTGTGTCAATTGCAGTTTTGCTTGGTGAATAGCTTGCTGTCGCATCATTATAGAATGCTTCGGGTGGCCAATTTTCTTGGTCAAGTTCTTTAACTTTACTCAAAAGGTGAGATTTTCCATCGCCAGCGCTTCCAACAAGAAGTATTATACCACCTCCAGCATTATTAATTTGAATCATTTTATCTACTAACTCGTCAGTAACTGGACGCTCTGTATGCAGATAACGATCTATTGCTGAGAATCCATTGCCAGATTGCACAGATTCCACAGAACACTGGTTAAGAGCTGATAATATATGGTATAGATTTAGGTCTTCCATTATATTGGTTTATTTATTCGCCCATAATTCGGGTTCAGTAAGTTCGCTAAGCTTATAGTTGAACATCATTATGATTTCGTTATAATGTTCAGGGAAGCTATCAACAAAATTCATAAACGTTTGCATCGTCTTGCATAGTTTCATTCCTGGCTGCTGGTAGTAATCACTTCTGTATCTACGTTCAAATTCATCAAATGGTATCTGATTGGGAACATCGAGGTGTTTTGTCTTCTGCTCCCAAAATGATTGATTACGATAGCAGTATTCCCAAAACGACATATATCTGTAAAACTGGGGTTGATTACACCATCTGGCTATTTGAACATAAATATTGCTTAATTCGTGGTTCTCGTAGTCTGCATGTCGCATAACATATCCGAAACATCCATATTTCATCAGGATGTGTATTCTGTCAAACAGAATCTTAATGTCATTAAATAACTGTTCATCATTGCCAGCTTTAAGCATATATCCACAAAACAGATAAAATTTTGTAGACTTCTTAGGATTATAGTGTTTCCAAATCCTAAGTGCTTTTATAATTTTGTCCCGATCTCTCCAATTGTCAAATGCGAATATAAAATCACCATGATACTTGCATTTAGAGAGTTTTTCGGCGATAATGGGTCCGTATTCACTTTCTGCAAGAATACGTTCATCAAGCCCCTGACGGAATTGGAAGGGTCTATTCGTTGCGATTAGGGCATCTAACATCGGCTCCCATATTTCTCTATCCGAAGCAAGGAAATTATCATCCCAAAGATATATATAGGGGCGTACTAATTTACCGTTTTCATCTCTTTCGTTATCAAGAAACCATTCCAATTCTGAATATCTTACCACTTTATTCTCCAATTTGTTGACACAAAAAGGACAGTGACGAACACAACCTCTTGTCAGGAAGCCGATTGAGTAATATTTATAGTCATTATAATATGACGGTTTTCTGCCTTCAGAGATCTTCTGTTCAATATATTCATCGTAGAGATGATAATATGGCATTTGTCGACGCATATCAATTCCTTTATCTCGATTCCCTCCACGAAAGTTCTTCAACGTATTTAGAAACGGATCAGATTCTAATTGATGCATATCGCGAGTCCGTGCTGCCTTAAAGTCATTAACATCCTTTTTAATGGCATAATCACCGGTCCCACCTAATCTAAATTTCTGCTCGTCTTTTGTGCCTTTTGCTTTTAGGTAGAATAGTGGATCAGGTGTAAAGGAAAAGACTTTCGATATGTAAATGAACGAATATTCAGATATGTCCTCGTTGCTATCAATTATCAGATTAAAATTTATATGATTATCGTGAAGGAATCCGGCAAGTTTAAGCAATACGAGATTGGGATGACGTGTTCCTCCGTGCAAGAGATCTGCGTCAACCAAGCCGATTTTAATATTTGCTTTTGACTTCATCGCAATTAGTTAGAAAATAGTATTTTCTATTCTGTGGTTTCGACAACTAAATCTTTTAAACTAACAGATAGTACTTTTGCAATCTCAGCAAGAATCTCTAATGATGGTTGCTGACGATTACAACAATAGGCATTAACCGTACTGAAACTCTTTCCAATTCGTTCTGCCAATTCTGTCTGAGAAATGTCTTTTTCTACCAAAACGACTTTTATTCTATTTAATTTTTCCATCGCTAAGCATTATAGACTGCAAAGATACGAAAACAATCTCTAAATATCGCATTTTTCTCCATATTTCTCATCGAAAAAAATATTGACAGAGAACGCCCCGGCAAGAGGGTGAGTCTTGACGGGGCGTTGGGAAAGGTTAGGGATTAGTAGAGGCGGAGGCAGGTGACGTCGGCTTCTTTGACGAAGTGGGGGTCGTCACTATCGGTCTTGTCGAAGGCAAAGGCGAGGTGCTGGATGCGGTGCTTGGGGCAGAGCTGCATGAGGAAGTTGGTGAACTTTCTCATTTCGGCGACGAGCCATTTTACATCGTTGGTAGAGGTGACTCCGCCGAGCAATAGCACGTTGTCGGGGAGATGGCCGGCTCCGCCTGCGGTCGTCAGGATTACGAGCGACACGGCAAAGGTTGCGTCTTTCGAGAAGAAGCTTGCGCCGTTGGCGTAATCCTGATAGCTGAGTTTGTCTGTCGGAGTGCTGTAATTCTCGGCGAGATATTTCTCGATGTCGGCGAAGGCCGCGCTGAGGCGAGGGTCGCTTATGACCGAAAGGTCGGTGGGCGGCTCCGTATGGGGAGGTGGGGCTGTCGCCGGAGTAGCCTTGCGGCCGAAGATGGATTTCACACGGGAGAGGAGCTGGTTGAAGTTGTTGGCTGTTTTGCGGTCAGTCTTGATGGCTTTGCCACCGCGCACTGGGCTATGCCCGACATGCGCTTCAAGCAGACTCGCGAATGCTTTGCATTTCATCGGCTGGAATTTTTGTTGGTGTTTTGGGAAATGAGTTCGTTGATTATTTCTTCGAGGCGTTGTTTCTGGTCGAGAGCGCGGGCGGTTTCTTGCTTCGCAAGCGCTAAAGCGATGACGTGCACACGGTCTTCGTACGCTTTCACCTCCGATTCGATTTGCTTGACGCGCTCCGGGTCGCGGAACCAGCTTTGGATGCTGTCCAGGCCCTCGGAGTTGACGCCGCCGTGCATTAGTATGTAGTGATACTTGATGTCAGAGATGCGGGTCTGTTCGATACGCGACTCCTGCCAGATGAAAGTGGCGCTGTTGAGCTGCGTCTCCTTGATTTCGGCACACGTGCCGCTGATAGCGCTGAGGTCGTCAGCGATGTTTTGGAGAAAATTCTCCGGGGAATTGTCAAATTCTCGTTTCATTTTTTTTCTGTGTTGAGTGTTACAGACTTCTGCCTCTTTTTCTCTTTTTACGGCAATTCATCTCATAAGTGGTTATTCTGCCAATTATTATGCCAAAAGCGTGTATGGGCGTGTATCGACGTGTACTGACGTGTAAATCATTCATCACTTATCTCGCGCTTTCAATCTCGGTCGATGGCGAAATACAACCGGGATACAAAAATGGGCGAAAAAGGCGTCAGAATCCGTTAGAATCCGTCAGTAAGGGCATTAAAAAAGCGTGTTGTAAAGCACGCTGTACTAACGGATTGCCTCAGCGTAGCCTCGCCGAGCTAAAGGTTGTGATGGATTGTGACGGATTGGCTCGGTCAAGCCTCGCCGAGCTAAAGGTTCTGACAATTCTGTCATTTGCCGATGCAGAAGTGGGAGAAGATGGAGGTGAGGAGGTCGGCGGTGGTGACGGCGCCGGTGACGAGGCCGAGGTGGTGCAGGGCTTCACGGACGTCCTGGGCTACGAAGTCGGTGGGAATGCCGGTCTGAAGGCCGGTAAGAACACGTTGCAATGATTCGGCGCCAGCCGTCAGGGCTTCGTAATGACGGGCATTGGTTACCATCAGCTCGTTCTCGGGATTATGCTCGGCCGTGGCCGTGCGCACTAATTCCGATTCCAGTTCATCGATGCCCAATCCGGTCTTGGCGCTTATGGATATCACGGGACAGCCTTCGGGTAAGGCCGCGAGAATCCGATCTGTGACAGCATCGTCGCTGAGGTCCGATTTCGTCAGAATTACAAACCGTTTGCCTTCAGATGTGGCTGTGATGGATGCGAGCTGTGCTTCGAGGGGCTGCGTGGGATCAATAAGCCAGAGGGTGACGGCGGCGCGGTCGATGTGCTCCTTGGCGCGCTCGATGCCGATGCGCTCCACGGTGTCGGCGGTGTCGTGGAGGCCGGCGGTGTCGATAAACCGGAACAGGATGCCTCCAATCTCGCGCGTGTCTTCGATTACGTCACGCGTGGTGCCGGGAATGTCGCTCACGATGGCCTTGTCGCAGTCCAGCAGGCGGTTCAGCAATGTGGACTTGCCTACGTTCGGCGCGCCGGCTATGGCGACGGGCACGCCTTCCTTAAACGCGCGCCCGGATTGGTATGAAAGTGCAAGACGCTGCACAACTGCCAGTGTTTCCTTTGCGGAATTGATCAGTTGCGTGCGGTCGGCAAACTCTACGTCTTCTTCCGAGAAGTCGAGTTCAAGTTCCAGCAGTGAGCCGAAATGGATGAGCTGTTCGCGCAGTTCGTTTAGTTTGCGCGAGAATGCGCCGGACATTTGCGAGAGGGCGAGTCGGTGTGCGGCGCGCGATTCGGCGGCGATCAGATCGGCCACGGCCTCGGTCTGCGCCAGGTCCATGCGGCCGTTGGCGAATGCGCGTTGCGAGAACTCTCCTGGTCCGGCGGGTTTGGCACCGCAGCGCATAAGCTGATTCAACGCCTCGCGCTGGATCCATCTTGATCCATGCACAGATATCTCCACGGTATCCTCGCCGGTAAAAGAATTCGGTCCACGGAACAGTGTGATGACGGCCTGGTCCAGCTCAGAACCGTCTTCCTGCAATATATTGCCCAGATGCGCGGTATGCGAGGCGCATTGCGCCAAAGGTTTGGCGCGCCACATCTTCTGCACTATGTCGAAGGCTTCGCGACCCGACACGCGGATCACGGCTATGCCGCCTTGTCCTGCGGGCGTGGCTATGGCGGCTATGGTGCGTTCGGAATCTGTATGCTGCATTATCAGTTGCGTCTGTTCCAATCGCGGAATGATGATACGGCCTCAATCTTATTCTCGATGGAATCGGGCAGGTTGTAGAAGAAATCCAGTCCCGTCAGTTTCTCCACCTCGTCGACGGTGGTGACGTAGTTCTCCATGTTTCCGGGCGACGACATGTTGGGATAGACGAAGGCGATGCTGCGCGGCTCTTTAACGTACGGAGCCAGCAGCACTTTGTAGAATGCGCCCGGCACGCGCACGCCGGCCTGTCCGATGCGCTTGGTGTCGGTCTTATCGTAGATGGGGCCGGCCACGATCACGATGGCCGAGTCTCGCCTGGCCCAGTTGCGTTCCTTGTTTTCCAGCGTGTTCCAGGCGCCGCTGTTCAGCGAATGGTCTTGCGGACACATGTTGGCCATGACGAAGCAGTCGTTCATGGCCTCGGGGCTCCATTTCTGGTCGGCGGCAGGGCATAGGTGACCGCGGTCGTAGCCGGAGCGTGCGTAGTCGCCGGTGGTAGGGCAGTTCTCGATATCCTCATCCTGCCAGAAACTGTTGGATCGTGACGCCGGGCCGTCCGTTTCCGATCCGAGCAGTTCCCACGCCACCCATTCGGGCGTGCGGTTGTCGGGATTGAAGGCCAGCCGGAACCCAGTGTAATCCTTGCGGATGGCCTTGGACGACGAACCGCGCACCAGGTCCAAGTCCCGGTTCGCGGCGTTATTATTCTGAGCTGCAGAGGACCGGGCCTCTGCGACTGTTTCCTGTTTTTCCTCGCTTTGCTCCGCTTTTTCGCGGCGGTTCATTCCTACGGCCATCACTATAGCCGCGGCGGCAACCAATGCTATGACTAAAAACTGTTTCATCACCGCAAAGTTAGCGAGAAACGGCGAGATAAGCAAACTACATGTCGACGGGCACGTATACGGTGCGTGACTGCGATGGGGAGCGCGTGGCCTGGCGGCGGGTGTCCGGGCCGGAGCCGGTTACATACTTCTGGTTCTTGAATTCCAGGAAGAACCGCACCTGCGCGAATGTGGCGAAGCGCATCACGGCATTCTGCGAGAAGCGGTCGGGATTGTCCTTGTCCCAGGTATGGTCGCCGTTCTCTCCTATGGGATAATTGTACGGCTTATGGTTAACGAATCCATGCATGAATATCAGGCCGTCGTTGCCCTGGTCCCAGCAGTTCCATGCGTGATGCGACACCACGGTCATGCCCTTCATATACTCCGACATGCTGAACGAGCCGTCGATGTTGCCGGGGTAGATGAAGAAGTTGCCGTCGCCCTCGCTGGCCAGACCGTTGTATCCGAATATACGGCCGTGCGATTTCAGGTTGAACCCGGACACATTGCCGGGATACATGTTCAGGTCGTGGAAGAACAGATACTTACCCTTCATGAAGGCGTCGTGCGGCGACTCAAGCGGGCCGTAGTCGTTGCGGGTCTGTATCTGGTTGGACATCAGCTTCACCGTAGACTGCTTGCCCAGGTAATGGTGCAGATAGGTGTAGTCGGTCATGGTTGGAATCCTGTAGCGGGCGATATTCTCGTCCGACTCCGGCACGAGGCCCGGCTCAAGCATCGCGCGGTAGTTGTACAGCAACGGCATTTCCAGTATATGGTCCGGATACTGCAGGCCGTCGTGATATTCCGTGTAGGGGTCGGCCATGGCGTCGGCGCCGGAATAACTGCCCATATATGTCTGCGGCAGCATGGGATACACGTATCCCGATACGGGGACCGGCATTTCCCATCGGGCATACAGATCGGGATGCAGGTATACTTTGCCGGGCTCGTTCTTTATGTTGTAACATCTGAGGGGAGTGCCGTCCGTCAGGGTCTTGCCCCGGAACGACTTCGACATCCAGAACTGGTTGAAGCCAATCTTGACGAGAGGATAGGCACGGCGTTCCATCTTGCCTTCGGAGTTGATTCGCTTGTCGACCAGGCAGTGTGGCAATGTGTAGCCCACGCGATTCCCCGAAGCATCTGTTGCTCCGGAATAGGGGTCGTACGACACGTAAGGCCTTGACCCATCGGCGGGTATGGCCACATGACCCTGCTCGCGGGCCGTCTGATTTGTGATTCTGAGACCTTCCGGCAGCGTGAACGACGACAGCCTGTTCTCTATGCCGTCCCAGGTGATGCGCGAGCCGTGCATGTAATATTCCGTCCCGGTCTCGGAGCTGGCGCCGTATGTGCCATAGCTTTTCCATGTATGACCGTGGTCGGCCAGAAACATTCCGAAATGTTTGTCCGCGCCGTGTCCGGCGTAGTTGTGAGGTTTAGGCCAGGCGTAGCCGTCCTCGTCATCGGCTATGCCGCTGAATGTGTTCTTGCGCACGTCGTAAACGAAGCGCAGCACGGTGCCTTCGGAGAGGTCGGGCGTCCTGCCGTCGGGCTGCAGGTTATAGAACACCCAGGCCTGTGAGTTGACGCGCATCGGGCCGTCGGGACCGCCGGGATATGTAGGATCGTCGAAACCCTCCCATTTTGTGTCCGTCTGGTTCCAGCGCAGATATTCGCGGCACAGCAGCCCCACGGGCTGCCCCGTCTGCGGATCGAGCACGTCGAGCACCCACGAATCGTCGTCGGTCACATCGGGCGACGGCGAATTACTGCGCAACAGCGTGAACACGTAGTTGCGCCCCGGCAGCAGCTCCAGGTCCCGGCGCAGCGTGTATTCGTGTACGCCGTCGCGGCTGTAATGACTTATTATCCTGGTCCCGGACGGGATGGTTCGGTTGGCCGGCACAACGGCCCGGTAATGGTCGGCGTCGGTGGAGTAGGGAGCGTACAGCGCCGTTATGTCGGACGCGCCCTCATCCGTGTCATAACTCAACGCGTCCGGGCCGTCAGCGGTCAGGTCTATGCCCGAAGCCGAGAGTGGCTGGCCGAGAATCTTAACGTTGTTGAAGAAGTCGTTACCCTCGGCCTGGGCGATGACCGTTATGGACGCCATGGCATGGTCCAGCGCCACCAGGCACTTAGTGTCGGAAGCATGCGCTACATCCCACAGCAGGTCCGAGCTTTCGAACGCGCCGTCCTGCTGCTGGTCCACCATTACGGAATGCTTCAGATCGCGGGCCTTCTCCATGGTCATTTCCGGATCGTAAGGATAATAGAACAGATAGTCGGTGGTCTGTTTGGTAAGCTCGGTGCCTTCCACCGCGGGAACGAGCACCTGACGGTCGGCAACGTTCCTGACTGAGTAGCGCACGTTCTCCGGATCGGAGGCGTTGCCGAGGTTGAAAGCCCCGACGATGTCCCCCTCGTCGGCCACTGTGCTCCAGTCGGAAGTGACCGACGCACGGGTGCCGCGGCCGTAACCGGTGTCCAGCACGAAGAAGTAGCCCTCGGTCGGATCGGAAGCTCCGGGCATTTCGGGCATGCGGTCGGCGCACGACATCATGACAGCGCCCCCAAGCATACCGCAAAGCCCTATAAGTATATGTCTGATATATTTGGGCATTTTCTCAACTTTCTCAACTTTTTAAACTATCCTTCAGTCTTCCTCAATCAGTATGTCGTCGCCGGGAATCCAGTCGTTGATGCGGAATTCCCATTCGAACTCGGCTCCCGGAATATCGGGACTCGGGATGCCCACGATGTTGAAGCGGTATATGCGGTTGCGGCGCACGTTCCACAGGGTCGTCATGTCGGGCTTGCCGTCGATGTATCGGGCTATGAGTATCCGGCCGGACATCGGCTCCCCTTCGGCGGTGACGTAGTTGACATTGACGGCTACCGGTGTCTCGGCCACGTTAAGCGATTCGGGCAGATATATGCGTGCCTTTCCGTCCGCGGCTTCAGTATATAATGTCGACAGCCCTGTGTCGGCTTTGTGACGGAAAGGATCGGCGTTGTTTATGGCCGATGTATTCAGATGCGTGTTCCACCCCGAGGGTGCCACGCACCCCGACTCCGCGGCGTTGTCCACCCGGACCGAAACGAGCCGGGAACCGCGCATGTCCTCGGGCCACAGCACCTCGATGGCGGCCATGGCGCGCAGCATGTCTACGGTGCCCGCGTCGAATGCGGTGCCCGGAGTCAGGGAGCCAAGACTTATGTCCTTGGCTCCCCACATCGGGATGGCGTCGAAATCAGAAAAAGCGCCACCCTTGGAGAATGTCATGGACTCGGGCGAATCAAAATCAAAATCGGAATTGGCTGTCACCATCAGCTTGACGGACTCGCTTTTCAGGCGGTCGATGTCGATGACGGGCGCTATACTGCCCGACAGCAGCACGAGTCCGTCCGGAGTGACGGTGGCAGCGTCGTAATAAGGTTCTATGCGTGCCGCAAGCTCAAGGCCTTTGCCGGAATATGTGTACAGGGCCGCGTTGACGGACCCGGTCAGGATCATGCGGTCAAAGCCGACGCCATCTTCCTCGCCGGTTATGAACTCACGGGTGCCCCTGGTTCCGAGCGAGCCGGGATCGAGGGTAAGCGTCATGGAGTACAGGCCGCCGGCGCCGCCGTGGTAGGGCGAGTCATGACCCGCGCACGAAGCTAAGGCCATGACTGCGGCGCAGAGTGCGAAGATGTTGTATATATGTCGTTTCATTGTTCAAAGTCTATGTCCTGGAGCACAATCTTCCAGCCGTTGATGTATAGGTATGCTCCGAGCCATCGGCCGTCGGTTACGGGCAGCTCCACCACGTATTCGTCCTGACGGTCCAGAAATTCCTGGTCCGACATGCCGGGATACTGCAGTTCCTTGTATCGGAGTATGATGTCGTTGAGAGGGAAGTCGGCTATCGAGACATTGTCGGTGCCGCGGATAGCCAGTTGATTGTCGCGTTCGTCCATCAGGCGTACCGTCGTTATATCCGCCAGCGCCACCTTCTGACCCGCCTGTGAGTCGCGGGTCTGCAGCACGCCAATCTGCTGCTGCCAGGGCGTGTAGGAGATGGTCTCCGAATCAAGCAGCTCGTTGCGGTGGCTCATCACGCCGTTGCTCTCGGACAGGGTGTAGACGAAATTGTCGAGTGTGATGTCCTTGCCGCGCTCGTCGCGCAGGATGATGTATATGTGGTTGGTGTTCTTCAGCAGCGGCACCTCGTAATTATACAGCGTGCCGGGCCTCGGCTCCGACGCCTTGGGATGGACCACCACATTCTCCAGCCGTCCGAAGAACAGAGGCTTAAGGTCGGTGTCGGAGACGTTGGGCACCTCGGTGTAGAGGCTGCATGTAAGGTCGCTGATATGGTCGCCTATTTCCAAGTCGGGCACGATGAAGTCGCGGTCGCGGAGTCCCGCGCCGATGCCGCCCCATGCCACTACGGTGTAGGTGCCCGGCTCAATGTCGTCAAGGCCTATCGAGAAGTCGGGACGGGCCAGGGCGGCGCCCTCTTTCGAGCGGGTCCATGCCAGACGCCCGTCCGTGTCGAACCCCCATACCTGAATGGAGGTGACCGCATCGTTGAAGATGTCGGTGTACAGCATATTGTAGTCGTAACGGAATGTCAGCGAATGCGAGGGATCGCAAGGCACGCCGTCTTCCAGAATACCGGCGTCGCATCCTGACAGCATGACCGACATCGCCGCGGCAAGTCCTGTCAGAGTATGTTTGAGAAAAGGGGGCATAATGTGTGAGAAGTAGGTAATGTAGTCCTGACGGTCCCGGGACCGTCAGGTATAATGTGCGTTTTTGATAGTATCGGGGCCCGCCGGCACGGCACGCAATGGCCGCACGGACGCGCCCCGAAGGATTAGAATCAGGATCCCTTGATCAGATGGATATTATTCAAAGTTTACGTCCTGGCTTACGACCTTCCATTTCAGGATGTTGATGCGCGCGGCGATGTAGAAACCGTCCTCGTCCACGGGGATGTCGGGGATGATGTCACGCTCGGGATCGAACACAGGCACTCCGAGGCCCTTCAGGCTGTTCAGCGACAGGTCGTAGACGTGGTTGCGCACGATGCCGTTCAGCGCGTTGCCGGCAGCGTCGGTGCCGAAGTGCTCGATGTTCACGTACCAGTATGCCATACCGTCGGTCCAGAATTTCACGCGATATGCGTTGCCGGTCAGGAAGGTGTTGATTTCAGTAGCCGAAACGGTCTCGCCGTTCTTGGTGAATACGGTTCCCTCTGCGGTGGCGAGCTGAGCCACGGTCTGCCATGACTCGATGCCTGCGGGCTGCGCCCACTTCAGCTGCTCGGGAGCGATGGTCACGGACTCGGTGCCGTTGTTGATGCGGTAGCCGGCGTTCTTCAGCACGTTGGCCATGATGTTCATGGCTCCGGCGGGAGTATAGAACTGGCCTGCGTACTTCACGAAACTCAGTGCCTCGCCGTTCTCGTCTTTCAGCCGGCCGGTCACGAGCACCGAAGTCTTGGTGTCGCCGGTGTTCTCCTGCACATAGAAGTTCTGTGCCTTGGCTGCGGAAGTGCCGCCGATGGTGTTCCAGCTCTGGTTGCTGAACTCGGTGTTGGATGTGGTTGCCCAGTACGAACGCTTGTTGGCGGCGTCGTTCCAGTTCCAGCTGAAGTTGATGCCGCTGATGTTCTTCACCAGGTTGGAGTTCTGAGCCACGTTAGCCACCTCGATACCTACAATCTCAGGCTTCACGGTCACTGTCTGGCCGCTGACGGTGATGGTGGAACCCTCAACGTTGGAGAGTACGGAGGTCTGGACCTTGGACAGAACGCGCTCCACGTAGATTTCCACGGGGTTGTTCTTCGCCGCCTCGGCGCTTGCGGCGATGTGTCCGGCTATGGGTGTGGCGGTCACGGTATTGCCACCCTCGTTATATACGGAGTTGGTCATTACGAAACCGTTGTCGGTCCCGCTGTAGTCGCCGGCTATGCCGATTACCTGGGTCAGGGTCTTGCCTGCGAAGTCAGCGTCGGCGGGAGCGTTGAGGATGGCCAGCACGTGGGTGGTGGCGATGTCCTTCTGGTTCTCGACCACGAGGACGGCCGACGACATGTTCTCTACGTTGGGGTTGCCGGGACCGGCCCAAGGGGTCAGGGTCAGCTCCTGGGGACGGCCTACCTGATTGCCGGCGGCGTCGAACAGCAGGAATATCCCTTTGTCGGCTTTGCCTTCAGTCTCGGTGCCGTTAACGAAGCCACCGTCAGTAGCGCGTGTGGCGTTGCTGTTGGGCGCCAGAATGTTGATGGCGATGAAGCCGGCAGACCCGGTGTTGCCGCCTGCAGGCTCGTTCTCGTTGCTGCACGACAGCAGCGTGCCGGCGGCTAACAGGGCGATGCCTGTCAAATAGAATTGTTTTCTCATTGTTTGTTGTATAAACCTGTTATGGAATTGGGTAATTTTGATAATTTTGAATGGGGATGATTGGAATATTGGAATGATGAATGATTGTTCGAATAAATGGGGGTAAATGTGTGTTTTGATGTAAATGTGTGTTTTGATGTAAATGTGTGTTTTGATGTATTTGTGTGTTTTGGAGTAGTAGTTGTGTGTTTTGATGTAGTAGTTGTGTGTTTTGATGTAGTAAAGTTAATGGTCCTGATTTTCCGAGTGCAAAATTAGTATAAACGGGTACGTCTGTCAATAGTAGTTTGGTGAATAAAATATAAAAAAAGCAAACATACAAAAAGAGGCCGCGCACATCGCGCGGCCTCCTTGTACGATTTGTCTTAAAGACTGATCGAATTCTGATTAAAGGCGGATCTTGAGCGAGGAACGGTGGCCCTTGGCGTCCGTGGCGGTCACGATGTAGATGCCGCCTGCCACATTGTCCAGGGATACGGTGTCGCTGCCTGCGGCCACAAGCGTTCCGGTGGTGGAGAATACGCTGATGGCGCAACCCTGCGCGGAGACTGCGTTGCCGTTGAAGCTGATGTTGCCTGCGGACTCGATCTCGATCGAACCTACGCCGGACTGAGCGGCGTTGACGGTTATCCTGGCCTGGGTCTGCTTGCCGGCGATGCCGGCGGTGATGTTGGCGGTGCCTTTTTTCAGACCTTTGATCACGATGAAGATCTCACCGTTCTCGATGCCCATGTCACCGGCCTCGGCTACGGACTCGTCGCTTATCTCGAACGTGAAGCCCTCTATCATCTCATCTGTGATGCCTTCGCCTACGAGTTGCAGATGGAGGGTCACTTCCTTTTCAGCCTCGATTGTAACCTCGGAGGGGGTGAAGATCAGCAGACCGCCCTCGAAGTACAGTGTCGGGTTGAACTGGTCGCCCGTCATGTTCCAGGGATTCTCGGTGTCGTTGCCGTAATTCCAGCCCAGCTCCTGGAAGAAGGAGATGCCGGTTTCGTCGGCGGCTACGGAAGCGCCTTCGGTGCTGGTGGCTGCGGCCTCGATCTTGTCGCTGCCTACTGTCAGAGTGGCAACGGCATAGTTGTTGGCCAGGCCTGCATCCGGAGCCACGGGTTCGTCGCTGTAGATTGGCTCGTCGTTATCATAATCCCAGTCGATTGGTTCGGGCTCGTTATTGACCACGCTTTTACCTACGATGCGGTGCATCGTGTCGTTCTGGCCGGGGAATTCCTCGCTTTCGGCCGGAGTTCCGGTATATGCGAGTGACGAGAGATTGACGTAGCAACCCTGTACGGCGAACGAAGGAGCGGTTGGCTCGTCGGGCTCGTCGGGGTTCAGGCTGCCATAGTCGGGCTGCAGATCACCAACGATACCGCCCACGCAGGGACCTCCGCCCCAGCGCGGAGCCTCGGTAGCCTCGATGCTGCCCTGTACATGGCACTTCTCGATAAGCGAGCGGCCGCTGGTGGCGGCGATGCCGCCGATGGTGTTCTTGCCCTTGATTGCGGCGTTGACGTGGCAGTCGCTGATTTTGCCGGCGTTATTGCCCAGATCGCCAACGATGCCGCCTATGCCGGAACCGGCGGTGATACTGCCCTTGAACGCGCAGGCCTGTATGGTGGCCGATGTCATGGTAGAGCTTGCGATACCGCCTATGGTCGACGATTCCTCGCCGCCTATCAGGTTGCCCTGGAACGAGCTTCCGCTGATGCTGGCGTATACACGTGCTTTACCGACAAGACCTCCGAAGTCATCGTCGCCTTGAACTGTCGATTCGTATGCGTGCACGTTCTCGATTACGCCTCCGGACATCGTGCCTACAAGCAGACCCTGGCCCGAAGCCGCGTTCTTGAGCGACGCGTTTACGAAATTGATATTACGCACGGTTCCCGCAAGGTCATCTGAATTGGCTGATACGCCTTCGGCCGTGTCTGCGGGGCGGTTAAGCTGAGGAATCAGCGCGCGGCCGGTCAGGCTCAGATTGCTGATTACGTGATTGCGTCCGTCGAGCGAGCCGGTGAATTCGAAGTCTTTGATGTCCAGCGGATAACCGGAAGCGTCGATGTCGCTGACGATGGCGTAATGGGCCTCGGGAGCGGATATGAGCTGCTTCAGACCGCCTACGGTGCTGATCTGGTAAGGATTCTCGGCCGTTCCGTCTCCGTTTTCGAACAGTTGCAGCGGCAGGTCATAGCTCTGGAGGGTGTATTTCCAGTCGCTGATGTCCATGTATGTCACAATGAGTTTGGGCGACTTGGAGCCGTAGTTGGCTATGAAGATGTTGGCAAGGTCGCCTTTGCCCTCTTCAGGGCCGAGTTCAAGCAGGGGAGCCTTGGAGGAATCGGTGCTGCGGATAATCAGCTGTTCGTCTATGCCGGTGCCGCTTGCTTTCTTACGCTTGACCAGTGCCATATATTCCCGGTCTGAGTCAAGGTTGAACAGGTAGGGATCGAATGCTTCCGGACCGGTATAGAGCTGTGCGAATTCCACATTCTGGCCCAGGTTGATATCGTCCGTGCGTACTATGGTTCCCTCTTCGGGATCGACGAATACGATCTGAGTATGTACGTCGTCGTTCTCGTCCGACATACCTCTGGTCTGCGGAGCGTAGTAAAGGTAGGAATCCTTGTCTGCCACACGGTCGGTGTTGGCGGTGAGCGATATGTTCGGGTCTTCGTCCGATAAATTGGCGTTCAGTTCATGCTCCACCTGGCCGTTGTTTACGTTTACGAACTGGAAGAATACGTCGCCGTCACCGTCCGGTATGATGAACATGACCTGGGGAGCGAACCCGGGTATGTCCGTCATGAACGTACCGCCGCTCACGCCTTGGGCCAAGTCGAATTTCTTTACTCCGGCTGCAGTCTCTCCTTTGGGTGCGGCACTGTATACAGTGTAGTCATAGCTGAACGTGTCGCCGCCCTGGATGGAATGAGCCTTGGTGATGTACAGACTTGGAGTGCCGTCTCCGCTCAGTGTCAGGTTCAGGTCGTTGTCATACTGGAAGTTGCCGTGATACAGGAAAAAGAGATCGTCGGCATTGGTGTCCAGGGGGAAAGTGGTGGTACTGTATTTTTCCATTGCGGCGTTCCATCCGCTGCCTGTGGTGTACACGTCTACTATCATCTCGTTGTCGGCGGCGGGATTCTCGTTGGAGTAATCGTATGGATCCTCAAACCAGCAATGCTTCAGATGGCTGAAGGAAATCCAGGGCTTCCCGTCGTTTACGACCGACAGGACCGGAATCGCATCCGCACCGGTGGTGCATATCTCCGGGAAACGGACATCGATCACCGGATCGCCCATTCCGCTGTATCCTGCTTTCTTACCTGCTTTCTTATATGTGACGAAACGGTTGTCAAGATGATTCTCGATGCCGTTCACCTCGGGAGTCTCTGTTTCGACGGAGGTGTAGAAAGTGATGTAGAAATCCTCCGACCATGCGTCTTTTGCAGCATTTACAGCCGAGCAGTAGTATCCGTCGATTGTGGTGACAGGCTCGTTCTTGCCGATGGAGTATACGCGCGTACGGTAGTTGTTGACATACGCAGTGGTGTTGGTGGCAACACCGATCATGATTTCGTAGCTGTTGTCGTAGTTGAAGAATTTCTGAGTCAGATCGGGACCGATACTGAGTTGTGCCACGCGGGTCTCGTTTTCACCGAGCTGAATCTCATCCTCCACTGATCCGACTTCCTGGAGCTGGCTGTCGAATACGGTGATCTTAAATCCCTGGATACTGTTGGTCTCGCTTGTCTTGTAATCGATGGAGAAAAACCAGGTCGAACCGTCAGGCGCGTTGAGATATCCGGACTCGCTGCTCTTGGAGAGCACGTTGGGATTGAGCGTCTTGAACGCTCCCACTTTGACAGCGCCCTTGGGGGCTTTGGCCTGAAATGCGTCGGGTTTGCCGAAGCCATCCTGACACACCTCGGCACGGGCCTTGGGCATGTAGGGGAACAGCGCATCCGAAGTGCCATGGGGAACCTTCGCCTGCGCCGATACGCTTCCGACGGCCATAGCCGCCGCAATCGCGATAATCGTTTTGTTCATACTGTATTTATTTTGTTGTTTATGTTATCCTATGTTATGGTTTAACGTAAAATTGTTTGCAAAATTAATACAAAAAATATAATTAATGTCAATAGCGGTGTTAATAATTGTTAAGTATGTGTTAATGCGCCGATAAATAGGTAATTTTGTGCAACAAAAACAGAAGTACAGCCGGGCATTACGGCTTGCTGTGGCAAAACAGAACGCAAATTAGATAGCCATGACAGTAACAGAAAGATTTTTAGATTTCGTGAAGTACGACACCCAGAGCGACGAGCTGACGGACATGACGCCGTCGTCGCCGGGTCAGATGGAATTTGCCGGGTACCTGAAGACGGTGCTTGAAGGCATGGGTCTGCAGGACGTGGACCTGGACGACAACGGCTATCTGATGGCCACGCTGCCCGCAAATACCGACAGACAAATACCGACAATAGGTTTCATAGCACACATGGACACAAGCCCCGACATGTCGGGCAAGCATGTGAAGCCCCGCATCGTCAAGGATTATGACGGCGGCGTAATCAAGCTGAACGAGGAATACAATCTTGATCCCGCCGAGTTCCCCGAGCTGAAGAACTATGTGGGCCAGGACCTGATTGTAACTGACGGCACCACTCTGCTCGGCGCCGACGACAAGGCCGGCATCGCCGAGATACTGACCGCCGTGGCATGGCTGCAGCAGCATCCCGAAGTGAAGCACGGCAAGATACGCGTGGGCTTCAATCCCGACGAGGAAATCGGACTCGGCGCGCATAAGTTCGACGTCGAGAAATTCGGCTGCGACTTCGCCTACACCATGGACGGAGGTGCCGTGGGCGAGCTGGAGTTCGAGAACTTCAACGCCGCACAGGCCAAGGTGACCATCAAGGGGCGCAACGTGCATCCCGGATACGCCAAGCACAAGATGGTGAATTCTATCCGCGTGGCCGGCAACTTCATCCAGATGCTGCCCCGCTGGGAAACGCCGGAGCACACCGAGGGTTACGAAGGTTTCTATCACTTGGTCGGCATCGAGGGCAATGTGGAGCAGACCACGCTGACATACATAATCCGCGACCACGACCGCAACCGCTTCGAGAGCCGCAAGCGCGAGATAGAGCACCTGGTGCGCAAGACCAACACCGAGTATCCCGGCTGCTGCACGGTCGAGATCAAGGACCAGTACTACAACATGCGCGAGAAGATCGAGCCTGTGATGCACATCATAGACTATGTGAAGGAGGCCATGCTCGAGGCAGGCGTAACGCCCAAGGTGCAGCCCATCCGCGGCGGTACGGACGGCGCGCAGCTGTCGTTCAAGGGTCTGCCGTGTCCCAACATCTTCGCCGGCGGCGAGAACTTCCACGGCCGTTTCGAGTACGTGCCCGTCCAGTCCATGGAGAAGGCCGCGGACGTGATTGTGAACATCTGCAGGATTGTAGCGGAGAAAGCGTGAAAGGAACCGCATACGTCATAACAGGGCCGACTGCCTCGGGCAAGTCGGCCCTTGCCGTACGCCTGGCCCGTCAGCTCGGCACCGAGATAATCAGCGCCGACAGCCGGCAGATATACACCGGTATACCGATAGTCACGGCAATGCCTACCGACGAGGAACGCGCGGCCGTAAGGCATCACCTCATAGACTTCCTGCCGTTGGAGGAATATTACAGCGCCGCGATGTTTGAGCAGGACGCGCTGAGCATTGCCCGCAGACTTATAGCGGAACGTGGGTCGGTAGTGGTGTGCGGCGGCTCGATGATGTATGTCGACGCCTTCTGTCACGGCATCGACGAGTTGCCCACGGTGCCGGACGAAATACGGCAGGGACTGAAGGCCGAGCATGACGGGAGGGGAGACGAATGGCTGCTTGGCGAGTTGGCGCGTCTCGACCCGGAATATTACAATGAGGTAGACCGCAAGAACATGAAGCGGGTGTTTCACGCCGTGGAGATAATCCGTGCCTCGGGACAGAGCTATACATCGCTTCGCACCGGGCAGCGGAAGGAGCGCGAGTTCGAGGTGCGCAAGATGTGCCTGACCATGCCGCGCGAGCAGCTGTTCGACCGCATCAACCGGCGCGTGGACGCCATGGTGGAGGCCGGCCTGGAGGAGGAAGCTCGGCGCGTCTATCCCATGCGGCATCTGAATTCGCTGAACACCGTCGGCCTCAAGGAGATGTTCGCCATGTTCGACGGCACGATGGACCGTCACACCGCCATAGAGCGCATCAAGAAGAACACCCGTGTCTACGCCAAGAAACAGTTGACCTGGTGGAAGCGCGATCCGGACATCGAACTTTACTCTTCGGCGGAGGAGCGGCGGATGCGGTGAGTGGGGGACTGGGCCGAGGCGTCGTCCGAGGCGGGGACTTTCGGAGCCTGGGACTTCATCTTGATCTTGACGTGGTCGAAGCCTTTGCCGTAGACGCCGTTGACCGCGCCCTGAGTCACGAAGGCATCCTCGTCGATGCGCTTCACGATGCGGAAGATGGTCACGGACTCGATCTTACGGCAATATACTATGAGGATCTTCTGGTCGTGTTTCGTGTACCATCCCTGTCCGTCGATAACCGTTACACCGCGATGGGCGTCAACAAGAATTTCGTCGGCTATTTCCTTCCATTTCGACGAGAATATCATGAACTGCGTGGCCTTGCGGTTGCCGTTGATGATCTGGTCGGTGACGTAACTGGCTATGAAAGTGACCATGACGCCATACACTATTGTGGGGATCCGGGCCTCCACACGCTGTTCGAACGTGCCTTCGAATGGTAGGAACATCGAGCAGCAGATGATGCAGAAGTCCATGTATATCATGGTGCGTCCGATGCTGACATTGCTGACCTTCGACACCATGGCGGCCACGATATCCGTGCCGCCCGACGAACCGTTGTGGATGAACGCCGTTCCGATGCCGATGCCGCAGCAGATGCCTCCCAACACGACGCTGACCACGCGGTCCGGAATCAACGGATGTCCGATGGACATGAAGAAATTCTCGGTGCAGCCTATGCCTAAGGCAACTACGGTGACGCCGAAAATAGTGCGCAATACGAATTTCTTGCCGACTATCCTGTAGGCGCACGCCAGCAGCAACAGGTTGCAGGCGTAGCTGGTGACGGCCACAGGGATCATGCCGTCGGTGGCGAAATACACAAGGGTGCCGACACCGGACAGACCGCCGATCACTATCTTATGTGGAAGTATGCAGGCCGTGAATCCTACGGAATAGATCAGAAGGCCTACGATTATCATCATATAATCCTTGCCGTTGACCAGCAGTGAATTGTATTTGGGCTTTGGCATAAGTACGAGGTCAGAGTTATGAGTTATGAGTTATGAGTGACGTGGTCAGAGGTCAGAGGGATTCCTTCATGCGTTTGTAGATGAATGTCTTGGGGCGCACCATCTTCTGGCCGGCGGGCTTGTCGTAGCCCGGAAGTCCGAAAGAGGCGTGTTCGGGAATCCAGTCGATGATCGCATCCACCCAGTCTATCATCCCCTGACGCGAGGGATGGACGTTGCTGGCGCTCTGGCGAGGCAGCTTCAGGTCGAAACTGCGGAAGAACACGTCTCCGCCAAGCTGTTCGTCTAACCATTTGTTCAGAATGCCCCCTTGCGTCTTGCCGTTCCATGACGGAGGGCCGACCCAGAGCAGGTGCCGGTCGCCCACGGCCTTGACTATGTCGTTGAGCGGGCCCTTAAGATGTTCCGGCTTGGTGTCGAACAGCTCGTTCATTCCGAGGCTGACAAACACGGCGTCGGGATCCTGCTGCTCGATGATCTGGGTCAGTCTGGGCGATTTGCCCCATTTCTGAATGGTCGATCCGTCCCACACCACGGTGGCGACATCGAAGCCGTTCTGTTTGCCGTAGCCGTTCAGCGCCTCGGCAAGCCAGCCGGTCATCGAATCGCCGATGAACAGTATCTTCCGAACCGTGTCCTTCTCATTTTTCTTTTCGGTCTCGGTCGGCTCGTCGGATCGGTTGGCCGCGTTCTGTGCAGAGATGGACGGAGTCACCAGCAATAACAGCAGGCTCAGAGTGACGAATATTGTTTTCTTCAACATAATCTTAAATGTTTTACCCCCAGAATATATAGGCCACGATAACGGCGGCCACTGCTCCCGTGATGTCGGCCAGAAGTGCATAACCTGCGGCGTAACGGGTCTTGGACACGCCCACGGAGCCGAAGTACACCGCCAATATATAGAAAGTCGTGTCGGTCGAACCGCGCACGGCCGCGGCCAGTTTCGATACGAAAGCGTCGGCTCCGTTGGCCTGCATCACGTCCAGCATCATGGCGCAGCTGCCGCTGCCGCTCAGAGGCTTCATCAGCATGGTGGGCAGCGCGCCCACCCATTGCGTGTCGAAGCCCATCCAGGCCACGCAGTTCTCCACGCCGCCGGTGATGATGTCCAGTGCACCCGAGGCCCGGAACATCCCGATGGCCACGAGAATGGCCACAAGATACGGTATGATCATCACCGCCGTTCTGAAGCCCTCCTTCGCGCCCTCGATGAACACGTCGTATACACGCAGCTTCTTGCGTATGCCGGCCCCGATGAAGGCCATGATGACGCAGAACAGGATGAAGTTGGCGCCGAATGTGCTGTATGTACCCACCTTGTCGCCGGGCAGCGAGGAGAAGAACCAGGTGACCAGTGCCACGAATGCCGCTATGCCGCCCAGCCACGCCCATATCACGCCGTCCATGCGGATGCGCTGCTTAAGACACAACGCTCCCAGGCCGACCAAAGTTGCTATGGCTGTGGCTATAAGTATGGGTATGAACACATCCGTGGGATTGGCCGCGCCTCCCTGCGCCCGGTACATCATGATGCTGATGGGCACCAGGCAGAGTCCCGAGCTGTTCAGTACCAGGAACATGATCATGGCGTCGGTGGCGGTGTCCTTTCGGTCGTTCAGCTTCTGCATCTCCTGCATGGCGCGCAGGCCCATCGGAGTGGCTGCGTTGTCAAGCCCCAGCATGTTGGCCGAGATATTCATGAAGATGGCTCCCATTGCCGGATGTCCTTTCGGGATGCCGGGAAACAGGCGTGAGAAGAAGGGACTGATGAGACGGCCGAAAAATTCGATTACTCCGGCCCGTTCCCCTATTTTCATTATACCGAGCCATAGGGTTAGCACTCCGGTCAGGCCGAGCGACACCTCGAAAGCGAATGCCGCCTGGTCGAACGAGGCGTTCATGATCTGGCTCCACACGTCCAGGTCGCCCTGAAAGCATGTGCGTCCCAACGCCATGACGAAAGCCAGGGCGAAGAAGGCGATCCAGATCCAGTTCAGAACCATCTACAGGGTCGGAATAGTGTGGCTTAGAAACGTTTGATACCCATTATCTCGCGCACGTCGGCCAGTGTCTTGGACGCTGTCTCGCGGGCACGTTCGGCACCCTGGCGCACCACCTTGGACAGATACTCGTCGTTCTGACGGATGTCGAGGATGCGCTCGCGGATGGGGAGGGTGACTTTCAGTATGTCCTCGGCCAGCTGCTTCTTGAGGTCGCCGTAGCGGATGGAGCAGTCGGCGTAAGCCTGGCGGAAGTGGGCGCACACCTCGGGTTCCGATACCAAATCCATCAAGGTGAACAGGTTGGCGATTGGTTCGCTGACGGGGCTGTCCGGAGTCTTGGGACCCTCGTCGGTGACGGCGCGCATCACCTTCTTGCGCAGGGTCTTCTCGTCGTCGATAAGGTAGATGCAGTTGCCCTCGCTCTTACCCATCTTGCCCGATCCGTCCAGTCCGGGGACCTTGACGGCGGCGGCGCCGAAGTTGAAGTTGAAAGGCTCGTGGAAATATTCCGTCTTATAGAACGAGTTGAAGCGGCGCGCGAAGCGGCGTGTCAGCTCCAGGTGCTGTTCCTGGTCCTTGCCTACGGGCACGAGGTCCGCGTGGTGGATCAGGATGTCCACGGCCATCAGGGTGGGATAGGTCAGCAAACCGGCATTGACGCGCTGGTTGGTCTGGTTGCCGATGATTTCCTTCTCAATCTCGTCGCCCTCGGAATGGATGCCAAGAGCCTTGCGCGCCTTGTCCTTGAACGAAGCGGTGCGCATCAGTTCGCCGATGCCCACGTGCATGTTCATCAGCAGGTACATCTCCGATATCTCGGGTACGTCGCTCTGGACGTAGATGGTGTTCTTGTCGGGGTCCAGGCCCGCGGCTAAGTATTCCGCCAAGATGTCCTTCACGTTCTCGTGCAGCATCTTCGGATCGGGATGCGTGGTGAGGGCGTGGAGGTCGGCCACGAAGTAACGGCAGTCGTAGTCGTTCTGCATGCGCACGAAGTTGCGCAGAGCACCGTAATAGTTGCCTAAATGCAGGTTGCCGGTGGCGCGGATGCCACTCAGCACTATCTTTTTCTTATCGTTGTTTTCCATAATTGCAGTTTTGAAAAACCGTGAATTTACGATTATTGCAGTTTTAAACCACAAAGTTAGTTTATTTTCGCCTATTGGACAAAAAAAGTGTTGCGATGTGTTGCAAAAGATGAAATAAAATTCTAATTTTACCGAGAAGAAACGCGGTGTGACGAGTCAGGCCGCGTGACTGGAAATCGAGACGAAAAACACTGTTAGAAACCTTAAAAACTAAAAGGAGGACAGACCATGAAAATCGGAATTCCAAAAGAGATCAAGAACAACGAGAACCGCGTGGGTGCGACACCGGCGGGCGTTAAGGAACTCGTGAACCACGGCCATGAGGTCTATGTGCAGGACCACGCCGGCGAGGGGAGCGGATTCGGCAACCATGAATACGAGGATGCCGGCGCGACGATATTGCCGACCATCGAGGATGTGTATGCCACGGCCGACATGATAATCAAGGTAAAGGAGCCGATAGAACCCGAGTATGGGCTGATCCGCAAGGACCAGGTGCTGTTCACCTATTTCCATTTCGCGTGCGACCGTCCGTTGCTGGATGCTATGCTCAAGAGCGGCGCAGTGTGCATCGCGTACGAGACCGTGACATATTCGGAGACCGACCGTCGTCTGCCGCTTCTGATACCCATGAGCGAGGTGGCCGGCCGTATGTCGATACAGGAGGGCGCACGATTCCTGGAGAAGCCCCAGGGAGGCCGCGGCGTGCTGCTTGGCGGCGTGCCGGGCGTGAGACCCGCCAAGGTGCTGGTGTTGGGTGCCGGCGTAGTGGGACGTAACGCCGCGCTGATGGCCGCTGGTCTCGGTGCCGAAGTCACGATAGCCGACATTAACCTCGACGTGCTGCGTCACTGCGCCGAGACTATGCCCAAGAACGTAAAGACACTGTATTCTTCGCGTCATAATATCGAGCAGGAACTACCCGACACAGACCTTGTGGTAGGTTCCGTATTGGTGCCCGGTGCCAAGACCCCGCATCTGGTGACCCGCGACATGGTTGGCCTGATGCGTCACGGATCGGTGATGGTGGACGTAGCCATCGACCAGGGCGGATGCTTCGAGACCTCGCATCCCACCACTCACAGCGATCCCGTATATGAAGTGGACGGAGTGGTGCAGTATGCCGTGGCCAACATCCCCGGCGCCGTGCCTTACACCTCGACCATGGCCCTGACCAACGCCACGCTGCCGTACGCGCTGAAATTAGCCGACCTCGGCTGGAAGGAAGCATGCCGTCGCAGCTACGGCCTGACCCAGGGCGTCAACGTGGTGGACGGCAAGATCACATTCAAGGCCGTGGCCGAAGCCTTCGACCTCGAATACACCCCGCTCGCACTCTGATAGAATGTAAATAAATACCGGCTGTAGCATATTTTGCTGCAGCCGGTATGTTTTTTTGCTGATTATATGGTCATCTGGAGCGGAAGACCTGATGGATTATATTTCCATGGTTGTCTATCATGGAAAGCGTCATGGCCTTAGGAGTGGCGGTGAGGACTGAGAATCCGGGCACGCCGCTGCAGAACACCGTGCCGTCCGTGGGCTTGACATCCGGTCGGGATAGTGAGCCGGACGTGTTGACCACATAGTCGATGCCGTTCTTGCGGATGTGCTGGAAATTATGGATGTGGCCGCATACATACATGTCCACTTTGTGTTTGCGCAATATCGGATCCACCTTTTTCTGCATGTCGGTGCGTTCGCTGGTCTGTTTGGGAGTCTGTGCATAGACGGGATGATGGCCGGCTACAATGGTCCAGTCCGCGTTGTCGTCGCGGCTAAGCTCCCGGTCGAGCCATCGCAGCTGTGCTTCCACATCCTGACTGCCGGCATCGGGGTATTCGGCCGTATCGGCGTGATACTTGTCTATTATCGGAGCGGTGTCGATGAACACTACCTTGACGCGGGTGCCGTCATTGTCGAATATGCGCGTATAATAACGCGAGGGCATGTTCCAGCGGCGACTGGTGCCGGAATAATCCATCACTGCCTGCGTATTGCCGCGATACTCATGGTTGCCAAGGATTGGGCACCATTCCACCTGCAGTTCCGGATGGGAATAGACAAATTCATAATTGGTCATCCAGAGCGGATCGTTCACCGATTCGATACCTAAGTAATGGTGAATGTCGCCAAGAGCGAGGAAAGCATCCGGACCCACGGCTTCGGCCACTTTGCCCATCAGTTCTGCTATGGGCTTCTGTTCGTAATATCCGTTGCGGCCCAGGTCGTTGCCTATCATCAGTGTGACGTCACCGGTCAGCGCGGTGGCCGGGGTCTGTGCGCTTGCGGCGGATATGGCCGCAAGCGTAAGAAGTGTGGATGTAAGGAATTTACGTATCATGGTTATTGTTATTTCGCACCGAACGCGCCGAAGTGCGGTTCAAGTGCCGGTGAGTGATACAGTTTGCCATTGATCTCAAGGCCGCCTGCAAAACAAGGAGTCACTGTGGCCGATGTGGTTTTGAGAGCGGGAGAGTCGGACGACAGATGGAAGTCCCAGGTGGAATTGTAGGTGTAATCGGTCAGACCCACGGCGTTGATGTCGAAATTGCTGAATCGGGGATTCACGAGATTCTCTTTCGAGGCTATGACGCTATGCGCGTCAACGGCAGGATTATAGTTCTTGTGGTCGTAATTGTAACCTTCGTAGGCGTAAGCCACGTTGCTTTCCTCGGGATATACAATGGAGCTTTGCTGGGTGCCGGACACATACATGTTGTAGTCTATCACCGACTTGTCGTCATATCCCGCGTCGGACGAATTCGGATTCTTGTAATTGGGGGTCATGGCTCGGAACTTGCAGTTCACCATCAGGTTGTTGACGACGGTGGCGAGGCAGTTCTTCTCGACATACACGCATCCGCCCTTTTCACCGTCGCGGCGCCATCCGGCATTGATGATGGTATTGTTGTAGGCATTGGCTATGGCCTGTCCGCGTGTCTCGCTCTGACCGGAGGAGGAAAGCTTCAGTCCGTTGGTGTTGGGGCTGAACATGACGTTGCCAGCAATGTCAGCCTTGACGCCGGCCTTGATGTTTACGGCCTCCGCGCCGCTGTAGCCGTTGGCGGCGAATACGTTGCCTGATATGATGGCCGAGCCACCCATCAGATAGATTCCGTCGCTCCATCCGTTGCGGATTATCGAGTTCGTGATGACGTACCGGCCGTTGATATTGGTGGTGGTGATCTGAGGATATGCGTCATCGCCTGCGGTGTAGATGCCGGATGTGGCGGATGGCGAGCCTTCGATGACCTGACCGCCCGTATATTCGATCACGGCATGGTCTATCACCATCTCCTGACACGATTCCGTGGCCACGATGCCACCCCACAGGCCGGCGAAGGTGTTGGCCTCGGTGCGTCTGGATTCATCGACGGTGAAAAGTACCGGCTGTTTCTCGGTGCCCAGCACGTAAAGGTTACCCTTGACTATCACCTCGATGGGAGTGTGGTTCACGCCCACTCCCGTGGCGGAGACCGTTACCTTGACTCCCGGTTCGATCGTAAGGCTCTTGCCTTCGGGAATCACCAGGTGACGGTCCAGGTTGATTTCCGTACCGGCCTTCCATGTGCCGGACACGGTCATCTCCGTTTCGGATATTTCGGTGTCGATCGAAGGCTTCTCGGGATCGTTTTTGTCGCTGCACGATACAAGCGACATCGTTGCGCCAATCATGGCGACGAATAGTAGTTTTTTCATTTTCACGATTTTGTTGTTATTTGGTTGTTGGATTTTTGACAGTAGATGTGCTTCCTATGCGGGATGTCACAGTTTGAATCTCACGCCGAGCAGGACGGTCTGCCCGTAATGCTCCTTGCGTTCCATCACGTTGCCCCGTATACGCTTCACGTCGGTGAGGCTGTCGGTATGAGGCCCTTTGTGGTAGTAGCGTATCATAGGGAGGTCAAGCAGGTTGGTGGCTTTCAGGAATACCGACAGGCCGCAACGGAACGATTTCTCGGCCGAAAGTTCCATGCGGAAGTAATCGTTCTCCCAGATATCGTTGTCGTACCAGTTGCTGATGTCGGCGAGCCGGGGACTGATGTAGCTGCCTGTGAGTTGTGCGTCCCAGCCGTGATGGCTGTCCTTGAACAGGAGCGAGAGATTGACCACGTGGGCGGCCTGCCCGAACAGCGGTCGGGTCTGTCTCACGGTTATTATGTCGTTGCCCTGCATGGTGCGTTTGTCGGTGGTGATGCGGGAGTAAGTGAAGGTGTAGTTGGCCTTGATGCCGAACTTGCTGAAATACTTCAGAATGTCGATTTCCGCACCCATATTGTCCGCGTTGCCCATGTTCATAGGCATGTAATATGTGTCCTGTCCTTCGTTTATGAGTCCATATTCTATTGGGTTCTGCAGATGCTTGTAGAAAAGACCGGCCATGAACTGTTCGGACGATTTCGGGAAGAACTCCCACCGCAGGTCTATGTTGTCGGCCACGGTATGCTTCAGCGCTGGATTGCCCTTCTCCTTATATTCCTCGTTGATGATGCTGTAAGGAACAATCTCGAAGAAGCTCGGACGGTTTATGGCGCGTGCATAGCTGAGGCGCAGGTTCATCCGGTCGGTAAGTATCCGCTTGATGTGCAGGCTCGGCAGGAAGTCGGTGTATTTCTGTCGTCCGACAGGGTCAACGTCGCGCGGGAATTTCAAGGAATAACCCTGACTGGTATATTCCACACGCAGACCTGCTATAAATTCCCAATCCGTCAGTGTAAGCCGTGCCATCGCGTAGCCGGCGGCTATCCGTTCGTCTGCGTCATAGTTCAGAGGGTCGCCCACGTTGCCGAACTCGCGCGGAGTGATCAGTATCCCGTCAAAATTATCCCAGTCCTGTCCGAAAACCTGGACGTGTCCGGTGCCGGTGGCGGAATCGAAAGTGTATTCGTTGAAAAAGCTGTCGCGGTTCTTTGCGCGGAACATCCCGCCAATCGAGATGTCCCAGCTGCCGCATTGATAACCGAGGTCAATGTATCCGGCACAGTCACGGTCGGAGTTGTGTTCCCAGCGACGCAGTGCGGCTTTGCTTGTGGCCAGATGGTTGCCCTGGATGTATACGGTGGCATTGTCGGGCGTTAGGTTGGTGGCATTGGAGAAAACCGCTTTCCAGTCAACGCGCAACTTATCGTGGAGAAAGAGGTGGTTGCCTTGAAGCGTGGAATTGAATATGCCCTGACGGTTCCAGCGCATACGCACCGAGGCGGCTTTGTCATCCTGCGCCTGTCGTGTCTGCTCGTTGGTCATGCTGAGCCACCCGTTATACCACGAGAGTTTATGTTGCGGA
This sequence comes from uncultured Bacteroidales bacterium, assembly GCA_900542185.1. Taxonomy (GTDB): domain Bacteria; phylum Bacteroidota; class Bacteroidia; order Bacteroidales; family Muribaculaceae; genus Lepagella. The sequence continues at coordinate 42,403 of UQMZ01000001.1, forward strand.
GAAAACACATAGTCCACTTTCCCATGTATTGCAAGGCGCTGGCGGTTGTCGGAATATTCGCGGCGTTCCACTCCGTTGGTCATGTATGCGGAGCGGTAATACCAATCACTGTTCTTGCCGCGATTCAGATTTTGGTAGCTTACAGAGGCTATGACTCCGAAACGATTGTCGAAAAATCTGTCGCCGTAAGATATGCCGGCGAGAATGTCGGGCCACGGACGCGAACTCCTGACCCGTAGATTGTTATTGCTGAAATCAGATTCCTTTACGCCGTAATCGCCGGAGGTGCCTTTTAGTTCGTTAGGCGATTTGCGGTGGATGGCACCGTGGTTGAAGGACAGGAAATCACGACGGAGGTATAGGGCGTTGTAGCCGGTTGTAACGTTGGCATGCAACATCCGTTGTGTAGGGGCGTCCTTCATCACAAGGTTTACCGCACCTCCGATGCCGTCGCCTTCAAGGTTGGGCATCATGGACTTATACACCTCTATGCGGTCCAGAATCTCGGAGGGAAACAGGTCGAGTGGCACGAAACGGTTCTTGTTGTCGGGACTCGGAATCTTCACCCCGTTAACCAGAGTGTAGTTATATCGTTTGTCCATGCCTCTGAGAATGGCATACTGTCCTTCGCCCGAAGAATTACGCTCGGTGGTGACTCCCGACATCTTCTGGATGATGTTGCCGACTGTAATATCAGGCGAAAGTTCCATGGCGCGTGCGCTCATCACATTGACCACATTCATGGAATTTCGCTCTATCATACGAGCGCCGGCATCGGTGTTCGCGGCGGAAGCGGTAACTACCACTTCACACAGTTGGGCTGCCGATTCCGTCATACGGATGGTGAGAGGGGAGTGCCCCGGATTGTTTACAGTCTGTGACTCATACCCCAGATAAGAGCATACCAGTGTCGGCTCTTTGACATCAGTGGTCAGCCGGAAGGATCCGTCAAGACCGGTTGAGGTGCCGGACCTGGGCTGTTGTCTCACATAGACCGAAGCGCCGATCAGAGTTTCTCCCGTTGTCGAATCGACCACTATGCCGGAAATCTCCCGTCCCAATGAAGGGAGAATTGATAACGAGCCAACGATAAGCAGCGTGATGCGTTTCATGCGATAATATTATGATTACGCTGCAAAGTTATCTCCCGATTATTTCATAAATGTTTCGTGTATGTGAACAAAATATTGCTCCTGATACAATGTGCCGCGGATTCAGTTCAAGTCAGGATACAATGTGACGCGGATTCAGTTCAAGTCAGGATTCAGTGATGTACAGAACCGGATAACCTATAACGGTTTGAATCAATCCGCTTTAATGGCGGAAGCGGAACCAACGGCGTGACGAGCGGTTTCGGTTTTCATCCGGGAAGCTATCGTAATAGGAGTTGATAAGTTCGGCGATGCGGTCGTGGCGCATGCCGAATACATGTTCCAGGCCGGCGCTTTCGATGAAAGTCCGGGAATCCTCCAGCATAGAGTCAAATCGGGGATGCGCGGCGGTAATGCCGGTGCCGTTGCGGCGCTGCAGCCACTCGAACATCTGCTCCGGGAGATAGATCAGCAGGTCGGCGATTTTCTCCGGGTCGGGACCGAGAGTGCGGAAATTCTTGACTAATGTTTTGATTTCCGTCATGTCCGGCTTGCGGCGCGGCCTGTTCTGAGGCAGGAAAAAGAGTTTATGGATGCGCTCCTTGACGCGTTCCAGTTCTTTATCCTCGTCGGGATTGGCCCAGAACTCAAGAAAATCCTTCGCATCCTTGCGACAGGCATACAGGTCCATCAGCAGGTTCACGAGCCCCTCCTGATCCAGCTCCTTCAACGCCTTTTTGACCGATGCCTTCGACATGTCTCTTGAATGAATCCACAAATATAACAAATTATCTTCAAATCCGGCCAGAAAATCCGGGTCACTTAGCTAATAATTCCGAAATCAGGGGTATATCTCGCATAAAATTCGTAATTTTGTATTGATAAAACGATTACAATGGCACAAGAAATAGCCCCAAACCTCGAAAATAAGCTCTATGATGACGTCTGCAACATCATAGAGCAAGCCCGTTAGCGGGTAGCCGTGTATGTAAATTCCGAGGCATCCATGATGAACTGGAATGTCGGCAAACGAATCAAGGAAGATGTACTTCTCAACAAACGGGCAGATTATGGAGAACAGATTCTTAAACGTTTGGCCCCAAGATTGAGAGCCAGATATGGAAGCGGATGGGGGTATCAGAAACTCCAACATTGTGTACGCGCCGCGTACACTTTCAGTGAGGAAGAAATGATGTACGCAGTGCGTACGCAATTAAGTTGGACTCACTTAAGGTCATTGATGGCGGTGCCGAATGCTCTTGCACGTCAGTTCTACATGGAAATGTGTCGCATAGAACACTGGTCAACACGTACCCTTGATGAAAAAATCGATGCGCAGTTGTTCGAGCGTACAGCCATCAGTCGCAAACCCGATGAAGTGATAAAGGCTGAATTGGAGAAATCGAAGGAGAAAAACGAGATACAGCCGGATATGGTTTTCAGAAGCAGTTATTTTCTTGATATGCTTGGGTTGCCTGATGTATTCAGCGAAAGTGAACTGGAAACTGCCATACTGAATCAGATTCAGTTGTTCCTGAAGGAATTCGGTTCGGATTTCGCATTTGTAGACAGGCAAAAACGGATACCTGTTGACGGAGTGGATTATAAACTGGATTTACTGTTTTTCCACCGAGGGTTGAAGCGGTTGGTGGCGATTGACCTAAAATTGGGTAAATTCAAGCCGGCCTATGAAGGGCAGATGCTGTTGTATCTACGCTATCTAAATCGACATGACCGCAGGGATGGAGAAGAATCACCCATAGGTCTGATCCTATGCTCGGAAGGCAATACAGAACATATTGAATACCTCATGCTTGACGAGGATTCGCCTATAAAAGTGGCTCAATACTACACCAAATTGCCGGATAAAAAATTATTATCTGAAAAATTGCAAAGAGCGATTGCGGTTGCTAAGGAGCATTATCGCCTGAAAGAATCTCAAGGAGAATAACAATCAAGGTATGCCCGACACGGAGAGGGCGAAAGTGTCGTAGAACGGAAATTCTTGACCAGCGTCTTGATTCCCGTCATGTCCGGCTTGCGGCGCGGCTTGTCATGAGGCAGGAAAAAGAGTTTATGGATGCGTTCCTTGACGCGTTCCAGTTCCTTATCCTCGTCCGGATTGGCCCAGAACTCAAGAAAATCCTTCGCATCCTTGCGACAGGCATACAGGTCCATCAGCAGGTTCACGAGCCCCTCGTGATCCAGCTCCTTCAACGCTTTTTTGACCGATGCCTTCGACATGACAAGGCATCAGTTGTCGGGCTGCAGGAATATGTCGCCGGTATTGAAGTCTATGCGCCAGGAATGGTCCGGAATGGATTCCCAGTCATATTTCTCAGCCATATCCGACCACCATTGCTGGAAGTCGGCCGATGTCCTGCCCATATCGGTAACGAGTTTTTCGTACAGGGCTTCATTGGAGGGATCAATTATTTTGGCCAATTCCACGAGTCCGTTGCGACGCTCATGAAGCTTCTGTATGGTCGCACACTCTTCGGCGGTTACCTGGCCTACTTTCTTTTCCATAATATTTAGGTGTGATTAATTATAATTTCAAAGTTTGCAGATGTCAAAAGGATCAAGATAATCGATTGCAGGAATGTTACGGTCCGTAAACACCGTGGGGTTCAGTCTGCGAGTGGCCTCTATGAATTTACGGCTTGCATTTCGTTCGAGATGCGAGATGACGCACTGCTCGTGCCCGGGGGTGTTGACCTCCCACGTGTCTGTTTTGTTAAGCCATACGCACCGTCTGCAGTGCCATGCATCGCAGGCGGAACAGATTGCAGCCCGGTCAATGCCGTACAGTTCCCTGTTTCCGATTTTCAGTCCGTTGTCAATGTCTCCGCACGGCAGGATATTGTCGTAGTAAAAAGCCGGACATGCGTAGAAATTGCCGTCAGGGGCAATTGTGATACTTGAATCGCCGGCACCGCAGTTGTTCATGGAAGACAACATCACGCGGTCCGTCAGCAGATTGAGCTGCGAAGATCCTCCGTAGGCATATATCTCTGCCATACGACCTGCCATATATTCCAGATCTTCCTTGTATAGGGCCATGTCGGCGTCAGTCGCCTTATGTGCATCTGTCAGCACCACGTTGATGCGTCGCGCTGATTTCAGTTTATTCATCAGAATATCCCGATTCTCATGCAGTTCAGCCATGGAAGTCCGCAAAATATAAACCGATTCGTCGTTCATGTCAAGCGAAGGTATGCTTTCCCATCCTGACACGACTTTGACATCCGCATTTTCAAGTCGGGCGGAGCCTATGACGGAATGGTCAGTCATGTCAAGGACTTCCGCATATTCCGCCGGCAGCGGGTAGTCCGGCATGATCACCTGGACGGTCAGGTTTTCCACCATGGCATAGCGGACGGCCTTCTTCAGCACGTCCAGTGGCATCAGGCGACGGGAAGTCCTGTCGGGGTAATAACAGAACGACGGAGCATTGTCGTCAAGCAGAATTATGAGGTATTGAAGCATTTGCTTGTCAGTTTGTTTTCGGCAGGGATTTGCCTTCCTTCTCCAGTTTGCGGTATAGTTTGTTCCAGTAATAATTATTGGCGCGTACCCTGGCTTTGTGCAGGAGGCATATAGCTGTGGCGCGCTGGTATATGGTGTCGGTTTCAGCAGCGTCATAGTTCTCGCCCTGACACCAGGCGCAACCGGAAGCTACCTCACATTCGATGCATTTCCGTGGACTTTGCATCTGTCGCGTCAGTGTAAGGAATGGCCGGAGTTTGTTTTTGTCTATGCCATCGTTGACATTGCCGATGATACGGGCTTTTTTCGACCTTAGTGAATACTGCGCAAAGCGTGTGCATGGATAGAAGTTCCCGGCGGCGTCTATGGACAGCATGCGGCCGGCCCCGCACCAGTTCCCCTTTTCTATGTCCGGCATAGGCTTGCCTATGTCTTCGCTGAAAAATGAACACACATAGTCAAGGTACATATCATTGTCGATCATGTCGTCGGCCAATGACATCAATTGATCCTGGAATAATCTGTCATCGCCCTCCTTCCATACATTTTCGAACACGGCATTGATGTTGACCTCGTGAATACCCAGCGAAAACAGATGCATTACGCTTTCGCGAATATACGGGATGTCGGCACTGCTCACCGTCACTTTGGTCGCTTCGTCAGGAAACTGTTCGAGCCAAAGTGGTATGTTGCGCACCACATCATCATACGACCCCTGTCCGGATCCTTTATAAACGCGGTTCAGGTCGTGCTTGAACCGGGTGCCGTCTATGGTGATGCCAATGCTCAGATGCTCGCGGTTTTTGGCTATGAACCTCTGAACCTCAGGCGAATCGTAATTGATGCCATTGGTCGAGAACGAGAATCTGTATGAGTCGAACCAGTGATGGTTGCGCCTGAAAGTCTCGATCTTGATATAATCGCATATCCGGTCGATCAGTTCAATCTCCAGGAACGGCTCGCCTCCGATGAAATCCCATTCCACTGACTCCTCAGGCATTTCCTCTTCATGGTCCAGGATATAGTCAATCGCCTTTTGCGCTACTTCAAACGACATTCGTTCATGACTGTTCTTGCCTACAAGATAGCAATACTTGCAGGCAAGCTGACAATCCTTGGTCACGATAAAGGTGATGCATTTAGCCTCACCTTTGCCCCATCCTTTGTCGCTTTGTTTGATTTCCGAAATATCCGACATCAGCGAACGTGTCCTTTACAACTCTTCTTACAACCTTTGGTACACTGTGTCAGACACGAAGTGTTGCAAGTGCCCTTGCAGCCGGTCTTGCACTTATCCTTGCAGGAGTCCTTGCAACCGGTCACACATGACTGCGTGCATTGGGCCGAACAGGATTTGCCGCATCCCGAGCATCCTGACGAGCCTGAGCCCGACCCGGATGAAGACTTGGCGCTGTCAATGCAACTTCCCTTGCAATTGCTGATGCAGAAATGATAGCAATTAGATTTACAGCTGGAATCGGCCTTGTAAACAATTCCCTTGCATTCGTTCATGCAATTTTTGGAACAGCCGACACATCCTCCTTCAGGTTCATCGTCACCGCCTCCTCCGCATGAACTCAGCAGACCCGGGCCGATTGTGACCATGGCTACCATAGGTAGAATGCTTCGGGCTGCCTTGCGGAAAAAACTGCGACGCGACATCAAGACATCGTCGTCTTCTTCTTTTTTGCTCATTGTAAGTTGTTTTTCGGAATACAGGTTTCTTATTCCGTCTATTATTCTGCAAAAATAATAAAAAAAACAGTATTACTAATCCTTTTCATATAAAATTTTTAAGGAACAATACTTTATGTAAGGCTTGGGACAGCCTCTCCAGTCGCCGATGCTAAGATTCTCCTGTCCTCCTGTCAAGTTTATGTGCGAGCGGTGGGGACGCCGACGCTGCGGTTTTCGCGAGAATCTGTAAAAAAGATTATAAATTAGGTAAATATGGGAAGTGAGTTTGGGAAATTTTCGCTAAATTTGCGGAAACTAACCGAAATCAGAATGTTGCGACGTATTCGAATCATACTTGCGGCCGTTTTCATAGTGTGCATCACCATGCTGTTCCTGGACCTGTCGGGATTCTTCCACACGTGGTTCGGATGGATGGCCAGAATTCAGTTTCTGCCGGCATTGTTCGCCCTGAATGTGGGCGTAGTGGGGCTTCTTGTGGCGCTGACGCTGGTATTAGGCCGCGTCTACTGCTCGGTGATATGCCCGTTGGGCGTGATGCAGGACTGCATATCATGGATGAGCGGTCGCCGCAAAAAGAAGAAATACAGATTCTCGTATTCTCCGGCAAAGAATTGGTGGCGTTACACGGTGCTCGGTTTGTTCATAATCGCCATGATTGCGGGCGTAGGCTCGTTCGTGGCCCTGCTGGCACCTTACAGCTCGTACGGCCGCATCGTGTGGAACCTGCTCGGCCCGGTGTATGATGCAGGCAACAACCTGATGGCAAAAATAGCCGAGCATTTCAACAGCTATGCCTTCTATGAGAAAGAGGTGTGGATACGCATCATTCCAACGTTCATCATCGCCGCCGTCACGTTCGTGGCCCTGTTCATACTGGCGTGGCGCAACGGACGAACGTACTGCAACACCATCTGCCCTGTGGGAACCATATTGGGCGTACTCTCGCGTTTCTCGCTGTTGGGCATACGCATCAACAAGGAGAAATGCGTGGAATGCGGTCTGTGCTCGCGCAAGTGCAAAGCCTCGTGCATCGACGGCAAGAACCGCAAGGTGGACTACAGCCGCTGCGTGGCTTGTATGGACTGTATCGACACCTGCACACACAATGCTATAACATACGGTATGCGTTGGGGCAAAAAGGTTACGTTTCCCGATGATGGCGGGAAGAAAGATGAAATGAAACAGGAATCCGGGGCCAATGAAAAGACGGAGAAGATAGACGAGAGCCGCCGTGCCGTGCTGACCGCCGGAACGATTGTCGCCGCCTCGGCGCTGGTAAACGCGCAGGCCAAGAAGGTGGACGGAGGCCTCGCCGAAATAGTGGACAAAAAGGTGCCGAAGCGCAAGACGCCGATAGTGCCTCCCGGTGCCGTGAGCCTGAAACATTTCAGTCAGCATTGCACCGCCTGTCAGCTGTGCGTGTCCAACTGTCCGAACAACGTGCTGCGGCCGTCGGGCAACGTCATGACGCTGATGCAGCCAGAGTCGTCGTACGAGCGTGGCTATTGCCGCCCGGAATGCACCAGATGTTCGCATATATGTCCCACGGGAGCAATCCTGCCGATCACACGCGTGGAGAAAACCTCCATACAGATAGGCCATGCCGTATGGATAGCCGACAACTGCATTCCGCTGACCGACGGCGTGGAATGCGGCAACTGCGCCCGTCACTGTCCCGCCGGAGCCATCATAATGGTGCCGTCGAAGAAGGACGATCCCGCTTCGGTCAAGGTGCCGGTGGTAAACACGGCGCGGTGTATCGGATGCGGCGCCTGTGAGAATCTCTGTCCCGCACGCCCTTTCAGCGCCATATACGTGGAGGGCTACAGCGTACATCATGACATTTAATTCAGAAAAACTATGAAGCTATTCCATAATAAGAAGCATGAGGTGTCTCGCCGCGATTTTCTGAAGATGATGGGCGCGGCGGGTATGACCGCCGGGCTTTCCGCCTGCGGGGTGCAGAACCGCAAGGACGAGACTTCTGAGACCTCCGAACCTCCGAAGGACCAGATGACATACCGCGTGAATCCCAGCACCGGTGACCGTGTGTCGCTGTTGGGATACGGCATGATGCGTCTTCCCTCGGTCAGCGGCAAGTCGGCCCGTGAGCAAGGCGATGAGATTGACCAGGAACAGGTGAACCGGCTTGTGGACTATGCCATAGAGCACGGCGTGAACTATTTCGACACATCGCCGGCCTACTGCAAGGGGCAGTCCGAACATGCCACCGGCATTGCCTTGAGCCGACACCCGCGCGACAAATATTTCATAGCCACGAAGCTGTCGAACTTCGCGCCCGAAAGCCAGTCGCGCCAGGCCTCGATTGACATGTACCGTAACTCGCTGAAGGAACTGCAGACCGACCATATCGATTACATGCTGCTGCACGGCATCGGCATGGGCGACGACGGCATGGAGGAGTTCGAAAACCGTTATATGAAGAACGGCATCCTCGACTTCCTGCTTAATGAGCGCAAGGAGGGGAGGATACGCAACCTCGGTTTCTCGTATCACGGCGACATCAAGGTGTTCGACTATCTGCTGTCGCGTCATGACGAATATAAATGGGACTTCGCGCAGATCCAGCTCAACTATCTGGACTGGAAACACGCCAAGGCGACGAACGAACGTAATACCGATGCCGAGTATCTGTATCACGAGCTGGAGAAGCGCAATATCCCGGCAGTAATAATGGAGCCGCTGTTGGGCGGACGCTTGGCCAAGGTGCCGGATTATGCCGTGGCCGACATGAAGCAGCGCGATCCCGACCGCAGCGTGGCGTCGTGGGCGTTCCGGTTCGCCGGAAGTTTCCCGGGGGTGCATACCGTTCTGAGCGGAATGACCGAGATGGAGCATCTGAAGGACAATCTCAGGTCGTTGGCTCCGTTAAAACCATTGACGGACGATGATTTCGCATTCTTGGAGCGTATCGCCACGAAGATGGTGGCCATGGACACGATACCCTGCAACGACTGTAAATACTGCATGCCGTGTCCATACGGCATCGACATACCTTCCATCCTGCAGCACTACAACAAATGCGTCAACGACGACCATCTGCCGCAGGATGCGGGCGATCCCGATTACCGCGAGGCCCGAAGGGCGTTTCTGGTCGGTTACGACCGCAGCGTGCCCAAGCTGCGCCAGGCCAGCCATTGCATCGGATGCGGCCAGTGCGCGCCTCACTGCCCGCAACGCATCGACATACCGGCCGAGCTGCACAGAATCGACCGGTATGTGGAACAACTGAAACAGAATTTTCCAAAGAAAGCATAATAAAGTGTAAAGAGTTGAAAGAGTTTAAAAAGTTAAGATAATTCCAAGACGCGACATTCAGAGTTTGAACATTTATCTTGAACTTTTTTAACTTTATAAACTTTGTAAACTGATTGATTATGATGACGAATATATTGGCATTTATAGGCGGACTCGGAGTGCCCGAGATTCTGCTGATAGCGCTGGTGGTGCTGTTGTTTTTCGGGGGCAAGAAGATACCTGAGATGATGCGTGGACTCGGCAAGGGTGTCCGCTCGTTCAAGGAGGGAATGAATGACATCGAGAAAGAATTGAATGACGCACCGACCCAATCCACCAACGAGGAAAAAGCGAAAGAGGCAGGGGAGAAGTGAGCGATGAAAAAAATCTAACCGTCTGGGACCATCTGGACGAGCTTCGCGACGTAATAGTCAAGAGCCTCGTGGTGACGGTGATGTTCGGCATCTTGGCGTTCTTTTTCCGCGACCAGGTGTTTGCCGTAATACTTGCACCGCGTGATTCGAACTTTGTTACCTATCGATGGCTTGCGGCCCTTGGCGGCATATTCTCGCAGGGAGGCACCGAGCAGTTCGATGTCAGGCTGATCAACACCGGGCTGGCACAGCAGTTCATGATACACATGAAGGTGTCGTTTGCCGTCGGTGTGCTGTTGGCGTCGCCTTATATTCTGTACCAGCTGTTCCGTTATGTGTCGCCGGCCCTGTATGCCGATGAGCGGCAATATGCCACCAAAGTGGTGGGTGGCGGCTACCTGATGTTCATGATCGGGGTGGCCGTCAGCTATCTGTTGGTGTTTCCGCTGACTTTCCGGTTCTTGGGCACATATCAGGTTAATGCTGACGTCGAGAACATGATCAACCTGCAGTCGTACATCAGCACGCTGCTGACCATGTCGCTGGCCATGGGGATAGTGTTCGAGATTCCGGTGCTGTGCTGGCTGTTCGCCAAACTCGGTTTTCTGACCGACGGCTTCATGCGCCGTTACCGCCGTCACGCCATAGTGCTGATACTTATTGTGGCCGCGGTCATCACGCCCACCTCCGACGTATTCACGCTGTCGGTAGTGGCGCTCCCCATGTATCTGCTGTATGAATTCAGCATCCTGCTGGTGCGCCGCAGTGCCAAGACAGAGGTGCAGACAGCGGAAAGTTGAATAATAAAGGAATTTTTTGTAATTTTGCGCTAAATTAGGGAGTTGCGGTGGGACGCGAAGTGTCATTGGCTGCGACTCCGGCAATATTTACGACGAAAGATGAACGAATTAGCCACCAAATACGATCCGCGGGACGTAGAGGACAAATGGTATGCCTACTGGATGGAGCACGGACTGTTCCATTCCGAGCCGGACGAGCGCGAGCCCTATACCATCGTTATCCCGCCGCCCAATGTGACAGGCGTGCTGCACATGGGCCACATGCTGAACAATACAATACAGGATATATTGGTGCGCCGCGCACGAATGCTGGGCAAGAACGCCTGCTGGGTGCCGGGCACCGACCACGCCGCCATCAGTACGGAGGCCAAGGTCGTGGCCAAATTGGCCGAGGAAGGCATAAAGAAACAGGACCTGAGCCGCGAGGAATTCCTGAAGCATGCGTGGGACTGGACGCACAAGTACGGCGGCATCATCCTGAAGCAGCTGCGCACCCTGGGTGCATCGTGCGACTGGGAACGCACCGCGTTCACTATGGACGAGAAGCTGTCCAAGTCGGTGATCCGCGTGTTCAACAAGCTGTATGATAAAGGCTGGATCTACCGTGGCGTGCGCATGGTGAACTGGGACCCCAAGGCGCTGACCGCACTTTCCGACGAGGAGGTGATATATAAGGAGGAGCAGAGCCATCTGTTCCATCTGCGCTACAAGGTGGAGGGCGACGAGGACAAGTATATCGTCGTGGCCACCACGCGTCCCGAGACCATATTGGGCGATACGGCTGTCTGCGTCAACCCGAACGACGAACGTTACGGCTGGCTGAAGGGCAAGCGCGTCATCGTGCCTCTGGTTGGACGTTCCGTTCCAATCATCATGGACGATTACGTGGAGATGGATTTCGGTACCGGTTGCCTTAAGGTGACTCCGGCTCATGACGTGAACGACTATATGCTGGGCGAGAAGTACAATCTCCCCTCGATTGACATATTCAACGACAACGGCACCATTTCGGAGGCCGGCGGCATGTACGTGGGTATGGACCGCTTCGACGTCCGCAAGCAGATTATGGAGGACCTGAAGGCCGCCGATCTGGTTGAGAAGGTGGAGGACTACGTCAACAAGGTAGGCCACTCCGAGCGTACCGATGCGGTAATCGAACCGAAGCTGTCGATGCAGTGGTTCGTGAAGATGGAGGAACTTGCCAAGCCGGCCCTCAACGCCGTTGAGACCGACGACATCAAGTTTGTGCCCTCAAAGTTCAAGAACATCTACCGTCACTGGATGACGAACATCAAGGACTGGTGCATATCGCGCCAGCTGTGGTGGGGTCACCGCATTCCGGCATGGTATCTGCCCAAGGGCGGTTACGTCGTGGCCGAAAACGAGGAGGAGGCTCTGCTCAAGGCCATCGAAAAGACAGGCGACGGTTCGTTGACGTTGGCTGATCTGAAGCAGGATCCCGACTGTCTCGACACCTGGTTCTCGTCGTGGCTCTGGCCTGTGTCGCTGTTCAACGGCATACTGGATCCCGACAACAAGGAGTTCAAGTATTATTATCCCACCACCGACCTGGTTACCGCTCCGGACATCATCTTCTTCTGGGTGGCGCGCATGATCATAGCCGGATATGAGTTTGCCGGCGACAAGCCTTTCAACAACGTGTACTTCACCGGCATAGTCCGCGACAAGTTGGGCCGCAAGATGTCGAAGTCGCTCGGTAACTCCCCCGACCCGCTGGAGCTTATAGAGAAATTCGGCGCCGACGGCGTGCGCATGGGCATCATGCTGGCCGCACCGGCCGGTCACGACATCATGTACGATGACTCGCTGTGCGAGCAGGGACGTAACTTCTGCAACAAGATCTGGAACTCGTTCCGTCTGATCAAGGGATGGGAGGTAGCCGACATCGAGCAGCCTGCCAGCTCGGCCAAGGCCGTGGAATGGTTCGAGGCCAAACTGCAGACCGTTGCCGCCGAGGTCGAGGACCTGATGGGCAAGTTCCGTATTTCCGAGGCCCTGATGGCCGTGTACAAGCTGTTCTGGGACGAATTCTCGGCATGGTATCTCGAGGTGATCAAGCCTGCGTACGGTTGTCCGGTTGATAAGGCCACGTACGATGCTACGCTGCGATTCTTCGACATGCTGCTGCGTATGCTGCATCCCTTCATGCCCTTCATCACCGAGGAGCTGTGGCAGCACTTGGCAGAGCGTAAGGACGGCGAGAGCATCATGTACGCCAAGATGCCTGTGGGTACCGAGGCGGACGCCAAGATTATCGCCGACTTCGAGACTCTGAAGGAGACCGTGGCCGGCATCCGTACCATCCGCAAGCAGAAGCAGCTCCCTCAGAAGGAGGCTCTGGAACTGAATGTGAAGGGTCCGCGCAACGCCGACATGGACAGTGTGCTGACCAAGATGGGCAATCTGACCGCCATCGTGGAGGTAGAGGAGAAGAAGCCGACGGCATCCGCGTTCATCGTGGGCGCCACCGAGTACAGCGTTCCGCTGGAAGGCAAGATCAACGTCGAGGAAGAATTAGCCAAGCTGAACAAGGACCTGGAATATTACACCAAGTTCCTTGCCGGCGTGGAGAAGAAACTGGCCAACGAGCGCTTCGTGGCGAACGCCCCCGAAGCCGTCGTGGCCGTAGAGCGCAAGAAGAAGGCCGACGCCGAGGAGAAGCTGACCGCCATCCGCGCCGCCCTCGCCGCGCTGAAGTAACTCTGAAGAATCTCACAATCCCGATACAACAGGCGGGCGCACCTCCATCTGGCGTGCCCGCTTGCTGTTTATAGGGTAATAATAGCATTATGCAATTGGAAATGACTTGACGTTTGTGACAATTAAGTGATAAGAATCGGATTATCAAATTATATGCACGAAAAAATACCGCGATGGCGAGGATTTGTGTCGCTGTGGTATTATTTCGTGCATTTGATGGCTTCTAATGAACTCATGGAATTATGTGTTCTGTTCTTAGTCATCGTAAATGTCCTTTTATCTGCCTTGACGGGAAGTTGAGGCGGAATTAATTGTGTGGCATATTATAATTCACTTGATATGATGTAGACAAACTTTGAAGAATTATAGTTATTAGATTTGAGTCAGTCGAAGATGAATTTGCCTTTAGGATGTGTTATGTGATTGCAGGAAATCAGACGGAGGAGGTCTGGTACTGGCTTGGAGTGTATCCGGTGTGAGCTTTGAAATATTTGGCAAAGAAACTCTGGTTGGGAAACGATAGCATGTCGCTGATCTGTTGGATGGTATACCTGCGGCATTTCAACAATGCCTTAGCCTCGTGCAACACGTATTCGTCAATCCACTCTCCGGCACTCTTTCCGCTGACTTTCTTGATGAGTGTCGAGAAATATTTGGGACTGATGTTTAACTTCTGAGCGTAATACTTGATGGTGCGATGATTGCGAAATTCCTGTTGTACCAGTTCTATAAAACGACTGTATAAATCCATAGGCCTGTCGCTGTTGCTGATTTTTTCGACAGGCTTACGAACCAGTTGCTCAAGTGCCGTGCTGCACAGTACATACGAATATGCCTTTAGGGCAAATCTTCGGAACGGGTTGTCTTCCTGTTGCAATTTGGCCTTCATCCTGGTATAGATGTCAAGGCATTCCTTCATGGTCTCTTTTGAAAGGTGCATCAGGGGATTGTTGTAAATCATATTCCCGATACCCATAAATTCCTCCATGTGGTCGAATGGGGTAAAATAGTTATTGGAGAATGATATAACGGCAATTCGGGTGTCACCCGTCACTTCCAGTATTTCCATCAAGGACCCGGTCAATATGGTCAATACGTCGTTGGCACCTATTTGATATTCAGTCTGGTTTACCTTAACCTTCAACGAGCCGCCGACACAGATATATACGATTGTATTATTCGCTTTAATCGGATAATTTTTAAAAATGATGTCTTTGTTTTCTACTACCGTGTCGTTGTTCAGATTGTCGATCATCAGGAACTCGTCTCCTATATGATAGACTCCGTATATGTGGTAAATATTATCAAAATCATCGGACATAATATTATTCCCGGCCTTATAATATCAATTCGCTTACAAAAATAGTCATAAAATTCGACTTATTGATTGTATTTATCCTTTAGGACAATTTTTAGTCCTAAAGGAATGTTTATATATGCCGATTTATAGAGAAATTTGCACCCGGAATTTTTCAGAACGAATCGTAATAGTATATGAGAAAATCAAATTACTTGGTATTGATTGCCTTGCTCGGGCAGTGTTCATGTCAGCAAACGATCGAGCGGGAATCGATGCGGACGGTGGTCGTAACCAGTCCGGAAACGGCAGGTATAGTGAACGGCTGGGAAATGTCATTGCCCGGTACAATCAGAGAGGGGCAGACGGTGCAGGTGTCGTTCAAGGCAGCCGGACAAATAGCCCGGCTGAATGTAAAGGAGGGGGACTATGTCAACAAGGGGCAGTTGATTTCCGTGCTTGACGCCACGGACTATCAAATCGGATTGCAAGCGTCGCAGGCACAATATTCACAGCTGAAAAATGAGGTGGAACGTGTCCGGACCCTATACGAGCGCAATTCGGTTTCCAAAAATGAATATGAAAAGGCAAAGGCCGGATTGGATCAGGTTGCCGCAGACCTGCAGTCGAAGAAAAACCAGCTGCAATACACCAGGCTGTATTCTCCCGCAAGCGGGTATGTGCAGCGGATAGACGCCCACGTCGGTGAGATGGTCAATGCCGGTACTACGGTAGTGTCTCTGATTGATGTCGGCCGGATGGAGGTGGAGGTCGGGCTTCCATATAATGTCTATCAGCAGCGTGACAACCTGAGGGATTTTACGGTGATATTCGATGGTAAAGAGTATCCGGCTACCATGCTGAACATAATACCGAAAGCCGGAATAAGCCAGCAATACACCATGCTTTTAGCTTTACCTTCCGACCGGTTGCTCAGGGAGTCGTCCGGAATGAACGTGGAGGTCCGGTTCACGATATCAGGAAACAATGCCGTGGCCTCACAGATGACTATACCGGAAAGTGCTATTGTATATGACGGTGCGCAGCCCGGAGTGTGGGTGTTGAAGCCGGATTCTACCATTAGCCGCCGGCCGATACGGACCGGAACCGTGATTGACGGACGCGTCAACGTGCTTCAAGGTCTCGATGGTTCGGAGACAATAGTCAGGGCAGGTGCCGGAATGCTTCATGAGGGAGAGAAAGTGAAGGTACTTAAGCAAAAATCAGCTACCAATCCCGGAGGACTACTGTAATGAAAATCATTAAATATCTTGTGGAACGGCCAACGTTGATGTGGTCGTTTATGGCTGCCATACTCATTGCCGGACTGTTGAGCTTCATGGTGATGCCGAAACTTGAGGATCCTGTAGTGCCGGTAAAGCAGGCAGTGGTTGTGGTGGCTCGTCCCGGGGCTTCGGTGCACGAGATGGAGTTGCAGGTGGTGCAGCAGGTCGAGGAGTCGCTGCGCACACTGCCTGACGTGAAGAAGGTGAAGACGGACTGTCAGCAAGGGCAGGCCATGTTTACCATCGAGTTCGAGGAAACCGTCCTGATGGATGAGATAGAACAACATTTCGATATCCTGCGTCGGCGCGTCAACGATATTCAGCAGGCGCTTCCGCCGGGTTGTGTGGCCTCGCTTGTGTTCGACGATCAGATGGATATATTCGGCATAGTCTATTCCCTACAGGGCGACGGGTACACATCGGCAGAACTGTATGACTATGCAAAGCTGATACGTCGCGAACTGCTCGGCGTGAAGGGAATAAAGCGCGTAAGCATCTATGGCAACCGGGAAGAAACCGTCAATATAGTGATTGACAAGAGTAAAATCGCCGCAAACGGACTTCTTCCCACTCAGATCATGATGGCGTTGCAGGATGTATGCAATCCGGTGAATGCCGGAAAAATAAACGAGGAGTCTTCCAAACTTACCGTCAGGGTCGATACGATGGTGTGTACCGTCGATGACGTTAAGAACATATATCTCCCTACCATCGGCGGCAGCCGTGTGAAGTTGTCGGATGTAGCCAAGGTTGAACGTTCGTACGCCACTCCTCAACGTAATGGCTTTTTTGTCAATGGCCAACCGGCCCTTGCCATCTGTGTGGCGATGGAAGATGGTGTGGTCGTCCCCGATGTCGGTAAGGCTGCAGACAGGAAACTGAAGGATGTACTGGCAAACATACCTGTCGGCATCACGACTGATAAAATATTTTTCCAGCCGGACAAGGTGGATGAAGCTATCGGATCGTTCCTTATTAATCTTGTGGAATCGGTACTGATTGTGATCCTGCTGTTGATTGTCACTATGGGATGGCGCAGCGGCGTCATTATCGGGACAGGACTGATACTGACCATCGCCGCCTCGTTTCCATTGCTTATGCAGATGGGGACTACGCTACAACGCATATCATTGGGAGCCTTCATTATAGCGATGGGTATGCTTGTAGATAACAGTATCGTGGTGATGGACGGCATATTGAAAGACAAAAAGCGCCGGCTTCCGGAATCCACATATCTGTATCGTACCGGAAAACTTACGGCCATGCCGTTGCTCGGAGCCACTATCATAGCTGCCTGCACCTTCATACCCATATTTCTGTCGCCTGATTCGGTCGGCGAGTATGCGGGAGATCTGTTTCTCGTTCTTGCGGTAAGTCTATTGTTGAGCTGGGTACTTGCTTTGGTACAGGTGCCATTCTTTGCCAGACTCTTTTTTAAGAAGGACAAGAAGGGAGGGAACTCCGACAATGATGCCGGCGAAGACGAAGTGCTTTACAAAGGAAAATTCTACAGCGTGGTGCGAAACACCGTATCCTGGATTACGTCGCACCGCGTCATATCGATATCGGCGTTTGTAGCGGCATTGATAGGTGCGGTATGTTGTCTGGGACTTGTGAAGAATCTATTCTTCCCGGATTTCGATTACAAGCAGTTTGTCGTTGAATATTCATTGCCGCCTCAAAGCAGCCCGGAGAAGGTGCGTGATGACCTTCTTGCGATTTCCAACACTTTGCAGAAGAATGAACTGATTGAGCGTGTGGCGGTGTCGACGGGCGGCGCGCCGGCGCGTTACTGTTTGGTGCGTCCTATAAATCCGGGCGGCGATTCCTACGGCGAACTCATAATAGACTGTAAGGACTATATTGATGTATTAAAGGTGATACCCACGGTGCGAAAATACATACGTGAGAATTATCCGGACGCATACGCACGTGTCAGGAAATATAATTTCTCCATATCGACGTCGCATACTGTTGAAGTAGGATTCACCGGTCCTGATCCGGTAGTGCTGCGCCGGCTTGCGGATCAGGCGAAGGATGTGATGCGCGAGTCAAAATACATTGACCGGTATTCCATTCACGACAACTGGCAGCCACGGACATCGTCGTTGGTATTTGAGTACGAGACATCCGATGGAGCGCGCTCGGGTATACAAAGAGGGAATATCGCCAATGCTATCCAGGCCGCGGGAGACGGTATGCCCTGCGGCATCATGGCCGACAACGACCAGCGGTTGCCGATTAACCTCCAGGTCCGCAATGCCGACGGAACGCGAATTATAAATCCCGAAGAAATACCGGTATGGAGTCTGACGGGACAAACCTCGACTGTCGGAGCCGTGACGCGCGGGAATGTGATAAAGTCGGAAGAGAATGCAATCTATCGTCTTAACGGCATGAGAACCATAGAAGTGGAATGCGACCCCGATCCTGAGAACGAATTGGCCACTCCCGCTCTGATGCTTAGTGACATAACGGATAAGATAAATGCGATCCCGTTGCCGCCTGGATATCAGAGAAAATGGCTCGGAGAGCAGGAAGTGCAGAACGAAGCCATGGGCAGTATAATGAAATATCTGCCTCTGGTAATAATGATAATGCTCGGAGTGTTGCTGCTGTTATTCGGCAAATGGAACAAAGTGGCGATGATTCTTCTGTGCATACCGTTCCTGATAGTCGGCGTGGCACCGGCTCTGTTCCTGACTTCGACTCCGCTCACGTTCATGGCCATAATCGGATTGATGGGACTGATGGGCATGATGACCAAAAACACCATCGTATTGGTGGATGAGGCAGATCGGCTTGTGAGGGAGGAAGGATACCAAGTGCGGCACGCCGCCGTGGAAGCCACCGTGTCGCGTGTGCGTCCGGTGTTCCTGGCGTCGTTTACCACAATAGTGGGCATGGTGCCTTTGATCATGGACCCGATGTACGGCTCGCTCGCAGTCACTATAATGGGCGGACTGTTCATTGGCACTCTGGTAACTCTGCTGCTGTTGCCGTTGCTTTATGTGATTATGGTTAAGGACAGAAAATCTGAAAAACAATGAAAATATATATTATCATAGCCGCATTATTGCTTGCTATGGACTGTCAGGCCCAGAGCATCGTTCTTTCTCAGGAAGAATGCCGGAAGATGGCCTTGGCGTACGATGAAGACCTTAAGATATCGGCCAATAATATCTCCCAGGCGAAACTTGACCATAAGGTAGCCAGAAATTCGCTTCTTCCGCAGCTCAGCGGATCTGCCATGGGCATGTACATGGCTCCGGATATGGGATTTAGTGGTATGAAAATGTGCCTCAAGGGGACATGGACTGCCGGTCTGAACCTGGTTCAGCCTATTTATGTGGGTGGTAAGATAGTGTCCGGTATAAAGCTTGCTAAATATGGCATAGAGGCGCAGCGAGAGCAGCAAAGGGCGACCCGCGCCAATGTAATCGCCGATGCGGACAATGCCTATTGGACATATATAGCAGTGAAAGAAAAGAAGCGAATGCTGGAGTCAATGCTGCGATACATAGATGCGATACACGGCCAGGTGAAAAATTCCGTTGAAGCGGAAATGGCGATCTCAGCCGATATGTTACGGATGGAAGCAAAACGCAGCGAGTTCAATTACCAACTTGAGAAGGTGAACAATGGCCTTGAAATGTGCCGTATAAACCTTTGTAACATGATCGGACTGAATTTCAGTACAGAGATTATTCCCGCCGACACCACTATTAATGTAAACAGTACCGCACGTTATTCCTGTGGACCGGATCTGATTGCCAACAGACCCGAATACAAACTCATGGAGAAACAGATAGCCATTTCGCAGGAACAGATCAAGATGGTAAGGGCGGACTATCTGCCCACGCTGGCTCTATCGGCAGGTTACTTCTATTTCGGCAATATGAAGATGAAAGGCTTTGCCGATGACGGAATGGGGAATATGATTCCGTACACTCAAAAATTCAATGACGGTGCATTTTCGTTGATGCTGTCGCTGTCAGTTCCGATCTGGAACTGGGGTGAGGGACATAAGAAGGTGAAAAAGCAAAAACTTGCCGTTGAAAACGCGCGTCTCGGTCTGGAAAAGAACAGCCGTCTGATGTCGATAGAACTAAGGAACGCCTATGATAACTTACGCACATCCGAAACGTTGATAACTACAGCCGAGGATGGAGAGCGCGCCGCTGCCGAGGCGTTGCGGGTTATGTCCGACCGTTATGAGGTGGGGATGTGTACGCTTACTGATTTGCTTGAGGCACAATCGCAGTGGCATAACGCGCGGTCCAATGTCATCGAGGCCAAGACGCAGTTTAAAATCTACGAAACAGACTATCTTCACGCCGCCGGACTACTTGAATGAAGTAACCGATCCAAATCGCACAAACCCCGATACAACAAGCGGGCGCGTCTCCTCCAGACGCGCCCGCTTGTTGTAGGTTTGGATGGGGATCAGTCGAAGATGAGTTTGCCTTTGGTGTAGCCATAGTTGGAGTCGACGATGAGGACGACTTCCTCGGAGAAGGAGACCCATTCGTGGCAGAAGCGGGTCTCGATACAGATGTCGCGCCCCCGGAACTGATAGTTCTTGTCGCGGATCTGATACAGATTGTCGCCGATCTTCTTTACATCGACAATATACTTACCTGAGTTAAGCCTGGTGGGCGTCAACAGATATTCCACCTCGATGACTTTGTCATATCGGCCGATAGCTTTGGTGCCCGATTCCGGCTTTGTTACCTCATAAAAGTCTGCTATATCATAACTGCTTTCGGCTTGAGCCATTAATCCCGAAAACATAATTGCGAATACAACCCCAATTTTCCCAATATGTGTTTTTATCGACTGTGCCATAACTGAATGATTTTACGTTTTTCAATTCCTTTGCAAATATAATACTTTTCAGACGTAGTTTATAGGTCTATATAAAAATATGTTCCGCTGCGGAGTGATCCGCAGCGGGAACCGCATACTAAGAAAGAAAAATATACAATATGGTTAACGGACTATGATCTTGCGTGCTGAGGACTGAGTGCGCAGGATATATATACCGGGCGTGGACGGGCGTGAGCGGAGATGCATGCCGTCCAATGTGTAATATTGTGCATCTTCAGTGTCGAAATGTCCGAATTCTGTGCCGTCTGACATTATGCCGTCGGGACTATATGAATCCTGTGCGTCGTTTTCAGGAAATACCGGCAGCGACGGAAACCAGTAGTTGGAGATCATGTCCACTTCCTTAACCGTCTGGCCGTCGGCGTCGGTGACCCGAAGCTTGTATGTCGGATTCTGGAAATTGTGGAACAGCGAGATGTACAGTCTGTCCGTGACGGGATGAACGCGCATGGAGCAGCCATAGATGCTCCAGCGGGTCTTGGAGTCCAGACCCTGTTCCTCGGCTTCCCGGTCAAGATCTATGATTTTTGAAAACTCGTTTTTGTCAATGTCATACTTGAATACCTTGGAACCGGAGAACCATGAGTTGGAACCTCCGTTCCAGTAAAGGACGTTGTTGCGTGCCGAGGCACAGAAACCATCGGGGGTCCAGGCATACCAGCTGTTTGACGGGGGATAGTAACCGTCAGGAACTTCGATTACGGTCTGTTCCAAAGTGACGGGGTCCACACGCATCAGGTAGGGGAGAGTGGCCCCGGTGCCCTGGATGTCGCGCGCAACGCTGACCCACACCGAGCCGTCCTTGGCCAACACGACGGAACCGATGCCGGGCATTTTCTTTTCCTTGCTGTTGTGCGGATGTTGAAAACCTCCGTTCCATGCGTTGCTGTTTGCGGGGTCAGGAAGGAGGTCGTATATAGGCTTTAGGGTCAGTACATCGGTCACTTTGTCGGTGAAGGGATCAACCACCAGCAGGCCCTCGGACTGATGGGCCACGAACACACGGTTGGCTACGCGGACCATTGAGCCGCATTGACCATGATACAGGGATCCGGACGGGTCGGTATTGGGTTTGCCGTCAGAGCCGTTCGGATTGGCCGTGCCTTCCACCATTCCTGTGACCGTGTAGTTGTCGGTATCGAATATCCACACACCGTTGCTGGTGGAGATGTAGAGCTTATGCTCGTCAATACCCAGGCAACCGCGACCGTCGCACTGATTGCCCGAAGGATCAATAAGGTCGCTCTGGAACAGACACTTCAGTGTACGGGCATCGGCCACAGTGATGCGACCGCCTTTCACGGATGCGCCGGGGTCCTTCTCCTGCTTGGCTATCAGATAGAACCTGCCTCGGTATATCTGGCCGTATTGGTTGGTGCAGCCAAGTTCCTTGCCGGGATTGGCTTGCTGGAACACCCGGTAGGTCCATTCCCAGTCGTCGGAGATCCAGTTTATGGTCGAGTTCTGATGTCCGTACCAGTCCTCGTTGACGATAAAGACACCGTCACGATACTCGGTCGACTCTCCGAATGCCGACAATGACGCGGCGAACAATAGATATGTAAATATTTTTCTCATTTTCTTTAAAATAAAAGGATGTCCCCGCTGCAAATCACTTCGCAGCGGGGACTGCATACTAAGAAAGAAAAATGTTATCGAACCATGAACTTGTAGGAGGTCTCTGCACCGCGAAGCACATACACGCCGGGCTTGAGGCTGAAGGCGGCGCGGAACTCGTCGGCGTCCGCTTCGAAGCGGGTCAGTTCCAGACCGGTAGTATCGAACAGTGAGAACGATTCGCCGTTGTATCCCTTTATAAGCAGACGGCTGCCTACGAGTCGTATGGAGCGGGCTGTGCCTACGCCGTCAATTCCCGATGGATCGGGTTCGTCAGGCATGTTTTTCTCTACGGTAACAGGTATGGACAGCGTCACGGTGCGCCCGTTGGATATGGCATTTACCAATGCGGTGCCGTGCCCATAACCTGAAGGATTGATGGTCAGTCTTCCATTGTCCAGCGTCAGATTGAGTGTGATGTCGTCGCCATCAGCTTCGGTTTCGGCCTCGGGCAATGCGAACACGATTGCATGGTTGTTGTTGTCCGGGTCGTTGACCAGCTTGTACAGGTTCAGCGTCGTGGAAGCGTTGGGCATCGTGCTAAGCTTGTCCACACCCATAATCACACCGTTGAAGTCCTCGTTAAGACGGGCATCCTCCTTGTCGGGGAAGATGGGCATCGACTGGAACCAGTAGTAAGGCTCGAGGTCAATGGTCTTCTTGATCTGGCCTGTAGTAGCGTCCACGAAATGCGTCCAGTTGTAACGGTAGTGGCCGGAAGCCTTGTATTCGGTAGTCATGACGATGAGTTCGCCGGAGCGGTCGTCGTAACGCGATGTTCCGTAAGTACCCTGGGCTACGTTCTTGTTATTACCGGGCAGTACAGGGTCATTGAGGTCGAAAACAGGCTTGAGGCCCGAGGGATCCGTACCAATCTCCCAGCAGTAGAATCGGCCTGCGCCGCCATTGGATACGCTGCTGCCGGGCGAGAACCACAACACGTTCTTGGTGTTGGTGCCGAAGAACTGAGTGGTGCGCCATGCGCCCCAGCCGCAGGATACTGTACCGATCGATTCGGGCATTACAACGCTGAGTTCAGTGTTTTCCTCTAATGTTTCGGGATCGATGCAGATGAAGCGCGACGACTTCTTGTCGTCGGTGAGCGAAGCTACCCATACATTGCCGTCGGCGCTCAGGGTCACGCTCTGCACGTTGGTGTCCTCGATGGTCTTCACCACCTTGTCGGTGTTGACATCAATGATGAATACGCCTGTGGCCTGCTTGATTGCGAACACATGTGTGCCGGCATTGACCATGTCGCCGATCTGTCCGGCATAGAGGTTACCGCTGGCTCCTTCGCCGGTATCGCCGATCTTGCCCGTAACCTTAATCTGGTTCAGGTCGATGATGTAGATACCCTGGTGTGTCCCCATATATACCTTGTCGGGAGTGGCACCGGCGATGGCACGGCCGTCGCCGCTGCGGCCCTCGGATTCAAGCTTGATGTCGTCGATGCTGCCCAGACGCTTGAAGGTCTTGGCGTCGGCCACTACCAGGCGTCCGCCGCCGGGCAGCGGGTCGCCGCCGTCGCTGGCCTGCTTGGAGGCTATCAGCAGCTTGTCGTTCCAGATCACGCCGTACTGCGACGTGCAGCCGAATGACATGCCCGGATTCTCACGCTCGTAAACCTGATACATGATGTCCTTGTCCTTGGTGATGAAGTTCATGCCTCCGTTGGTATGGCCATACCATTCCTCGTTCAGGATTATTGTACCGTCCTGATATGTGTCGGGAGCTACGGGAGTACGGTCCTGATCCACTACCTTCACAGTATACTCGCGAGTGTAGTTCGATCCATCCTTTGCCTTGACGATGAGCTTGCATTCGCCTGCGTGATGGCCGCTCAGCTCGCCGAACTGTGTGCGGTTGTTGTCCTCGTCCCAGTAGTTCACCTTATAAATCGATGCTATGAGGTTCGCCTTGTCGGAGAAGTCGCCGGCGCCCTCGAGGGTGACGTCGAAGTCCCTGATGTCGGCATCGGCGGGAGTGAATTTGCCGATAAGACCGATCAGATGCTTGGGATTCAGGGTGATTACATCTCCCTCCACGCCTTCGATGTCAATCTTCTGGATGGGTTTGCGCCATGCCACGTTAACATTGAAGTCAGCTTTGACCTCAGGATTGAAAGCGTATGTGGCCGAGATTACGGCCGAGCCTTCTTTGCGGGCGCATGTCACTTTTCCGGTGTTGGCTACGGTGGCGATGCTGCGATCGCTTGTGGAGTACGTGAACTGTGTATAGGTGGCGTTGGCCGGTTCAATCACGAATTCAGGCTGGAACACTTCAGTGAAGTGAGCGTCATAACCGTTCTCGCCATAAGCATACGATATGGAGGTCACGGGAATCTCAGGAGCCGTCACAGCCACCTTGACGGGATCAGTGTAGTCAAGATTTCCAGTCGAGATATTTGCGCGGACGCTGAGATAAGCGTCACCCACATTGTTGCCGAATGTCAGCTTTGCCTGAGTATTGCCCTTGGCCGGATCGGTCAGGGTAGCGCGTGATATGATCTTAGTGTCGGTCTTGCCGGTGGCGTCGAGATAACGCCAGCTGAGCGAACGCAGCGAATTGCCTGCGCCCACATTAAGAAGCACGGGCACGTAAGCCTCGTCGGCGATGGCGATCTTCATGCCTTCGGGAATCCAGGCGCCCACGGTCTCGGCATTCTCTATATATGTGAAATATTGGAAGGGCTCGGGCAGTGCGGCCGATGTGTAGTCAAGCAGCAGCAGGTCGTTGGCCTGTACCTTGTCGCATGCCGACAGCGTGTAACTGTAGTCCTCGCCACGGAATGCCTTCCATGTGGAGCCGTCGTCGTTCTGAGCCCAGTGGTCATAGGTCTGCTCGGGTGTAACGGTTTCGGCTGATTCAGCGGTGAAGACACCGTTCTGGCCCGTCAGAGCCGAGGAGCCGGTAAGGCCGATTACGTTATCGCCGTTCAGGTCGAAGCCGTATCCGATGAACTTGCCGGAATTCTTAAGCGCGTAGAAGCGGCGGTCGTTCCGTACAAGAGTCTCCATGACGGACTCCACGGAAGCTGGGGCCGTGAACCTGACTCCGGCAGTGATGTTCTCCACACCCTTGCCGTCGTTGAAGCGCATCACAACCTGCACATGATCCGGTCCGTCGCCATACCATACCTTCACTTCCTCGGGTATGCTTGCCGTGCCGCGGCTTATGGGGAATTCGGGCGAAGTCAGTGATTTGCCGTCGGCGGTAACGGCTGTTATGGTAGCGTTGTATGCCACGCCCTTCTTCAGGTCGAGACCTTCGGCCACGAGTTTGCCGTTACTTAACGTCAGGGTGGCTTCGGCGGCGTTGCCGGAGGCATCCTTA
The DNA here is from genome assembly GCA_900542185.1 of uncultured Bacteroidales bacterium. GTDB lineage: Bacteria > Bacteroidota > Bacteroidia > Bacteroidales > Muribaculaceae > Lepagella. Next base: position 68,260 of record UQMZ01000001.1, read on the forward strand.
TAATTGAGTGTCATGGCCGAAGTCTGGGCCACGGCCATGGAGTTGGCCTTTACGAACTGTGCGGGCAGACCCTCGGTGTCGCATTCGAATGAGAATGGAATGCGCAGCGTGGTGATTCCATGGTTCACGGTCGACTCGATGTCGTTGCCAGCCGTCAGCTTCGTGACGGAGGGAGACTCGATCTTGTTCTTCTTCCAATAGTTTGCAGCCTCGTATGCGCTCTTGCTGCCGGTTGGAACCCACAGGGTCGAGGTGCCGCTATATCCGCTGGGGCTGAAAGTAGTGCTCTGGCACGAGATCGGCTTGGGATTGCAGATATAGAAGGTGATTCCGGTACAGTTCTGTGCAAGATAAGAGCCCATATAAGTCACGGAAGCGGGGATTGTCAGCTTGGTGACGCCGGTGGCCTTGATGAAATAACTGCCCAGATAAGTCACAGTCTCGGGAATTTCGATTTCAGTGATAGACTTATTGTCGGCGAAGGCATAGTTGCCGATACGTTTCAGACCGTCGTTAAGCTTGAAGCCGGAGATTGACGTGCACTTGTCGAAGCAATAGTTGCCCACTTCGGTCAGAGTTGCGGGGAATGTCACGATGTTACCTTGTTCGTTAGCCTTGGCAGGGACCCCCGCGGGCTGTGAACCTGAATACTTGATTTCGGCAAGTTTGGTGCAACCATTGAAAGCATATTGACCCAAAACCGTCACGTCGGGAGCCATCGTCACGCTTTTCAGCGAGGTGCAGCGGTCGAACAAGGAGTTCGGTATTTCCTTGATGGCGTCGGGTATTGTCATTGTCTCAAGCGAAGTACAGCTCTTGAATACTTCCGAGCCAAGCTTTGAAACGCCTGAGGGGATATCCATCCTAAGCTTTGAGCAGCCTGAGAATGCCGCAGCCTTGATTTCCGTGACGGTCTCGGGAATTGAGACGTTTTCCAGCGAAGAACAGCCGGAGAAGAAGCTGTTCGGAATGGCGGTGAGGCCGGCGGGCAGTTTCACTGTCTTTAAGGCGGAGTTGCTCTGGAATACATTGATTCCCAATGTCTCCACGCCGTCGGGAATGGATATTTCGGTTAGCTTGCTACCATAGAAGCCGTAGTCGCTGATGGTCTTCAGCGTGGAGGGAAGAGTAACCGAAGCGAGGGCCGAGCAAGACATGAACGAGCGGACGCCGATCTTCTCGAACCCTTCGGGAAGCGAGGCGGTACTGATTTTGGTGTAAGCCAGCGCATAGTCGCCTAATTCCTTGAGACTGGCAGGGAACTTGATTTCGGTCATGCCCGTACAATCGAAACAAACGGCTTTGCCTATGCCGGCGATTGCATCGGGCAGAGAAAGCTTGGTGATTTTCGATGCCTCGAAGAATGCGCTGTCGTTCACGGCAGTAATCTTGAATTCGATGTTCTGGTAATTCACCCGGTCGGGCACATTGATTTCGCCGGTATATGCGGCGTTGGCGGCCTTGAGTTTCGTACGGTCGGAGGGACCGTCTATAGGCATGTATGTGACGCAGGCGGTCTTGGCGCCGTCGGCCATCGAGGTAACGCGGTAAGAAATGCCGTTGGCCACGAAACGGTCGTTGATCTCGACGCTAAGCACGAATTCGGCGTAATTGGCGAAGTTGCTCCAGCCTGTGGCGGCCTTATAGGCATTGGAAAATCCTACAGGCACGCTCAGCGTGGCGGTCTGATAAGCGGTGGCGCTGAAAGTGTCGTCGGAGATGGAAATAGGAGACGTAGCCACGCACTTAACGCTGACCAGGGCATCGCATCCGGCGAATGCCTTGGAATCAACGGCCTTAAGAGCCTTGGGAAGTTCCACGTTCTTGAGCTGTCGGCAATCGGCGAAGGCACCTTCGCCCACAGTCTCTACATGAGAGGGGATCGTCACGGTCTCGATGCCGGTGCCGGCGAACACTGAAGTCCCGAGGTTCTTGACGGGCGCGGGGTAGAACACGTCCTTGAAAGCAGCGCAACCCTTGAAGGCGGCGTCTCCCAGCTTGGTGATGTGGTCGAAACGGTCGGTGCCGGTCGAAACGGCTGGATTGGTGCCGTCCGTGACAGCGAGGGTGACGAGGGTGGAGCCTTCGAAGGCGCTCTTGCCGATGCTGACCACGCTCTTAGGCAGAGTGACCGACGTCACCTGGCTTCCCTTGAAGGCCTCGTTGTCTATGGCGGTCACCTTGTAGGTGATGCCGTTGTCGGTGAAGTTGGCCGGTACGGTCACGACGCCGTTATATTGTGTGAGAGTCTCGCCCTCGATGTCGCGGGGCGCCACTACCGACACAGTCTTGTTCTGATAGTTCTTCAGCTCATAATAAATGCCGTTGACTTTGAATTCGGTCTTGGCTCCATCGGGAATGGGAGAGGGAGCGGCTTTGAATTTCTTCCAGTCGCTTGGCATCATGTTCAGCGAGAAGTTCCAGCCATCCCAGCTGCCGTTCTGCAGCACGCGGCCCGAAGCGCCCCAGCCAGAATAGCCGAACGAATCGGCCTGTCCTTCCTTGACCCAATAGCTCCAGTAACTGATGTACCAGCCCGCGCCCCAGAAGTCGTCGTTGTCGCGGGCCTTCCAGTTGTCGTAGTCATAGTCCGAGCTTCCACCTTGGCCGGGCACATAGCCGCGCGGATGAATGAACAGACCGTTTTCAGACTCGTATACCTGATTGCCGTGGCCGGTGTCGATCAGTGCGATGTCTCCGTCGGCGTCACGGTCCCACCCGAAACCATTAATGGTGTAACCGCCGTTGGGGTCCGTAGGTGAGCTGACATTGGTGTACTGAATCAGGCCGTACAGTTGCGGATTGGCAGCCACGACCGCGCGAATCATGTCGGCGCCTGTGGCCTGGCCGTTCCAGCGATAGCCGAACACCAGTGCCGATGTCTCTTTCGAGTCATTCCATTGGATCACCAGTGCGGCCTGGTTCGAGCCTTCGCCGGCCCAGCTCTCGATCATGTCGAAAGTGAAATCGCCTTCAGGCACGGGGAGATCGCCGGGATCCTCCGGATAGTCGCTTTGTGCGGCAGCTTTCTGCATGTCAGTAGGTAATGTGGAGCGGTAATCCACACCCTGCACCGTCTTGGGCACTTTGTCGTACCGTAGCTTAGGCTCCAGAATGGTGGCGCCCAGCGTCAGCACGCATAGTGCGACAAGCATTAGACACAGTTTTTTCATTTTACGATGTACTTTAAAGTTATTATTTTGTTTTTGGATTTTCCTTGGATTACGAACATTCCGTTGCCCAAGCCGGGATTAAGGGTCATAGAGTCGCTTTCGCATGTGAACGACGACAGGGTACGGCCGGAAATGTCGTAGATTGTGAAGAGATATCCCGAGCAGTCTCGGAGGAGGATGGTTCCGTCGGAGGTGACGTTGAGAACCGGAGCAGAAGTCACGATGTCGCCTACTGCGCCCGGATTATCGGGATTGTCAGGATTGTCAGGATTGTCGGGATCATCGGGATTGTCGGGATCGTCCGGAATGTTCGCCTTCTCGATGTATGTCAGGTTGTCGGTGCTGTAATCGGGTTGGATGCCTGCGGGGGTGCATGTCAGAATGATTATTGCACGGGGGTTTATAAACGAGCCTCCCGACACTTTGTAAATCTCGGGTTCGTTGCGATAGTCGGCATAGATGTCCCAGGAACCGGTCACCATGTTGTGGTCATTCTCATTGATGGCCCCGTCGACGTTTGCGTCATAGCTTATGGACACGATCCTGCCGTTGTCGTAAGTCACATGGAAAGCCTTGTCGCCGTTCAGCACGTTTGTGATCATGGTGTTGACGGTGTCGTCCCAGCCGCCGCTCCAGCGATAGCCGGCTACGAGATTGTCGGGCTGTTTGCCGTCGTTGAATTTTATTACAAGCGCGGCATATTTCTCGCCTTCGCCGGCCCAATACTTGATCTTGTCGAAATCCACAGAGAGCACTTCGGGTTCAGGCTCGGTCATAGTCTCGCCGTAATCGGCCATGACATAGTCGAGATTTGCGCTGGGTTCTGGCGCCTCGCCCATCTGGGTCATATCGGGAACGTAGTTCCAGAGATTGACGCTGCCGGGTGTCAGCTGAGCCGACGACATGCCGAGGCCTGAATAAGAGGCGTCCGACAGTTCTTGGCCTTCTGAGCCGAGCCAGAAGCTCCAGTAACCGCTATACCATCCGGCTTGCCAATGTAGATCCTGGTCGTCCTTATGTTCGGCGTTCAGCTGCCAAAAATCGTAGTCGTATGCAGGATATCCGTATCGGCGTGCGTTGAGGGGATGCTCGATGATGCCGGTAGTCTTCGAGGCATTGATGGCGGCCTGTATCAGCTGCGGAGTATCGTAGCCGGGAGCCGATGTCTGGCCCATCATCGTATTGGGCTCGAAGTATCCGAACGATACTTGGCCGTCGATGGCCGCGCTCTGGAAATCATATTCCAGATAATCGAGGAACTTGCGTCCGGTGCTGAGACCCACTCCGTCAAGAGTGCTTCCCATCGATCCGGTGTACTGCACCAAGGCCGACAGCGAGCGGCTTGCGGCTGCCACGCCGCGCAGCATGTCCTCACCCGAGGCCGTGCCGTCCCAGCGATAGCCCCACACGTAGGCCACATCGTCCTTGCCGTCGTTGAACTGAATCACCAACGCAGCCTGATTAAGGCCTGAGCCTGCCCAATGACGGATCTTGCCGAAGTCCACGGTCTCCGACCGGGTCGTCAGCGCAGCCGTCAGTAAAAGCATCGTTGATAGTAATGTTTTCTTCATATTATGTGTATTAAGGAGTAGTTGATGAAGGATTTGAAATATATACCGTACGGCATCTGCCGTCGCGTCCCCGTTCTATGTATATGCCGGGGGCTGAGAGAGTCGCTACGGGGCGCCCGTCAAGGCTGAAATATCGCGGAGCGTCTTCGGGAAGTTCGATCGTGGGGATCGAACTTGAATTTTCGCCCACATATTCCAATGGACGCAGGGGACGCGAGGCGCCGGAATATCCGTCCACAGGGTCGCGCCACGCGGGATAATTATCGTGGCGATTGAAGTTCAGCACCAGGAAGTCGCCGTCGGCAAGTGTAAGACGGTCGTACGCCATGCCGGTGTATTTCATCAGTGCCACGTCGTCGGTGCCGGTCCATATCACCCAGTTGCCGGTGTTCCATCCGGCGTTCCAGTGCCTGTAGGGTGCTATGTCGCGCACCACCCAGTAGTCGTAGTCATAACTTGGCATTCCGAAGGAGAGGGCGTTGATGGGATGCTCTACCACATGATTGCTCTTCTGCGCCGCGTTGATAGCCGAGCGGCACAGATTCACGGTGTCATCGCCGGGTCCCGTGAGATTACCCTGCGCGTCGGTGGCGAAATAGTTGAACGGTATGGTGAGGTCCTCCCGCGCGGAGTCGAAGTCGAACCAGAGGTTTCGAAGCACGTCGCATCCGATGCCGAACCCGATGCCCCCCAGACAGAAGCGTTCGGGCGTAGACGAGGTGCGTTGCTCCAGCAAGCATAGTGTCGAGTCCGATGCGCAGAGGCTTCTCAACGCATCGCGACATGTGGTGTCGCCGCTCCATCTGAAGCCGAACACATAGATGCAGTCGGCCACGCCGTCGTTGAACTGAATGCCGATGGCGGCGCGGTTCGGTCCTTGTCCCGACCAGCGGGCAATGCGGTCCCATTCCAACCGCGAGGCGACGGCCGGAAGAGTCATGGCCATGAAGGCCAGCAATGCCATTGCTATATGTCGGAAACTATGGTTCATGTCAACGTCTGTCGGTTAATGGGGCATCGGGGATTATGGTGGCGGGGTCGGGAATGTTGAGGTCCTGGCCGCGGCATATTTCGGTGGAGGTCTCGCCGAGCCATCCGCAATATTGGTTGAGTCCTGTGTACACGCGCACGAAATCCACGCCCGGCAGATGCACAGGGTTGCCGTCGGCGTCCACGGCCCGGTCGATGTCAAACGAGTTGAGGTCGGCGAAATCGTTGGGGTGATTGTCGACATATCCCCAGTCGTAGCTGTAAAGGATATAGTAAGTGCCCATGCCGCTGGTGTCTACGGCATTAGGGGCAAGACGGGTGCCGGTGAATGTCAGTTCATCCGTATCGACCCATTTCGGATAGTATTCCTGAACGTGGAAGGAATTTTTAGGCATATAGCCGGTGTTGCCCTCCGAGTCAAACCAGGGAATATAATAGAGGTCGGTAAGATAGGGATAATCATTATCGGGAACAGGCTGCCGGTCACGTTCCGGGCGGCGGTACGTCAGCGTGTAATTATGGATTGTCTCCGGCTTATGGTATTCGCTGCCGGCCAACTCGTACCACGGATCGTCGGGGATGCCGTTCATGTTCACGTCATAGCTCACCATGACGATGCCCGGCTCGGCCGAACCTCCCTTCTCGTCGGGGTTCAACAGCTCGTAGAAGGCGTTGCCCCAGATGCGGAAATCCTTCTTGCCCGGTTCGTTTACCACTGTATGGTCGAAGCCGAAAGTGACGTAGCCGCCATATCCGCCTAATGAAATCATCACGTCGTTCTTGCCTGATATCGATTCCTCGCATTTCTGCAGGATGTCGGCGTATGTGTCGCCCTCCTCATACTGGGGCATCTCGTTGACGAACTGGCCCGGAGCCGGACAATACTCGTACACCTTCGTAATCCAGGGACTGTATTCCACCTCCTCGTGCATCACCGTGACGGTAAACTCATGGTGATAGGGAGTGTCATCGTCAATGATGTCGAAAGTCATGCGATACAGTCCCTCCTCGGCCTCCATGAAGATATATTCGGAATCAGTAGACACTTCTGTAGTGACGCCGTCAGGAGAGGTGAGGGTCCACTTATACTCGCGGCCGGTGTATGCCGATTCAAGTTTCAGCTTCTTCATCCGGTACACATAGTAATCGTCATCTATGCCCAAGTTCACCATCTGGACATCGTGCGTGCAGGACGTGAAGAACAACGCCGCGAATATGAAATATAGAATCTTATTCATGGTCCTCACGTTTTAGGAATGTGATGTGGGCGGGGATGTCGCCGGTGCGTACGCTCCATTTCCTGCGGCCCAGGAGGTCGAAGCAGTAGAGTGTGCCCGACGACACATAGTTCTTGGCGTCCGTCACCAGGATATCGCCTGTCTCGGGATGCACGGCGATGCCGTAAGGAATCGTAATCTCCTTCTCCGTGCCGTCGGTTATGAAGTTGTGGGAAACGAGACGCTTGGTACGTACGTCGACTATGCCATAGGTGATGGTATTGGACTGGGTGTAGTTGTTCCACTCGGTGGAATAGAAATAGAGGGAGTCTCCGCGAATGGCCATGTTCGACACTCCGAAGGGGAGGGTGTCGGTAACTATCATCTGGTTGTAGCCCCGGCGTTTGTCAAGGACATACATGCGCGATGGCCGGCTCTGATAGTCGCCGCGCGACGTGACCCACAGCTTGTTGTACCGGTCCTTCTTGAGACGGTGCAGGTTGATGCCTACCGGAATCTGCTGCACCTGCTTGAAGTCCACCATCTGAATCACCGACACCGTATTGTCGTAGTTCGGGACTCGGTATCCGCCGGAATTGGCCACATACATATAATCGTCGACAATTTCCATTTCCTCCGGCTGATAGCCTACCGATACCTTCCTGGTGACTTTCAGCGATGTCGTATCGACCTCGTACACGGCTCCCTTCGGGGCGTCGGGGTCAATCAGCACCGGCCCTACATACGAGCTGACGTATGCCTTGTCACGGTAGAATCGCACGTAACGGCAGTTCGGGATGTCCACCTGGCCTAAGCGCGTGCCGGTGCGGCTGTCAAGCACCTCCACCTTGTGCGAGCAGTTCACCACCACATATAGCTTCGAACCGTATATGCCTATGTCATTGCCTACGTCGCCAAGCTCCTTGATTACGTTAGGATTGCGCTCGGCGTAGAAGTTGCGGGCGTACAGACCGGTGAAATAGTCGAAATAGTCGAGCGTGCATTTATTGGACCCCATGTTGCCCTCGTTCACTAAGTAAAAGCCGCGGATGGATGTGTCGGAGTCCGGCACATCGTTGATGATGTCGTATTCCGTCGGCACCACCAGTTCGTCGTGGCGGCATCCGGCAAGGAACAACGTCATTGATAAGGTTATGGTATATGTTATGGATTTCATTCTCATATTTCTGCCACGATAGTAAATCTGAAGTTGCGCTTGGGCATCGGATAGTTGATGATCACGTCATAGTCCTGGCTGAGCAGGTTGTTTATCTCGGCCATGGCGCGCAGGGACACTTTCTTGATTTTCAAATCTTTGCTTATGGATACGTCGGAGGTGTACCACGGCTGCGTGTAGTTGTACCTGATGTTTTCCTGCTGGTTGTAGCGTTCGCCCACATAAATCCAGGAATAGTTCAGGTTCCATCCGTGCCACGAGGCGTTGAACACGCATGCGCCCGAGTTGCGCGGTATGTAGGGAATCTGGTCACGGTAATAGTTGTCGGATGGGTCGGTGACGTCGATGGCGCGCTGGAACGTGTATTGGGCGCGCAGAGTCAGCATCAGGTCGCTTACCGGATTGACCGTCACAAGCGCGGTGACGTCCACGCCCTTGATGCGGACACGGCCGAGGTTGAGCATGGTCCAGCGGAACTGCTGCCCTTTGGGGTATGCCACGATCTTGTCACGCACCGTATTGTAATAGACATCGGCGCCGATGCGGATGGTGTTGACCACGCCACGGCGCACACGGTCGTACAGTATGCCGGCGTTGTACTGCGTCACATGCTCGGGATTTAGCTTGGAGTTGCCCATGTCGGCATAGTAAAGGTCGTTGAACGTAGGCATCCGGAACGACTTCTTGTAGAAGGCCCTGATGGAAAAATCGGGCGAGCGGAGCGGATAGCCGGAAACGAATACGGCGGGGGTGAACACGTGCTTGTCCTTGGGTGATTCCTGGCCTTTGAGCCGATCGTGGATGAATGTGCCTAAGGCGCTGGCCTGGAGTTTGAAGCGTGGCAGGTTGATGGCCGTGGCGCCGCTGACGAAATGCGAGAACCGGTCCGGCTTGGCGAATCCGTACATGTCGGCTTTCAGGTCGTTCCACATAAAGTCATAGCTCAGCGACACGTGCCACCAGTCAAAAATCGAGTATTGGTTAGCGGTAGAGAAATAAATCTCCTTCTGGCGATACAGGTTGTCAATCTTCACCTGCTTGTCGTCGTTGTTGACATAATGGGTTCTGTAAGAGGCATATTTTAGGTTGTTAAGTGTTATGAATCGTCCGAAATCGCCTCGGTAACGTCCCTGAGCGAAAGAGTTTGTGTCCCAGATGCGTTCGCCTCGCCGCCACACGTTGTTGACGATTGCCCCGGGGACGCCACGTTCCGAATTGTAGTTATAGACCTTGAAATTCCAGTCACCCTTCTTGATGGTGCCGTTCAGGTTGAGTTCAAGTCGGGTGGCGTTGATGTCGCCGTTCTGGCGTACAGCCGTTGTGTCGTAGGCAAGCTCTCCGGCCGGGTTGACGCGGCGGTATCTGAATTTGTATTTGCCGCTGGAATTCAGCCATTCGGCGCTGAAGGAGGCGTTGACGTTGCGGCCGAGGCGTATCTCGGCGAGAACAGAGGGATTTATCAGGTCAAATGAACCGAAGCGTATAGCGGCACGGGCGTGATAGTTCTCGCCCTCCTCGAAGTGAGGGGTCCGGGTATGGATGTAGATGGTGCCGGCGGAACCGAAATCCTTGGCAGGCTGCAGTATCTGGCTTTTCTGGCCGTTGTAGAGTGACAGCGACTCGATGTTGTCGAGCGAGAACTGCCCGAGGTCTATCTGACCGTTCTGGGCGTTGCCGAGCTCCACGCCGTCGTACACCACGCCGGTGTGGTTGGTGCCCATGCTGCGGATGTTTACGGTCTTGATTCCGCCCACGCCTCCGTAGTCTTTCACCTGTACGCCGGCGAAGTAACGCAGGGCGTCGGCTATGCTGTTGCTGTTGAGGCGCTGTAGCTCATCGCCCTGCAGTGTCTGTACGGGAATCACGTCCTCCGATTTGTTCCGGGCCGTAACAACAAGTTCCTGCAGGTTGCGGCCTGTGGTGTCGGGGCGTTGCGGGCGCTCTACAGCGTATGCGGGCACCGTTGCGGTACTCGTCAGGAAAAGTATTATAGACGTTTTTAAAGTCATGCCTGTCTGTCAGTTCCGTTATGACGGCAGCGGGGCATGGCATGAACCGGACCTCGATCAGCATCGAGTTCCGAGATGTGCGGAGCCAAAAAATCCCGTCGGCCGTACGTATGTACGCGCAGACGGGATGTAACAAGCATTTTATCAGGAAATCCGTAGCCCATAGTCCCGCAGGCGCGTGTATATATCGCAATGGCAGGTCTTCTGACTTATTCCTGCGTGTCGCGCCTTCTCGGAGACCGGCTCCAATGGCTTCTGCGACCGCGTATGAATCCTGTCTGAAATTCAGGATTCGTGGAACTTACAGCAGCGGGTACTGTTCCGGACTCTCACCGGATTCCCTATTTTGAAGTTGTTTAAGCAACTCCATTCCATTCCCTGACGAAACGTCGCGGCTCACTCTTGAGCCAGGGAATACCATTTGCGACTGCAAAGATAATACATATTTTCGCGTTTTGCAATTAAATCAGCAAAACATTTGACAGATAAGGACAGATAAGGAACTATATCTTATAGTGTAACAAATCACGGCAACCAGCCAGGACTTCGTCAATAATATCATGGCAACGCTTTTCAGACAACTGGATTTTGGTTCCCACAGCAACGAAATCTGATAATTTCGGATGCCCCGTGCCATTGACGGAGGTGGCATGCTCGCCATTATATCCTTCGGTACATAATGTAAGGTCGTATGCCGGCGCAAGTCGCCATATCCAATTGCCGGTATCGCCATCCGGAATCACGTAAAAACTGAAATTCTTACAGTGGTCGTCTTTATTGTCGGAGAAGTAATTGAACAGCATGCGTCGGTACAACTGCTCTACATCCACTTGACTCTGTGTTAAGTAGCCTGTGAGGGCAAGTAGGTTGGAATAGTCCATGAAGGGCTGACTGAGCGAAAGCCCAAGCAGGGCTCCTGCAGTGGCTGTATGTAACCTATTGTTGCCGGAATCTATGTCAAACCTGCGTGATGCGAAATACCTGTCGTTGATTAGCTTAAAGTCGGGAACGATAATACCGCATTTGCGGGCCGTTTCATTATACTGATGTTCCAGTTTCCCAATATCCTTGGGATCGTATATATGTCTGAATTTTACAATCCAATGTCCCTCGGAGTCGGAAAACACAGCTTTGGGACGCGCGCCGCCGCTGTTGCCGCTGTTATAGAGCAACAAGCCGGCATCGCTGTCCTGCTGTTCTTTAAGAACTTCAATGGCCATCTGCTGAAGCTGGTCGAAATCTGTTATTGATTCCCCAGGTTCAAGAGTAAAGGCCGGATCGTAAGTGAGTGCGCCCATTCCGTTGTCTCCTACAATAGCGAGTCTGTCGAGCGAAGATAGATCCGAATCGTTGATTCCCTGACGCATCAGAATCTTATGCAGTAGGTATCGGCCATATCCATCGGGTAAACTGTCTTCGAAAATCCCGAAATTGCCGTTAAACGGCTGTAGATTTGCTATGAAGACTTCCGGTTGTAACGGCAGCTCAAGAGGGGATATGCTGAATCCCTCGGCAAGCCATGAACTGTCGTATTCAAATACATTGAGACGATTGTCGGGAGTGAGCGACAATGTGCCGACAGGCCGGCCACGAAACCGGACTTGAAGTTTTTCGGTATGATTCATTTTTTTATCGGATAAGCGCGTTTATCATCTTTTTTGCGTCGGATCAGCTCAAGTTCCTGCATGGTGTTGAATTTTGCCACACCGAACAAATTCCTGATGTCGGATATATAGCCTAATGCCATGGCAAGCTTTACGAGCGATTCAAAGCCAATAAGCCCTGTACGTTCAAAACGGGCCACTGTAGACAGGGGTACTCCTGCCGACTTCGCGATATGTTGCCGTGTGATATTCTTTTCTACACGTCGTCTGCGGAAATTCTCCGCCACTTCCTTTGCTATTTCCTCAGGATTGTCCAGCGTATAGTTGTCCAATAATGACAATATATCATTACTAATGCCGTTTTGTACCATAATACAGTTAATATTTTAATACAAATATAGGCTATTTTTCTGAAGTATGCAAATCTTCTTTTATCTTTGTAATTCAATCATTGAGTCCACTTAAATGTAATTTTATAACAGGATGTCAATCTATAAATGGTAAATCGTTGAACATCTAAGATGTAGTAAATTTTAAGGAGCGATGTCTGATTCCTAATTATCAATTGAATGGACGAGACGGCCTGGTTTGAATAACAACCGTGGTTTCGACAACCGTGGTTTCTATTTGCAAAGATACATCATTGTGATGTCGGCGAGGTTGCGGATTATGGTCAGCGGTGCCGGCGCAGGCGAGTCAGGTGACGGACGGTAATGTTGAGGTAGGAGGCGATGTCTTTCAGACGGAACATCGCATCCAGGTTGGGGTGCTCTGCCAACAGTTCTTCATATCGCTGAACCGGCGACTTGCTCTGCAGATTATTATACAATGTGTAGATATCCGGGAAAAGCGTATCACCCTTAACCATTATCAGGTCGCGAAGCATCGGATCGCTGTCCAACATGCTACCTAAATCCTCTGTCGGGAGACATGATATCACGCATGGGGTTACCGCTATCATCGACGTTTTCGATTTCAGACCCATAAGCGCGAAGGGAAAATCGGCGACCAATTGCCCCTTGAACGCCAAGTTTATAACATGTTCCGACCCATCTTCACCGTATGCCACCTGTTTAAGTGAACCTGATTCGATATATCCGAAATATTGTGCCACTGTACCTGCTGAAAAGAACTCGGACCCTCGTTTGTATTGCCGTAGCATTCCATCGTATTGGCACATCTGCTGAAGTAACCAGCCCGCGGATGTGTCGGGATGTATGTCATGACGGTTTACCATAATTATATGATACGGTGAACAGGGCAGGTCGGTAAGACCGTGGCAGGGTCTGTCCGGATATTATGTTCAGGCACCGAATTCCCTGCGATGCATTAACGTTATGACATGAAAAGCGCGGGAATCTTATCTGTTGCTCGTCCCGCTGTGTAAGGCTCTGGCATCGCCCATTCCCATAAGACGAGCAACGCAGAAGCCCACGCATATATGAATATGTATACGTCCGTATACACGCATTCATACCATAGGCATCTATCGTTGCTAATCTTGACGGGAACGTAAAACTGCCAGATTCTACACAGCCAAGAAATAGCGCAAATAAACGCTTTTATGAAAAATTCTATTGGAGAAGACCATTGGCCTTCAATATAGAAAAGTATTTCCCAACCCTCAGCCCCTTGGGCTTCCGAGTCAAGTATAGCAAAATTACAAAAATATTTTTAAGGTACAAAATAAGGTTATGTCTAATTCATAAATAATCCATAAAAACTAATTTGCACCAACAGATCAGTTTTTGTAATATCTTAGATTTTGGTTAAAATTGACTATTGCGATCTGAGAGGATGATGTGTAATTTTGCAGCATCAAACATCAATAATAAGAAAAAGGTATTATGAAATTAAAAAATGTAGTGGCAACCACTTTGGCCATGCTGATTCTTGTGGCTTGTGCTTCTAAAACAGAGGAGGTGAAAGACAGCGCTTATGCGCCTTCCTTCGAAATCAAGGATTGTGATGTGATGCTGGGAGGCATACATTTTACCAAAATGATAAACAATGCCGTGAACCAAGTGAGCCAGTCAGACTCTGTGATACGCTTCGTAGCACCGGAAGGCACAGATATCTTCATAGATCCCAATGGAAAACTAACCAAATCGACTGCACAGATCCTGCTGACGGAGATTGATAACTCCAGGCCATTCACATTCAAAGGCCGCCTGAAACCGGGATTCACGAAAGAAGGACTATACAATGCCGCCAACCTTATGGTTGTCGCCAACGACACGCTATGGCAGAAAATATGCTTCGAACAGGACGAGCGCGGGAAGCACCGTGTCGTAACGGTAAGGACTGTAGGTGCGTCTGACGACAATAATCATGAAGTTATCGAGCAAGATAATATTTATTATAAAATCTCATCCGATACCCATACAATAGCCAGTTATTATTCTCTTGACGGTAATGAATGGCAGATGGTTAGACTGTACAGGAACGACTATCCGCAGAAACTGTATCTCGGTATATGCTCGCAGGCTCCGGTTAAAGGAGAATGTGTAAGTGAGTTCAGTGATCTTTCGCTGACAACAGACAATGTCGGAGATTTCCGGTTAGGGAATTAATCCCATGGCTCGGGCAACCTTGCATGCTTCAATGGCATTGCCTACCTTAAGTTTCGTCAGTATGTTCTGACGGTGCCTGTGAACGGTATTGACGCTGATAAATAGCTGATCGGCTATTTCCTTGCTCTGCAGGCCGTTGTCTATAAGTCTGAGCACGGATATTTCACGAGAAGAAAGAAATTTGGTATAATTGTTGGTCGTCAGTACGCCACTCTCTCCGGTGAGCGTATTGACGATTTTTGGTGTGTCCTGACTGTTATTCTTTATGGTATACACACACATATTCAGCCAATAACTGCCGTCTTTAGTTCCAGCCAGGGAAAACATGCGGTGTTGTATGCGACGCCATTTCCCGGCAATGTCCTGTAAACGTATGGTATCATGCAAAACATAATTTCTTCTTTCTTCCGGGGTGTATTTCTGAGTCATGTGTAAGTATGCAAGCTCATGGGCATGTCTGTAAATCAAATCGTCAGGATCCGTACGATTGAAAATGAAATCTTCATAGAGTGACGGTATTGTGGCGCGACGTTCCGATGCCGGCAATCCAATAATATCTGCCAGGCCGCCAAAACAACAATAACTACAGTTTCTTATCGAATCGCCCATCGATACGATGGCATTTTCTGCCAATGCATACGCCTCGGCTATATGCAATGCTTCTTCCAGTTTGCTTGTATCCGCCTTTTCGGTAAAAGGTTGTGACAGGTATAGCTTATTTATCGGTTCAAAATATTTGTCCATATACAATTGTAAAAGTCCTTGTCGTGTGGTATCCTCTTATTGGGATGACAAATATAATACATTAAAGCCGTTAAAACTAATTTGCGTTACAAATCAGTTTTAACGGCTTCTGTCAGGAATCGATGGAAATGATTACCGGACTATAATCTCGCGAGAAGAGAGCAACTCCCGGTATTTTACAGGTCAAGCACCCAGTTGATAGACTTCTGGTCGGCTTATTTTACAAGCACTTTCTTGTGGTTTATGATGTAGATGCCACCGGGGAGGCCATCAGTTGCATTCACGATATCAACGTTATTGCGAATCATACGACCTGAAATGTCATACACATTAGTTTTGCGGGAATTGTCTATGATATATAAGGCTGCGCCTGTCATAGCGTCTGGATAGTAGACCTTTACTACAGGTACAGGGGTGTGAATCAAGAATTCCTTGTTTTCATTAATGGCAGAAATGGCAGCATTGGTTAGAGTGAATGTGCGCACATTGCCATCGCCTTCAGACGCGAGTTCAAGATTCGTCCAGTCGCCCTTGCAGATATTTACCCATTCGGGAGCTGTTTCGAATTCAACTGCGATTTTCGTTTTGTCTTCAGGAATCTGCGTATAGACATTTACATTAGGGGTGCGCGTTCCATAGGCGATTATTCCCTGCGGATTGAATGTCTCGGAACTTTTTGTCACCTTTACCACGGTCGCGCCTCCGCCACCTTGAACATATATGCCTTCGGCGCAGTTGGCAATCATTTCGTCGGTGACTCCTACCGATACCTCTCCATCGGCTATTTCCGGGGCGTTGATGTTAGTCGTGCCCAAAAGAACGCTCCAATCGCTGTTTTTGATGAGGCAATTACCGTTATTAGGGTCGCCACCGGTGAAATGGAACACGAGAATGTCGCCGGCTTTCACTTTGCTTTTGTCGATGCCGACTCCGAGTCCCTGCCAGTTGTCGAGTTTGAAATCTCCTTGCCAAAGCACGTCGGCATCATTCTCATTTTCCGGACTCTCACGGTCGAAGACTGTTACGGACTCCTGACTTTCTGATGTCAGGGACACTGTAGCGGCGTTGATGGCCATAAGCGGCGCAGCAACTGCCGCGATTAGTAATAATTGTTTGATCATAACTTTAAATTTGTTTAAGGTTACTGTTAGATATTATGTAGATGCTGTAAAACTATGCTTAATCATTCAGCCTCAAGTATAAAAGACTGGTGGTATGGCTGATTGCCGGGTATGCTGTATTTCTTAAGGGGCCATGCACCCCAGGAATTGATGCCGCCAACTCCCATTATGTTGAGGTCGATGTTTACGTTTAAGAAGTTGCCCCGCTCCATTTCATCGGGATGACGGGCCTTAAGAGCGTCCTCTCCATAATCCCAAAGACGGATGCAAAGTGGCTGCATCCCTTTGATATTTATTTTCCTGTCTGCAGATGACAGTTTCATCCATCTTATATCGCATCGGTTGCCGTTGTCCTGCGGACGTACATAATCATGCATGTACTCCTTTACAGGCAGCCTGTAACGTCCGATGAACTGCGAGGTCTTTCTGTCCGGATAATTTTCGTACGGGCCTCGGCCATACCATTCCACGTTGTTGAATTCGACCGGCACCTGCATCTGAAATCCGAATTTGGGCATTTGCGGGATGTAGGAGGAAACAGGATTGTAATCGGCATCGACCTGTATGTCGCCATTACCATTGAATCGATATGTCAGGCAGTAGTCGGCGACTGAGGGGAGTGAACACTTTATCCTGATTTCCGCCACTCCGTTTTCAATCTTCGAAGATATGTGTCGCACCTCGCGCCTTTCCGCAATGTCCTTCCATACAGCCAGGCTGTCGGAATAGTTGGTGGCTCTGAGATTGTCGTTGACCGGTCGCCAGAAGTGTGGAACCAACGGAGAATACAGCAAATCCTTCCCGTTGACATTCCATTGCGTCAAGGCTCCGTTCTTATTGATACGTGCATAAGCATCTGGAGTCTTGACAATAAGGCCGTCTTTAGTTTCAGTTATTTCAGGAGTCTTGGAGGAAGTGGCGATTTTTTCAGGATATCTGTAAGGGGACAGCTCAAATTGCTTTCGGGCTATTACAAATCCCTTCTTGGCCCAGGGCTTGTCGTCCTTCAAGGTGGCATATACATTCAACAGCTGCTCGCCCCCTTCGCCGGCTTCCTGTATAGAATAATCATATTCGTCCAGCGAAGTGAAGGAATCACGGTTTATAGGCGTGACATGACGCAGGCTGTCCATACTGAAGTCAAGAGGCTGGTACACATGCTGCACTTCGTAATAATGAGGATGCGGAGTGCGGTCGGGAGCCAAAAGGCCATTGATGCAGAAATTGCTGTCGTTGGGTAAATCATCATAATCTCCACCGTAAGCCCAATGACCGTTCTGTTCAAGACCCTGATCTACCCAATCCCAAATAGCAGCGCAGGTAATGGTGGAATCGTTGTATATGATGTCCCAGTATTCCTTGAAGTTTCCCATCGAATTGCCCATGGCATGAGCGTATTCACGGGTGCTGACCGGTTTGTCCTTTACTCCGTGGTTGGCGAACCATTCGGGGGAAACATAGCCGAAATCATGCATTGACGACACGCCTGGATCGGTTTCATAGAACGGCAATGCCAGAGTGTCGAGGCTTAACACTTCGTCATACATAGCACGGATATTAGTGCCGACGGCTCCTTCGTTGCCGAGCGACCAGAATGTGACGCATGGATGATTATAATCCCTGCGGACAAGGGAACGGGCGCGGTCCACATGGGGCTTCAGCCATAAAGGATCCTCGCCGAGTATGGTGTTGCCATATCCGTATCCATGGCTCTCCTGATTGGCTTCGTCCATGACATATATTCCCCATCGGTCGCATAATTCATATAGATATGGCGACTGAGGATAATGGGAAGTACGCAACATATTGATGTTGCATTGCTTCATCAGGCGTATGTCAGTCTCGATTGTCTTATTATCTACGTAATGGCCTGTGCGTGGATGGAAATCATGTCTGTTGACACCTCGTAACTTGACATTCCAGCCGTTTATTTTCAATACGCTGCCGATAGTTTCCACCCGTTTTATTCCAACATGATAATCAAAGTGCTCCAGCACTTTGCCATGTCTGTCCACCAGCTCGATGGAGTATGGATAAAGGTTGGGTTTTTCGGCCGACCACAGCTGAGGGTCGTGTATGGAATGCTTAAGGATGATGTCCGTCGTATCGCCATGCGCCAGGCCCGGAACTTTCCCGGATATTCTACGGCCGTCAATGTTCAGCACGACTGACATGTCGCGAGTCTTCCCTTTACCGGTGTTGCATAGAGACACTTTCATCTCAAGGTCAGCCCTTCTGAAATCATGAGTTGTGCGGTATTGTATATGATAGTCGCTGATGTGGGCTAATGGACGAACCCACAATTGCACGGACCGGAATATTCCGCTGAGCCGCCACATATCCTGGTCTTCAAGATAGCTGCCGTCCGACCAGCGGTATACTTCCACTGCAAGTCTGTTTTTGCCCGGGTGCATGTATGAGGTGACATCGAATTCAGCCGGTGAAAAGGAATTCTGGCTATAACCCACTCGTTTTCCGTTAACATAGACATAAAACGCGGATTCCACGCCCTCGAATCGGAGAATAAGATTCTTGTGCCTCATGTCGGGAGTCATCACGACATCGGTGACGTATGATCCCACCGGATTCCTATGGTCGTATGAATACCAGTCGGAGGGTGGTGTCGAAGTGACACTGGGGCGGTCCATCTTAAACGGGTAAAGGATATTTACGTATATCGGCTTTCCGAAACCTTGCGTCTGCCAGTTGCCGGGCACGTTAATTCTGTCCCATTTGGACACATCATACTCCGGAAGATAGAAGTCGACGGGTCGGGATTGGGGGTCCTTCGACCAATGGAAAGCCCACTTGCCGTCAAGCGACACAATCTCCTTGCACTCGTCTTGTCTTGACGGCAGTTGCAGGGTGCAATGATAGGGGAGTTTGTTTATACCTATTACTTCAGGATTCTCCCAATCCGGCAATTCCCCGGCACCGGCAATCGCGGCTATGCCGGAGAGCATCAGAATATGCAGTATATAAGGAATCGTTCTTGTCATGATCAATGTGAGGAAATGTATTTGTCAAGTACTCCATTATACAAGGGCCGGATGTCTTGCGGCAATCGTGTGTCGTTGGGACAGGTGCGGCCGACAGGGGAGATACGGAGATTGTCGAAATACGGAGTCGAGACGTGTTTGTCGTCAACTGTACCCATCAGGCCGGCCATTCCTTTATTGTATTTGGAGTCGGTGACACTTACGGTCTTCACACCGTCGACAAATCCCGTGATGGTGTCGCCGTCGAACCGAAGTTTCAGGTTATGCCATTGCAGAGGGGCTATGCCTTCGACTTTGGACTGAGCCAGCGTGTATTCACCGCCGATTTCCGAGTCCTGTCGGGCGAGTATCAAAGCCTGTTGCTCGGCATCTCCAATCAGTTCCTTCTGATCGAGTTTCCCTCGAGTAATCACTAACGAGCACATGCCTTGATCGTCAAGTTTAAGATAGTAGCCTTTTGCCCATACGCCATAACCGGAACCGACGTCGCAAAGTCTACCCATCACGGCAGCCTGATCCTGAGGATTCAGATATACGTCGGCACTGATTTCATAGTCGGTCCAGGCGGAATCGCCGATTATGGTGTAATGATGCCATTCCGGCGCCCAACTGAGAGTATGTTCGCCTACGGTCTGACGTACACACCGCCCGCTATGATCCGGACGGTCTACGATCTCGAAGCATCCTATGAGGTCGGCCGTATAGTGGGGGAGATATCCCCATTGTGACGGGTCATTGTAATAGTCGAAGCATTCCTCGTAAGGCATCGGGAACGGTTTGGACTCCGGAATGTCGGAATACGATCCTTTTTGCTGTCCGGTAGTGGTTGAAACCGAATACACCGTATTCGGTTTCAATGAGATCTTAAATTTCCCGTCATGGGGGATTATATCCTTCAGACGGATGAACTGGTGTTTGGCATCACTGTACCATACGCATAACTTGTCCAGGTTTAATCCTTTGCCGACAACGATGTCGACAGTCTGGCTTTTCGTCGCACCTTTGGTTTCGGCTATGATACTGTAGTCTCCGGTCTCAGGATTCCTGAGGGTGACTATGGAGCCTCCGTGATCAAGAATCATACAGCCGTCGTTGATATAACGCCATCCTATATTGGTGAACTGGCCATAATGAGCGTATCCCCATATAGCCTCGCGAACCTCGTAATTTCCGCTCCAAGGCTCGTGTGCGACGAGCATGGCGGGATCACAGCTGTATGGCTCAAGTGGATATACACCGGCGATGTCGTACCAGTTTATGATTTTGGTCGCTCCGCTGACGATATAGTTTTCATTGAAAGCTTTGACAATGCTGATAAGACAGTCAAACCCTTTCTTGTAAATGTGGTCTTCTGAATTCCATATCGGCTTACCCATTGCCTCCGCAATGGCACGCTGCTCGGCGGTGAGTGGAATCTCGCTAAAAGTATGAGCACTGACAGCATACAGGGCGTCGCGGAGTTCCGTATCTTCACGCATATCGTTGAGGAAATCCATTTTGGACTCGCCCCAGTTGTCGAACCCATGCAGTTTGATATCCTTGAATCCACGTTCATTAAGAGTGCGACGCAGTGTCTTTGCGAAATCATAGCTATACCCCTTTTCATTGTGACATCCCAATGCATCCAGTTCCAGACCATGGATTTCACGTAATCCAGTGAGCCACGATGCATAATAGTCGGCCATTTCCTGAGACCAAAAATGTTTCACCCAGGCAGGTGCACTCCACGCTGTGGCGTCAAGCGAGATAATGGGATTCCGTTTCTTTGCCTCGTTAAGAATCCACCATGTATATCCGCGTCGAAAATTGGCGTCCCCCTTGTAGTGACTATGTGACGGCATCGAGCCTTGCGTAGAGTTGCCATCTCCGGGAACTTCCACGAGTAAGGAACTTACGGACGCCCCGAACATAGGTTTGTACACTAAATCCAGGATTTGCGAACGTTGAGGTTCGGGATAGTCCTTAAGCAATACGGAAGTGGCTCCTCCTCCGTTTACTATTCCGATGCCATCGAATTGTTTTCCGGGAGAGTCATTGCTGATTCTGACGGTTCTGGCATGGGATGCGTCGACTGCGAGCATCATCAACATGATGACGCTTATGATTGATTTTGTCATTGTCTTAGTTGCAGGTTATTTCAAATCTGGCACTTCATCACGTGTTATTATCATCTCTGAATTATACTGAGAGATGTAAAATTCAAGGGTATTGTCACCGGAGTCGGGGTCAGAGCCACCTACCCAGGGGGTTATCCAGCTCCATATATCACCATTGGCTTGCATGTCTTCAATAGAAGGGATCGATCCGCATTCCGTGATGGCGCATATCTTATGACTTGTGACGGAACGCAGCAAATCCATTTTCTCCGGGACAGACTGATGATCCTTGACGCCTATGTCTACGCCCAGAACATCTACGTACGTGTCGCCGGGATACCATTCCGGTTCTTCACCTGTCCATACCCATATAAGATTCCTGAGCCCTTTCTGAGTGAAATATTCAAACATGAATTTCCATAAATCCTTGTATGTGTCGGGTCCTTCCTTACCCCACCAGAACCATCTGCCGGCGGCTTCGTGCAGGGGCCTCCACAACACCGGAACATTCTTTGACTGTAGGTCAAGAAGATAACCTGAAATCACATCAAGGTCCCTGATCAGGATGTCATGTTCCCAAGTGCCTTCCAGCAACGCACGCGAGGGGCTGAAAGAATTGTTTTCCGAATAGAAGGCACAGTCATCGAAACTGTCTTTGACCGACTCGTTTTTCGGAACTGACCAGTGCCAGTCGAACAGAACGATTCCACCGTCGTTCCACCATTTTTGCGGTACAGACATATCCGTATAGTTCTCGGCCCAGTCGGTGGGATTTAAAGGCGCGCTGTGAACATGATGCATGAAGTCGAAATAGTTAATGACAGGATATTTACCGGTCTTGTCGTGCAGATATTCGGCATTCCGGATGTCAAGAGTGCCGTAAGACACCACACCGGAGATCACCTTCTTTCCGTAGTTGTCGCGCAGGAAATCATACACGTTCACAGTCTGTGGGGTGGCATCGGCCATTACGGGAGACTCGGCGACGTCATATTCGGTCCCTGCCGCACTCTGTGTCACCGTTAAGTCTCGGGTCAGTCCTCCTGCTTCGACTGTCAGGACAGTGCTGCGTTCCTCATCAGCATCATTGGAGCTCACCTCGACACGGAAAAATGATTCCCTGTTAATAGCGTCATCAGCACTGAAATTCCAGCCATTGCCGCTATGAGGCGACACTTTTATCCATGCTGTGTCGGAATCCGTAACGCCTATGTGCCAGGGGATGTCGGTCTCGACACCGAAAATCCGGGCTGAGGCACGAGAACCGAATCTGACATAATCTATGGGGGTCCCCTCGGCTGTAACAGTCAGGCCTGACGCCCGGTCAGCCCTTGCATCGGAGCACGATGTCGCCGAGATGTTGACTAAGCAGATAGCCATGCATGTGCAAATCCGATTTATTGTTTTGGTTCTGATCATGATTATAATATTTATCTCAGATGAACTTTACAGATTCAGTCTTATTTCGGGAGGTAGATGATGCGGAGGTTATCGATTTTTAAATCAACTTTGCCGGCTTTGTCACCCATGCTGTTGGCCTGGATGAGGATCATGAAAAGGCCGGTCTGTTTGATCTGTGCCAAATTCTTTCCGGCATAATTCCCGAACTTGCTAAGAGGAATTACTGCCCTGTACCATTTGTTTTTATGGAACTTCCCGTTTATGTCCGCATTAACGGGGACACCGTCGTCCAGATTTCCGTCATGGTACGAATCCCATCCATCGGAGTTCACTGTGGTGGTGGCAACACGCAGGAAGCCCAAGTAGCCGTTAATGTTATAGTCGCCCGCATCATATACTTCATAAGCAATGTACAGCTGGTCGGCTGTCGCGGAGTCCGGCACATAATCAGGCATGCTGAACGGCCGTCCCAGCTGCCATGCGATTATCGGTCCCCATCCCGTTCCGGCAGGCTGTTCCGGATCATTGAACCAGCCATAATTCCCGTCATTGTTGCCGGCGTCGATGTATTGCGCTCCGCCGCTGTATCCATCCTGTATTCCGACACCGTCAAAGTCGGTGACAAGCGTTGACATATCGTAAAAATGCTTGGCCGAGGAAGTACCCCCGATAGTGGTCACTGACAGTTCCGCGCCTTGAATGTTTTTGGGACGATCCTTGAAATTGAGGAATATCGTGTCCTGCGTTTCCGACACTTTCAGCTCGGAGGCGTTCCATTCAACATTTCCGAAATTAACTTTGGCGACATTCACGAAATCGCGTCCGGTTATAAATATGTCTTCGCCGATCTGTGGCATGTCGGACGAGAAATTCAGAATGGTGGGTTTGTCGGGTAATACGGAGAATGCCATATATGCCGGACCGGCCGCTGTCTCAATGATCAAGGTTCCCGTTTCCGGGACATCGGAAGGCAATGTGACTTCTATCTCAGATTCAGTCTCATAGGCTAAGGTAGAAGCGTTCATGTGATGGTCCTGGAGTATGTTTCGGTATTCCATGTCTGCAGTGTGATTGCCGGGGATATCCTTGGATTCGTTGTTTTCCAGTTCCTCAACCGAAATGTCGGTTATGTATATCCGGTTGATGTCCACAAGATTCATTCCATAGATCATCATCTTGTCACCCGAGCGGCGTGGATAGATGGCGGCTATACGCCGGAGTTGAGGGTAGGGGGCTGTGATCTTGAATGCATATTCAGCCGTCCCATGGCTGGTGGAGACCTGTATCTCATCGGGTACGTCATCATAGAACGCCGACAGACGGAACCCTTTCTCTTCAGTAGGCACTGTCACGATTATACTGTGGTCGGTGTTGAACGTGGAGTTAAAGCTGACGTCCTGTCCGTTGATGAGCACCTGTCTGGCTCCTCCAAGACTGTGGCCTTCAATCACAAGAGTCGTGCCCGGGGTGGCGGTGGTGTGATATTCATTGAATGTATCGTCATTGGTCAGATATTTTACGCCCGTAATCTCAGGGGCATCGGCTCCCATGTCTTTGTCGCACGAGGACAGATACATCATTGACGCAGTCGTTACAAGCATTATGTGCAGTCCTGCGATGATTCGTTTATAAAGTATGTCGCTGAACATGATGTTGATATTTTATTATTTATATTCGTTGAAATCGAAATCCACGGGCTCTTTGTTAAAGGCGGGATTCTGTATGACGTCGGTTTCGGGATACGGCATCATGATGTTTGTTTCGGTCAGTACAATGGGCATATAGTCTGAAGATACACTGACCAGGCTGTTGAAGTCGTAGGTATAGGGAATGTCCGTACCACGGCCGGCCACTGGCGTATTGTCGGTTTCGGAAGTGGCGAGGAAATCATTCCAATACACGTTGCCCTTTTCATTGGTGAGATACCACATTCCCGAAGGCCTGCAGCGATACGAAAGAGTTCCGTCGCTGTTTTTTATTACGTCTCCAGAATCGATCTGACTTGCGCGATGTTGCTGGTGATTGAAGAAATAGAGCATAGTCTGGGGTTTCCATCTGTACCAAGTGACCATATCCCACCAGTTGCAATATTCAAAACAGAATTCAATACGCCGTTCGCGCACAATATCCATGAATGTGAACGATGTCAGTGGTTTGGCTTGAGCCCTTAAGCGTACGGCGTTAATCGCCGCCAACGCCTCGGGATTGCTGGTCGAGGCATTGTCGCCCAGCAGGGCTTCCGCCTTGATAAGGTAAACGTCTGCAAGACGCTGTATGTAAGTGTAAAGAGGAGAGTTGGAATCAAGGCCATAAGGAGCTACATCCGATTTTTTGCCGAGAACACCTTTCTTCAATTGCATGTACTTGCTTTTATAGGTATATCCGCCTTCATCGGCGCGGATGTAACTATAATTGCTGTTCTGCGTGAAAAATGACGCACGACGGCGTATCGAGTCTCCCGGTTCCTGATTATAATAGTCAATCATGTCGGTGGAGGCAACGATAGAACCACCCCATACGCTGACGTCAGTTACTTCGGGAAAGCAAAGAGTTGAATAAATATAGTTGCATGCTCCCCAGGTGTTCGTGTTCGGATCAGCCCAGCGTAAGGCCAATATGGTTTCGCTGTTGTCGTTGTTCTGAGCCCGGAACAATTGCTCGTAATCTCCCATAAGGTTATACTGCCCGCAATTGATCACCTCGTCGCATAATTGTACTGTCTCCTCAAGTATTTTAGGGTCCCGGACATGGTCGACGGATGTTTCGGCATCCCATCCGCTCTTAGCCAGTAATGCTTTGGCCAAAGCGGCTTTGGCAGCGTACTTCGACGGGTGATGGTCATATCCTTCTTCCGGCAGATAACTCTCTGCGTTGCGAAAATCACGTATTATAAACTCCAGTACGCTGGATTCCTTGTTTAAGGATCGTCTGGGATTGTCAATCAACTGTTGGTTGTCGGCAAAAAGAATATTCGCACCCCAACCGCGCAACAGGTAGAAATATGCCCATCCACGCATCAGGTAGCATTCGCCTATCGCAGCGTTCTTCATACTTTCAGTCACGTCGTCGGTACAGTAACTCTTAATGTTGCTCATGGTGGCATTGCACAGAGTCACTACATTGTATAATGACGACCAAGAGGATACAAGTTCCGGCGTGAGTCCTGTGACAGTGAATCGGGCGTATTCAGGACTGAGATACGGACTCCAGCCATCGTTGGCGCGGAAGGACCCCATGCCCATCAGACTGTTTCTGTTGAATCCGAACCATGCCCGGTTGTACAGAGGTTCCACTCCTTTGCGTACAGCCTCGTCGGAGGCGTAATATGTCTCTGTGGTATACTGGTCTTTGGGCGTTTGGTCCAGAAAGTCGTCGCTGCAGCCGGACAATGTCGCAATCGCCAGGACCAGCGTGATAATGTATTGATATTTTTTCATTGTGTCGTGGGCTTAAAACTTAATTCTTAATCCTAAGGTATATATTCTGGGAGAGGGATAACGGTAATTGTCTATGCTCTGCGCTATCACGCTCTGTCCCTGCGTTCCGACTTCAGGGTCGTATCCGTTATATTTGGTTATGGTGAATAAGTTGGAGATGTTGGCATACACCTGCAACTGCTCGATTTTAATACGATTAAGCCACTTTTGAGGAAGATTATAGGCCAGGGATAGAGTCTTGAGTCTGAGATAAGAACCATCCGACACATGCAGGTTGCTGACGCGGTTGTTATCGTTGCGTGTCGTACCGGCTGCGCTTACCCGAGCTATTTTTGTACCGGGATTGGTTACATAAACGTTGGAGATGTCGGATGACGAGCCATTAGGATCATGTAATCCCAGGCGCGCGAAATCGAACACTTCAGCCAGCTTGTTCCCATAGCCTTCGGTGTTGACGTGTTCCATTCGGACAAAATTGTAGATATCGCCGCCAACACTGCCGTTAAAGAATAGATTAAGCTCGAAGCCTTTGTATCTCAATGTATTGCTCAGTCCGAACGTGAAGTCGGGATTAGGATCTCCTATATACTTGCGGTCGGCTTCCGTTATCTTGCCGTCATTGTTGACATCTTCATATATATAATCTCCGACCCATACGGAATTCGGTGCGATCGCCAGTAATTCACCGTTGGAATCAACCGGGCGGGCCACAGGCACCCGATTGCCGTTCCCGTCTATGATAAATTCTCCTTGGTCGTTCCTTTTATAAAAGTCGGCTTCGCTGTTGAACATGCCAATGACATTATAGCCGTAGAATCTGCCTATCGGTTGTCCTGTCTGGCTCATGGTAAACAGATAGGAACTCCATGTATACGGTATCTGTCCATCCTCGTTGTTCAGCTTTACAAGTTTGTTACGGTTTATCGATAAGGTTGCCGAGGTGCTCCATTCAAAATCCCTGTTTGAAATATTCACGGAATTCAGGGTGAACTCAATACCTGTATTGCGTATCGTACCGGCGTTGACCCATGGCGATGACATACCCATGCCCTCGTTATTGATGACATACGACGGCAACACGGCTCTCATCAGCAGATCCTTCGTGTCTTTATAATACCAGTCCACGATGAAATCCAGACGGTTGTTCAGCACAGAGAAATCCAAACCGATATTCCATGCGGTGGTGCTTTCCCACTTCAGGTTGGCATTTGCAAAATTATTGGGATAGTAACCTGTGCCCCATGCAGTGGCTATATTCGCCATCGTGGCGCCATAGGCGTATGCGGCCGAACTTTGATTTCCGACCATACCCCATCCAAGACGTAACTTGAGATTGTTGATCCAACTTATGTCTTTCATGAAATTCTCGTTATTGATGCGCCATGCCAGGGCTGCGGAGGGAAACCACCCCCATCTGTTGTTCTTTCCGAAGCTACTGCTGCCGTCGGCACGTACGGTGGCTGTCAGCAGGTAACGGTCCTTGAAGTTATAGTTCAGACGGGCGTAAAACGACTCGATGCTCCATTGCGAAGCGTCGCTGCCGGAATTGACTGATGTACTCTGGTCACCGACATTGATGGAGTGCAGATTGTTGGATATATAGTCGTAACGTGAGGCCGACAGACTCTCCCAAGTTCCCCACTGCCGTTCGTGGCCCGCCATAACTTGCAAACGGTGGGCATCAGCGATGTTGAAATCATAGGTAAGGTATTCCTTGCAGGATGAGTACGAGCTGTTGTTCTTGCTCCGTTCGCTGTGCGAACGAACTATATTGTTGCCGTACGTATATGACGGCTGGAAATAATAATTGTTGTACCATCCTTTGTCTCCGGCATATTCTATCAATATGTCAAGTCCCTTCAGGGGCTGGATATCCGCATATATGTTGTATGTCAGCTTCTGGTTCTTTGACACATTCTCGCGCATAGTGGCTTCAAATAGGGGATTACTGTAGTAAACATTGAATTGATTCTCCGTGGGGAATCCGAAAGTTCCATCTGGATTGCGTGGCGCCACATCTGGGAACTGGTTGAGAGCTGTCGATATGACGCTGCCTTCCTGGAAAGCTGTCTGCTGTTTGGTGTCGGCATAGGACATGTTGAATCCCACCTTAAGCCACTTTGTTATGTTCGTGTCGAAGTTGGCGCGCATGGTGAAACGCTTGAATCCGGATCCGAGCGATATGCCGTCCTGGTCGAGGTATCCCCCCGAAATATAGTAATGAAGGTTTTTGCTGCCTCCAGATACGCTTAGGTTGTGGTTGTGCATGAAGGCTGTTCCGAACAGCTCGTGCTGCCAGTCTGTTCCGTTCGTAAGCAATTCGGGATGAGCAAATTCCAGTCTTTCGCCATAACCTTGGATGGCTGCCCGTTCGTTATAGAACTCCGCATATTGCTTTAAATTGAGCATATCGAGATATTTAGGCATCTGCTGCCAATTGACCGAGCCGTCATATTGTACGGTCGGTTTCCCTTCCTTTCCGCGTTTGGTGGTGACGATCACCACACCGTTTGATGCCCGGCTGCCATATATAGCTGTAGCCGAGGCATCCTTAAGCACCTCGATATTAGTGATGTCGCTTGGATTGATCGATGCGAGAGCCGTTTGTTCTCCTGACGCCGAACCGCTCACGGCAATGCCGTCTATGATGTAAAGAGGCTCATTGCCATTCAGTGAATTAATGCCTCGAATCTGTACGGATATTCCACCTCCAGGGGCTCCGGAATTCTGTGTCACCTGAACTCCTGCAACTCGTCCTTGCAGAGTCTGTTCAAGGGATGTCGTGACGCTTTGTCTGATAGCTTCTTCGTCTATGCTCCCTACGGCTCCGGTCAGATCGCTGCGTTTCATGGTGCCATATCCCACGACGACGACTTCATCCAGCGAGGATGCTTCGGGCTTCAGAATAATCTTAATTTCGCGTTTGTCGCCGACATTCACTGTGGTGGTCTTGTAGCCGATATAAGATACCGTGATGTTCGATTTATCGGTCGGCAAGGTTAGAATGAATTTTCCCTCCGGGTCGGTAACTGTGCCTATGGTCGTGCCGGAGACCTTGACTGTGGCGCCTATGACCGGATCCTCATTATTATCACCGTCCACTACCGTCCCGGTCAATGTCTTTTGAGCCGACAGCGGCAGACTGATGCTAATGAAAAGTGATAGGATGATGAGCTTTTTCATTATAGATAGATAATTTTAAGTTGTGTATCTGTTGTTTTTATTTTGCGCAAAATTATTTATAAATAGGCCGGAGTCCAAGTGACAGGAATGGATAAATGCTTCTCGTTTGGGTAATTAGACGGTAGGGGATGAATTTAAACATTCGGGAACATCGAAATCAACAAATGGGATATTACTTGTAAGGGGTATGTTGAATTCATTCAGGCGTGCAATTGCGTATGATAGGGTTACGTCCCTCGAAAATAAGTGCGATAAGAAAACTAACTTCAATTTCATTTTGCCATATTATTCGGTTTTGCTAACTTTGTAAAGTCTGAATCGGTCTCTTTTTAACTAAATACCATGGCAATCCCAACATCTATGATTTCCTTAAAATATAAAAAATGTATCGTGACGTTAGCCTTTGCTATATTGGCGTATTATTCCGTCATGAGGGCTGTCAATAGTTCGCAGGTCGTTATTCCACGCGGTTTGACAGAACTGAGCAACAGCCATATTGATGACATAGCGCAAGATAGCATAGGCTTTATGTGGTTTGCAACCCCTACAGGGTTGTTCCGTTACGACGGTTATGCATTAAAGTCATACCACACTTCTGATGGAGATGTTGCATACCAAGGCTTCAAGAAGCTTGATAAAGATGGAGCTGGTAATCTATGGATACAGACATACGACAGAATATTTCTATATGATTATACCCGGGATTGTCTTGTTCCGCAAACCGACACTTTATTATTAAAGATTGGAATAAGATCTGACGCCGGGAAATTATCGGTGGATCAAGACGGAGGAGTATGGATGGTGGGAAATGGAGTGCTGACATATATCGACTATAAGAAAGGGAAGTCGAGGTCAAGGGAATTCAAGAGTAAACACAACATTGTCAGTGTGGCGGCAAGAGGCAAATGGAAGATAGCGCTGTCGCAACAGGGATATCTGTTCAATATGGGGAATAATGGTATTCCGGCATTAATGGCATTCAAATACAAGGCCTCGAACAGTGATTCAGATGTGTCCATGTTTATTGACAAACAGCAACGGCTATGGATAATTGATGCTGCAGGCAGTGTTCCATACACCTGTATATCCTTGGTAACCGGGAATCCGGTGGACATATCTCCGGTCAGACGGTTAATCGGTTCGGACCATATCAACGCCATCAATGAGGATGAAGCAGGCAATATGTGGATTGGTACTGATCAGAAAGGAGTAATAGTCATGGATAAGGGAGGAGAGTGTAAGCATCTCACCAAAATACATGGTAACAATTCGTCGTTACCGTCCGTACATATAGAATGTCTGTATGCATCATCCAACGGCATATGGGTCGGATCAAGCACCGGTGGAATTGCCCTGTTACCTGAGCGTTCGGGGCAAGCGGAATGCTGCCTGACGAATGAAACTTCAAAAATCCAGATGATTGCCGAGGATAAATTCCATAATATCTGGGTTGCCCATGATAGACAAGGGTTGCGCTGTTATGAGCCAGGCAATACGAGTCGTTATTTCACACCTGTAAACAGTGGGCTGCCGAATGAAACCGTCCTGTCATCGGCTATTGATAATAAAGGCCGGATGTGGTTTTGCAGTTATGGAGGAGGTGTATTCTTTTATGAGAATGGACAGTTCGTAGTGCCGGAAGCAATTAAGCGTTGCGAGGAACTTTCGTTAACCCGTGACATAGCGTTTGATGACAATGGTATCCTATGGATTGCTTCTGAAAAAAACGGCCTATTCTCATTAGACCGGGATGGATTGTTGACAAAATACAGGGACAGACATCAAATAAACACAGATTATCTTACTGCATTGGGATATAATCACGTTACGAGACGGTTGTACATCGGAACATCCATAGGTCTGTATGTATGTGATGTAAATACCGGCAATACGAAGCTTGTAAATCTGTACGACCCTCGTTTGTCAAAAATCAGGGCATATCCATGCATATATGACATATATTCCGATAAACGCGGCAATACCTGGATATGCAGTGATAGAGGTGTGGATATCATAAGTGTCAATGGTAAGGTAATGCGTCATGTGGGTTATGCCGACGGCTTGGGGTCGGACAATGCAAAAAGCATAACCGGCGATGCATCGGGGCGGATATGGATAGGAGGTGAAGGTTGTTATTCCTGCATAACGACAGACAACAAAGGGCTCCCGCAATCTGTGAGAAGTTTTAAGGGCTATGATGGAGACCGTCCGGTCAATCCTGTAAAAGGTGCGATATCCATGAGCCATGACAACCATATCCTGATGGGATGTGAAGGCCTTTATCTGAAGATCGATCCCTCGTCGTTGACTGGCATGGATAAGAAAAAATACAATGTTATCTTTACCGACCTAGTTGTCGGGGGAGAGTTCAGAAGGTCGTTGCATGAATGCAGTGAGGTGCAATTGCAATACAACGATTATTTTACTATTCAAATGTCTGCGCTGACGTTCGATTCTTCGCATTCGGAACGTTTCCGGTACCGTTTGTCGAAACAGGACGATTGGGTTTATCTTGGCGACAACACTATGCAGTTCAATAAATTGCATTATGGTACTTACCATCTTGAAGCGCAGGTGCTTCAGCCTGACGGTACCTATAGCCGTTCATCGTGTCTGAAGCTTGTGATCACTCCGCCATGGTGGTACTCTTACTGGGCAAAATTTTGTTATATTGTAGTGCTTGTGGTCGGCTTAGTATTAATCATAATGTTTTTGCGTAAGCGACATATAACCGAGATGGAAAGACAAAGGATAGAAATGGAGGATAAAAGCAAACAGGATATCGAGGAGGCCCAGATACGCATCCTTACTAATGTCATAGATGACACGTTGCTTAATAAATTCAGCGGCCTTGTCACTGAGCATCTTGATGACATGAATTATTCCGTAGACCAACTTAGCCAGGATTTAGGTATGAGTCGCAGTGGCTTGTATAAAAAACTTATGAGTATTACTCAAAAATCGCCCTTGGAGTTGATGCGATTCATACGGTTGAAGCGCGGTAAGGAAATACTTGACGGAGGTGAAAACAGCATTTCTCAAGTATCTTACCAGGTAGGCCTTTCGCCTAAGCAATTCGCCAAATACTTTAAACAAGTATATGGCCAATTGCCGTCCGAATACATTAGACAGCGGAATCCTGCCATTTCGGTTTCCGTGAATGAGGCGAGTCCCGAAGACATGAAAATATTATCCGAAACCTGCCAGAATCTCACTCAGGAAAAAGTCATCCGATAATCAAGTTACGCGCACGTTCTGACCAATGGTCAGAGGGCGAGCATCTGGTTGAGGGCCTCGAGGTCGGCGAGGTTGCGGGCGCGGTCCTCGGCCACCATCTTGTCGAAGGTCTGGGCGTATTCGCGTATCACGGGCGCGGACTTGCGCCAGCGGGACGGGGTACGCGCCACGATCCATTCGCGCTCAAGGCGGGGGAATCTGTTGAAGGCTTCGGTAAAAATAGCTTCCATATCGGTGATAGACTCGCATTCCAGCACGCGGTTTAGGTCCTGACGGCGCATCAGCAGTCCGGCCACATCGACCCATTCGGCATACTCCTTGTCGGGCTCACGGCCGATAAATCCGTTGGGCATCTTGATGCTCAGGTATTTGTAGATGCCGAGCTCGTACAGGTATATGGCGCGTTCCAGAGCGGCGCGGGTGAATTTCATGCCTCGGTACCGGATAACTCGGTCGTCGTCGGCGGGACGTGCCAGCAGGTCGAGAATAACCTGATGGGCTGTCATCATGCTGTCGACGGTCATGGGATTGAGCACGTCGAATATCACGCGGTCATGAAGGGGCATCCTGCGTTTCACGCGCTTGTCGCGCGAGGGCCATTTCTGTTCGTCGCGCAGCAGTCCGCAGCTGCGCAGCATCATGGCCGGTACCACGACCGTACTGCCGCGTTCGTCGCCGAACAGGTAGGAGAAGGGGAACTGCGATGAGTCTGGGTGCGTCTTGTGCTGGCCCATCAGCAGCGAGAAGGCTCCGATCTTGGCTCCGAGCATCAGGTAGGAGAGGGAGCTGGTCTTGACGCCGCGCTCCAGCACGCCCCAGTGCACGGGTCCCATCTTGTACATGTGGTTGCTCTGGTTGGTGCCCGATCCGGCGTTCATGAACGATGTCTGACAGCCTATCAGCAGTGACGACTTGTGCATCGACACGGTATATGGCCCGGCGAATACGGCGCAGGCCTCGCCGTTCTCCAGATGGCAGTTGGCGAAGAAAAGGGAGTCGTGGGCGGTAAATCCGTTGGCAATGGTGACGCCCTGGCCGACGAAGCAGTTGTGGACGATGGCGCCCGAGTCTACGCAGCCGTCCTCGATCACGAAGTTCTCGGCTTGTACGCCGTGGCCTATGTATGCCAGTTCCTTGCCGGTAGCGGCATTGTTGACGATGGTGCCGTTGCTCAGCGATGCCGCGCCCTCGATACGGACGTTATCGTCGACGTGCACGTTTACGATGGGACCGCAGCCGATGATGCGCACGTTCCTGCCGATGGTCTGCGGGGCTGAGAAATTCAGCAGCGGAGTGCTGAGCAGCGGCTGGAGATGATTGGCCGACCATTTGGGCATACGCGCCATAAGCACGGCTAACTGAGCCGACATGCCGGGGAAGATGGTGACGGGGCGCGACCCCGTCTCGTCCAATACGCTGACCAGGGTGCCGATGCCGCAGCGTGTCTCCGGCTCGAAGTCGATCAGCTCGGTGTCGATGATCTGCGTGTTGTCGCCGATGGCACAGTTGCGCAGAGCGTTGCCTATGTTGCGTATCAGCACGTGGTTGCCCACGGTGCAATCCTGCAGGCAGGCGCTGAATATGCCCTCGTCGGCCGTAGCGTCGACGGCGCCTATCGATACGTCGCCGATGAAGCGCGTCCGGCGTATGGCGCCCAGGGCCGTGGCGTCACAAATTGAAACGCGGCTCCAGTCCGTAGCACTGCAGCCGTTGTGTTCCAGTTCCCGTTGTTCCCACCATTCCAGCGGGCGGAGTGTCTTGTCTGTGTCTGTCTGACTCATGTAGTTTCCTCTAAGTCCTCGTTATCACCATCTTCCGTCTGATCCTCCAGATCTTCGTATTTCTGATACAGGAAGTCGTTGTACGGGAAGCGTTCGGTATGGATTTCGCGAGCCTTCTCGTATAGTTTCTGCTTCAGCTCCTCGATGTTGAGTTTGTCCTTGGCCGAGATGAACACACAGTTATTGTCCATTCGTGACATCCAGGTGCGCTGCAGTTCGGGCAGGGATACGTTCTCGCGGGTGGCCGGCGTCAGGTCGTCGGGATCCTTGGGCGTATAGCTGAAGGCGTCGATCTTGTTGAACACCATTATGACCGGTTTGTCGGACTTGCCGCACACGTCGGCCAGTGTCTTGTTGACCACTTCGATCTGTTCCTCGAAATTGGGGTGGCTTATGTCCACCACATGCACCAGAACATCGGCCTCGCGCACTTCGTCGAGGGTGGATTTGAACGATTCCACCAGGTGCGAGGGGAGTTTGCGGATGAATCCGACGGTGTCGGTGAGCAGGAAGGGGAGGTTTTCGACCACCACCTTGCGTACTGTGGTGTCGAGGGTGGCGAAAAGCTTGTTTTCGGCAAATACCTCCGACTTGCTGAGCAGGTTCATCAGCGTGGACTTGCCGACATTGGTGTAGCCGACCAGCGCCACGCGGGTGAGTTTGCCCCGGTTCTTACGCTGCACGGTCTTCTGTCGGTCGATGGCCTGCAGTTCCTCCTTTAGTCGCGAGATACGGTCCAGGATGATACGGCGGTCGGTCTCGATCTGCGTTTCGCCGGGTCCGCGCATACCGATACCGCCCCGCTGGCGCTCAAGGTGTGTCCACATCCGCGTGAGTCGTGGCAGAAGGTACTGGTACT
Source organism: uncultured Bacteroidales bacterium (assembly GCA_900542185.1). Lineage (GTDB taxonomy): Bacteria > Bacteroidota > Bacteroidia > Bacteroidales > Muribaculaceae > Lepagella. The sequence goes on from UQMZ01000001.1 coordinate 103,432, forward strand.
GGGCCAGCTCCACCTGGGTACGCGCCGTGGCGGTCTGTGCGCGCTTGGCGAATATGTCCAGAATCAGGCTGGTACGGTCCAGAATCTTGACCTTCAGCTCCTTCTCGATGTTGGCCACCTGTTTGGGACTGAGTTCGTCGTCGAAGATGACCAGCTCGATGTCGTTCTCCTCGATGTACAGGCGCAGCTCCTCGAGCTTACCGGTGCCTACGTATGTGCGCGGGTTGGGGTAATCGAGGCGTTGCGTGAAACGAGCGACGGGCTCGGCTCCGGCCGTATCGGCCAGGAACGCAAGCTCGTCGAGATATTCTTCGGTCTTGCGCTCGTCCTGCAATCGTGTGACAAGACCCACAAGGACCGTACGTTCGCTCATTTTTTCAGTTTGTTATAACGTGCGTTAAGACCCTCTACCACCTCGTCGGTCACGTCAAGAGCGGGATTGATGTAGAGTGTGGCTGCCTTGAAGAATATGGCGTCGTAGCCGCGGCTCTTGTTGTACTCGGCTATGAAGGCGTTGATCGAGTCGTTTACGTTTTTCTGAGCCTGGAGGGCCTGCTGTTCGAAATTGCTCTGGAGCGTTGCGGCCTGCTTCTGTGCCTCGGCCTGCATGCTGTTCAGGCTGTTCTGGTCCTGCTCGTAGCTCTCGCGTGTCAGATAGCCGTTGTTGTTCATCTTGTTCTGCATCACGGCTGCCTGCGACTGCAGTCGTTTCTCATGCGTGCGCATGGTGCTTTCCATCGACGACTGCATGCGCATCATCTCCTCGTTGTAGTCCTTTGCGAGCGCATACTTCGCCAATACTGTGTCCAAGTCTACATAACGGTAGTTGGGAAGTTCACCTTTGGCTGCGACTTTACTGGTCTTGGCAGCGGGTTTGCTTTCCTGCTTGCTGTCGTTGCATGATGCCAGTGTGCCTCCCCCTATCAGCAGCACTGCGGCTGCAATCGCTATGGGTCTGTATAGTTTTTTCATTATGTATGGTTATGTTTTTTTCTTGGCTTGTTTGCGCGGAGCCGCATGACGGTGCATGGTTTTGGCCCCGTACAGGTTTATCGAGAGCAAAAGTAACGATATTCCTACGATTATGATAACAAGAAACGTTAATTTCACTTTTTTTAAGGTTTATATATCCTTGTCAGAGCGCAAAATTAACAAAAAAATGTGAAATTATGCAGATTTCGCAATTATTTTGCTAACTTTGGAGATAAATAAGAGAATATATAATCCCAAAGCACTATAAATTATGGAAGTAAAAGACTTGAAGCCCGAGTTGCTGTGGAAGTGTTTCGACGAGGTTACGAAGATACCCCGTCCGTCATGCCACGAGGAGAAGATCCGCGAATTCTTAGTGGACTTCGCCAAGAAGCACGGCATCGAAGTGAAGACCGACAAGACCGGAAACGTGGTGATGAGCAAGCCTGCCACACCGGGCCACGAGAATGCGCCTACAGTCGTGCTGCAGGCCCACATGGACATGGTGGCCGAGAAGAACAACGGCGTGGAGCATGATTTCCTGACGGATCCCATCGAGACATACGTTGACGGCGACTGGGTAAAGGCGAAGGGCACCACTCTGGGAGCCGACAACGGCATCGGTGTGGCCGCAGGCATGGCCGTGATGATCGACAACGATCTGGTGCACGGACCGCTGCAGGCACTGTTCACCGTAAACGAGGAAATAGGCCTTGAGGGCGCGCAGAACATCAGCGCCGACATGATAAAGGGCGACATCCTGCTGAACCTCGACTCCGAGGACGACGGCGAGATATTCGTGGGTTGCGCCGGCGGCATCGACACGACAGCCGACTTCACCTACAAGCGCAGCTACACCCCCGAGAACTTCGAATACATGAAGGTGTCGGTTACCGGCCTGTTGGGCGGACACTCCGGCTCGGACATCAACCTGGGCCGCGCCAACGCCAACAAGGTGATAGCCCGCTTCATCTGGGAATGCTCCAAGCAATGGGACATCACCGTGTGCAGCATCGAGGGCGGAAACCTGCGCAACGCCATTCCGCGCGAGGCATACGCCGTGTTCGGCGTACACTCCGACCACAAGGAGGAACTGAAGCGTAAGCTGAAGAAGTATTATCAGGACATCCTTGAGGAATACAAGGGCGTCGAGCCGTCGATGGACCTGCGCGTGGAGAAAGCCGAGCGTCCCGAATACTGCATCGACAGCGAGACGTCGATAGCCCTGATCCGCGCCATCTACAGCGCGCCTCACGGCGTAATTTCGATGAGCCGCGACATCGAGGGGCTGGTGGAGACATCCACCAACTTGGCCGCCGTCAAGGTGATAGACGAGAAAACCATCCGCATCACCACCTCGCAGCGCAGCAGCGTGGAGAGCCGCAAGAACGACATAGCCGGACAGGTGGAGGCCCATTTCGAGCTGGCCGGCGCCAAGGTATATCACAGCGACGGATATCCCGGCTGGGCTCCCAACATGGATTCGAAGATAATGAAGATTACGGCCGACGCATACGAGGAACTGTTCGGCGTGAAACCTGCCATCAAGGCCATACATGCCGGACTGGAGTGCGGACTTTTCCTCGACAAGTTTCCGCATCTGGACATGGTGAGCTTCGGCCCGACCATGACCGGCGTCCATTCGCCCGACGAGCAACTCCTGATCCCGACCGTCGACAAGTTCTGGCGTCACCTGTGCAGGGTGCTGGAAAAAGTGGCCGAGTCATGAAAGGCGTTGCTGCGTTGCTGATGATGCTCCTCGTGACGGCAACTGCCGTGGCGGGGGCATCGTGCGACAACGACAGCACGGGGAACGTGACGGGACACCGTGAGATGCGAGTGCGCGTCGACACGGTGCCCGCAACGGATTCCCTGTCGCGCTATACCGGACTGACGGACGCAGACTTCGAGTCGGTGGCCAGGGAGCTGGACGTGGAGGTCGCGGCCATCAAGGCTGTGGTGCTTATAGAGGCCGGCAAGCAGATGAAGGGTTTCTGGGCGCCCGGCGTGCCGGTGGTGAACTTTGACCGCAGCATGTACAACTCACACCGCCACAAGGCCGTGAACAAGAAAGGCGACAAGAACGCCAAGGTGCCGGCCGGACTGACTGGATATGCCCTGAAGGAATGGACTCAGCTCACCAACGCCCGCCGTCAGAACGAGGACGGCGCCAACATGGGCACGTTCTGGGGAATGTTCCAGATAGGGGGCTTCAACTACAAGCTGTGCGGTTGCGAGACCGTAGGGGAGTTCGTGAAGCTTATGAGCGAATCGGAACTGGAACAGCTCGAACTGTTCGCCGCCTTCATCACCAACACGGGAATGCTTCCCGACCTCAAGGCCAAGAACTGGGCAGCGTTCGCCCGCAAATACAATGGCGCGAGCTATGCCCGTCGCGGATACCATACCCGTATGGCCAACGCCTACGCCAAGTTCAAGAAATAATGACGGGCTATTGACATCATGATGACGGTCTCAATCTTATAATAAAGGAGGACTATGAAAATTACAGAATTGCAGCCTGCCCTGGTGTGGCAGGCGTTTGACGAGATTACGAAAGTACCGCGTCCCACTCATCACTTGGCCAAGATGAAGGCGTTTCTGCTGGACTGGGCCAAGCGTCACGGCATCGAGGCCGAGGCCGACGAGGTAGGTAACGTGGTGATGCGCGTTCCGGCCACTCCCGGCCATGAGAATGCTCCGGTTGTGGTGCTTCAGGGACATCAGGACATGGTGGCCGAGAAGCTGCCGGAAGTGAAGCATGACTTCCTGGAGGATCCCATCACGACGGTTGTGGACGGCGACTGGGTACGTGCCGAGGGCACGACATTGGGCGCCGACAATGGAATGGGCTGCGCTTCGGCCATGGCCTGTCTTACGGATCCCGATTTAGTACACGGCCCGCTCGAGGCACTCTTTACCGTCGACGAGGAGCAGGGTCTGATCGGAGCCAACGGACTGCAGGCCGGCTTCATCACAGGCGATATCCTGCTGAACCTCGACTCCGAGGAGATGGGCCAGCTGGTGATCGGCTGCGCCGGCGGCAAGGTGACGGAATGCCGTCTGCCTTACACCATGGAGGAGGCTCCGTCAAACTACGAGAGCCTGAAGGTCAGCCTGAGCGGACTTAAGGGAGGTCATTCCGGCATGGAAATAGGACTGGGACGCGCCAACGCCAACCAGCAGTTGGCCCGCGTGCTGTGGGAAGCCGATGCACATGTCACCAACATAGAGGTGTCGGAGATAGACGGAGGCAACTTAGCTAACGCCATCCCGCGCGACGCCCATGCCGTGGTGGCCGTTAGCCGCGACGCCGTGGCCGACTTCGAGCGTTTCATCAACGACTTCAACCGTCAGCTGCACGCGGAATTCGACATGGCCGAGAACCATGATTTCCAGCTGAAGGTAGAGAAGGTGGAGCGTCGCCCCAAGGTGATTGAATCTTCCGTGTCGCACCGTCTGATAGCCGCATTGTACTGCTGCCCCAACGGTGTGCAGGGGATGTCGCTGGCCATCGAGGGCCTGATAGAGACGTCGTGCAACCTGGCATCGGTCAAGATGGTGGAGAACGACACGATATTAGTGACTGTGCATCAGCGCAGCTCAGTGGATTCGCGCCGCGACGAGATAGCCGACCGCATCAGCGCGTTGTTCGGCATGATCGGCGCCGACGTGACGTTCGATGACGCATACGTGGGCTGGAGCCCGAATCCGCAGTCGAAGGTGCTGAAAGTGGCCGAGGCCTCGTACCGCGACCTGTTCGGCAAGGAGGCGAAGGTAGAGGCGCTGCACGCCGGTCTGGAGACGGGACTGTTCCTGGAGAAGATGCCTCATCTGGACATGATCAGCTTCGGCCCGACGCTGAAGAACATCCACTCGCCGAGCGAGCGCGCCAACATCCAGTCGGTGGCCGAGTTCTACCGCCTGCTGAAGGAAATCATCACCCGGTTGGCAAACTGACGTAAACAGACATTATATAACGAGGGCGTGCCGAAATGCAATATATGGCACGCCCTTGTTGCGTCCGGACGGTAACGTTCATAAATTAAGGAGCACGGAGTAAACAATTCAGGGGCACGCGAGGTTAATAAATACAGAGAAACACGAAAAGATGGTAGATTTTTTATCCATAGGAGTATTTATCGACGGAGGCTATTACGCCAAGATCAACCGTGCGCTGAAGGCCCGCGACCGCAGCATCATCAAGGTCAGCGCGCTGTTCGAATACATCTGCTCGGAGATATCGATGCAGGAGGGCATCAACATATCGGACTGTCAGATTACGGAGGCCCACTATTTCCGCGGACGTTTCCGCGTGAAGGAGGCATACGACAAGCATCTGCTGTACAACGAGCGGAAATTCGAGGATACGTTGATAGAGAATGACGTGGTGTTCCACTACAAACATCTGCGCGAGGTGGAACGTGACGGCCAGACCGAGGTGATAGAGAAGGGCGTGGACGTATGGTTTGCCCTGGAGGCATACGAGCTGGCGCGGTTCCGTCATTTCGACTACGTGGTGCTGATTACAGGAGACGCCGATCACGAAATGCTGGTGCGCAAGCTGAAGGCGCTGAAGATCAAGACCGTATTGCTGACATGGAATCTGACCGACGTGGACATGACGTCGTCGCTGCTGCGCGACGAAGCCGGCCAGCACTGGGAGCTCTCGCAGATGGTGGACGGCGATCCGCAGCTGCGCAAGATGATTCTGTACAGGCTGCGTGAGCCGGCGGTGAACTATCTTGGCGATAATTTCTGATCGTGTCTCGCGCATTGGCGAATTACTAATTGCTCATTATTAATTATAAATAAGTTCGGGTTATGAAAACAGGAAAAATCAAAGGTCTGCTTATGACTATGGCCGTCATGGCCTTGACGATGATGGCATCGTGCGGCGAAGGCGTGAAACCGGAAGAAGTAGCCGCCAAGATTGACGCGCAGGAAGAACTGTCGCAGAAGGACTATGCCGCAGTGCTGGACTATTGCGGCGACTATGCCAAGAAGGCTCAGCAATACTTCGAGATCATCAACTCGCAGCCTAACGATTCGACCGCGGAATACATCCGCGCAGCCGAGGATATGGCCGCGCTGGTGCAGGAATATCCTTATCTGGACATGTTCCGCAACGTGGTGTATAATCTGAAGGACTCGGATCTTGACAAGGAGAATCAGAAGAAGGTGGAGGAATACACCAAGTACCAGGCATTCCCGTTGCCGGAAGGGGCAGGTCCCGACCTGTCGACGCCCGGCGTGGTGGGTGATATAGAAGACATGCCCTCGCAGGCCGGCACGGACAGCACCGGCGTCATATCGCAGGGCGACGGCGTAGTGGTTGACGAAACTGTCGGCAAATAACATTGTTACGACCCCGGCAGAAGTCCGGCCAATATCCCGTATCCAGGCTCCGCATGGTTCCCATGCCGGGGCCTTGTCGTGTTCAGTCCATCATCTATGGCAATGAAAAGCTTTTAGGCTACATCACGCCGCCTCCGACGGCGTGATAGAGGTTTATGACCGCATGTATGAGGTCGAAGCGATGTTGCGCAAGGGTCATTTCTGCATCGAGAAGTGTCTGCTGGGCTGTCAGCACTTCAAGATAGGTGGTGCCGGAGTGTCGCATCAGCAATTGTGTCTTGCGTACAGCTTCATTCAAGGCCTCGACCTGACGCCCTGATATGTCAATCTGTGATTTTGCCGTCTGCCATGCGGTCAAGGCATCGTTTACCTCCTTGCCGGCATCAAGCAGCGACTGTTGGAAATGCAGCCGTGCTTCCTCCTGTTGTGTTTTGGCTATTTTCAGATTTGCGATGTTGGTTCCACGGTTGAACAAAGGCTGAGTAAGAGAGCCGATAGCATTCAGCAGCCACTGGCCGGGATTGGTTATGATTCCACCGCCGTTATTAGTCCATCCAAGTGTGCCGGAAAGGGTTATGCTCGGATAAAAGGCGGCTCTCGCAACATTTGTGGCATAAAAAGCCTGCGCGAGATTCATCTCGGCATTCCGCACATCGGGCCGGTTGGAAAGCAGTTGCAAAGGAACTCCTATTGAAATGGTATCCGGGAAAGAAGCATCCGCCAGATTCCCGCGCCGTATTGTCTGCGAAGGCATGGCAAGAACAGATGACAAAGCGTTCTCTGTCTCTGAAATGCTTTTGAGGATAGCCAGACGGGAGGCCTCAAGTTCCATTACACTCGACTTCGCCTGCAATACTCCCGCCTCGTTGGATTTACCGACCCTTTTCAAAGCCTCAAGGGCCTTTACCGTATTGCGCCAGTTTTCAAGTGTCCTGCCGTTGATTTCAAACTGTGCGTCAAGCATCGTCAGCGTATAGTAACTGTCGGCGATTGTGGCGATGAGGCGGGTCTGAACCGCCTGCCGGTAATCACGGCTTCCTTCTAATGCTGCGACCGCTCCACGTTTCGCCGATGTCAATTTGCCGAATATGTCAAGTTCCCAATTCGCTCCCGCACCGATGTTATATGTCTTGTCAGTGTTTCCGTCGTATCGGCTCACACCTCCTTCCGCCGTCAGCCCCATAGACGGGAGATAAGCCAGTTTTGCCGCTGACAGAGAGGCTTCCGCCGCTTCGACACGCAGTCTGGCAATGTGCAAATCAGTATTGGCAGACAACCCTTTTTCAATCAACGACTGGAGACAGGTGTCGCTGAACATCTCGCGCCACGGCAATGAAGCGATTGTCGAAGTGTCGTTTGCCGCAGGTAAATTACGGTAAATTCCGTCAGTCGATACTTCCGGTCTGGCATAGCGGCTGTAAGTGCCGCAACCGGCAAGCATCAGAAGTGAGAATATGATCAATACAGTATTTTTCATCTTTTACGCATTACTCGTTCCTGAATATGTTGAAACACAATGAACAGCGACGGCACAAGAAACAGCAGCGCCAGTGTACCCACGATCATGCCGCCGATTACACCTGTGGCAAGGGAACGGCTGCCGTTTGCTCCGACGCCATGCGCCAGCATCAGGGGGACAAGGCCGAATACCATAGCCAGCACCGTCATCAGAATCGGGCGCAGACGCACCTTGGCCGCGCTGTATGCAGCTTTTACCAGGGACATCCCTTCGGCACGGCGCTTTTCGGCATACTCAGTCAGCAGAATTGCTGTCTTGGCAAGAAGTCCGATAATCATGATCAGTCCTGTCTGCATATAGATATTGTTCTCAAGGTCGAACATCCACGCGAACAGGAAACTTCCCATCAGTCCGCAGGGTACAGAAAGCAGCACGGCAAACGGCACGAACAGGCTTTCGTAGAGAGCGCACAATATCAGATAGACAAGCACGAAACATAAAATAAAGATTAATGTCGCGTTGTTGGTTGTCTTACTTTCCTCACGCGAGAGTCCGCCGAACTCATAGCCGTATGACGACGGAAGCACCTCCTGCGCAGTCTCGCTGATAGCCTTTATTGCCTGACCGGAACTGTAGCCCGGTGCCGGAGTGCCGTTGATGGCTATTGCGTTGAACAGATTGAAACGGGTAAGATCCGAAGGCCCGTTGGTCTTTGTCAGGCGCACGAACTGACTGAGCGGTGCCATTGAACCGTCAGAGGTGCGCACATACATCATATTAAGCGATTCCGGATTTATACGGTATTCCGACGGTGCCTGCATCGTAACATGGTAGAGCTTGGAGAAACGGTTGAAGTCCGATACATAGCCGCCGGTATAGTAGCCCGACAGAGTGGACAGCACTTCTGACGGCGAAACGCCCGACTGCCCGCATTTTGCCGCGTCGATATCCACCCAATACTGCGGATAATCCGTGGCGAAGGAGGAATACACCTCGCCGATTTCAGGTCGCCGGGACAATGCCTCGACAAACTTGTCAGCTTCTTTCTTGAAGGAATTTATATCTCCGCCCGACTTGTCCTGAAGATACAGATCGAAACCGTTGCCCATGCCATATCCGGCAATCATAGGGGGAGACATGGCAAACACGGTGGCATCCGGAATGTCGGATGTACGGGCATAGATTTTCTCTATCACGTCATCGACCGACTGCCCTTCGTCTTTGCGCTCTTTCCAATCCTTAAGCGTCATGAAATACATGGCTTGCGACGAACCGGAACCGTTGAAGGAGAATCCTGCCACACCTCCATTGAATTCAATCTCGCCTATGCTGTCGAGACTATGGTTTATCCGGTCCATCACTTTTTGAGTCTGAGCCATTGAGGAACCGGGCTTTGTGTTCATGCTCACCATTACCGTGCCGGTGTCCTCTTGCGGTATGAGTCCGGTTTTGGTGACATTCATGAGAATCACGAGCAGCACTATTGACACTCCGATTACACTCCACAGCAGCCATCTGCGGTGTATCACATAAAGCACCCCACGCACATAGCGGTTGCTCATGCGGTTGAAAACGGCATTGAACGCCTTACGGAAACGGGCGGCGAAATTGTTTTTCGCATTTCCTTCTTCATCTGTATAGGGTTTCAGCAACAAAGCGCAAAGAGCCGGAGCCAACGTGAAGGCATTGATTGCAGAAATGCCGACAGCCACAGCCATCGTGATGCCGAACTGGGCATAGAAAGAGCCGGACGTTCCTCCCATCATTGCCACCGGAATGAATACCGCCATAAATATTATTGTGGAAGTCAGCACGGCAGACGACACATTCTTCATCGCATCGTCGGCGGCAAGCACGGGAGAACGGTAACCTTCATCGAACTTTGCCTGCACAGCCTCTACCACCACTATCGCGTCATCGACCACCGTTCCGATAGCCAAGACAAGGGCGAACAGTGTGAGCAGATTGATAGAGAAACCAATCAGCGACATAACGGCGAACGTGCCGATAATCGATACAAAAATAGAGATCGTCGGAATCAGCGTCGATTTTATATCCTGAAGGAACACATACACCACAATCACCACGAGCAATATTGCTTCAAGCAACGTGCGTATCACCGAATGAATCGAAGCATAGAGAAACTTGTTTGTATCTGTAAGCACAACAAATTCAGTACCTTTCGGAAGACTGCCCTTGATTTCGTCCAATACTTCATGTATCTCGTTGATTGTGCTGGATGCGTTTGACCCTGCTTTCTGATTTATCAGCATCATGGCTGCGGGATGTCCGTTCACTTCCGACGAATAGTTGTAATACTCGTCGCCAAGCTCCACATCCGCCACATCCTTCAAGCGCAATACATCACCACCAGGCAACGATTTGATTACAAGTTCTCCGAACTCCTCAGCCGTAGAGAGACGACCGCGATATTTCATCGTGTATTCATTTGCCGTCTGATGGTTGGCACCGAAAGAGCCGGTGGCAGCCTCTATGTTCTGCCCTGCAAGCACATTTGAAATATCGTCGGGGATAAGTCCGTATTGCGCCATCCTGTCGGGCTTAAGCCACAGACGCATACTGTAGTTGGAGCCGAAAAGCTGTGCCTTGCCCACTCCGCTGATACGTTTCAGCCGTGGCTCGACATTTATCTTGACGTAGTTATTGAGGAAAGTCTGGTCAAAACGGTCGTCGGGAGAATACAGCGCGAAAGTCAGAAGCTCGGCGTTCTGCTGTTTCTCAGTGGTGACACCGGTCTTGGTGGCTTCCGCCGGGAGTTGGCTAAGCACTCCGTTGACACGGTTCTGTACGTTGACAGCCGCCATGTCAGCGTTGGCACCTTGCTTGAAATAGATCATGATTGACGCATCGCCTGTATTCGAAGCGGTCGAAGTCATATATGTCATGTCTTCCACGCCGTTGATAGCTTCCTCCAAAGGAGCAATGACAGCTTTCTGCACGGTCTCGGCATTTGCGCCGGGATATGTGGCCCAGACATTGATGGTCGGAGGCGCGATGTCGGGATATTGTTCCACCGGCAAAGAAAAGATGGCAATCGCTCCCATCAGCACGATTACTACCGAAATCACCCCGGAAAACACCGGGCGGTCTATGAAGAAGCGCAGGTTCATTTCTTCTCCGTTTTAGGGGTGACGGACATTCCTTCCTTTACCAATCCCACGCCCTCTGATATGATTGTATCTCCCACGTCAAGACCATCTTTCACTATATAGTTGTTGCCGTCATTCAGACGGTCAACGGTAAGATATGCGGCTTCGGCCTTACCGTTTTTAAGTCGATATGCTATGATTTTGTCCTGCAACTCGACTGTGGCTGTCATGGGAACGACAATAGCATCCGAGCCTGATCCCTGAATGACGACATTGCCGATTGTACCGCTCAAAAGCTCTTTGTCCGGATTCGGAAACAGAGCCTTTATCTGTACGGCGCCGGTTGTGGAATTGACGACTCCGCTTATTGTTTCTATCTTTCCCCCTGGTTCGTAGAATGAACCGTCGTTTAACTGAAGTTTGACCGCAGGCATCTCGCTTATAATTCTGTCTATCGAACCGTAACGCGAAACCAATTGACGCAATTTGTTTTCGGAGATGGAAAAATAGGCGTACATTTCAGAATTGTCCGATACCACGGTAAACGGTTGCTCTATTGTCGGACTGACGAGTGCGCCAATACGGTAAGGGAGCGTTCCTACCACACCGTCGCTCGGACTTTTGATTTCAGTGTATGACAGATTGTTGCGTGCATCTGCTTCATGTGCTTTTGCCTGCTCTAACTCGGCCTGTGCCACAGCCAATTGATTGCGTGCGACCGAGAGTTCATAATCGGAAACCACGTTTTCATCAAACAGGGATTGTTTCCCGTTAAGTTCGATGCGGGCTGTCTCGACTCTTGCTTTGGCGGCTCTTACATTGGCAACTGCCATGCGCAATGCGGCTTGATACGGCACCTGGTCGATGACGGCAAGCACCTGTCCGCGTCTCACGCGCTCGCCCTCCTTTACATACAGACGCGTTATGCGGCCCGAAACCTGAGGAATAATTTCCACATCCTGACGGCCACGGATTGAGGCTGAAAATGTCTCGGTAAGGTCCACCTGTTGCTCTGATACAGTCAGTACGGATAATGACGGCGCTGTTCCCGTTTCATCTGTCGACGGCTTGCAGCCGGTCAGAATAATCAGACAACATGCTTCTGTAATGATGATGTTTCTTATTATTTCACGCTTTTTCATTAGACGATTGTTTTAAGCAGCAAAATTATCTTCCTATTATGGAGTGTAAAAGGATAAACCGCATGAGCCGGACAAAATGGGAGATGAAACGGACAATTCGGCAGTTGAACCGGCACTGGTGCCTTGTCCGCTTCATTTATTGTTTTGTCCGCTTCAACCGTTGATTTGTCCGGCTCGATTGCTTTTTCCTATGAACCTCCGTTGCTATTATATACCTTTGCGGAAAAATGAGTAACTTTGCTCTAATAAAGTCATTGGCAGATGGTAAGGCTGAAATACAAAATAATGAACTGGAGAGACGGGCTGCTATTATCCGCTGTCTCCTATATTCTGTATCTGATACTCTGGTTGATGCTTGATGATGAGACATCGGAGCAACTCCCCGAAATGATATGGTATGATTACGTCATTGATTTTTCTGTCTGTGTAATATTCACCTATATATCGCTCGGTTTCTGCTATTTGCTTTTCAAATTCCTGCCGTTCAGGACATCCTATCACTGGACTGTTGTCTACGCCTCATGTCTCCTGATAATCAACAATGCGGTAGCCTTTGGCATGGTCTCGTTGTTCGATTTCCTTTGGGGCGACCTCGGTGGGAACGCACTATACAATGAGTTGATGAACATGAAGGGCGCTTATACCTTCGCCATGATAGCTACCTTCATATCGAGTGTATATGCCAACTCATTTTATCTAAAATCATATCTGAAAGCGCTGGACGAGAAACAGAAACTGGAGATCGCCCTTATCAAAGAAAAGGAAACTGCTTTGCAATTCCAGCTGAACTCTCTGAAACTCCAGATAAATCCGCATTTCCTTTTCAATAATTTCAGCACTCTGTCCGAACTGATAGAAAGCCATCCGGCAACGGCAAGCGATTTCCTGTCGCATCTGTCAAAGGTTTACCGACATATCGTCCGGAACCTGAACGTCAATCTCATAGACCTCCGTGACGAACTGAAATTCATTGACTCATATTTCTATTTGATGAAACTCCGTCATGGAGAGGGAATAAAGGTAAACATTGACGATAGTCTGCGCACTTCGTACTATCAGATTCCTCCGGCCTCGTTGCAGCTGCTCGTCGAGAACGCAATCAAGCATAACGCCTTTTCCGCGGAACAGCCTCTAATTATCGACATAAGAGCTGAAAAGGATTATCTCGTGGTAAGAAACCTGAAACAGCCGCTGGAGCATCCTGCCGAATCCACCGGTGTAGGTCAGTGGAACATCGCAAGCCGATATTCATTGTTAAGCTCAAAGGAAATCAGGATAGAGGACAGCGGCTGTTTCTATTCCGTCAGCGTTCCATTATTATAAAGACTCCGGTTATGAATGTACTTATTATAGAAGACGAGAGACATAACGCCGACAGGCTCACAAGGCTTCTCGACAGCAGCTTTGACGACATAACGGTTTACGGGCCCCTTCCAAGTATCGCCGATATACGCCGATTCTTTAATGAACCGGAAAAGATCGACCTCATTCTTGCCGACATACGCCTTTCCGACGGACTGAGTTTCGACGCGCTGAAAGATATTCCCGGCGACATACCGGTCATTTTCACCACCGCTTACGACGAATATGCCCTTAAAGCATTTCATTACAACGGAATCGCCTATCTTCTGAAACCGGTTGAAAAGGAAGAACTTGTCGAGGCTGTCGAGAAAAGCAGACGGCTGGCAGCTCCGTCCGCGACAAAAGAGATAGCCGAGATTTACAGGCTCCTGCAAGGGAAACCGGAGGTATATCGGCAGCGCTTCCTCGTCGCCGAGAAAGACGGGTACATTACCGTGCCGGTATCAGAAATAAGTTATATTGCAGCCGAATCGGGTCTTGCACATCTATATCTTAAAAGCAAGAGGCAATATAACATCGACATGACTCTCGACGATATTGACACGCAGCTCGATCCGTTGCAGTTTTTCAGGGCGACCCGCCAGCAGATAGTGAACATATCCTCGGTCCGTAGGATTTCAAACTGGTTCAACCGCAAGATCAGGATAATCCTTTCGGAGTATCCCGATGCAGAGATTGTCGTGGGCAAAGATAAAGTCACGCGTCTCAAGCAATGGCTCGACCGCTGATGTGTCATAAAAAGAATATTGATCCTGGGTATTATCGGATGTTTAGTTCATTGCGCTGGTAATGATTGAATTATAGGCTTATAGTTGGCAAAATGAAAGCAGGATGGGGCGTTAAATTTTGTAATGTGGCGAAAAAATGGTAATTTTGTCGGCTGAAATTACGTTTAACAATCATTGATCCGAATAACAAGAAGATTTTTCTCTCCCGAACGTTGAGTGGCTGCATGGAACGATAAGTGAGATAGCGCTTTATACTAAGGGTTAGGAAAACTAAACAAAAACGACTGAAGGTATTGCATTATGATTGGCTGCACGATATCATCATGCCGCATATTATAATGGTACGAATGCCTTACAGCTTATATTGAACTTATGTGTGGAATAGTAGGATATATCGGAGACGGTAACGTCTACGACATCTTGATCAAGGGCTTGCACAGGCTGGAATACAGAGGCTATGACAGTGCCGGTGTGGCGCTGGTTGGCCGTGACGGCAAGCTGAACGTGTATAAGGCCAAGGGAAAAGTGGCGAATCTGGAAGCTTATTGCGAGCAGAAGGATCTGGATGCCGTGGCCGGCATCGCCCACACGCGCTGGGCAACCCACGGCGAGCCTTCGGATACTAACGCGCACCCTCATTACAGCGAGGACGGCAACATCGCATTAGTGCACAACGGCACCATCGAGAACTACAAGGTGCTGAAGGACGCGCTGAAACAGCATGGCTGCGAATTCAAGTCCGAAACCGATACGGAGGTGCTGGTACAGCTTATAGAGTATATACGCCTCACCAACAAATGCTCGCTGCTCAAGGCGGTGCGCAAGGCCTTGAAGCAGGTGGTGGGAGCTTACGCCATCGCAGTGGTGGACAAGACCAATCCCGATGTCATAATAGCTGCACGACAGAGCTCGCCGCTGGTGATAGGTATCGGCGAAAACGAGTTCTTCTTGGCTTCGGACGCCACGCCGTTCGTGGAATACACCAAGGAGGCCGTGTATCTGAAGGACGGCGAGATTGCCGAGATACGCCGCGGAATGCCCCTTAAGATCACCGACCTGGACAACAAGGAGGCCGACATCGACATCAAGAAGCTGGAGATGTCCATATCCCAGCTGGAGAAGGGTGGCTACCCGCACTTCATGCTGAAGGAGATATTCGAGCAGCCCAACACCCTGCGCGACTGCATACGCGGCCGTGTTGTGGAAGGCGGAAAGCGCATCATCATTAACGGAGTGCTCGACAATAAGGAAAAATTCCAGAACTGCAAGCGCATCGTGATTGTGGCATGCGGCACGTCGTGGCATGCCGGCCTGTTAGGCAAATACCTGATGCAGGACATGTGCAAGATTCCCGTGGAAGTGGAGTATGCCAGCGAGTTCCGTTATTCGAATCCGGTGCTTGACGACCGCGACATCGTGATAGCGATATCGCAGAGCGGCGAGACCGCCGACACGCTTGCAGCAGTGAAGATAGCCCGCGAGAAGGGAGCCTTCGTGTTCGGCGTCAGCAACTCGGTGGGATCGTCAATACCGCGAGAGACCGACAGCGGCTGTTATATCCATGTCGGACCGGAGATAGGCGTGGCCTCGACCAAGGCGTTCACCGGCCAGGTGATGGTGCTTACGCTCGTGGCCCTGGCAGTGGCGCAGCTGCGCGGCACTATGGACGCCGACACCATCGGCAAGATAGGCGCCAGGATTCTGGACATCCCCGGCAAGGTGGAGGAAGTGCTGAAATCGGCCGAATTCATCGAGCGCCTGTCGCTGACGTACACTTATGCGCGCAACTTCCTGTATCTGGGACGCGGCTACAGCTATCCTGTAGCCCTGGAGGGTGCGTTGAAGCTGAAGGAAATATCGTATATCCACGCCGAGGGTTATCCCGCCGCCGAAATGAAGCATGGCCCCATCGCACTTATCGATCAGGAGATGCCGTCGGTGATAATCGCGCCCAACGACCACCTGTACGAGAAGATAGTGAGCAATGTGCAGCAGGTCAAGGCCCGCGGGGGCAACATCCTGGCCATCGTGAGCCAGGGTGATACCGAGATATGCAAGATAGCCGACCATGTGGTGGAGGTGCCCGAGATGCCCGAGTGTCTGACGCCCATCATCACCAGCATCCCGCTGCAGCTGCTGAGCTATTATGTGGCCATCAACAAGGGGAAGAACGTGGACATGCCGCGCAACCTTGCGAAATCGGTCACTGTGGAGTAATTTTGTGATGACTGAAATACAGAGGGTTGCTAAATTTTTTCAAAAAATTAACGGATAATATTTGCACAAGAATAAAATTCGTTATAACTTTGCACTCGGATTCGCGAAAAGTGGTCAAGTAAAGACCTCGTGAGGGAATCCGGAAGGGTGGATACCAGAGTGGCCAAATGGGGCAGACTGTAAATCTGCTGGCTTACGCCTACGGTGGTTCGAATCCATCTCCACCCACAACGCAGAACGTTGCATTGCGGAAGTAGCTCAGTTGGTAGAGCATTAGCCTTCCAAGCTAAGGGTCGCGAGTTCGAACCTCGTCTTCCGCTCAAAAAATGCCTATGTAGCTCAGGGGTAGAGCACTTCCTTGGTAAGGAAGAGGTCGCGGGTTCAAATCCCGCCATCGGCTCCAAGTTATTATCAACCTCCTCCTCGATTCAAGAGGAAAAATCAAAATCAAAATATAGCAAAATGGCTAAAGAAAAATTTGAAAGAACCAAACCCCACGTGAACATCGGTACGATCGGTCACGTAGACCATGGCAAGACCACTCTTACGGCTGCCATCACCAAGGTTCTTGCAGAGAAAGGTCTTTCCGAGCTTCGCTCGTTCGATTCAATCGACAACGCTCCCGAGGAGAAGGAGCGTGGTATAACCATCAACACAGCCCACGTTGAGTACGAGACAGCTAACCGTCACTACGCTCACGTAGACTGCCCGGGACACGCCGACTATGTGAAGAACATGGTAACCGGTGCAGCCCAGATGGACGGTGCCATCATCGTAGTTGCCGCTACCGACGGTCCGATGCCCCAGACCCGTGAGCACATCCTGCTCGCCCGTCAGGTGAACGTTCCCCGTCTGGTTGTATTCATGAACAAGTGCGACCAGGTAGACGACGAGGAGATGCTCGAGCTCGTTGAGATGGATATGCGCGACCTTCTGTCGCAGTACGAATATGACGGTGACAACACCCCCGTTATCCGCGGTTCCGCGCTGGGTGCCCTTGAGGGCGATCCGAAGTGGGTTGAAAAGGTAATGGAGCTGATGGATGCCGTTGACACATGGATTCCGCTGCCTCCGCGTGACGTGGACAAGCCCTTCCTGATGCCCGTTGAGGACGTATTCTCGATCACAGGTCGTGGTACTGTTGCAACAGGTCGTATCGAGGCTGGCCGCGTAAAGGTTGGCGACGAGGTTCAGATCCTGGGTCTGGGCGAGGACAAGAAGTCGGTTGTAACCGGCGTCGAGATGTTCCGCAAGATTCTGGACGAGGGCGAGGCCGGTGATAACGTAGGTCTGCTGCTCCGCGGTATCGACAAGGACGAGGTTAAGCGCGGTATGGTAATCTGCCATCCCGGACAGGTTAAGCCTCACGATCACTTCAAGGCTCAGGTCTACATCCTGAAGAAGGAAGAGGGTGGCCGTCACACACCGTTCCACAACAAGTATCGTCCCCAGTTCTACATCCGTACGCTTGACGTAACCGGTGAGATCGCTCTGCCGGAGGGTGTTGAGATGGTAATGCCCGGCGATAACGTTGAGATCGACGTTAAGCTGATCACCAAGGTAGCCATGGATCAGGGTCTGCGTTTCGCAATCCGCGAGGGTGGCCGCACGGTAGGATCGGGTCAGATCACAGCCGTAATCGACGACTAATCACAGCATAGCTGACACATAAAGGGGGCCTTCCCCGACAGGAAGGCCCCATATACACGGGAATAGCTCAGTTGGTAGAGCATTGGTCTCCAAAACCAAGGGTCGAGAGTTCGAGTCTTTCTTCCCGTGCTTATTATATACGAAGATGAAATTAATAAAGGATATCAAGGAATCTTATAACGAGTTGGTTTATAAGGTTTCGTGGCCAACGCAGAAACAGGTTATCAACAGCTCGGTGCTGGTGCTGATAGCTTCCATCATACTGGCAGTTTTTATCTGGGCGGTTGACAAGGTGTTCTCATTGCTGATGGAGTTAATCTACAGCATCAATTTCTAACAAAGCAAGTAAAGCGAAGAAATCAATGGCTGAGGTCAAAAAGAGATGGTATGTATTGCGTGCCATTTCGGGGAAAGAGGCTAAAGTCAAGGAGATTCTTGATGCGTCAATCAAGAATACTGACCTTGGCAAACATGTGTCGCAGGTGCTGATTCCGACAGAGAAGAAGTACACTACGACTCCCAGTGGCAAGAAGGTGTTGAGGGAGCACAATCTGTACTCCGGTTACGTGTTTGTAGAAGCCGCCCTTACGGGAGAGGTAATCTATGAGCTGCGCAACACTACGAATGTCATTGATTTTCTGCGTGGACGTAGCAAGACGAGTGATCCGGTGCCGTTGACGCCCGACGAGGTGAAGCGCATGCTCGGCCGTCAGGAGGAGACAAGCGCTCCGGTTGTCGATATGATCGACAACTACCTGGAGGGAGAGACGGTGAAGGTGAACTACGGACCGTTCAGCGGCTTTACGGGCACCATCAAGGAAATTGACCGCGAGAGAAGCCGTGTCAAGGTCGAGGTCAAGATATTTGGCCGAGGCAATGACCTGGTGTTGGAAATATCCCAAGTGGAGAAGGTGTGACGCAGCGTTGATGTTACGCGGCGTTTCGTCGCATGGTAACCACACAAACTACAAATAACAGATAGGACAATGGCAAAAGAAATTGCTGGACAGATCAAATTGCAGATCAAGGGTGGCGCAGCAAATCCGTCACCGCCAGTCGGACCTGCACTGGGTTCGAAGGGTATCAACATCATGGAATTTTGCAAGCAATTCAATGCCCGTACCCAGGACAAGGCCGGGAAGGTTTTGCCGGTAGTAATAACCTACTATTCGGACAAGAGCTTCGACTTTGTAGTGAAGACGCCTCCTGTGGCAGTACAGCTGAAGGAGACGGCAAAGCTGAAGAGCGGATCGGCACAGCCGAACCGTAACAAAGTAGCCGAAATCACATGGGAACAGGTCAAGGCAATTGCAACAGACAAGATGCCGGATTTGAACTGTTTCACCATTGAGTCTGCCATGCGCATGGTAGCGGGAACTGCCCGCAGCATGGGTATAACCGTAAAGGGAGCATTTCCCGAAAACAATTAATCTTCAAAGACAATGGGAAAACTGACAAAGAATCAGAAGTTAGCTTTATCGAAGATTGAGCCCGGGAAGTCGTACAACCTTGCGGAGGCAGCAGAGAAGGTGAAGGAGACAGCGTTCGAGAAGTTCGACGCGTCGTTTGACATAGATGTACGTCTTGGCGTAGACCCCCGTAAGGCCGACCAGATGGTACGTGGCGTTGTGTCACTGCCTCACGGAACCGGTAAGGAGGTACGCGTGCTTGTAATGTGCGGACCCGACGCAGAGGCAGCAGCCAAGGAGGCCGGCGCCGATTACGTAGGTCTGGACGAGTACATCCAGAAGATCAAGGACGGTTGGACGGACGTTGACGTAATCATCACCCAGCCCTCCGTGATGGGCAAGCTCGGTCCCTTGGGCCGTATCCTTGGTCCGCGCGGACTGATGCCTAACCCCAAGAGCGGTACCGTGACAATGGACGTCGCCAAGGCTGTGAAGGAGGTTAAGCAGGGTAAGATTGACTTCAAGGTGGACAAGACCGGAATCGTTCACGCCAGCATCGGCAAGACATCGTTCTCGGCCGAGGCAATGCGCGACAACGCCAAGGAGTTCATCAACACACTCATTAAGTTGAAACCGGCCACTTCGAAAGGCACATATATCAAGAGCATTTATCTTTCAAGCACGATGGGCCCGGGCATCAAGGTCGAGCCGAAGTCGGTTGCGGAGTAATTTTTAAAACTGAAAATCGATGAAAAAGGAAGATAAAGCTAAGATCATAGAGAGCATAGGCGGCGAGCTGGCACAGTACAGCTGCGTGTACTTGGTGCAGACCCAGGGTCTGAACGCCGAGAAGACAAGCGCACTGCGCCGCGCATGCTTCGGAGCCGAGGTAAAGATGCTGTGCGTGAAGAACACACTGCTGAAGAAGGCTCTGGAGGCAAGCGAGACCGACTATTCGGAGTTGTACGATCTTCTCCACGGTGAGACGACACTTCTGCTGAGCAACACGGGCAACGCTCCCGCGAAGCTGATCAAGAAGTTCCGCGACAAGAAGGAGACCCTTCCGTTGCTGAAGGGCGCCTACGTGGAGGAAACAGTTTATGTTGGCGAGGAGAACTTGGAGACCCTTTCCAATATCAAGAGCAAGAACGAACTTATCGCAGATGTTGTGGCACTGCTGCAGTCGCCTGCTAAGAACGTGATCAGCGCCCTGCAGAGCGGAGGCAATCTGCTGCACGGCGTGCTCGAGACCCTCTCCAAGAAAGAAGCATAAACCAACATAGTAAAAAATTAAAAAAAGATACGAAAATGGCAGATTTGAAAGCATTTGCAGAGCAGCTTGTAAACCTCACCGTAAAGGAAGTGAACGAACTGGCTGAGATACTGAAGAACGAGTACGGCATCGAGCCGGCAGCTGCAGCTGTAGCAGTAGCAGCAGGTCCCGCCGCAGCAGGCGCAGCCGCTGAGGAGAAGACCAACTTCGACGTAGTTCTGAAAGCAGCCGGCGCAAGCAAACTGGCTGTTGTAAAGCTGGTTAAGGAGCTGACCGGTCTGGGCCTGAAAGAGGCTAAGGAACTGGTTGACGGTGCTCCCAACACCATCAAGGAAGGTCTTCCCAAGGCTGAGGCCGAGGGCCTGAAGAAGCAGCTTGAGGAGGCTGGTGCTGAGGTTGAACTCAAGTAAGATCCAATTCTGACAACAAATAGGTTAAGAACGCTCCACATTATGTTTGCGTTCTTAACCTATTATAATCTATCATCGATGCCCCCAGGACGTCGATGATTACGTGCGAATGGACCCCCTGTGTCCAATGCATTTGTATTCCTCTCGTATCTCACGAAATAACCCTCTCTCAATCATATTCCTTTCTTCTCTTAAACCGCCGGGTGACATAAGAAGCTTTTGCAGTTTTTGAAAACATAGATAGAAATTCCTTCGCCGCCACCGGCAATAAAGAACTAAATCCCAACCAATGTCAGTAAATTTAACCGAAAAACCGCGAGTAAACTTCGCGTCGATTAAAAATCCGCTGCCGTTTCCGGATTTCCTTGAGATACAGCTGAAGTCGTTCCGCGACTTCCTGCAGCTGGACACTCCTCCGGAAGAGCGCAAGAATCAGGGATTGTACAAAGTATTCGCCGAGAATTTCCCCATCACGGACACGCGCAACAATTTTGTGCTGGAATTCCTCGACTATTACATTGATCCTCCGCGTTATACCATCGACGAATGTCTGAAAAGGGGTCTGACTTACAGCGTGCCCTTGAAGGCGAAGCTGAAGCTGTCATGCACCGATCCGGACCATGTGGATTTCGACACCACTATCCAGGACGTGTATCTCGGCACCATTCCGTACATGACGGAGCAGGGTACATTCGTGATCAACGGCGCCGAGCGCGTTGTCGTATCGCAGCTGCACCGCTCGCCGGGCGTATTTTTCGGTAACAGCATGCATGCCAACGGCACAAAGCTGTATTCGGCTCGTATCATACCGTTCCGCGGCTCATGGATTGAGTTCGCCACCGACATCAACAACGTGATGTATGCCTACATCGACCGTAAGAAGAAACTTCCCGTCACCACTCTGCTCCGTGCCATCGGATTCGAGACGGATAAGGAGATCGTGGAGATATTCGACCTGGCCGAGGAAATAAAGGTGACGGAAAGCAACCTCAAGAAGGTGATAGGACGTCGCCTGGCCGGTCGCGTGATGGAGAGCATGCACGAGGATTTCGTAGATCCCGACACTGGCGAGGTTACGAGCATGGAACGCAACACATTGATCGTGGAGCGTGGAAGCGAAATTTCCGAAGACAACATCGAAATGATCCTGAACAGCGGCGTCAAGACCATCCTCCTGGAGAAAGAGGGTGTGGCTGCCGTTGACTACAGCATAATATTCAACACCCTGCAGCGCGACATGTCGAACTCCGAGCAGGAGGCAGTCACGTACATCTACCGACAGTTGCGTAACGCCGATCCACCGGATCCCGCATCGGCGCGCGAGGTGATTCAGAGCCTCTTCTTCTCCGAGAAGCGTTATGACCTGGGCGAGGTAGGCCGCTACCGTATCAACAAGAAGCTGGGTCTCGACACTCCGATGGAGGTGAAGGTGCTGACGCGCGAGGACATCATCGCCATCATCAAGTATCTGATAGAGCTGATAAATGCCAAGAGCGACGTGGACGATATCGACCACCTGAGCAACCGTCGCGTGCGCACCGTGGGCGAGCAGCTTTACAACCAGTTCGGGGTGGGTCTGGCCCGTATAGCCCGTTCCATCCGCGAGAAGATGAACGTGCGTGACAACGAGGTGTTCAAGCCCATCGACCTGATCAACGCCAAGACCATCTCGGCAGTGATCAACACATTCTTCGGCACCAACGCGCTGTCGCAGTTCATGGACCAGACCAACCCTCTGGCCGAGATCACGCACAAGCGCCGTATGTCGGCCCTTGGCCCCGGCGGTCTGAGCCGCGAGCGCGCAGGCTTCGAGGTGCGAGACGTGCACTATACCCATTACGGTCGTCTGTGCCCGATCGAGACCCCTGAGGGTCCTAACATCGGTCTGATCTCCAGTCTCTGCGTATACGCCAAGATCAACAACCTCGGCTTCATCGAGACTCCCTACCGCAAGGTGGAGAACGGCGTGGTGGACCTGAACAACGACGACGTCGTATATATGACCGCCGAGATAGAGGAGGGCAAGACCATCGCACAGGGCAACGCCCCCGTGAACGACGACGGTACGTTCATCAACAACCGTGTCAAGGCCCGTCTGGAGGCCGACTTCCCGATTGTGGCTCCCAACGAGCTGGATCTGATGGATGTGTCGCCTCTGCAGATCGCATCGATCGCCGCATCGCTGATTCCGTTCCTGGAGCACGACGACGCAAACCGCGCCCTTATGGGATCGAACATGATGCGCCAGGCCGTGCCGTTGTTGCGCAGCGAGGCTCCTATTGTCGGAACCGGTATCGAGGGTCAGCTGATACGCGACTCGCGTACGCAGATCACGGCCGAAGGCAAGGGCGTCATAGAGTATGTGGACGCCGAGCGTATCCGCATCAAGTACGACCGCACCGAGGACGAGGAGTTCGTGGAATTCGAACCCGCGACCAAAGAATACAAGCTGCCCAAATTCCGCCGTACCAACCAGGGTACCACCATCGACTTGCGTCCCATCTGCAACAAGGGCCAGCGAGTAGAGGAGGGCGACATCCTGACCGAGGGTTACTCCACGGAGAAGGGCGAGCTGGCACTGGGCCGCAACCTGAAGGTGGCGTTCATGCCCTGGAAGGGTTACAACTACGAGGATGCCATCGTGCTGAACGAGCGTATGGTCCGCGAGGACATACTGACTTCGGTGCATGTGGACGAATATAGCATAGACGTGCGCGAGACCAAGCGCGGCATGGAGGAGCTGACTTCGGATATCCCGAACGTGAGCGAGGATGCCACCAAGGATCTGGACGAGCGCGGTATAATCCGTGTCGGAGCGTATGTAGTGCCCGGTGACATCATGATCGGTAAGATCACGCCTAAGGGCGAGAGCGACCCGACGCCCGAGGAGAAGCTGCTGCGCGCCATATTCGGCGACAAGGCAGGCGACGTGAAGGATGCCTCGCTGAAGGCTACCCCGTCGCTGAAAGGCGTGGTGATAGGCACTTCCCTGTTCAGCAAAGCCACCAAGAAGAAAGGCAACAAGAACAGCGTCAACGCGCAGTTGCCCATGCTGGTGGAGGAATACGAGGAGAAGCAGACCGAACTGAAGGACCTTATGATCTCCAAGCTGAAGGCTCTGCTGAAGGGTAAGAAATCCATGGGTATCCAGGACTACATCGGCGTGGACATCGTGCCCAAGGGCTCGACATTCGACAACATAGACTTCAACTCGCTGGATTACGAGACAATCCACCTGAGCGACTGGACCGAGGACGAGCGCATAAACGGAATGATAAGCAAACTTATCACCAACTATCTGCGCAAGTCGAAGAAGATAGACGCCGAGCTGCACCGCCGCAAGTTCGACATCACCATCGGTGACGAGCTTCCCGCCGGCATCATGCAGATGGCCAAGGTGTACATCGCCAAGAAGCGTAAGATCGGCGTTGGTGACAAGATGGCAGGACGTCACGGTAACAAGGGTATCGTCAGCCGCGTGGTGCGTCAGGAGGATATGCCGTTCCTGGCCGACGGAACTCCCGTGGACATCGTGCTGAACCCGCTGGGTGTGCCTTCGCGTATGAACCTGGGTCAGATATTCGAGACAGTGCTCGGATGGGCCGGCCGCGAACTTGGCGAGAAATTTGCCACTCCTATCTTCGACGGAGCAAGTCTGGACGACCTGAACGAATGGACGGACAAGGCGGGACTGCCCCGCTACGGCAAGACATACCTGTACGACGGCGGCACGGGCGACCGTTTCGACCAGCCGGCCACTGTGGGCGTGATCTACATGCTGAAGCTGGGTCACATGGTCGAGGACAAGATGCACGCACGTTCCATCGGTCCGTACTCGCTGATCACGCAGCAGCCTCTGGGCGGTAAGGCCCAGTTCGGAGGCCAGCGTTTCGGAGAGATGGAGGTCTGGGCGCTCGAGGCATTCGGCGCCGCCCACATTCTGCAGGAGATCCTTACCATTAAGTCGGACGACGTGGTAGGCCGCAGCAAGGCTTACGAGGCTATCGTCAAGGGTGACGCGATGCCGGAACCCGGCATTCCCGAATCGCTCAACGTGCTGCTGCACGAGCTGTCGGGTCTGGGACTGAGCATCACTCTCGACTAATCATCAAAGGACACTACAACTATGGCATATAAAAGAGATAATAAGATAAAGAGCAATTTCTCGAAGATCACCATCGGCCTCGCATCGCCGGAGGAGATCAAGGAGAAGTCGAGCGGCGAGGTACTGAAGCCCGAGACCATCAACTACCGTACCTACAAGCCGGAGCGCGACGGTCTGTTCTGCGAGAAGATCTTCGGCCCGGTTAAGGACTACGAGTGCCACTGCGGCAAGTACAAGCGTATCCGTTACAAGGGTATCGTGTGCGACCGATGCGGCGTGGAGGTGACGGAGAAGAAGGTTCGCCGCGAGCGCATGGGCCACATCGAGCTGGTAGTGCCTGTGGCTCACATCTGGTATTTCCGTTCGCTGCCCAACAAGATAGGATATCTGCTGGGTCTGCCCTCAAAGAAGCTGGAGGACGTGATCTATTACGAGCGTTACATCGTGATCAATCCCGCCGGCGTGGAGGTGGAGACCGAACCGGGCAAGAAGGTGGCTCTGGAGCGCAACGACCTGCTGACCGAGGAGGAATACAACCGCATCATGGAGTCGCTGCCCGAGGGTAACAGCAGTCTGCCTGACGACGACGAGAACAAGTTCGTGGCCAAGATGGGTGCAGAGGCCATTTACGACCTGCTGCAGCGTCTGGACCTGCGTGCCCTGGCCGCCGAGCTTCGCGACAAGGCCAATAAGGACGGCTCGCAGCAGTGCAAGACCGAGGCCCTGAAGCGTCTGCAGGTGGTGAACTCCTTCCTGAACTCCATGGGCAAGAACCGCCCGGAGTGGATGATACTGAAGGCCGTGCCGGTGATTCCGCCGGAACTGCGTCCCTTAGTGCCGCTGGATGGCGGCCGCTTCGCCACTTCCGACCTCAACGACCTGTACCGCCGCGTCATCATACGTAACAACCGTCTGAAGCGACTCATCGAGATACAGGCTCCCGAGGTGATCCTGCGCAACGAGAAGCGTCTGCTGCAGGAGGCTGTAGACTCGCTGCTGGACAACAGCCGCAAGTCGTCGGCCGTCAAGAGCGACGTGAACCGTCCGCTCAAATCGCTGTCCGACTCGCTGAAGGGTAAGCAGGGACGTTTCCGTCAGAACCTGTTGGGTAAGCGTGTTGACTATTCGGCACGTTCCGTGATCGTTGTCGGCCCCGAGCTGAAGATGCACGAGTGCGGTATTCCCAAGCTGATGGCCGCCGAGCTGTACAAACCGTTCATCATCCGCAAGCTCATAGAGCGCGGCATCGTCAAGACCGTGAAGTCGGCCAAGAAGATAGTAGACCGCAAGGAGCCGGTGGTATGGGATATCCTGGAGCACGTCATGAAGGGCCATCCGGTGCTTCTGAACCGTGCCCCGACACTTCACCGTCTGGGTATCCAGGCATTCCAGCCGCGCATGATCGAGGGTAAGGCCATCCAGCTGCACCCGCTGGCATGTACCGCGTTCAACGCCGACTTCGACGGTGACCAGATGGCCGTGCATCTGCCTCTGAGCAACGAGGCCGTACTTGAGGCCCAGCTGCTGATGCTTGGCGCCCACAACATCCTTAACCCTGCCAACGGCGCGCCTATCACCGTGCCTTCGCAGGACATGGTGCTCGGTCTGTACTACATCACCAAGATCCGTAAGGGCGACAAGGGCGAAGGCTCCGTATTCTACGGTCCGGAGGAGGCCCGCATCGCATACAACGAAGGCCAGGTGACTCTGCACGCTCCCGTCAAGGTGAAGGTGGAGGACCTGGACGAAAACGGCAACCTGGTGGAAGTGCTGAAGGATACATCCGTAGGCCGCGTGCTTTTCAACGAGTTCGTGCCTAAGGAGATAGGATACGTCAACGAGATCATATCCAAGAAGTCGCTGCGTAAGATCATCGGTACGGTGATCAAGGCCTGCGGTGTGACGCGTTCGGCCCAGTTCCTTGACGATATCAAGAACTTGGGTTACCGCATGGCGTTCCGCGGAGGTCTGAGCTTCAATCTCGGCGACGTCATCATCCCGAAGGAGAAAGAGCAGTATGTGGCCGAAGGTCATGCCCAGGTAGAGGAGATCATGAACAACTACGCCATGGGTTTCATCACCGGTAACGACCGTTACAACCAGGTGATTGACGTGTGGACACAGGTGAACGACCGTCTGGCCTCCACGCTGATGAAGCAGATGGAGGAGGACCAGCAGGGCTTCAACTCAGTATACATGATGCTGGATTCGGGAGCCCGTGGTTCGAAGGACCAGATCCGTCAGCTGTCGGGTATGCGTGGTCTGATGGCCAAGCCTCAGAAGGCCGGTGCCGAAGGAGGCCAGATCATCGAGAACCCTATTCTTGCGAACTTCAAGGAGGGTCTGTCGGTGCTGGAGTACTTCATCTCCACGCACGGTGCCCGTAAGGGTCTTGCCGATACGGCCTTGAAGACCGCCGACGCCGGATATCTGACCCGTCGTCTTGTGGACGTGGCCCACGACGTGATCATCAACGAGGAGGACTGCGGCACGCTGCGCGGTCTGGTATGCACCGAGATAAAGAACAACGAGGAGGTAGTGGCATCGCTGAGCGAGCGCATCCTTGGCCGTGTGTCGGTTCACGATGTGATCGATCCCTACACCGGCGAGGTAATCGTAAAGAGCGGCGAGGAGATAACCGAGGCCAAGGCCGAGCGCATCGAGAAGTCGCCCATCGAGTCGGTGGAGATCCGTTCGGTGCTGACCTGCGAGTCGAAGAAGGGCGTCTGCGCCAAGTGCTATGGCCGCAACCTGTCGAACCACCGCATGGTTCAGAAGGGCGAGGCTGTGGGCGTGATCGCCGCCCAGTCCATCGGCGAGCCGGGTACTCAGCTGACACTGCGTACATTCCACGTCGGTGGTGTCGCCGGTAACGTCGCCGCCGTAAAGGATATCACCACACGCCACGACGGTCGTCTGGAAATAGATGAGCTCCGTACCATCAAGGATGGCGACGGCGTCGACATCGTTGTAGGCCGTATGGGCGAACTCCGCATCATCGAGCCCAAGAGCGGCATGGTTCTGCTGAACGCCAACATACCTTACGGTTCGCGCCTGTACTGCAAGCCCGGCCAGGATGTGAAGGCCGGCACCATGATCTGCGAATGGGACCCCTTCAATGCCGTAATCGTGGCCGAGGAGGGTGGTCGGGTTCACTTCGAAAACGTGGAGGAAGGTGTTACCTACCGCGTGGAGAGCGACGAGTCGACCAACCTGCACGAGAAGATCATCATCGAGTCCAAGGACCGTACACGCATCCCGTCGGCCGGCCTGTATAACGAGGCCGGCGAGCTGATCCGCACATATTCGCTGCCTGTGGGCGCCCACCTGCTGATCAACGAAGGCGAGGAACTGAAGCCTGGTCAGGTGTTCGTGAAGATACCGCGCGCATCCAACAGCGCCGGCGATATCACGGGCGGTCTGCCCCGTGTCACCGAGCTGTTCGAGGCACGTAACCCGTCCAACCCCGCAGTCGTATCCGAGATCGACGGTTCCGTAACGTTCGGCAAGATCAAGCGCGGTAACCGCGAGATCACCGTAACGTCGAAATTGGGTGACAAGAAGTCGTACCTGGTGCCTCTGTCGAAGCAGATCCTGGTACAGGAGAACGATTACGTCCGCGCCGGAACGCCTCTGTCGGACGGCGCCATCACTCCGACCGACATCCTGAACATCATGGGCCCGACGGCCGTGCAGGAGTACATCGTAAACGAGGTACAGGACGTGTACCGCATGCAGGGTGTGAAGATCAACGACAAGCACTTCGAGGTGATAGTGCGCCAGATGATGCGCAAGGTACGCATCATCGATGCCGGCGACACAAGCTTCCTGGAGGAACAGATCGTGGACAAGCGCGACTTCATGGACGAGAACGACTCGATCTGGAACAAGAAGGTGATAGTGGATGCCGGCGACAGCACCAACTATCTGGCCGGTCAGATCATCACGCAGCGTAAGCTGAGAGACGAGAACTCGTCGCTGAAGCGCCGTGACATGAAGACGATGGTGGTGCGCGACGCGCGTCCCGCAACCTCCGAGCAGATCCTGCAGGGTATCACCCGCGCGGCTCTGCAGACCGGAAGCTTCATGTCGGCCGCATCGTTCCAGGAGACCACCAAGGTGCTGAACGAGGCTGCGATCAACGCCAAGACCGATACCCTGGAGGGCATGAAGGAGAACGTGATCTGCGGTCACCTGATTCCTGCCGGTACGGGTCTGCCAGAGTATCAGAAGCTCGTGGTGGCCAACAAGGAGGAACTCGAGGCTCTGCAGCTCACCGACGATCCCGACGAATACCTGGAGATCGACGCCGAGGCCAAGCTTCAGCCCCAGAACTGAAATTACTGACATTGCATAGAAAAAGAGAGTCAGGCCCCGCAGGCCCGGCTCTCTTTTTTTGCATACAATGATGTAGAGCGAAAGTGAAAAATGTAATATTGTGCCGAATGATGGCAGAATAGTGCCATGGTTATTTTTCGCAATTATTTTTGCATTCAATGTCCTGGAGAAAAAGTAATTTTGCGGAGTATGAAATTCTATACATCATGACCATAAAAATTTTTATGACGCTTACACTGACTGCATGCTTTGCATGGAGCGCCTCGGCTATTCGGAGTAATAATTCCAAAGAGAATGTGAAAGCAGGTAGTATGAAAGAAACGCCGCATAATGTATGTATGGCTGATCCGACAATTCTGATGGATGGAGGCGTCTACTATCTCTATGGCACGTCAGGAAACTCCAATAATGGATTTGAGAGTTATTATTCCAAGGATCTGGAGAATTGGGAGGGCCCTGTAGAGGTGTTGAAGAAAGGAGACGCCTTCGGCACAGCGGGTTTCTGGGCTCCACAGGTACTGAAAACCGAAGACGGCAGATATGCTATGATTTACACAGCCAACGAGCGGATAGCCATGGCATGGGCCGATTCTCCACTCGGACCCTTCCGCAACGATTCAAGACAATGTATTGCCGACGACATGCGCCGCATTGACCCATTTGTGTTCCGGGACACTGACGGTAAAACATACCTTTATCATGTTCGCCTTGATAATGGCAACAAGATATACACCCAATCAATATCTCAGGATTTAGACTCAACGGATTTGGAAACATTGTCCAAGGTTATCGAGGTAACCCTTCCCTGGGAAAACACAGAAGATTCTTCATGGCCGGTGACCGAAGGACCCACAGTGGTGAAACATGGCGGTAGATATTACCTGTTCTATTCGGCCAACGATTTCAGAAATCGTGATTATGCGGTTGGATATGCTGTTGCAGATTCTCCGGAAGGACCCTGGGTAAAGAACCCCGAGCCTATAATCACGCGGTTCAATACCGGTTTGCCCGGTACCGGACATGGAGATATATTTATTGACATGGAGGGGAAATTCAAGTATGTGTTCCATTCTCACAATTCGCAAACGGAAGTGGCACCGCGCAAAACCTATATTGTGGGATTGACATTGGATTCTATGGGAGCGCATATCGATCCGTTGACCATGATGGAAATCAAGGCTCCGACCCATAAGTTGTCAGATAAATCGAAACGACATGGGTGTAAATGAAAAGAATGCCCGCTGTCAGACAGTATCCGTGCCGTATGGTACGGATTTTACTGTTTTTGGTACGGAATTTCAGAAAATAGTAAGTAATAATTCGTAATTTTGCGCTCAAAAATACCGGAAAACTTTCAACATGAAGCGAAGAAACATTGCCCTAAATCTGATGGCTGTGCTATGCGCTGTCGTCGGTTATGCTTTGACGGTTCCGACAGGCCGAGTGACCGGTACAGGGCCGGTTCACTTGAGCGAGACGACACAGAATTATTACTTCCAGCATTTCGACATCACCGACGGACTTACACAGAATACCATACATTCCATACTTCAGGACCGACAAGGCTTTATGTGGTTTGCCACCAAGGATGGGTTGAATCGCTTCGATGGTCATGTGTTCCGACGTGTGGATATTGACAATGACATTGATGGTAATTGCAGCTTCATTACAACGATATTCCTCGATTCCAAGGGCAAGATATGGGTGGGCGCCCATTCCGGGACATGTATCTATGATCCGCAGACGGAGAAGCTGGAATGGCTCGGCACCCCGTCCGATGGTCCTCATGCCATCAAGAAACCCACGGTCGGTTTTGTAGAGATATCCGACAATATCATGCTTATAATTACCGACAACGACGGTCTGTATTACTATTACAGGGACAAAGCTAAATTGAAACGTGTTCTCGATGCGCCGTCCCGTGGAATTCCGCAGGTCAACAAAGTGCATGTCAGTCCAACCGGACGCATATATCTCGGAACTTTCGGACAAGGGTTATACTATACCGATGATAACTTCGCCACGATTCATCCAGTGATAGAAGAGGGTAAACCTTATTTCGGGAATTCGGTAATCTATGCCATGTGTCAGAATGGCGACAAGCTATACGTGGGAACAGATTTCATGGGAGTGCACGCACTGGATATGCGCACCGACAAAATAACACCGGTATTCATCAGCGATGAGAACGGATCCGTTCCGTTCATCCGTGACATTTTGTTCATGTCTCCGTCACGTATGGTACTGGGCACAGAGAGTGGAATCTATATCTACGACATTGTCAAGGAACAGGTTATAAAACATCTTACACATAATAAATACGACCTTTTTTCGCTTTCGGACAATGCTGTTTACAAAGTATATGAAGACCGAGGCGGCGCGTTGTGGGTCGGCACTTATTTTGGAGGCATAGACTATATGAGTCCCGCACAGCTGCAGTTCGACAAGTATGTGCCCACGCGTACGGAAGGGAGTCTGGTTGCCGAGCGCATACGGGAACTGGTGCAGGACAGGGATGGGATCATTTACGTTGGTTCCGAGGATAACGGGGTATCGCGTTTTGACCCTGCGACCGGAAAGTTCAGCCGTGTGGAAGGAATTGAAGGGACCAATATACATGGCCTATGTATTGACGGTCGCAATCTGTGGGTCGGAACATTCGCGGAAGGACTGCGTATCAAAAATCTTGACACCGGCGCGGTCCGCAAACTGAGGGTAGGAGCCAACGGATTGAACTCCGATTTTATATTCACAATTCTACGCACGGTTCACGGTGATATGTTCCTCGGGACCCTGAATGGAATGCTGCAGTATGACCGGGCCACGGATTCTTTCCGTGAGGTGCCGGAATTACGTGGCAAGTTCGTGTACAATCTGGCCGAGGACAGTCGTGGAAATATATGGGTGGCGACATACGTCAACGGTTTGTATGAGCGAAAAGCAGGAGAAACCAGATTTATAAATTACAGGCATCAGAAAGGGAATTCCGGATCATTGCCCGATGACAAGGTCTATACCGTTCAGGAAGACTCACATGGTAATCTGTGGGTTATGACGCAAAGCGGGGCCTGTGTGTTGCGGGACGGTAAATTCGATCGGAGTTTCCTGAATGTCGGCCTCCTGCCAGGCGTGGTGTACAGAATGGCCGAGGACAGAAGCGGGAAGTATTGGTTCACAACCAACCACGGTATATATAGTATCGATGGCAAGACCGGATTCTGTAGGAATTACACCACCACTCAAGGGCTTCCTACAAATCAGTTTAATTACAATTCATCGTTAGTCACTCCACAGGGCAGGATTTATTTCGGTAGTATCAAGGGCCTCGTGGCATTTGACCCGCTGTTGATGTCCGTACAGACCATACCCGAGTATAAGCCGGTGGTATCCGAGATTTATTTGCATGGAGAGTTATTAAAACCCGGTGCAAAGGACTCGCCGCTGACATGTAGCGTATCGCTGGCCGATGTCATCAATCTCAAGCCTGATCAGAATTCGCTTGCGTTCCGTCTGACAACACTGAGTTTTGATAATCTCGGCGAGCAACGCATCAAATATCGTCTTCTGGGTCTGGAAGACGAATGGAAATATACCACTACTGAACAGAACCTTATCACCTATTCCAATCTGCCGTATGGAAAGTACCGGCTTCAAGCAGCCATTTGTTCGGATTCTGGTGATGAAACGGGCCCCATGCTTGATCTGGCAGTGAACATAGCCACCCCATTTTATCTTACCGGTTGGGCCATTGCTTTCTATATCATACTTATAATTATGATAGGGTATTATCTGTTGCGCTACTATATGCGCAGCACACGGCTAAAGAACCAACAGTATCTGGATGGATGTCGTAGAGAGCAGGAACGCGATGCCTACGACTCGAAGATAAGATTCTTCACCAATGTCGCCCACGAAATCCGTACGCCTCTTACTCTGATCAAGGCTCCGCTGAGCTCTGTTTTCAAAAGCGAATGCGTCAGAAAAGATCCTGAAGTCAAGGAGAATCTGGATGTCATCAATCTGAACGTTGACCGTCTTCTGTTACTGGCCAATCAATTGTTGGATTTCCGTAAGATTGAAAGCGGCAAGTATACCCCTGTGCGGCGTGAATGTGACATAAACGCTCTGATCCGCAAATTGGAACAGCGTTTCCGACCAACAATCGAATCGCTGGGTAAGCGGATTGACATCGAATTGCCCGAAACGCCGGTTATGGCCTGCGTTGACATCGAGGCCATAACCAAGATTATCAGCAATCTTTTCACCAATGCCATCAAATATAGCGACTCATATATTAAGGTAGAACTGAAAGGCGATAAGGAAGACTTTACATTGACCGTATCGAACGACGGCGATGTTGTGGCGCCAGACAAGCGCGAGGAGATATTCTCGCTGTTCGGACGTCTTGAAAGTCACCAGCCCGGGACTGGAATAGGGTTGGCGTACGCCAGGTCGCTGGCCAACGCTCACGGCGGTAAACTGGCTATGGACAGCAGTACTGACCGCAATGTGTTTGTGTTGACCGTACCTTACGGCACCCCGGACGCCGAGGCCAGGGAAACCACCTCCGAGACCGATCTCGAGCAGATGACCCGTGCGGACGGAGACAATGTAAGTGTGCTGGTGGTGGAGGACAATCCGGAATTACTGTCGTTCATAGAAAAGAAACTTGTCGGAGCCAATTTCAAGGTGTACTGCGCATCGGACGGAATCAAGGCTCTGGAATTGCTGGCCGACCAGTTTGTCGATATTGTGGTCAGTGACGTGATGATGCCGGGCATGGACGGTTTCGAGTTGCTGCGGCGCATAAAGACCGACCTCAGTTACAGTCACATCCCCGTAGTGTTGCTTACAGCCAAGACCCGGATGGAGGATAAGCTCGAAGGTCTGGAGTCAGGTGCGGATGCATATATCGAGAAACCGTTTGCCATCGAATATCTATTGGCTACCATAGACTCCATCATCAGCAACCGAAAACGCATGCGGCAAAGACTGGAGCAACTCCCGCTTGCCAAACCGGCCAAGGGCCTGTCGAAAGTGGATGAGGATTTTTTACGTCGTATCAACGATGTGATCCGCAGTAATTTCGATAATCCCTCGTTCTCCACGGATGCCTTGATTTCCGCTCTTGGAATGAGCCGTACCACCTTCTATCGCAAAATAAAGGGAATGCTGGACCTCAATCCCAACGACTATATCCGGATCCAGAGGCTGAAGCGCGCCGCCGAACTGTTCAGAGAGGGTCACGACAGTGTCAGCGAGGTTTGTTATCTTGTGGGCTTTTCTTCGCCCGGATATTTCACGAAATGTTTCCAGAAACAGTTCGGGGTCTCGCCGAAGGATTACATCGCAGGGAAACCGAAAGGCCAGTCATAATGAAAATAATAAAGGGAAGACAGAGGCTTCCCTTTATTATTTCAGTTGGAATAAGAAAAATCGTTCCGCTCTTTGAAAAATTATTTCCAAATCTGATTAAATAATTGATAGATAGGCTAATGTACATTTATTAAATATATTATGATGAAAGAAAATTATCAGAAAACGGAAAAATATTTCAATCCGAGGGCCATTTTAGAGTGTAATTTTGCAACCGAATCCAACGGGGCTGTCAGCTGTGATTGAAGTTGCCGTTGAATGCCTGACCTTAGAAACATTTAACAACAATAATAATTATTCAGCCGTGAAAATCTATCAACAATTACGAGCAAAAGCCGTATCGCTGATAACGTGCGTAACGGTCCTTGGCGCTTGGGCGCAGACCGTGGACACAGTCACCGGTACGGTAACCGACCAGACAGGCGAGCCCCTGATCGGAGCCACGGTAAAAGTTTCCGGAGGCAAAGTCGCAACTGTAACCGACTTGGATGGCAAATATAGTATCCCGGTTGCTTCCAACGGCAAACTCACCTTTACTTACATCGGATACTCGACGTTAAACGAGAGTGTCAATGGTCGCAACCACATAGATGTTGTGATGCATGAGAATGCCGAACAATTGGACCAGCTTGTGGTAATCGGTTACTCCACACAGAAGAAGGCGGACCTGACCGGCTCGGTGGCGGTGGTCGATATGGACGAGGCTCGCAAGCAGCCCGCCACCGACGTAGCCTCGATGCTGCAAGGACAAGTATCCGGAGTTTCTGTCGGCACATCATCACAGCCGGGCAGTATCGCTAACATCCGAATCCGAGGTGTAGGGTCATTCTCCAGTGTCGGTCCACTCTACGTCATTGACGGAATGATTGTCAATGACGCCAACAATCTGAACCCCAATGAGATCGAGACCATGCAGGTGCTCAAGGATGCATCGGCGGCCGCTATCTATGGTGCGCGTGGAGCCAATGGCGTCATTCTGATCACCACAAAGAAAGGCAAAGCCGGTAAACCCACACTGAATGTGTCGGCCAACTGGTCGATCCAGCAGATGCCCAAGACCATTGACATGATGAGTGGCAAGGAGTTCATGTATTACAACGAGCAGGCCTATCTGAATCAAGGAATGCCGTGGCCGGCCGCCGGTATCGAGCCGGGGACGGTCCTGCCTGACACCGACTGGCAGAAAGCCGTGTATCAGAACGGCGTGACTCAAGACTATAATCTGATGTACACCCAGGGATCCGATAACGTCCACATGGCGTTGGCCATGGGTTACGTAAACCAGACCGGCGTGGTGAAGGGTCCACGATATGAGCGTTTCACCGTCCGTATGAACTCCGATGCAACGTATAAAGCTGTGACCGTCGGCGAGAACTTCACTTATCAGCACACCAACAGCCAGGATTACATAGCGTCGCCCTTCTGGGACGCGCTGACCACTCCGTCAGTAATTCCCGTGCGCGATCCAAACGAGCCCTCGGGCAAAGGTGGTTTCGGTTATGGCTCTGCCAATTTCCCTACCTATATCTCCAACCCCATCGGTCTGCAGGAACGATATGACAACCGCAGTGTCAACGACCGAATTATCGGCAATATATACGGAGAACTGAGATTCCTGAAATATTTCACTTATCGCCTCAATCTTGGCGTTGACGCATGGTGGGGCCGCAAAAAGAATTTCGACAAGGCCTACACACTGCGAATGGCTTCGGGTGAGCAACGGTATGAAAACAAGCTGAATGACATTCGGGATTCACGTTATAGCCTGATAATAGAGAATACCTTGAAATACGAGCAGTCGATAGGTGACCACAACATAACGGCCCTGATAGGTTACACTATGGAGGACGTCAAATGGCATTATCTTGAGGCCGAGGGCTATAATCAGCAGGTTGACGGTCTGACACAGATAGACCTTGCAGGCAAGCAGAACAACATGTGGGGCTCACAACAGGAACGGCGTATGACGTCTATATTAGGACGCATTGACTATAACTACAAGAACCGCTACTATGCGCAATTCAATTTCCGTTCCGACGGATGTTCGAAGTTCGGACCGGGGAAACGTCGCGGTAATTTCCCCTCCGTATCAATCGGATGGCGCCCCTCGGAGGAGGAATTCTGGGAGCCTCTGCGCGGCATCGTCAACAATCTGAAGATACGCGGCAGCTGGGGTAAGATCGGCGACATGCAGGCTTTGGGCAACTATTCCTATCTGTCCAGCATCAATCATGACGGCCCTTACGAGGGATTCAACGCAATCTTCGGCCCAAGCGGCAACGAGACGCTGCATGCCGGAGCGACGCAGACCTCGCGCGTGAACGTAAATCTTGGATGGGAAACCAAGACCACAATGAATATCGGTATTGATTTCGACTTGTGGAACAGCCGTCTGTACGGCTCGGTGGATTATTACAACGCGCTGTCGTCTGACCTGCTGTACAATGTCAAGACATCCTGGGCTACTGGTACGGATTACCTGTGGACCAACTACGGAAAGATGCGTAACAGCGGCGTTGAGATTCAGTTGGGATGGCGTGATACGGTCAATGATTTCACTTACAACGCCTCGGTCAACATCAGCACCATCAACAACAAGGTGCTTCGTCTGGGCGACACATTCTATCAGGACGGCATCTGCCGTACAGAGGAAGGCCGCAGCATTTCGGAGTTCTATACGCGTCGGTTTGACGGAATTTTCCAGAGTATGGATGATGTTTATGCCCACACCACGACTCTTGAGGATGGCACGGTGAAGGTCCTTCAGCCTAATGCCAAACCGGGAGATGTACGCTACAAGGATCTTAACAGCGATGGTGTGATTGATGACGATGACCGTGAGTTTGTCGGCTCCCCGATCCCTAAGGTAGAGGCCAATCTGAATTTTTCAGCCGGCTGGAAGGGCTTGGACTTCAATATGTTGTGGACCTCGCGTTACGGCAATAAGATTTACAATTCGGTTCTGGTCAGCTGTTATCAGTTCAAGGTGGACAACATCCCGGCGGACGTGCGGCCCTGGACATGGGACAATCCCAGCGACGAATATCCGCGCATGTACGCCGGCGCTACCGACAACACCCAGGCTTCCGACCGCTTTGTCGAGGACGGTTCCTTTATCCGTCTCAAGAACCTGCAGTTGGGCTACACGCTGCCGCAGAACATAACGCGCAAGTTCTTTGTACAGAAGTTCCGTATATACGTCAGCGCTCAGAATCTTTGCACGTTCACCAAGTACAAGGGATATGATCCCGACATCGTGGGTGGCGTATTCACTCAGGGAGTAGACGGCGGACATTTCCCCAACGCCCGTACATACAGCGTAGGCCTCCAGTTAGACTTCTAATTCACTCCGAACCATTCAATTAAAAAGCAATGAAAAAGACAATCATATCTGTACTTGCCGCACTCATGATGATGTTATCTGCGACATCGTGCAGCGACAACTGGCTTTCACTTTCGGATCCGAACCAGGAGTCGAGCGATACATTCTGGAAGACCGAGGATCAATTCCAACAGGGCTTATACGCCGGCTATGCCACCTTGCGTCGCCCCGGTGTGTTCAGCCGCTGGTTCCACATGCTGATGATTCTCCGCAGCGACGAGGGTTGGTCAAACTCTCCCAATGCCGAGTTCCAGGCCGTAGCCAATTTCCGGATGACCGGTTTCGGTTATGAAGGCAACGAATCTGTAAATCTCCCTTGGAAAGAGTGTTCGCAGATGATTTATTACGTCAATCAGGTTGTGGATAATGTCAACGATCACGGTTACGACGTGATGGATAAGGAAACGGCAGACGGTATTCTTGGGCAAGCATACTTCCTGCGCGGTCTGGCCTTCTGGTACATAGCCGGCACCTATGGCAACTATCCGCGACAGATATCCTCGGTCGCCGACGGAGAAATTCTGAATCAGGAGGGTCTGTACCGTCAGGCACTGGCTGATTTTGATGCCGCATCGAAAGTCCTGCCCAAATCATGGCCCGCATCGGAAGCCGGACGCCCCACATTGGGCGGTGCATTGGGTATGATGGCCCGTTGCAACATGCAGCTGGCCGGTATCTGCAAGCGTCCGTGGGAAAACCGTCTCGCCGAGGCCACCGAGTTCTGGACCGCCGCGAAGAAGAACATCGAGGATGTATTCGCGCTCAATATTTATTCGCTGGTGCCCGAATGGCTCGACAACTTCACCGAAAGCAACGAGAATAACTCCGAGTCGCTGGTGGAGATCAATTTCAAGAATGGACTGGTTGACGGCAAGGAAGTGGGCAATCAGCGCGCCAAGTTCCTGGGTCTGTACATTTCCTCGGGCGAAGGAGCCTGGGACGACGGCTCGGCCCGCGACTGGCTGCTGGATGAATTCGACAAGGAGCGCGACAAGGACGGCAACATGGATTTGCGTAAACGCTACACCTTGATCTGGAACGATCCCACCGACAATACCAACTATTACGGTAAGACGTACGCCGAGTGGAATGATTCGGAACACTTCCTGAAGAAATGCTATTGGCGCAA
Organism: uncultured Bacteroidales bacterium; assembly: GCA_900542185.1. Lineage (GTDB taxonomy): Bacteria > Bacteroidota > Bacteroidia > Bacteroidales > Muribaculaceae > Lepagella. Next base: position 142,852 of record UQMZ01000001.1, read on the forward strand.
GTATACCAGCATAGACACCGACAACCTGCCCGAGGACTATGCCAGCGGCACTAATTTCCGACTGTTGCGTCTGGCCGACGTCTATCTGATGTATGCCGAGGTCCTTAACGAGCTTGGCACCGACCGCGCCACCGCCGTAGAGTACATAAACAAGGTGCGCCGTCGTGTCAACATGAGCGACCTGAACGTCTCGATGTTCAATGACTACGAAACTCTTAAAGAACAATTGCGTCATGAACGACTGGTGGAGCTCTGCGGCGAATGTACCCGCTGGAACGACCTGGACCGATGGGGCGATATCCATACGCAGGAGGGCGTAAACAAACTTGCCGAACGCGATGAGGATTTCAAGTCGTTCAAAGTTGGGCAGACTTACCTCTACCTGATTCCCGAGCATGAAATCGCTCTCTTCCCCGGCCTGAAGCAGAATCCCGGTTATTAATCAAGGCATCGTTCCTTAAAAAATGTAAACGCCAGGGCGGTGGATTTTCGAGGTAAT
>UQMZ01000002.1 GCA_900542185.1 uncultured Bacteroidales bacterium
CATACGACTCCAATTTCTTTTGAAGCCATTCAGCCCATTTCTCATCTTCACGTTTGTAACTGATGAAAGCGTAATATTTGTATTTGCCGTTCATGGATGTGTGGTCAAGTCTAGTTAGTTTAGGCATCGTTCCTAAAAAAATGTATACGCCAGGGACGCAGATGCACCTCAGATTTGGTCTTGCAGACTCAGGAGCATAGCGGGCTATGTGACTGAGTCAAAAGGCCAAAGATGAGGTGCAGCTGCGAGTCAGGGCCAATCATATTATCAATTCCCTATTATTTTGAACCTTGACCGGTGTCTTTTCGGTTAATTTTGTCGCTTTCTTCGGTCACAGCCGCGAGGCTGCTCCCTCATCAATCGGCAAAATTCCCTCGAAAATCCACCGCCCTGGCGCTAATATTTTTTGAGGAACAGAGTCTTAAAAATATCCAGGTGCAAATTTAGTAAAAAATTTCCACTCTGCACCTTTTTTAACGTAAAAACGCATAATTTGGATTAATATTTTTCATTCATTGTGCATTATCATGCCCATTGGTGTAATATTTTACACTTTCTTAACACTACAAAAGGGACAGACGCGCCGTCTGTCCCTTTCAATGTGTATTTTTTTATCTTTTTGGTCTAAATTACCTTGTCACTTGTCACTCGTCACTATGACTTCTGACCTCTGACTTAGAAAGGCAGGTCGTCCGACTGGTTGTCGGCCGGAGCCTCGAACGGAGTCTGGGCCGGAGCCGCACCGAAGCCTGCGGGCTGTGCGGGTGCACCATACTCGGGTGCCGGTGCGGGTGCGCCGTAACCGGGCGCGGGAGCCGCCATACCCTGGCCGTTCTCAACGGGACGCGCCGAGAACACGCTTACGTCCGTGTACCAGCGGCCGTTGAACTCACGGCTCTCTATGTCGCACGAGAGCACATAGCTCTTGCCGTTCTCGAATTTCAGCTGATCCGCCTTGTCTCCAAATATATGAAACTTCACCTTGCGGGGATATGTTCCCGGGGTTTCGCATACATACTCGTCTTTCTGCCACGGCCGTCCAGCTTTCGATGTACCTGTCTGCCGTCCCAGGTACTGCACTATCATTCCTTCAAATTCCATAATATAATATTGTGGGTTCCGGGATGTGTTATATGACCCGGAACCTCCCACAAAGTTAATTATTTTTTCCCTTACTCACAAAATTTAGCCGAAATTTCCCTTTTAAATTTTCGGGCTGCCATCCTTTGTCACTCTGACTTCTGACTTCTGACTTATTTAGAGGTATGGATTGAACTTGGCCTCGTCGCCTATGGTGGTGGCGGGACCGTGACCGGGATACACCACGGTGTCGGGGGGCAAGGTCAGCAACTTGTCCTTCACGGCATTGACCAGCGTGTCATGGTCGCCTCCGGGCAGGTCGGTGCGCCCTATGCTGCGGTAAAACAGCGCGTCGCCGGAAATCACGTAGCCGCCCTCCTTGTCATAGAGTGCGATGCTGCCGGGCGAATGGCCGGGGACATGAAGCACATGCAGCTCCCCCTCGCCTACCTTCACCACGTCGCCATCCTCCAGATAGCTTGTCATGGAAACGGCATCCACCTTCTCGCGCATACCGAACTGCCACGCCTGCTCCTGCAGACGCTCGCCAAGCACCGTGTCGGCCTTGTGACCCAGCACCGGCACCTGGAACAGGTCCTTGGCATACTTGTCGCCGATGGCATGGTCCACATGCAGGTGCGTATTGATGATATGCGTCACCTCAAGATTGTTCTTTTTCACGAAGTTGGCTAATGCGGCCTCCTCCTCGGCATTGATCATGCCGGGGTCGATAACTGCGCATTTGCGTGTGGCGGTGTCCACCGTCACGTATGTATTGATCTCAAACAGCGAAAAGGTAAATTTAACCAGTTTCATAACATTCTTTATTTAACGAATCCGGGAGTGCGTCACACCACGGGCGTGTACAGCAGTTTCTTGGTTTCGAAGAAAGGTTCCTTGAAGTATCCCGACAGGTCTACCTGTTCCGACACCTGCGCCAGCGGGCCGAGTTCGGCCTGCACGTCGCCACCTTTCAATGTAATCAGTCCGTTGGGCACACCATTGCGCTGGTCGCGCGCGATGTTCTTGCGGCATATCTTCAGCAGGTCGCGCTGCGGCATCACCGCGCGGCTCACCACGAAGTCGAACTTCTCCTTAACCTCGGCCACGTCGCCGTGCTGAAATCGAACGTTCGTCAGACCGCACGCCTCGGCCACCGCCTGAGCGACTTTAAGTTTCTTGCCGGTGCGGTCCACCAACAGGAACTGCGTATCGGGAAACATCACGGCCAACGGGATGCCCGGGAAACCGCCTCCGGTTCCAAAGTCAAGAACGGCCGAGCCGGGCTTAAAGTTGATGAACCGGGCTATGGCCAGCGAGTGCAGTATGTGACGCTCCTCCAGGTTCTCTATGTCCTTGCGCGAGATCACGTTGATCTTCTCGTTCCATTCGGGATAGAGCCGCAACATGATTCCGAACTGCTCCCGCTGCCGTTCGTTCAGGTCAGGAAAATATTTCTGTATCAATTCCATGTTCGGGATTTTACATTTCGGCCGCGCCAAGTATCAGTTCCGACAAAGTGGGATGTCCGAAAATCAGGTCTCCGATCTGTTCGCGGGTCTGTTTCATCGCGATCAGGTCGGCGCATTGCTGTGCCAGCAGCGCAGCCTCGGCACCCATGATGTGCGCGCCTATCAGCACACCGTCGTCCTTGCGGAATATCAACTTCACGATGCCATCGGTCTCACCCATTGCCAGCGCCTTGCCGTTGCCGCGATACAGGCTCTTGGCTGTCTCAATCTCTATGCCCTGCGCCTTGCACTGCTCCTCGGTCAGTCCGGCCATGCCGCACTCGGGGTTGGTGAATACAGCGGAAGGAACCACATCGAAATTGATGTTGTCCGCCTTGCCGAGTATATGATTCAGCGCGCGCTTGCCCTGTGCACTGGCCACATGAGCCAGCATCATCTTGGCGTTGACGTCGCCCACGGCATATATGTTGGGCACGTTGGTACGGAAATTCTCGTCTACCGGTATGCCCCGCTGCGACCATTCCACGCCGGCGGCATCCAGGTTCAGGCCCTCCACGTTAGCGCCACGCCCCACGGCCATCAGCACGTTGGTGCCGGTCACTGTCTGTTCCTTCCCTTTCTGCTCGTATGTTACGGCCACACGGTAGTCGTAGGTCTCCTCTATCTTGGTTACGGCCGCACCTGTGACGATGTCGATGCCGCGTTTGGACAATGTCTGTTTAAGTCTCTTGGCTATGTCGGAATCGAAAGGCGGCAGTATCTGCTTCATATACTCGATTACGGTTACCTTAGAGCCGAATGCAGAGAATACGGAAGCGAATTCCATACCGATGACGCCGCCGCCTATCACAATCAGTTCCGCCGGCACGAATTCCAGTGCCAACGCCTTGGTGGAATCCAGCACCCACTCCTTATCTGCGCCGGGAATCGGCAGTGAACGGCTGTGGCTGCCCGTGGCGATGATGATGTTGTCGGCGTCATAGTCCTCGCCGTTGACGGTAACGGTGGTATTGTTCTTGAACGAAGCCATTCCGTTCACCACATTAACCTTGGCCTTGGTCAGCAGCATCTCGATGCCATTGCGCAGCTGATCGACCACGGCGCCCTTGCGCTGCACCACCCTGTTGAAATCCACATCGAACTTCACGTTGTCGGCCGCGAATTCCGCCGATTCCTTAAGCGTGGTGATGACTTCGGCGTCCTTCACCATGCACTTGGTGGGGATACAGCCTTCGTTCAGGCATGTGCCGCCCAGTCTGCCGCCGTTAACCAATGTAACGCTCAGCCCCTGTGCCGCTGCCGACAGAGCCGTCTCGTATCCTCCGGGACCGGCCCCGATTATTATCAAATCGCTATGCATAAGTAATTCCTATCTTTGAAATTATAACAATATGAGATAAGGCTTGAGGGCCTTATCTCATATTATTAACTAAGTTTTAACAAGTTCAGTTGTTGGCCTCACACATCTGCTTGTACGAAAGTATCGGCTTCTTGGCGGCCGTCGTCTCGTCGGGATGCGAGATCGGTGTGGTGAGCGGAGCGTTCTTGACACTCTCGGGATCCTCGGCGGCCTCGATTGCCACCTTGCGCATCACGTCGATAAACTCGTCAAGCGTCTCCAGACTCTCGGTCTCGGTCGGCTCTATCATCATCGACTCGTGGAACAGCAGCGGGAAATAGATGGTCGGAGCATGGAAACCATAGTCAAGCAGTCGCTTTGCCACGTTCAGTGTGGTTACGCCCGTACTCTTGTCGGCCAGACCGTCGAACACGAACTCATGCTTGCAATGTCCCTCGATGGGAAGTTTGTACAGGTCCTTCAGACTCTCCTTGATATAGTTGGCGTTCAGCACGGCCATCGGGCCCACTTCCTTGATCTTGTCGCGGCCGAGGCTGAGGATGTATGCGTAAGCCTTCATCATGACACCGAAGTTGCCGAAGAATGTCGACACGCTCCCCAATGACTTGTCGCCGTCGGTCAGCACGCCGAACGTGCCGTCCCCGTTCTTCACCACGCGGGGCATGGGAAGCAGGTCGACCAAGTTCTTGGCCACGCCTACGGGACCCGAGCCGGGACCGCCGCCGCCGTGAGGCGTCGAGAAGGTCTTATGCAGGTTGATGTGCATGATGTCGAAGCCCATGTCGCCGGGGCGAACCTTGCCCAACAGCGGGTTGAAGTTCGCTCCGTCGTAATAGAGCAGTCCGCCGGCCTTATGCACCAGCTCGGCTATCTCCATAATCTCGGTCTCGAACATACCCAAGGTGTTGGGGTTGGTCATCATGATTCCGGCCACCGTGTCGTCCAACAGAGGCTTCAGGTCCTCCACGTCGATGCTGCCGTTGGGCTTGGACTTCACCTCCACCACTTCCAGGCCGGCCACCATAGCCGACGCCGGATTGGTGCCGTGTGCTGTGTCGGGCACAATCACCTTGGTACGCTTGTGGTCGCCGCGCAGCTCGTGGTAGCGGCGCATCACCATCAGGCCCGTCAGCTCGCCATGGGCGCCGGCGTATGGATTGAGAGTGAACTCCTCCAGACCGGCCAGCGACGACAGCGCGCGCTGCAGGTTCCAGTAGAGTTCCAGCGCTCCCTGGGCGGTCTCGGCCGGCTGCAACGGGTGCAGTCCGCTGAACTCGCGCATCGATGCCAGCTCCTCGTTGATCTTCGGGTTATACTTCATGGTGCAGCTGCCCAACGGATAGAAACCGGTGTCGACACCGAAATTCTTGTTCGACAGGTTGGTGTAGTGTCTCACCACATCCAGCTCGCTGACCTCGGGCAGTTCCAGAGGCTCGTCGCGGCGCAGAGACGCCGGAATGGCGCCCAGTCCGTCGGTGGCATACCGGTCGGCCGGCAGTTCGTAGCCCTTGCGGCCGGGCCGCGAAATCTCGAATATAAGTTTGTCGTATTCCTTCATTTCTCTGCCTCCTTTTATGCCTCCAGCATTAACTTCACCAATGTGTCTATTTCTTCCTTAGTGCGCTTCTCGGTCACGGCGAACTCCAGCATGCCCGGCTCGATCTCCACGCCTCCCATATAGCCATGGTCAGCTAAATACTTGTTGACGCGCTTCACGTCCAGATCGGTCTTAACCACGAATTCCTTCAGGAAAGGCTTGTCGTAAACAGCGTGGAACTTGCCGGTTGCCAGCAGTTGATTGTACAGATAGTGCGCGCCGTCACAGCTCAGCCGGTTCACATCCTTCAGACCTTCGGGACCCATCAGGGCCACGTAAACGGTGGCATAGAGGGCCATCAGGCTCTGGTTTGAGCAGATGTTACTTGTGGCCTTCTGACGGCGAATATGCTGTTCGCGGGCTTGCAGCGTCAGCACGTAGCAACGCTTTCCGTCGCGGTCGACGGTAGCGCCTACGACACGGCCCGGCATCTTGCGCAGCATGTCCTTGCGGCAGGCTATGAAGCCTAAGTACGGGCCTCCGAACTGCAGCGGCATACCTAACGTCTGGCCGTCGCCGCACGCTATGTCGGCATCCCATTCGCCGGGAGTCTTCAGCACCGCAAGTGCCGAAGGATCGCAGTAAACGGCCAAAGCACCCTTGGCGGCATGGATCCTGTCAGCAACGCAGGTCAGGTCCTCGACTATACCGTAGCGGTTGACGGAGGGCACCATCACTCCGGCCACGTCGCCCTTGGCCAGTTCCGCATCAAGGACGCCGAAATCGGTGACGCCGTCCTTGGCAGGAAGCTCTGTCAACTCCACGCCGTGGAATTTCATGTATGTGGCAATGACGCGGCGCACCTGCGGCAGCAGCGTGGCCGACACAAGCACGCGGTTCTTCTTGCGTGCCGACGCCACCATCATGAACATCGACTCGGCGGCTGCCGTGGCGCCGTCGTACATCGAGGCGTTGGCCGACTCCATGCCGGTCAGTTCCGAAATCATGGACTGATACTCGAATATATATTGCAGCGTACCCTGCGAGATCTCGGGCTGATAGGGAGTGTAGGCAGTATAGAACTCGCTGCGCTCCAGCAGGTGGGAGATCACCGAGGGGCTGTAGTGGTCGTAGGCTCCGTTGCCGCCGAACACCTTCAATACGTTGTTGGCTGCACCCAACTTCGCGAACCATTCGCGAAGCTCAGGCTCGGACATTCCTTCGGGCAGATCGTACTCGCCTTGGAACAGAACCTGCTGCGGCACGTCGTTGTACAGCTCGTCGACGCTGCCCACGCCTATGCGCTCCAGCATCCGGGCCTTGTCCGCGTCTGTGTGCGGGATATATCTGTTGCTCATCGCTTCCTTATTAAATAGAATGCGTAGATATTTATATGGAGTGAGCCGCGAATTACTCCTCGCAGATCTTGGCGTAAGCGGCTGCGTCCAGCAGTGCGTCGATTTCGGAGGGATCGCTCAGCTTCACCTTGATCATCCATGTGCCGAAAGCATCCTTGTTGATCAGCTCGGGAGCATCCTCCAGCTCGCTGTTCACCTCCACGACCTCGCCGCTGACGGGGCTGATCAGGTCGCTGGCTGCCTTTACGCTCTCTACGGCGCCGAAAGTCTCGCCGGCCTCTACCTCGTCACCCTCCTCGGGAAGATCGACGTACACGATGTCGCCCAAGGCGTGCTGTGCGTAGTCGGAGATTCCGATAGTTGCGATCTCACCGTCTACCATTACCCATTCGTGGCTCTCGGCATACTTTACGTTCTCTTTTACTGTGCTCATATCTGTGTTGTTTTATTTGATTATCATTATAATAGTTGAAATAATAGTTGAAAAAGTTTACAGAGTTTATAAAGTTAAGATAATAGTGTTGTCGTGTGAATTCATCACATTTATCTTAACTTCCTCAACTTTTTCAACTTTTTTCACTTCTTATAGTTCTTGTCGTAGAAGCGTTTCTTGACCACCGTTGCCGAGAAGGTCTTCTTGCGGATGCGCACTTCCACGCGGGTGCCAAGTTTGTCGTATGGTTTCTGTATCATGGCCATGGCTACCGACTTGCCGGTAGAGATGCTGCGGTAACCGGTAGTAACCTCACCCACAACCTGACCGTCAACCTCCACGGGATAACCGTGACGCGGTATGGCGTTGCCGTCCAGCTCCAGACCGACGATGCGGCGCTTCACGCCCTCGGCCTTCTGCGCGGCCAGAGCTTCCTTGCCGATGAATTCAGGCTTGTCTAACTTAACGAACATACTCAGGCTGGCTTCCAGCGGAGTGATGTCGGCACTGAGTTCGTCACCGTACAGCGGCAGACCCACCTCGAAACGCAACGTGTCGCGGCATCCGAGTCCGCAAGGCTCGACGCCGCCGGCCATCAGCTTGTCCCATACGCGCTGTGTGTATTCGGGGCTGCCGTAAATCTCAAAACCATCCTCACCCGTGTATCCGGTGCGGCTCACGATGATGATCTCGCCCTCGGTCTCGATCGTCTTGAACGTATAGAACTTCAGATCGGCCACCGGCAGACCAAGCAGTTTCTCCACAGCCTCCTCAGCCTTGGGACCCTGCACGGCCACCTCGCCGTATATCGGACTTTCATCCTCTACCGTTACGTCGAAGCCGTCGGCGTGTTCCTTGATCCATGCCACGTCCTTGTCGATGTTGGCGGCGTTGATCACCAGGAAGAATTCCGTATCCGACACCTTGTACACCAGCAGGTCGTCGACCGTGCCGCCGTTGTCGTAGCACATCATGCCGTAGAATATCTGGCCGTCGGGTGCGCCGGTCACGTCGTTTACGAATATATGGTTCACATATTTCTCGGCTTCTGGGCCCTTGACCCGCACCTCGCCCATGTGGCTGACGTCGAACACGCCCACCTCATGACGCACGGCGTTGTGCTCCTCGGTGATTCCCTTGTATTGTATCGGCATGTCGTAGCCGGCAAACGGCGACATCAGCGCCCCAAGCTTTACGTGACGGTCGTGCAGACACGTCGTTTTGATTTCTTCTTCCATCCTTGTCGTTCTGTTTTTCGTATTGGGTTTAAGGTATAGTCCTAATCTAAAGTTTAAAGTTTATGTTTAAGATTTAGCCTTCGGTTTAGACTATTCCAAACAAAATTAATATTTGGCGGTGTTCTTTCCAAATAATTCCGACAATTTTTGTAATTTTGTCTTCGAAATGAATTATCCGTTATATCTGGCACGCAGCATATCGCCCGGTCGCGGGTCGCTTAAGAGCGGCACGGAACGCTGTCGACGCGGGGGAGCTCCGACGGTCAAGGTTGCCGTGGCCGCCGTGGCCCTCTCCGTTGCCGTGATGCTGGCGGCACTGGCCATCGTATCGGGTTTCAAGCGTGAGATCACCGCCAAGGTCACGGGCTTCAACGCCCATATCTCGGCCTATACGCTCCAGACTTCGGACGACGAGGACAACCTTGTGGCACTCACCCCTTCGCTGGAAAAGATTCTGGACGAGACTCCATACGTGTCCGATTACTCGCTGCAGCTGTCGGTGCCGGGCATCTTCAAGACTCGCTCAGACTTCCAGGGCATCTATTTCCGCAGCCTGGAGGGTAAAGGCATCAACGATTTCCTGTCCTCCAGCCTGGTAAGCGGCAAGATTCCGGACTATTCCAAGCCTGAGAACGCCAATCAGGTCGTAATCTCGGAGATAACGGCACGACGCCTGGGGCTGAAGGTGGGCGACCGCATCGACACCTATTTCATGACCAGCGAACTGCGGGTACGCCCGCTGAAAGTGGCGGCTATATTCAATTCGCATTTCGACAATTACGACAAGATATTTGCCTACGGCTCGCTCTCTTTGCTGCAGCGTCTTGGCGAGCTTCGTTCCGACCAAGGCACGAGCCTGGCGATACACACCGATGATTTCCACAACATCACCGAATATACCGACGAGCTGAACCGTACATTGGCACAGGCATACGGCTCGGGACTCATATTCCGTCCACTAAGGCTGGAGAACGCCATGACACAAGGTTCGGGATATTTCCATTGGCTGGCGTTACTGGACACCAATGTAGCCGTGGTTCTGACATTGATGACATTCGTGGCCATAATCACCCTTATTTCAGGGCTACTCATAATCATTCTTGACAAGAAGCGGTTCATCGGCCTGTTGCGGGCGCTCGGAGCACCGGCCAGACAGGTACGCAGGGTCTTCATATATCTGTCGCTTAAGATTACAGTCCTCGGATTGGCCATCGGCAATGTGGCTATGCTGCTGTTCCTGTGGCTGCAGGACAAATACCATTTCCTGCACCTTGACCCGGAATCGTATTACATCGACTTCGTGCCCGTCGACATCTCCTGGCTGCAGGTACTGATTCTGAACCTCGGCGTCCTTCTGGTGGTCTGGCTCTCCCTGATCCTCCCCTCCTGGCTCGTAGCCCGCATCTCCCCCGCCGAAACCCTACGCTACGAATAGAACCGATTCGGGTCCCCGGGTGTTTTTAAGTAAAACCCTGAGGATATGAATCGTATTGTTACCATATTGTTGCTGATTTTTGCCGCTTTGCCATTGCCGGTCGCCGCTCAGAGCCGCGATCTGAACCAGGCATATAAAAAAGAAGTGTTCACTGACGGCCGTCATAAGAAGATGCCGTATCGGCTGCTGTCGCCTAAAATCAGGGCCGACCACTCGCAGTACCCGCTGGTGGTGTTCCTGCACGGATGGGGCGAGCGCGGCGACGACAACGAAAAACAGCTCACCAATGGCGCGTCGCTGTTTACCAATCCGGCCAACGAGGATGCTTACCCTGCTTTTGTGCTGTTCCCGCAGACACGCAAGACCTGGACGGGCAACATTGACCCGCGCGCGTTCCAGCATGGAGCGCCCGTACCCAAGGAAACACAGACCGAAAAGACTCTGATGGAACTGATCAATAAGGTTGTGGCTGAAAACCCGATTGACCGCAGCCGTATCTACCTGGTGGGACTCTCTATGGGGGGCATAGCCACATACGACTTAGTGTGCCGCTATCCCGACATATTCGCCGCGGCGGTGCCCATCTGCGGGGCCGTGAATCCCGACCGACTTAAGAACGCCAAAGGAGTCAACTTCCTTATATTCCATGGCGACCAGGACGAGGAAGTGCCGACAGTGGCGAGTCGCGAGGCCTTCAAGACTCTTGACGCCATCGGCGCAACGGTGAAATACGTGGAGTTCGCCGGCGTAGGACACGAATGCTGGTCGTTCGCATTCAATTCCCCGACGTTCCTTTCATGGCTGTTCCAGCAGGAAAAGACACCGGCTCATACCGAATCCATCGCCGAAATTGCATCTCCCGACAACAGTCAGGAATAAGTCATTCTCTAAATAGAACATACAGGTTCTTCCCGAAAGGACGGGAGGAACCTGTTTTTTTACAATAAAAATCTATGATTATTAAACAAAATGATTAAATTTGTGGAGCAATAACACTTCGCTATGAATTTGATCAGTAAAATCCTGACGCTTTCCTTGATTTTCGGCACAAGTTTCGGTATAGCATTCCCATCCGACTTTGCTGATGCCAACGTTGTCATTACCGAGCTGAACAAGAAGTATGTACTGAAGTCGGATGCCAACCGTCGCCTCAACGAAGTGAAAGCCTCGTCAAGCTATACTTACCAGGCGCGACGTGCTGACGACAGGACTCTGGCTTATGAATATTACTCGTCCGAGACTCCGATTAAAAAGGCGTCCGCACCCGGTTCCAAGCCGATATATAAGTCTGTTGAAGACGACGACATCTTTTACAGCGGCATGCGCGTATGCGCGTTGCACCTCGAGCTGAAGAAAGGAAAAACTGTCACCGCCCGCTTCGAAAGGGATTACACGGCACTTGAGCAATTCGGAGATATCATGATAGCCTCCGACAAATTCGTGGAGCAAGGCTGTTTTGAAATAACGGTACCATCAGAACTGGCCGATGTCATAAAGGTTCAGCCATACGACATGCCTTCAACGGCCATGTTCACATCCGCCACTGACAAAAACGGCAACCTCACATATTCGTTACGTATCAGTAATCTTGAGCCTTTCCGGCACGAGGATTATGCCGCACCGGCAACGCAAACCGTCCCGCGCATCATCGTGACAGGTCAGTTCGCCACGGTCGATGACCTTTATGATTTCCTGCGGTCAAATGTGGACAATGACGATCCTGAACCCGAAGTTGTGGCAATGGCCCGACAGGTAACTGAAAACTGTGCGGACGACATGGCCCGCATCCACGCCATCGCCTCATGGGTGCGTCAGAACATCCGCTATGTGGGCATCGAACACGGCGAGCTGGGCAAACGTCCCGACACGGCCGGCAACGTGCTGTCCAAGCGATACGGCGACTGCAAGGGGTCGGCCAACCTGATACGCCAGATGCTGCGCGCGTGCGGCATCGACGGTCGCCGCGTATGGATTGGCACGCGCGGTAATGTGATCGGACCTTTCTCCAGATACAAACTGTTCGGTTGCGCCGATCACATGATAGCCGCGGCCGTACTGAATGACAGCATCATATACCTGGACGGCACCACCAGCTTCTCGCCCCGTGACTATCTACCCTTCTTCATAGCCGGACAGGAAGCCATAGTGGAAGCAGGCGACAGCTGTCTGCTGACTACACTTCCAGCTTATGATACAGACCGTTACCCTACGGAAATAAAGGGTTCATTCGCTCTTGATGGCAGTACGCTGACCGGCGACATCAGCATGACCATGCGCGGCAACGACCGCATGGCTTTTGAAAACTTCATGGCCGACGTGAACGTCAATCAGCGTCTCAGTTTATGCCACGCATGGCTGGCGCAGTCCAATAGCGCCACATACACCGATGTGGCCAACAGCACCGACGCCCCGGACGCTCAGACCTCTACGCTTTCAGCACATGAAAGCGACAGCAAAGCCGTTGTGCCTGCAGGCGCAAAACGATATGTCTCACTGCATCCTTTGCGCAACTGGACGCTTAAGCCTGTCAATGTCAATAATCGCCGTAGACCCGTTTCGACAGGCACTCCTTACAACATCATCTCCTCGATGGAACTTGCCGTACCCGAGGGCTACACCGTGGAATCGATGCCGAAGGACGCAAAAGTAGATACCCCATGGTTTGCCGCACACCTCAGCTACCGACAGGACGGCGGCAGGATAACAGTGACCGGCGCCGTCAAGGGTCTTGAAACAGACGTCCCGCTTACGGACATACCCGAATGGAACGAGGCTGTCAAGGCCATTAACCGTATGAACAACGATGCAATAATACTGACCGTTAACCAATGACAATCCACACTATGAAACCATTCAGATATTTATTTACCGCAGGCATCATGATTCTCTCGGGAATATGCCCGTTATCGACTCAAGCCAAATTAGATACAAAGTTTTGTGAGAAAATCGCCAAGAAGGTCTGGAGCGACAACGACCCTCTGTTTGATCCGAACATGGCCATACCCGATTCGCTGCTTCAGAACAACTCAGCCGTGATAATGTGCGACCTTGACGACATAGAGACAACTAACGAAAGAATGGCTACCAGCTTCAAGCTTTCGGGATCCACCAACCGCATCTGCCGCAAATACCTGAACCGCATGATGGTCAAGATAATTGACAGGTCGGCATTCGACGACTTCTCGGAATTCGAGTTCGATGCCAAGGCCTCAGTGAGCGACGGAATACTTCTGTACGATTTCAAGGAAGCGTTCGGAGCGCGGATCCATTATCCAGACGGCACCACACGCGACGTGGACATAAATGAGGCCGTTGAAATATCCGACGGCAAGAAGGGCAAGGACGACGTGCGTTACAAGATTGCAGTCTCAGGTCTGACCGAGAACTGCGTGCTCGACGTGTTCAAATACAAGGAGGAGACCATCGAGGAATTCGACCTGGATTGCATCGACATGAACATGTGCAATTACTATCCCACGATGCACCGTGTGATACGCGGCAAGTTCGACCCGATGCTGACCGTGGAATATAAGACATACAACGGCGCGCCTACCCTTAACGTTGACCAGAAAGACAGCGACTGCATACGGGGCTCCCTGCACGCGCAGATGATTCCGGCCATACCGTTCAAGAAGTTTGTCAACGCCAAGCGTCAGCTGCCCTTCATCCGCATGAACTTTCTGAACAATTCCTCGCGATACATATACCATCCGGCCACGGCGCGTGGCGGAGGCCTGTTCTACAACGTAGCACCCGGCACCATATACCGAGACATCTTCAGCTATCTGAAGGACGCTTCATACGAATCGCCGCTGCCTGCCCGCGCGGCCAGGCTGGTAAAGGACTGCTATCTGAAAGCACATCCCGAAGCCACGCCACGTCAGACGGCCGACGCGCTGGCTCTGGCCCTGCGATACGTCAACGCCACGGCCGATGACAAGGATTGGTCCGACCGCAACGCATATCTTAACCTGCTGTATATGGACGCGCTTAACCGTCTGAAGGTATATTCGCCCGACAGTATTGGATTTGCATTCTTCAATCCGATCGACCGCGTGCCGACCGAAGGCATCGCCACATGGGAAGAACCGAGGTTCGTGACGATGGTCGACGGCACATATTACGACATGTCGGCTCCGTACCATTATCCTCCCGGTCAGATGGAGGCCCGCTTCAACGGTCAGGAAGGTGGCGCATTCACCGGCAACCGCAAGACATTGCCCCGGACCACTTTGGCCACAGTGGTCAGTGTGCCGCAGGCCCGCACCGGTTCCGACCGGCTCGCCATGGTGGCCAAAGCCTGTATCACTCCCGAACATAAGGTCCGGATGGGCCGGTCCATGCGTCATACCGGCATCTACAAGGATATAGTGGGAAACATCACCGACAAATACGAGTGGGCGGATTCCGTCGAAAACTTTCTGTGCATTCCCGACAACAAGCGTTCGCACGCGAAAGGTCGCGACAAGGCAGGACGCGAGAAGGAACTGCGCGACTTCTTCAAAAAGGAGTGCGAGGCCTTCGTTGGCATCTCGCCCGACAGTATAGTTTCATATAACGTGACGTCACGTTCCATTCTGCCAGGCCGCAATTATGTGTCGTACGACGTGACGGACCTGATTCCCGGCCTGGTCGAAGAACTGAATCCGGAAACACTGATGTTCTCCATAGGCAAACTTTTCGGCGACAATCCGCGGCTGCCTGAAATGGAACGTAACCGCTTTTTCGACGGCATGATCGATGCTCCGTGGTACGAAGTACGCCAGCTTACGTTCCAGGTCCCGCAGGGATATACATACGACCCGACATCACTCGAAAGCCTGACTGTAAACAAGAAGAATGCAATAGGCATGTTCTCCGCCACGCCAAGCATCGCCGACAACGGCGACATAGACTTCACGGTGCAGATGCGTGTCAACAGGACAACCATCCCTGTAGACTATTGGTCCGATTTCATGGCTCTGCTTGATGCCGCTTCCGATTTTTCCGAGACCCGAATTGTACTCATGCGCAAATAAGGCTTCCGCATCCGGAAAAAAATAGTATCTTTGCAGACGTTATGACAACGGCTGAAGATATATATTGCACTTTGGAGCAGATGGGCGACGAACGCCAGGCGCGGAATCTGAGCCGGTTTTTCAAGACCGGTAAAGGCGATTACGGCGAGGGTGACAGGTTCTTAGGACTGAGATGTCCTCAGACACGCATGGTTGTCCATGAGGCGCGTCTGGACGTACCCTTTGAGGAAATAGAGAAACTGCTGTACTCCGCATGGCACGAGGTACGCTTCGCGGGCTTCATGCTGTTGGTGGAGGAAATGAAAGCGGCGTTGCCCCGGAAACGTGAACCGCAGACCATGCATGCCGAAAGACGCAAGGAGGTGCTTGACTTTTACCTGCGCCATGCGCGTCAGGCCAACAACTGGGACTTAGTGGACATGACATGCACCAAAATCGTGGGCGAATGGCTGCTTTATCCCCAGGCTGACGGCACGATGCCCGATCACGGTATTCTCGACCGCCTCGCGGCCTCCGACAGCCTGTGGGAGCAACGCATAGGCATGGTGACCACATGGCGGCTGATGCGCGCCGGACAGACCGACGACACTTTCCGGCTCGCCGACAAGCTGCTGCATCATCCTCACGACCTGATGCGCAAGGCAGTGGGCTGGATGCTGCGCGAGGCCGGGAAAGTGGACAAAGATCTTCTTTTGGACTATCTTGAAGAACATTACTACGAAATGTCGCGCACCACTCTTCGTTATGCCATAGAACGCCTTCCCGAACCGGAACGCCGGTACTGGCTCAAACGACAATAATCAATTAGCAATCAACAATGAAACGGATAGGAATACTGAGCGATACGCACGGGATGTGGGACCGGCGGTTTACAGATTATTTCAAGGAGTGCGACGAGGTGTGGCACGCCGGCGACGTGGGCGATCCGGAGATAATACAGAAACTCCAGGCCCTGGTTCCGACCGTGCACGCCGTCTACGGCAATATCGACGGCCAGGACGTGCGCTGGATCACGGAGAGCACCGCCGTGTTCCAATGCGAGGACTGCAAGGTGATGATGCAGCACATCACCGGCTATCCGGGCCGCTGGGCGCCGGGCATGAAACTGCTGATTAATGAAATAAAGCCGGATATCGTGGTCGGGGGACACTCGCATATCCTCAAGGTGGTGTACGACAAGGAACTGCAGCTGCTGCACCTCAATCCCGGCGCCGCGGGCCGTCAGGGATGGCAGTCGTGCCGCACTCTGCTGCGCCTCACCATCGACGGTTCCGACATACGCGACTGCGAGGTAATCGAACTCCACTAAGGCAATGTTCCTTAAAAACACGCTCAGAGTATATCCGATACCTATATCGGACATTTTTTGCCATTTCGACATGTCAGATTGCTTCCGAAATTTTTTAGTATTGCATAATTTTCGTAACTTTGCACCTTGAAGTCGACTTTATTGTGACCGCACTAAAACGAAGTCCATTACCTCCGTCTGTGTATCGACTCCGTATGCCGGCAGCAATAACCATTACATTTTCAGAATGAAATTAACCGAAGTATTAGCCAACATTTTTGGCAACGCCGTTTTTCGACCCTCCGACGAGGGTATGCGCAAGTGCGCCGATTCTTATCAGTTCCTCAGCGAATTCGTAAAGGACAAGGTGATATACGGCATCAACACGGGTTTCGGCCCCATGGCCCAGTGGCGTGTGGATGACAAATACCTTACCGACCTGCAATACAACATAATCCGCAGCCACAGCACAGGCGCGGGCGAGCCTCTGAGCGACACGGAAGTCAAGAGCGCTATGATAGCGCGCGCCGGCACGTTCCTGCAAGGCCGTTCGGGCATCCATCCCTCAGTGGTGGAACTGCTGACCGAGTTCATAAACCGCGGCATATACCCTTTCATACCCCGCCACGGCAGCGTAGGCGCCAGCGGCGACCTGGTGCAGCTGGCCCACATAGCCCTGTGCCTCATAGGCGAAGGCAAAGTGCATTATAACGGCGAATGGAGGCCTACAGCCGAAGTTATGGAGGAATGCGGCCTGAAGCCGATGCAGATATACATCCGCGAGGGTCTGTCGGTCACGAACGGCACTTCGGTAATGACCGGTATATCGATCGTGAACCAGTATTATGCCGAGAACCTGTTGCGTTACGCCACGGTGTTCGGCGCCTGGATGAACGAGATAGCCTCGTCGTTCGACGACTACATGTCGGTAGAGGAAAACGAGCCGCGCCGCCAGTACGGTCAGCAGGTCATAGCCCGCTGGCTGCGCGAGGCCAGCAAGGGAAGCGAATGCCTGCAGAAGCGCGAGCACGAACTTTATGATCCCGCCAAGAACCGGTGCGATTACTTCGAACATAAGGTGCAGGCATACTATTCGCTGCGCTGCATCCCGCAGATATACGGCCCGATATACGAGGTGCTCGACAATTCGGCGCGCGTGCTTGAGAACGAGCTCAACTCCGCCTGCGACAATCCCATCATCGACCCCGACTCGAAGAACATATATCATGGCGGCAACTTCCACGGCGACTATATCTCGCTGGAAGCCGACAAGATGAAGATAGCCGTGGTGCGTCTGGCCCAGACGGCCGAGCGCCAGCTCAACTACCTGTTCCACGACCGCATCAACGGCATCCTGCCTCCCTTCCTCAACCTCGGCACCCTGGGCCTGAACTACGGCATGCAGGCATGCCAGTTCACCGCCACGTCTACCACAGCCGAGTGCCAGACGCTGGCTATGCCCAACTACGTGCACACCATCCCCAACAACAACGACAACCAGGACATAGTGAGCATGGGCACCAACAGCGCCCTGCTCTGCCGCCAGGTAATAGACAACGCATATCAGGTTTGCTCCATCCTTTTCATCGCGCTGGCCCAGGCCACCGACTGCCTGAAGATAACCGACAGGCTGTCGCCCGTCACACGCCGGCTGTATGACGACGTACGCGCCATCTGCCCGCTGTTCGTGGAGGACACTCCCTTCTACCGCGAGCTAGCCGAGACCGAGCAATACCTGCGTACAAACATCATAGACTATCTGAAATGAAGAAAAACGCGCTGATAACCGGAGGATCCCGCGGCATCGGGGCTGCCATAGCACGCCAGCTGGCCGCCGACGGATATTACGTGATCATAAACTACCGCAGCAACTCCGAGGCTGCCGCCGAGACACTCAAGGCCATCGAGGATGCCGGAGGTCAGGGCGAGCTCCTGCCATTTGACGTGACCGAAGAGCAGGCTGTAGACACTGCGCTGGAACAGTGGGAGGATCGCCATCCCGATGAATATATATCGGTATTGGTAAACAATGCCGGCGTCCGCAGCGACAACCTGATGGTGTTCATGGAAACCGAACAGTGGAACCGCGTTATGGGCGCATCGCTCAACGGTTTCTTCTTCGTGACGCGCCGTCTGCTGAAGAACATGATGACGCACCGCAACGGACGCATCGTCAACATCGCCTCGCTGTCGGGCCTGAAGGGACTGCCGGGCCAGAGCAATTACTCGGCTGCCAAGGCCGCCATGATCGGCGCCATGAAGGCGCTGGCCCAGGAGGTGGCGCCCCGCAAGGTCACTGTCAACGCCGTCGCTCCCGGCTTCATACACAGCGACATGACCAAGGACCTGAACGAAGCCGAACTCAAGAAGACAGTGCCCATGAACCGCTTCGGCGAACCTCAGGAGGTGGCCGACCTCGTATCTTTCCTCGTCTCACCCAAAGCATCTTACATCACCGGACAGACCATATCCATCAACGGAGGTCTGTATTGACACAATTATGAGCAGAAGAGTAGTTATCACAGGTATAGGAATCTGGTCGTGCATCGGCAACAACGTGGACGAAGTGTGCGAATCGTTGCGTGCCGGCCGGTCAGGCATCAGTGTGGATCAGGAACGCATGGACTATGGTTACCGTTCCGGTCTTGTAGGCAAAGTGGAGCGCCCAAAGCTGAAGGGCGTCCTTGACCGCCGTCAGCGTCAGTCGCTGTCGGAGGAGGCCGAGTACGCCTACATGGCTTCGGCCGAGGCATTCAGGATGGCCGGTGTTTCCGACGAGTATCTGCGCGACAACGAAGTGGGCGTGATTTTCGGCAATGATTCGTCGGCCAAGGCGGTGATAGACTCGCACACCATCATGGAGAAGGAACGCGACTCGGCCATGATCGGCTCCGGACTGATATTCCAGTCAATGAACTCGACCGTGAACATGAACCTGAGCACCATCTTCCATCTGAAAGGGATCAACATGACCATCTCGGCGGCCTGCGCCAGCGGATCGCACTCCATCGGTCTGGCCTACATGATGATAAAGCAGGGTCTGCAGGATATGGTCTTGGCCGGAGGCGCTCAGGAGACGAACCAGTACAGCATGTCGTCGTTCGACGCGCTGAACGCCTTCTCCACCCGCATGGACGCGCCGGAGAAATCGTCGCGCCCGTTCGACCGCGACCGCGACGGCCTGATACCGAGCGGAGGCGCGGCGGCACTGGTGCTCGAGGACTATGACCATGCAGTGGCACGCGGAGCCACGATATTGGCCGAAGTGACCGGGTACGGTTTCTCGTCTAACGGCGGCGGTATCTCGCAGCCCAGCGACGACGGCTCGATCCTGGCCATGTCGCGCGCCATGGAGGATGCAGGTGTCACACCCGACGATATCGACTATATCAACGCCCACGCCACCTCGACGCCTCAGGGCGATAAGTTCGAGGCGATTGCTCTCGGCCGTCTGTTCAAGGGTAAGAAGGCGCTGATCAGCTCCACCAAGTCAATGACCGGCCACGAATGCTGGATGGCCGGCGCGTCTGAGATAGTGTACAGCGTCATCATGATGCGCAACGGATTCGTGGCCCCGAACATCAACTTCGAGAACCCCGACGAATTCAGCGAGGGCCTGAACATCACCCCCGTCACCGTCGACAAGGACCTGAACATCATCCTGTCCAACTCCTTCGGTTTCGGAGGCACCAACAGCGCCCTCGTAATCCGCAAGGTGTGACACGCTATACCATCCGCAACCATAACCCCGGCAGAAATTGAAAAAGATATCATTAATCATACCATGCAAGAACGAGGAAGCCTCGCTGCCTATGCTTTACGCAGAAACGCGCAAAGTGATAGACTCCATGCCCGGATATGACTGGGAACTACTGTTCATCAACGATGGTTCAGATGACCGGACTCTTGAGGTTATTCAGGAATTGCGCAAGTCTGACGGGCGAGTATGTTTTGTGGATCTGTCCCGCAACTTCGGCAAGGAAAACGCAATGCTGGCGGGATTCGACTATGTGACCGGAGACTGCGCAATAATTCTTGACGCGGACATGCAGGATCCTCCGGAACTGATTCCTCTAATGATAGGATATTGGGAGGAAGGATATGAGGATGTATATGCCAAACGTAAGAACAGGGGCCGGGAAAGCTGGGTTCGACGCCGACTTTCGTTGTTATATTATTCCGTACTGCAGAAGTCATCACGATTCGAAGTCTTGAAAAACGTAGGAGATTTCAGACTCCTGGACCGTAAATGTCTTGAGGCCTTGAAGCTGCTTCGCGAGACCGAACGGTACACCAAGGGACTATATTGCTGGATAGGGTTCAAGAAGAAGGAAATTGTATTTGACCGTAGCGACAGAGTGGCCGGCAAAAGTAACTGGAGTTATCGCACCCTGTTCGATCTGGGCATAGACGGTCTGATGTCGTTCTCGTCCTCTCCCCTGCGTTATTCAGCATTTTTGGGATTCGTCATAGCTGTCGGAGCTTTGATACTATTAGTTTACTACATTAGTAAGGCATTGATAATGGGCGACGAGGTACAGGGCTTTCCCACCCTAATATCCGTCATCCTGTTTCTCGGCGGAGCTCAGCTTCTGTCCATCGGAATTCTTGGCGAATACATAAGCCGGATCTTCAACGAGACCAAACACCGGCCTCCTTACATTGTCCGCAAATACTCCGAAGAAAAAGAATAAGGCATCTGTTAGAGGCCTAATTGAATCCTTTGTACCCATATCGGTTATTTTTTCATGCATATATGTTAAATTATTTTTAATTTTATATTATTTTGTTAACTTTGCACTTGAATTTAACACACAAGCAATGAAAAAACTATTACTTTCTGCCACTCTGGCACTTATTACTGCAGTCTCCGCATCGGCCGTAGACATCGACATCAAGTACAAGGGATATGTAGACACCAGCGGCGGTCTGTTCTTCGCCTCCAAGGATAACACAGATGTAGACGGACTTGGATACAATTACGCCATCTCCACCACCCACGGTATCGAACTGTTCAAAGGACTGTTCTTAGGTGCCGGCTTCGAGGCCAATCTGTTAGGATATAACGAAGAGGATTACCCTGGAGGCTATAGCGATGACTCTTTCGAAATCGGCGGTATTTTCACTGTGTTCGCCGAGGCCCGTTACAACATCCTGCGCACCAAGAAAATCTCGCCTTTTGTCGGCCTGCGCATCGGCGGCGGCTATCAGGGCGTTGACGAGGTAGGATGTTTCCATTTCGCTCCCATGGCCGGATGCACGTTCAACTTCACCAACAAGTTCGGTCTGGACGTAGGCCTCCGTTACGGTCTGTATTCATCCGGTGTCGACGATGATGACGACTATTATTACGACAGCGGGTCTGTGGTTTACAACACCCTGAACGTATTCGTCGGTATCCATTTCTAACCATCACACTCACAAGCATAATCGAGGCTGCCGCATCCACGGTGGCCTCGATTCTTTGTAATAAATATTGTCTTTGCGTACACGCTTTTATTTAAATTCTTATATTTCACCTAAGAATTTGCAATTGCCATAAATTATACATAAATTTGTTGCAGAGAACACAGTAACGAGAATGTCGTATGGCACGCTATATGAACCTGATGTCCGACTACGCGTTCAAGCGGACATTCGGAAGCGAAAAGCATAAAAATGTCCTAATCCGGTTTCTGAATCACATTCTGAATCCGGAAGACAAGATTGTGGATGTCTCTTTCCAGGACAAGGAAGCGATCCCCGAGACATCTGAAGACAAAAGAGTGGTTTACGATATTTATTGTGTCACCCATCATGGCCACCACATCATAGTGGAGATGCAACGGAGCATACAGCCCACGTTCAGCGATCGCGCGTTGACATATTGCTGCAATGCACTTATGCATCAGGTTAAGAGAGGTGACAAGGCATACAATCTAAGCGATGTGTATGGAATATTCATCATGGATTTTCACCTGTGCGCCCACAAGCCGGTGCCGTTCAGAGAGGTCGGTCTTTATGACTTCACATGTCAAGAGAGGTTTTCACATAGGCTCAACAACTATTTTCTTGACCTTACGATGATGGACAGGAAAACGTTCGAGGAATGCGAAACAGATGTAGAAAGATGGTTGTTCTTATTTAAAAACATAGAGAATATGGAAAGCAAGCCTAAAGGATATCCGGAATTTGACGAGCTGTTCGAGGCAGCCGACATGAGTCATCTGGCCAATGAAGAAGTTGTGGCCTACAGTCAATCGCGCCAGAAGATATTGGACGACCGAGAAGGTGTAAGGCAATGGGGAGAGATTGTGCGCGAAGAAGCTCTTGAGGAAGGCCGTAAGAAAGGACGCCATGAAGGACGTAAGGAAGGGCGCAAGGAAGGACGTAAGGAAGGACGCAAGGAAGGACGCAAGGATGCATATACATCCATTATTGGCAACATGCGCAGCAAGGGTATGTCATTAGAGGCGATCGCAGACTTGCTCGGTCTTTCACATGACGAAGTCAACTCACTTTCTTAGGATGCCGTTCCCTAAGGAACAAGGTCTTAGTAGCGCGGACTGCCCTCAGCCGCGCATAGAAACGGATAAAAGTCCTTATGATAATTTCTCAATTGGCATTTTTCCCGAGTTTATGCGAGGTCGTGGACAACCTGCGCTATTATACCGGCAAAGATGAGTCAATGACTCTTCATCTACGATTTTTGAAGCTTTAGAACAGAATAGCGCACTTTATAGTACTATTTTCGGACATTTTTTGCCGTTTTGACGCGTGCAAAAAGTGTTAAAATTTTTTAGTATTGCATTATTTTGCTAACTTTGCAGTCAAAGTCAACGATAGAGTGTTCCATTATAACAACATAAAGCACACTATTAATAACCAACAAAACCTTTTCAGACATGAAAAAATTAATGCTCGTGATGCTGACACTGGTCCTGGGCGGCCTGGCAGCAATGGCAGGTGACAAGCTGGAAGTAGTAAGCGGAAGCATCGCATCGCTCAAGAACTCGACGGATGCAGCATTCGTAAAGCTCGACATGACCAACACCACCTACGACAAGAAGAAACCCGTGCGCAAGGACGCTCGTTTCGCCGCCATCGATAACAACATGGACGACTGGACCAGCGAATTCGTGCGCGAGTTCAACGAGAACAGCAAGAGCTTCCGCCTTACCGATACCGACCAGAACGCAGCCTACAAAATGGTAGTGGACGTTGAGGATCTGGACTATCATGTAAACGTGATGTCGTTCAAGGGTGGCCACGCCATCGAACTTGAAGGCACCGTAACCATCAGCGACAACGCCGGTAAGGAAGTAGCCAAGCTGAGCTTCCAGCACGAAAGTTCAGGCTACACCTTCGACCTCGCCATCGAGGAGACTTTCGAAGGTCTGGCCAAGAACCTGGCTAAGAAAATCAAGAAAGGCAAATAATCAAAGTGCTAAGTCATAGTGATGAGTGACAAAGTATCTACAATCCCAATCAGCTCATCACTCGTCATTCAGACCTAAAACTTATAAAGCAATGTGCCGGCAGACGTGAGTGTGCCGGCATAACTAATAACTTTGTATTCTGAGTTTATATTTTTGATTTTCTTATAATATAAATAAGGAAATCAAGGTTCTTAAATTATTTTTTAACAATGTATTATCAAATACTAAACATAATGCCTAGGCGAAATTTGTTACTGTTTATTATGATGTTTAAGGCAATGTCTGTCTTTGCCGTTGAGCCGGACATTCTTGTAAAACACAATGGTGATACCTTTAAAGTATTCAATCTTGATGTATCTTCATCAGATAATATTTATTATACATTAACAGAAGATATCAATGCTCCATCATATAGAGTAAAAAAGAATGATATTCTTATCATAAAGAAAGCTAATGGTGATGTCTTGGAGTTTTACAAAACGACAGATTATAATGCAATAGAATCCAACATCAGCCAAATCTCAAATTCCTCACAACTCAATGTTAGTATATGCAATGCCATTGAGCCAAATTTTGTTGATGTAACTATGGAAAAATATAAGCAAGGAGACTTGCATTATAAAGTCGAACTGCCGCAAAGAGTTGAAAAACAAATATTGGCAAAAGATAATTATGGCAATATATTAAATTTCCGTCTTATAGATGCCCCCAATAAACTTCTCGCCGTTACTAGACCAAGACCTACGACTATTCAAAAGAAAAATAAATTTCAATACCAATATTCGGATTACAAATATGAAAAAATTAGTATTCCTGAATACATATTAATAGGAAAGGAACGATATACCGTTACTGAAATTGAT
Organism: uncultured Bacteroidales bacterium; assembly: GCA_900542185.1. Classification (GTDB taxonomy): domain Bacteria; phylum Bacteroidota; class Bacteroidia; order Bacteroidales; family Muribaculaceae; genus Lepagella. Next base: position 24,501 of record UQMZ01000002.1, read on the forward strand.
CCTTATACATTCTGCAGAGTACTCATCTATATTCCCCAAAAGTCTCCCAAAGCATATTTGAAGGAAATAGTCTTTCCTTCGACTTTACAATCTATAGGTATTGGGGCTTTTGCCAAATGTAGGTTAAATAAAATTATCTTGCCCAAAAGCATTCAGAATGTAGGGGCTGGGGCGTTTCATAATGCCGGGAGCGACACTTTTTCAGAGATAAGTATTCCCAAGTCAATTAAGGAGATTGGACAAGCTGCTTTTTTAGACATTGGAAAGCATACTAGTTTTTGGGGTTACTACAAAGGATATTTAAGTTCTATGCCTGATTTCATTACTACTGGTAATTGTACTTCATACGGAATCGACGAGGAAGCTGTTGAAGATTACCTACAAAAACATTAACTTATCATACCTATCATAAATAAACATATTTCATACAATCTAAGAGCAAGTTGCGACGAAGCATCTTAATCTTGAGCGAATCAATAAATATATGCATCTTTCTGACAGTTTAAAGCAGCGGTATTGCAAGGAACGTCTCAGCGCGCGCGAAGCGCAACGCGAGGCTGAGATGATTGCATTCGGGCCCGTAGTGTTCCAGACCGCGCGCATCATGCTGAAATGGGGCATCCTCGACATGCTCCGCGACAGCGACCACGGACTGACCATCCCCGAGGTGGCCGCCCGCGCCGAGATTTCGGAATATGCCTCAAAGTGTCTGCTTGAGGCCGCCCTGTGCATCGGCATCGTATTGGTAAACCCCGACACCGACCGTTTCACCCTCTCCAAGACCGGTTGGTTCCTGATAAATGACGCCGCCACGCGCGCCAACATCGATTTCAACCACGACGTGAACTATCGCGGATGGTTCCATCTGGACGAAGCCCTTAAGGAGGGCAAGCCTGCAGGACTCCCGACCTTAGGCGACTGGCCCACAATATACGAGGGTCTTTCTTCGTTACCTAAGGAGGTACAGAATAGTTGGTTCGGTTTCGACCATTTCTACAGCGACAGCTCGTTTCCGGAGGCGCTTGACATCGTGTTCGCCGACCGTCCGCGCACGCTGCTGGACGTGGGAGGCAACACCGGCCGCTGGGCCCTGCAGTGCGTGGCACACGACCCTGACGTGCAGGTCACCATCCTCGACCTGCCGCAGCAGATAGGCATGATGCGCAGCAATGTGGACGGCCACCCCGGAGCCGACCGTATAGACGGCATGGGCGTCAACCTGCTGGACGAATCACAGGAAATGCCCGCGGGCCGTCGGTTCGACGCCGTGTGGATGAGCCAGTTCCTGGACTGCTTCAGCGAGAAGCAGGTGGTCAGCATCCTGCGCCGCGCCGCCAAGGTGATGGACGCGGACTCGCGCCTGTACATAATGGAGACGCTGTGGGACCGCCAGCGCTTCGAGCCCGCCGCCCTCTGCCTGACGCTGACCAGCCTCTACTTCACGGCCCTCGCCAACGGCAATAGCAAGATGTTCCATTCCGAGGACCTGTACCGACTCGTGCGCGAAGCCGGCCTCAAGGTCGACACCGTACACGACAATCTCGGCCAGGGACACTCCATCTTAGTGTGCTCATTGGCATAATGCATCCGCGGCTCGCCGCAAATGCACATTAACAACTGAATTTCAACGGGATGTCCCTGACCGACTCCCGACAAACGTTTTTAGCAAGATGAATCAGACTGATATCGAACTGAAAGTAAACAAATTCTTAATCGACGACCTGGAGATAGACGAAGACGCGATCAAGCCCGAGGCCAGCCTCAAGGAGGACCTCGGCATCGACTCGCTCGACTTCGTCGACATTGTTGTGATTGTGGAGAAAAACTTCGGCTTCAAGATCAAGCCCGAGGAGATGGCCAACGTCAAGACCCTGGACGATTTCTACAAATACATCGCCACTAAGGTAGGCTGATAGGGATAGTTGGCGGAACTGACACATAACGACTGGTCCGGAACCACATACGGCAACGGATGGATGCATCGATGGCTCGTTCGCATAATGCGGGTGATCGATGTACGGTTCTTTTATGTCTTTACACGCATCTTCGTACTGCCGCCCACACTGCTGATCAACGGCAACGGACGGCGCTCGGCATACAGCTTCGCACGCCGGCGCCTGGGGCTGAACCGCCGCAAATCGGCCCGCATGGTGTGGCGAAATTTCTGTGCCTTCTCCGAGGTGGTGATAGACCGGTTCTATATGTATGCCGGACACAAGTTCGACATCGAAATAGACGGCTTCGGGCATTTCGACCGCCTGCAGCGTCAGCCCTCCGCATTCGTGCAGCTGAGTTCGCATATAGGCAACTACGAGCTGGCCGGATATTCGCTCGTGTCGGAGCTGAAACGCATCAACGCGCTGGTGTTCGCCGGCGAGAAGGAAACGGTGATGGCCAATCGTTCGAAGCTGTTCGGGCGAGGCAACATCCGCATGGTGCCGATGCGTCAGGACATGAGCCACATCTTCACTCTGAACGAGGCCATAGACAACGGCGAGATAGTCTCCATGCCGGCCGACCGCGTGTTCGGCTCGGCCAAGGCGTACAAAGTGCCCCTGTTCGGTGCCGACGCCCGGATTCCGCAGGGACCGTTCCTATTGGCGGCCGCCAAACAGACGCCCATGCTGTTCGTGGCCGTGATGAAAGCCGGCAGGAAGAAATACCGCATCACCGTGCGCGAATTGACGGCACCAATTGAAATGCCTACCCGCAAACGCGCCGAGGCTCTGGTGCGCGAATATGCCGGATTGCTGGAACAGACCGTGCGTCAATACCCCGAACAATGGTACAATTACTTCAATCTCTGGACCGATGACTGAAACCTCTGGACCGATGACTGATTTCGCAAGCATCGACATTCACGAGCTTCTGCCGCAGCAGCCGCCATTCGTAATGGTAGGCCGTCTGTTGCACTACGACCCCTCTCTTACCGTGACCGAAACGGAAGTTTCGGACCAAAACATCTTCACCGAGCAGGGCCGTTTCACCGCGCCCGGGCTGATCGAGAACATGGCGCAGACATGCGCCGCGCGCATCGGCTATTACAACAAATATGTGCTGAAACAGGGCATTCAGCTCGGCTTCATCGGCGCGGTGCGTGGCTTCAAGATACACCGACTCCCCACAGTGGGCGAGACCATACGCACCTCGATAAACACCGTGGAGGAAATCATGGGGATGCTGATGGTTGAGGGCAAAGCCACGTGCGGCGACGAGACAATAGCGGAAGCCACCATGAAGATAGCACTGAGCGATATCGAGTCACAGGCCGCCAATACCCGGAAAGCATGAAGACACTGACCGCCGTACATCCGTTTGAGATCCGCTTCAGCGAAGTGGATTCGATGAACATAGTGTGGCATGGGTCGTACATGCTCTATTTCGAGGATGCGCGCGAGGCTTTCGGCGCCAGGTACGGTCTGGAATACATGACCATTTTCGGCAACGGCTACTACGCGCCGTTAGTGAAGATGGACTTCAAGTTCAAGTCGCCGCTGCGCTATGAGTCGCATCCTGAAATCATCATCACCTACCGCCCCACCGAGTCGGCCAAGATAGTGTTCGACTACGAGATACGCGACCGCGACACCGGTACGGTCTGTGCCACAGGGCGTTCGGTGCAGGTGTTCATGGACCGCAACTACGAGCTGGTGTGGGAGTCGCCGGAATTCTACCGTAATTGGCAAAAGAAATGGGAAGTGCTATGAACATAGTCGCAAGAGGCACATACATGGTCACTCCGCTTGGCGAAGGGTCCGGCAGCAATTACGAAGCGCTGTGTCAGGGACGCAGCGAGCTGAAGCCGCGTCCCGGCGCGTTCGGACTGCCCGAGACTTTCGTAGGCTCGTTGCTGCCGCGCGACTGTTGGAACGAGAAACTTAAGGATATGCCGGGCCGCGACGGGCTGACCCTGTTCGAGGCGCTGTGCATTTACTGTATAAAGGTGGCCGCCGGCGATGTCGATCTGTCGGATCCAGGCACGATATTCATTCTTTCCTCCACCAAGGGGAACGCGGATCTGTTAGAAACCAATCCCGATGACCCGCGCGCGTATCTTGACTGGTCGGCCCGCAAGATTGCCGAAAATTTCGGCAACCGGAACACACCCGTCACCGTGTCAAACGCCTGCGTGTCGGGCGTATGCGCCCAGCTGATGGCGGCGCGCATGATACGTTCCGGTCAGTATCGACGTGCCGTGGTGGTAGGCGGCGACCTGCTGTCGCGGTTCATCGTCTCCGGCTTCCAGTCGTTCAAGGCACTCAGTCCCGAGGTCTGCAAGCCATTCGACGCCAACCGCACCGGCCTGAATCTCGGCGAGGCCTTCGGCTCCATCATACTTGAAGCCACCGACCATGTCGGCGAATCAGACTGGGTATATGTTGCATCGTCAAACCATAACGACGCCAACCATATCTCCGGGCCGTCGCGCACCGGCGAAGGCTCATACCGTGTGCTCCGCGACCTGCTGAAGCACGTGGATGCCACGGATCTGGCGTTCGTCAACCTGCATGGCACCGCCACAAACTATAACGACGAGATGGAATCCATAGCCGTGGACCGTGCCGGAATCTCGCAGATTCCGGTCAACGGGCTGAAAGGATACTTCGGCCATACCCTCGGCGCCGCCGGCGTGATCGAGACCATCATGTCGATGCAGGCCGTGGACCACGGCGCCATAATTCCTACACGCGGATTCTCAGGGCAAGGAACGTCACGCAAACTGAATGTAACGGATGCGCCTCGCACCACGGACAAGAAGGCTTTCATCAAACTGCTGTCCGGCTTCGGAGGCTCGAACGCCGGTATATGTTACAGGAAAGGAGGTGCCGAATGAGACTGCTGAAACAAGTCGAGATACAACCCGGATGCTTAAAGACAGACGGCAACAGGATTGATTCGCTGTGCGGACTCTCCCTGTCGGAAATATATCGTAAAGTCTGCAACGGATATCCAAAATTCTTCAAGATGGACGGTCTGTGCAAGACCGGATTCGTGGCTGCCGAGCTTTTGCTGGAAGGCCTGACCCCGGAACAGAAAGCTGAAGGGTCAGTGATACTTTTCGGCCGCGCCGGCTCATTGGCAACCGACCGCAATTACGAGAACACCATCCGCGACCCGGAGAACTACTACCCCTCCCCAGCTTTGTTCGTCTATACCTTGGCCAACATCGTGACCGGCGAAATAGCGATCCGCCACAAGATGCAGGGCGAAAGCTCAATGTACGTCCTGCCGGAATACGACAGAGAGGCGGAAAAGCGGACCGTACAGTCGGCATTCGACGAATCGGACACGCCGCTGATAGTGTCGGGTTGGGTGGATTACGAAAACGACGACAATTATCAAGCAATATTGAATTTATACACCAAAGACTAAATACTTCAACTATGGAAGAACTGATAAACCAACTGAAAGAACAGATCATCGAGGCCCTGAACCTCGAGGACATGACCCCGGCTGACATCGACGCCGACGCACCCCTGTTCGGCGAGGGCCTTGGCCTTGACTCCATCGACGCCCTTGAACTGATAGTGCTGATGGAACGCGAATACGGCATCAAGTTAGGCAATCCGGCCGAGGGCAAGAAGATATTCAGCTCCGTTGCCAGCATAGCCGACTACGTAAGCAAGAACCGCAAGAAATAAGGACCTGCACACGGCATGAAGATATATGTGACGGGTATGGGGATAGTGTCGGCGCTTGGCATAGGCGTCGACGCCACACTGACGGCTTTGCGCGAATCGCGTTCGGGCATCGGGCCGGTGAAGTATCTCGATACCGTTCATCGTGACCTGCCCGCCGGCGAGGTACCGGCATCCGACGCCGAGTTAGCCGCCATGCTCCGGGCCGAAGCGCCCGTGAGCCGGATGCGCACCGTCATGATCGGAGCCATTGCGGCCCGCGAGGCCATAGCCGACGCCGGTCTGTCGCCCGACGACCTGCGCGACGACGTGCTGATCAACGGCACCACCGTGGGCGGCATGGATTATACCGAGAAACATTTCGCCGAGGCATTGCAGGACAATTTCGAGGGAGAGGCCGCTGGGAATCTGCAATACAACGACTGCGGCAGCGCCACGAACCTGATGGCGTCGATGTGCGGGCCGTTCCGAATGGTAACGACAACGTCCACGGCCTGTTCGTCGGCTGCCAACGCCATGATATTGGGCGCCAACATGATTAAGGCCGGACTCGCCGACCGCGTGGTGGCCGGTGGCACCGAGGCATTGTCAAGGTTCCATTTCAACGGCTTCAACACGCTTATGATACTGTCGTCACAGCCATGCACGCCGTTCGACCGCGACCATTGCGGCATCAACCTCGGCGAAGGAGCGGCATATCTTGTGCTGGAAAGCGAGGAATCGGCACGCCGACGCGGTGCAAAACCGTTGGCAGTCCTGTCCGGTTACGGAAACGCCTGTGACGCCTTCCATCAGACCGCCACGTCCGACAACGGCGAGGGGCCGTTCTTAGCCATGTCCAAGGCTTTGAAATCAGCAGGCCTCCGTCCCGACGACATCTCATATATCAACACCCACGGCACCGGCACTCCAAACAACGACGACTCGGAGCTGGCGGCCATAAAGCGTATATGGCCCGACAAAGTGCCTTATTATTCGTCGACCAAGGGCTTCACGGCCCACACCACAAGTGCATCGGGAGCCATCGAGGCCGTAATCTCCATACTGGCGCTGCGCCACTCGTTCGTGCCGGCGTCACTGAGATGCGTCAACCCCACGGATCCCGACCATGCGCCGGTCTCGGCCACGATGTTCGATACAAAACTGACGCACGTCATGAACAATTCGTTCGGATTCGGCGGCAACGACAGCGCGTTGATAATCTCTAAAGCGGAATGAACGGCATGAACAAATGTTACATCATATCCGGCAGCTGTCTGCACGACGAGGAAGCCGATGTCAGGAAATATGTGACGCCCGGCGAGGCGCGCCGCATGTGCCGCATCCTGAAACGGGCCGTGTACACGTCGTTCGAGGCGTTGCGTCAGAGCGGCATCGAATGTCCCGACGCCATCATAACCGGCACCTCGATGGGCTGCATGGAAAATTCCGAGAAATTCCTGACCGACATCTGCCGCAACGGCGAACAACTGCTGAAGCCCACGCTGTTCATGCAGTCCACCCACAACACCATCGCCTCCATGACGGGCATCCTGCTGAAATGCCACGGCTACAACATGACCTATTCGCAGGGAGGCGTCTCGTTCACCAGTGCTCTGCTCGACGCCTGGCTGCAGATCCGCTGCGGCGAGATAAACAATGCCCTGGTAGGCTGTCACGACGAGCTGACCGACGCCATCCGGAAGATTCGCCACGCCGCGCATCCTGAGATAGCCCCCGCCGATTTCCGCGAGGCATCCGCCGCGTTTATGCTGGCCTCCCGGCCCCTCGGCGATAAACCAATCGAGGTGGAGAAGGTCATTATATTACACCGCCCCTCTCCCCGCCGGCTTGAAGAAGCCATCCGCGCCCTTTCATCCGAAGGCGCGCCTCTCTCTGCCGGTGCCGAGACTTCCCTTCTCTCTGGCTGTGCTGAGGCGGAAGCCGAGGCTGAATCCCTCCTCTGCCCCTCCGCGGATGCGGAGGGTGTATATACCGCCTGCCGGCGCCTTTCTCCCCTCCCCGGCGAGCCGAAGTCGGCCCTGGTCGTGACACGGGCCGGAGAATCGGTGTCGTTGATTAAACTAACACTCGCCTCGCCATGTGGCTGCTGATAGGGCTCTCCGTGCTTCAAAGCCTGATGCTGGCCGTAGGCCAGGTCGCCCTGAAGATCGCGCTGGCTCGAATGCCGGCCTTCTCCTGGACGTCCGAATTCTGGCTGAGCCTCCTTACGAACTGGGCATTCGCCGCCTGCGGCACCCTGTTCGCCGGCGCGTCCATCCTCTGGATGTACATACTGAAGCACTATCCCCTCAGCATGGCCTATCCGCTGGCGAGCATCAGCTACGTGATAGCCGCGTTCATGGCCATACTGGTGTTTCACGAATCGGTGCCGATGACACGCTGGATCGGCGTGTTCCTCATAATGGCCGGATGCGCCCTCGTGGCTTATAAATGACCTCGTGGCTTATACCTCGTGGCCTATAAATGAATTTGAAGATGATGAAGAAACTGCTTTTGCTCACAATGCTTGTCGTAATGTCGCTGCCCGTATTCCCGGCGACACTGACCGGCGCACGATATAAGGAAACCGCAGCCAAGATCAACGCGGCCGCGGCAAAGATGCCCTCCATGACCTGCGACTTCACGCAGACCAAGCATCTGGCAATGCTCCGCGAGAAAATGGTGTCGAAAGGCAAGATGTATTACCGCAAGCCCGACAAACTGCGCTGGGAATATGTGTCGCCCTACAAATACACCTTCATCCTCAACGGCGCGAAGGTGTCGGTGGCCAACAACAAGCGCAACGACGTGATAGACACCCGCAACAACAAGCTGTTCAAGGAGATAGCCCGCATCATGATGAGCACCGTGACGGGCCGCGCCCTGTCGGACACCGGCGACTTCACCATCACCATCAACGAGACGGCACCGACATGGGATGTAACCCTCGTACCCAAACGCAAGAATATCAAGCAGATGTTCTCCAAAATCATATTGAAGTTCCGTCGCTCGGACTGTCAGGTGCAGCAGATAGAGCTGTATGAGAAGAACGGCGACCGCACCGAGATAAAACTTCAGAACATAAAGACACCCTCGCCCGTAAATGACGCGCTTTTTAGTATATCTTAGTCTGCTCCTTACCGGCGGACTGTCGGCATACAGTCAGAACCCGGAGGCACTGCCGCAGGACACCGTCTTCCGCTATGGCTTCGAGATGTCCATGCAGAAGGCCGGGCTGACCGGCGTGGTCCTCACGCGTCTGGACAACAATGCCATATACGGCAGCATCATCAACGAATTCGGTGTATCGGCCCTTGACTTCACCTACAACATACGCCGGGGCAAAGTCAAGCTGAACCATGTGGTGTCGTTCTTGGACAAATGGTACATCAGGCGCGTGCTGCGCGCCGACCTGCGCGTCTGCCTCGACCGGCTCTACGGTCTCTCGGACCGGATGCCGAAGAAGCACGACGTCCTGCAGAACGGCTCCACGCTGACCGTGCGCAACCTTGCCCACGACATCTCCTACTCATTCACACCCATTGCCCATGACTCTCAACAATAACATGTACCGCATCGGGCGCATGGACCATGAGGCCATGACCGCCGACATCCGCCTGTTGCCCGACAACGTCATATATAAAGCCCACTTCCCCGAAAAGCCTATCACTCCGGGCGTCTGCATCGTGCAGATGGCCGTGGAGCTGTTCGGCGCGCTGCGTGGCAAAGAATACTCCGTCCGCGAAGTGGTAAACGCCAAATTCCTGATCGTGATGGAACCGCAGGCCACACCCGACGTGCGCTATGAATTCACCAAGATTACGGACGGCACGGAGCCGGGCACAGTCAAGCTGCAGGCCGCGGCCCGTTCCATCGCCGACAACGCCGTAATGGCAAAACTCTCGCTAATTCTTCAGGAGCAATGACCAAGGCATCAGTCAGCAAGGCCATGCGCAGCCACGGCATCTGCGTGATTATCCCGACATACAACAATGCCGGGACGCTGGCCCGTGTACTGACCGATGTGCTGGAATATGCTCCGGATGTGATAGTGGTGAACGACGGCAGCACCGACAACACCGCCGAAGTGCTGCGCGGATTCAAGGACCGCGCCGACATAGTATCCTATTCCCGCAACCGAGGCAAGGGATACGCGCTGAAAACGGGTCTGACCCACGCGCGCCGACGCGGTTTCGATTATGCCCTTACCATCGACTCCGACGGCCAGCACCGCGCTTCCGACATCCCGAAGATGGTGCAGGCAGTAATTGAGCATCCCGGTACCCTCGTGGTCGGTGCCCGCGACCTGACCAATGTGGACATAAACGGCAAGAGTTCGTTCGCCAACAAATTCTCCAACTTCTGGTTCCGCGTGCAGACGGGCAGGAACCTGACCGACACCCAGACCGGCTACCGCGTGTATCCGCTGAAGCATCTGCACGGACTCCGTATGCTCACCTACCGCTACGAGGCCGAACTGGAGCTTTTGGTGTTCGCGGCATGGAACGGCGTTAAGATCGTATCGGTGCCAATCGATGTCTATTATCCGCCGCAATCGGAGCGGGTGTCGCATTTCAAGCCGGCGCTCGACTTCACACGCATCAGCATACTGAACACCATTCTATGCGTGGCCGCAATCGTCTACGGCATCCCGGTACGCTCATGGTATTATTTCCGGCAGAAACGTGCATTCAACCGTGAGTGGAAATTCTTCACGCGCAAGAAAGGCGAAATAAAGCCCGCGGCCATGACATTGCGCCGCCTGTTCCGTTCGCTCTACGCACTGTCGTTCTATCTGGTCAGCTGCCTGGGAGTGCTCACTCCCTTAGGTATCGCACTGTTCAAGTTCGGCAGGTCAAACGAGAAGAAACGTACACGCTACCACCGCAAGCTGCAGCAAGTGTCGCGGTACATAGGCAACCATCTGCCCGCGGCCTCGCCCGTTAAGTACATCAACGACAAGGAGGATTTCAGAAAACCGGCGCTGATAGTCTGCAACCATCAGTCGCATCTGGACCTCCCCGTCATCATGGCCCTCTATCCCAAGATTGTATTCCTGACCAACGACTGGGTATGGAACAATTCGGTGTTCGGCAACATGATACGCTATGCCGAATACTATCCCGTTTCGGCCGGTATCGACAACCTAATGCCCAAACTGCGCGACCTGCGCGACCGGGGTTATTCCATCATGGTGTTCCCTGAAGGCACCCGTTCGGTGGACTGCTCCATATCGAGGTTTCATCAGGGAGCATTCCACCTGGCGCGCGAGCTGGAATTAGACGTACTGCCGTTGGTGCTTCACGGTGCCGGACATGTGCTGCCAAAGCTGGACTTCATGCTGCGCAAGGGCGAAATCTCGATTGAAGTACTCGACCGCATTCCATACGACCCGGAGTCGCCACTGACGATGCTGAAGCAGGCCTCCCGCGCACGGGCCATTATCCGCGAGGCTTACAATAAAACAGCCCGGCGCAAGGAAAATACGGAATACTTCATCCCACTTGCCCTCTACAAATACGCATGGCGCGGATGGAAGACCGTGTCGGAATGCAAGCGCGCGCTGCGCAAGGCCGACAGCTATTCCATGGCCATAGACCATCTGCCCGCCTCCTGCCGCTCGGTGGCCATACAAAATGCAGGAATCGGCGTGGTGCCGCTGCTGTTCGCCCTGGTGCATCCCGACGTGCAGGTCACGGCATACATCGAATCGCTTGAACAATACAGTGTGGCGGTCAATACGCCGCACATCCCTGATAACTTACATTTCATTCACACGGTGTGGCCCGAGGACGCGCAGTCGGAGGCCGACATCTCTTTCTTACTTACCGACGAGGGTCTGTTACAGCCCTTGTAGACGCTATGGACAAGACTTGCCTGATAATCGGAGCCGGACTCGGCGGACTTTTCACCGGAGCGCTATTGGCGCGCAACGGATACAAGGTGACTGTGATAGAGAAAAACGCCACCATCGGAGGCGGTCTGCAATGCTTCCGACGCGGCGACAAACTGTTTGAGACCGGAATGCACATCATGGGCGGATTCCAGCCCGGTGGCAACCTGTCCAGGATATGCAGTTACCTCGGCATACTCGACCGGCTGAAGATAGAACACCTCAACCACTACTGCACCGACCGCATCTATTACGGCAAGGACGGCAAGTCATACACCATAGGCTCGGGCCGGGAGAATTTCGTCAAGGTTCTTGCCACTCAGTTTCCCGAGGAGGCCGAAGGAATCAAGGCATACGTCGACGAACTGTTCGACATCACGGAACGCATACCGCTGTTCAATCTATGCCCCGGCATTGCCGACATGACCGGGGAATACGGGCGGTTCAGTATGCCGGCCGACAGGCTTATAGCCAAGCACGTGCGCAACGAGGTGCTACGCGAACTGTTGGCATACCTTAATCCGATATACAGCGGCACCCCCGGGCATTCGCCGGCATACGTCCATGCCCTGATCAACGTGCTGTTCATTTCCGGCGCGTCGCGGTTCGCGGGAGGCAGCCAGCAGCTGGCCGACGCGCTGGCCGGATGCATCACCGAGCGGGGCGGAGAGATAGTGGCCGGCGACCCGGTGCAAGGCATCACGGTTGAAAACAAAGCCATCACGGACATAACCACGAAGTCTGGACGCACCTTCACGCCGGAGTTGGTGATATCCTCCATCCATCCGGTTTCGCTGCTGAAGATTCTGCCTCCCAAGACATTCACCACGGCATTCACCAACCGCCTCAACAGCATCCCCAATTCATTCTCGGCTTTCTCGCTCTATATCGACCTGAAGCCCGACCAGTTCCCTTACATACCCTACACCGGATATTACCTGCGCGACTACGGCATGATGTGGAACCAGGCCACGCACGAGGAGAACAAGAGCCGCTGGCCGCACGGATTCCTCTATATGACCCCGCCCGAACCTGAACAGGGGCCGTTTGCCTCGCGATTGCTGATACACTGTCCCATGGAATTCGACGAGGTGCGTCAGTGGGAAGACACCACCACAGGCAGGCGCGGCCAGGATTATCTGGACTGGAAACAGGATTGCGGAGCGAAACTCATCGACGCGCTCGAAACCATCTACCCGGATATCCGCAAGTGCATCCACAAGGTCTATGCCTCCTCACCCCTCACCATCCGCGACTATTACAATGTAAAGGAGGGCTCGATGTTCGGCTACACCCACGATTCGAAGGACATACTCTATTCGCAGATACCGGTGCGCACCAAGCTCTCGAACCTGTACCTCACCGGTCAGAACGTGATGCTGCACGGCATCTGCGGCGTACCGCTGACGGCCATCAAGACCGTGGACGCCATTTTAGGAGAGGATTATATAATCAACCAGATTCTGGAACATGAAAGGAATTAGATATATATTGTTTTTTACCACGCTGTGCGCGGCCATGTCGCTGCATGGCCAGGCCTTCAATATATGGGAAGGCACCGGGTGCAGGTCTAAGGTAAGGCTGACGCCGTATCCCTTGAGCGAAGCTCCCCACGGAAACGGCTCCGCGCCAGCCGTGATAGTCTGCCCCGGCGGCAGCTACTTCTGGCTGGACAAGGAAACGGAGGGCGACGGCGTGGCACGGTGGCTCAACACACAGGGCATCGCGGCCTTCGTATTGGAATACCGCGTGGGTACAGTGCCAGGATTCATATTCCACGACCGCCTGGTGAAGCGCGGCAACCGCTTCCCCGATATGCTGCAGGACGTGCAGCGCAGCATCCAGCTTGTGCGCGAGAATGCCGACAAATACGGCATCGACCCGGACAAGGTCGGCGTAATGGGATTCTCGGCGGGAGGTCACCTCACGTTGATGGCCGGCACAATGTTCGACACCGACGTGCTGTCGCAGGTAGGCGTCAAGCCGTCCGTATCATTGAAACCAGACTTTCTCGCTCCTATCTATCCGGTGGTTTCGTTAGTCGACGAATCGGTGCACAAACGTTCGCGCCGCGGCTTATTGGGTGAAGGTAAGTCCATAAGTCCCGAAATGAAGGATTCCCTTTCGATGGAGCACCGCGCTCGCCCCGACATGCCTCCGACGTTCCTGATGAACTGCGTGGACGACCCCATCGTGAAATACCACAATTCCGAACTGATGGATTCGGCCCTCACGGCCAACCGCGTTCCGCACGTCTATATACAGTACAAGACCGGCGGCCACGGATTCGGCGCCAATCCCGACAAGACAACGGCAGAGGCCATCAAATGGCGCGGCCGCTTCATTGCGTGGCTCCGCAACCTGCCCTTTATGAAGTAATTTTGAATTTTGAATCAGAACGACAATGACGTCAAACCATATACAGAACGACATAGAGTTTGCCTCGCCCGAGGAGATACGCGAGTTTCAGGACGCGCGTCTACGCGAGGCAGTGGCCTATCTGGCCGCCAACTCGCCTTATTACCGCCGTATGTTCCGCGACAACGGCATAGACCCGGCATCCATCCGCACCGTCGACGACCTGCAGCGCCTGCCGTTCACGGCCCAAAAGGACCTGCAGCTTTACAACAATGATTTTCTCTGTGTGCCCAAGGAGAAAGTGATTGACTACATCACGACATCGGGCACCCTCGGCGACCCGGTGACCTTCGGCTGCACGGAACTCGACCTGCAGCGGTTGGCCTACAACGAAAAGAAATCGTTCAGCTGCGCGGGCGTGCGTCCCGGCGACATCATCCAGCTTATGACCACGCTCGACAAGCGCTTCATGGCCGGCTTGGCCTATTTCCTCGGCATCCGCGAGTTGGGCGCGTCGGTGATACGCGTGGGCAACGGCATCCCCGAACTGCAGTGGGACACCATACACCGCATACAGCCCGACACCATCATGTGCGTGCCGTCGTTCATACTCCGGCTGATAGATTACGCCGAGAAGAACGGCATAGACTACCGCGCGTCGAGCATACGCCGCATCATCGGCATCGGCGAGGGCCTGCGCGAACAGGACTTTTCGTTAAATCTCCTCGGTAAACGAATCAAGGAGAAATGGGACGTGGAACTGTTCGCCACATATTCGTCAACCGAAATGGGCGCGACGTTCTCCGAATGCCCCTACAGCTGCGGAGGCCACGTGCATCCGGAACTGATCATAGTGGAGATAATCGGCGACGACGACAAGCCGGTGCCAGACGGCGAGCCGGGCGAGGTGGTCGTTACCACGCTCGGCGTGGAGGGAATGCCCCTGCTGCGGTTCCGCACCGGCGACATATCGCGCAAGATTACCGGACAGTGCAAGTGCGGCCGCAATTCCTTCCGCCTCACTCCCATTGTGGGCCGCAAGAACAATATGATAAAGCTGAAAGGCACCACCGTCTATCCCCCGGCCATATACGATGTGCTGGATAATACACCATACGTGGCCAACTACGTGGTGCTGGTGCGCGACAGCTTCGCCGGCACCGACGAGGTGGTGGTGAAGGTAGGACTCAACTCGCGTCCTGCGTTCGATGTGATAAAGGAACTCAAGGACCGTTTCCGCTCGCGCATCCGCGTGGCGCCGATCATAGAGATACTGGATCCCGACGACGTCAACAAGATCCTGTTCCCGAGCACATCGCGCAAGCCGTTGAAATTCATCGACCTCAGAAACCATAAATAATCAGAAACAATAGCCTGTAAAGAATCCATTCAAGCCGTATGAGCAAGTTGATTCTGAACATATACGATCTGTTCCGCCGCCGGCGGTGGCTGTGCTGGAGCATCTTCGCGGCGCTGACCGCGGTGCTTGTGGCATTGGTGATGACACTGCATTACAAGGAGGACATCTCCGACTTCCTGCCCCTTGACCACGATAACCGGCAGGCCATGGCGGTGTACCAGGACATATCGGGAGCCAACCGCATATATGCCTTCGTGATGATGCGCGATTCGGCGCAGAATTCGCCCGAGCGCCTGGCCGAAGGGGTCGACCTGCTCACGCAGACTTTAGCAGAGACGGATACCGCCGGACTGCTGCCGGACGTGATCAGCTCGATAGACCTTGAACAGATCATGGGCGTGGCGTCGGCCGTGTACGACGACATCCCCTACTTCATGACCGAGCGCGACTATGCCCGCGCCGACTCGCTGTTAGCCATTCCGGGCTACACGGCCGCGCAGCTGATGAACGACAAGGAGCAGCTGCAGTCGCCCGCCGCCGGTTTCTCGGTCGAGACCATGTCACGCGACCCGCTCGGCCTGTTTTCTCCAGTGGCCGCACGCATACACTCCGGCGGCTCGGACATAGAGTTCGACAACTTCGACGGCTACATCCTCTCGCCCGACGGCAAACGGGCCATCGTGATGATGGACTCCAGATTCGGCGCCTCGGAATCGGACAACAACGGACGCATCGTAGACCTGCTGAACGCCGTTAAGCAAAAGGTGGAACGGCAGGATCCGGCATTTGACGTTCATTTCACCGGCGGTCCCGTCATAGCCGTGGGTAACGCCGACCGTATCAAAAAGGATTCCATATTGGCAGGCACCATCGCGGGCGTGCTTATCCTGGCGTTGCTGATATATGTGTTCCGCAACATGCTGAATATCCTGCTCATCGTGGTGTCGGTGGGCTGGGGATGGCTTTTCGCAATGGGGGGAATCGCCATATTCTACGATTCGGTGTCCATCATCGTGATAGGCATATCGTCGGTGATTCTCGGCATAGCCATCAATTATCCGCTGCACCTTATAGACCATCTGGCGGAAAATCCGAACCGGCGTCTCGCCCTGCGCGAGATTGTGTCGCCGCTGGTGGTGGGCAATGTCACTACCGTAGGCGCGTTCCTCTGCTTAGTGCCGCTCAACGCCACGGCGCTCCACGACCTGGGTCTGTTCAGCTCCTTGCTTTTGATTGGCACCATCCTGTTCGTGCTGCTGTTCCTGCCCCAACTGGTGCGCAAGAATTCTCCCCGGGTGATACGCGAGGAGAAACGCTCCGTGTTGTCGCGACTGGCCGACATCAAGCCCGAGCGCAGCAAACCGTTGGTGATAGCGCTGAGCTGCCTTACATTGGTGTTCGCATGGTTCAGCCTCGACACGGGCTTCGACACCGATATGCGCAACATAAACTACATGACGCCTCAGAACCGCGCCGACATGGAATATTTCTCGTCGCTGATGCCGGGCGGCAAGACCACCGAGCCGCTGTATGTGGTGAGCGAGGGCAAGTCGTGGGACGAGGCGATGCGTGGCAACGAACAGGCGGCGCGGGTGCTTGACGGCCTCGCCGCCGAGGGCAAGGTATCGAAACGTTCGGATATAGCCGACTTCCTTCCCTCCGATTCCACGCAACAGGCTCGCTTAGCACGCTGGAACAGGTTCGTGACGGAGCATAGCGCGCTGTTCCGCGATTCCATCCCGTCCGAGGCAGCTCGTCTCGGATTCAGTGAAGAAGCCTTCGCACCGTTCCACGAGGCAATCTCGCAGCAATATACGCCAAAATCGTTTGACGAGCTGAACGAGACATTCACGATGTTGTTCGCCGGCAATATCAGCCGCGACGAGGCCGCCGGCCGCAAGGCCATCGTGCAGATTGTGGACGTGCCGAAGAATGACATCAGCGCGGTTAAGGACCGGATTAAAGAACGGTTCGACGGCCTCTGCTTCGATGTGGCTTCCATGAATTCGTCGATAGCCAATACGCTTTCAGACGATTTCAATTACATCTGTTATGCCTGCGGATTCATCGTGTTCGCGTTCCTGTGGTTGTCGTTCGGCCGTATAGAATTGGCGGCCATCGCCTTCCTGCCGATGGCGCTGTCATGGCTCTGGATTCTCGGCATAATGGCCATCTGCGACATACGCTTCAACATCGTAAACGTGATTTTGGCCACATTCATCTTCGGTCAGGGCGACGACTACACCATTTTCATCACCGAGGGCCTGGCATACGAATTTGCTTACCGACGCAAGGTGCTGGCATCGTACAAGAACAGCATCGTGGTGTCGGCGCTGATCATGTTCATAGGCATAGGGTCGCTGATATTCGCGCAGCATCCTGCCATGCGCTCGTTGGGTCAGGTTACGGTGGTGGGCATGATAGCCGTGGTGCTTATGGCCTACATCGTGCCGCCGCTGTTCTTCAACTGGATTACCCGGAGCCACGGCCATGTACGCCGCCATCCCATCACGCTCGCATCGCTGGGTATACAGGTGTTCCGGCCACGCCGTTACAAAGCACTGCAACAGGCTTTGGCTGCCGGACCCATGTCGCCCGATATGATGGGATATGCCGTATCTGGCCGGTATCTGTATAAAGGCCGCGACATAGAATCAAACGCTAAGAAAGCTCTGAAGGACATTATTCCGCACATTGACGAATTAAAGAATGTCAACGCCGATGAGTTACTTATCATTAACGGAACGGCACAGGGCGAGCTGGCTCTGTCTTTAGCTCTGCTTCATCCCGGCGTATCCGTAACGGTAGTAACCGACAACGAGGATTCACACGCTCTGATAGAGACGTGCACCATCGATTTCACTCCAAATATCACTGTCACAACCAACCATCACAATTATGAAAACCTTCCGGATTCTTATGTGCGTCTGTATAGCGATGGCAATGCTGTCGCCTATGCTCGCCGCCGACCTGCCTAAGTCTGTAAAGCTGAATTCCGACAGCACCGTCACCTTCACGCTGCGTCTCACGCCCGAGATGCTGAGGGCCGTCAACGAGTCCGATGACGATGAATATGACGAAGAAGAAGATGATGATGATGAAAATAATAAAGAGGCTGAGGAACCGGATCAGCCCGACGATGTATATGTAGTGGGCAATCTCATAAAGAACAAGAGCCTGCTGAAGAAAATGGGACTCCCGTTTGGCGGCGATTTCAGCAAGGGTGAGATGGACGAGGAGAAAGGCGTATGGACATTCCGGTCGCCCAAGCTCGCACCGAACATGTACACCTATCAGTTCGAGATTGAGGAGAAGAAATATGTAGACCCTCTGAATCCGAACACCGTTCGCGACATAGCCGACACGCTGAGCTATTTCATCATTCCGGGGGGCAACGCCGACTATTTCCTTGACACCGACGTTGCGCACGGCAAGGTGAGCAAGGTGTGGTATCCCAGCACTCTCGAAGGATTCAAGAAACGCCGCATGTCGGTTTATCTGCCGGCCGAGTATGATAAGAATCCCGACAAACGGTATCCGGTGTTGTATCTGCTGCACGGCTCAGGCGGCGACGAGGACGCATGGCTGGGCTGCGGACGCGCCGCGCAGATTCTCGACAACATGATGGCGCAGGGCAAGTGCAAGCCCATGATTGTGGTTATGCCCAACGGCAATGCCGAACTTGCCGCTGCTCCCGGGGCCGATCCCGACCGGCCCGACCAAAAGCCGTTTGCCAACAATATGTCATCGATGTTCGGTGCCATAGAAAGCGTGTTCATGCACGACGTGGTGGATTATGTCGACTCGCATTACCGCACCCGGACCGGCAAAGCCGACCGTGCCATCGCCGGCCTGTCGCTCGGAGGTCTGCATACGCTTTACATCTCGCTCAACAATCCGGAATCGTTCGACTATGTCGGATTGTTCTCGGCGCAGACCACCAATGCCATCACCGACAAATCGTCTCCCACTGTCGACAAGATCGGAGGCCTTTGGAACACCCTTTCCGACACATTCCCGGCATTGCGCAAAAAGAAGATCGGCAAGACCATGGAAGCGGCCGCCGGTCAGGATGCGGATATTTACAAAAACTTCGACGCGAAGCTGCAGAAGCAGTTCAATCCGGCCCCGAAGCTGTATTATATAGCCGTCGGTACCGGCGACTTCACCAAGAAACTGAACGACGACCTGCGCCTGACGCTTGCCGACCACCGTTATCCCTACGTCTATCACGAATCGGACGGCGGCCACACCTGGGAC
Organism: uncultured Bacteroidales bacterium; assembly: GCA_900542185.1. Lineage (GTDB taxonomy): Bacteria > Bacteroidota > Bacteroidia > Bacteroidales > Muribaculaceae > Lepagella. Next base: position 43,993 of record UQMZ01000002.1, read on the forward strand.
AACTGGCGCAACTATCTCATCGACTTCCTACCCCGCCTGTTCTAATCCCGATTTCAGATTATGACGCAAAATGCCCCGTCACGCTTCGATGTACGTGACGGGGCATCTAATATCTACTGACTATTAACTATTAACTATCAGAGCAGTGTGACAGAGCGTGCGATGAACTTGGAGAGTTCCTCTCCCTTCAGCATGTTGCCTTTCAGCAGGGCCAGGTCGATGATCTGACGCACTACCGGCACTTTGGCGGCGTAGGCGGCTATGATGTCCTCCTGCTGCTTGCGCAGGTCGCCGGCCTCCTTCTCGTTGGCGGCTATCTTCTGCTCGGCCTCGGCCTTGTCTTCTTCCTTTTTCTCCTTGATCTCGGTGCGGAGCGAGTTGATTTCCCCGTTCAGCTCGTCAACCTTGCGGCGCAACGGCGTAAGTTCACCTGTCAATGCACCGGCGGCTTCCTTCACCACCTTGCGCACCACGGGCTGCTCGGTGTTGACAACCAACGAATACATATCGGGCATCTGCCCGTAGAAGTTCATGCCGGGCTGCATGGCCGCCATGTCCTTCATACGGCGCATCATCTCGTTCTGCGTCAGTATTGCGGGAGCGTCGTCGCCCTTCAGCGCGTTGTATTCCACGATGAAGTTGGTGTTCTCCACCGTAGGCAGCTGGCTGCGGAACATGCCGGTCAGCACCTCGATCTCAAGCGAGTCAAGGTCGGTGGCGTTGTCATCGCTCTTGCGTATCAGGCGTTCGGGGGTGTCGGAGTCTACGCGCACGAAACGGGTCTTTTCCAGCTTCGACTCCAGCATCTGGATAACGTGCTGGTCAAGTTGGCCGTTCATCAGCAATACGTTGTAGCCCTTGTCCTCGGCACCCTGTATGTAGCCGAACTGGGTGGTCTTGTCCGTGGCGTACAGATATATCACGCTGTCCTCCTTGTCGGTCTGCTCGGCCGATACCAAGGTCTTGTACTCATCCAGCGTATAGCACTTGCCCTGCACGTCCTTAAGCAGGAAGAATTTCTTGGCCGCCTCGTAGAACTTCTCGTCGGTCAGCATACCGTACTTGATGAACACCTCGATGTCGTCCCACTTCTTCTCGAACTCGGCGCGGTTGTCCTTGAACATCTTGTCCAGCTTTTCGGCCACCTTCTTCGAGATGTAACCGGAAATCTTCTTCACCTGCGAGTCGGCCTGCAGATAGCTTCGGCTCACGTTCAGCGGGATGTCGGGCGAATCGATCACACCCTGCATCAGCATCATGAACTCGGGCACCACACCCTCCACCTGGTCGGTTACATAGACCTGGTTGCAGTACAGCTGTATGCGGTTGTGGTTCACGTCCACGTTGGCCTTGATCTTCGGAAAGTAGAGGATACCGGTCAGGTTGAAGGGATAGTCCACGTTCAGATGAATCCAGAACATCGGGTCCTCCTCGCCCGGCTTCAGCTCGTGGTAGAACTTCAGATAGTCCTCGTCGGTCAGTTCCGACGGCTTGCGCGTCCACAGCGGCTCGGTGTCGTTCACCACATTGTCCTTGTCGGTATCGACATACTGGCCGTCCTTCCACTCCTTCACTTTGCCCGAAATCACGGGCACGGGGAGGAAGCGGCAATACTTCTTCAGCAGCGTGTCGATGCGCGCCTGCTCTAAGAATTCCTTGCTGTCATCATCGATATAGAGGATGATGTCCGTGCCGCGACCCTCCTTGTCGGTCTCGGTCAGCGTATATTCGGGACTGCCGTCGCAGGTCCATTCCACGGCCTTGGCGCCCTCCTTGTAGCTCAGCGAACGGATCACGACCTTCTTCGACACCATGAACGCCGAATAGAATCCGAGTCCGAAGTGGCCGATGATGGAATTGGCAGTGTCCTTATATTTCTCTAAGAACTCCTCGGCTCCGGAGAACGCGATCTGGTTGATGTAACGGTCGATGTCGTCGGCGTCCATACCGATGCCGCGGTCGCTGACGGTCAGCGTTCCAGCCTCTTTGTCAATTTTGACACGCACGTCCATCTCGCCGAGTTCGCCCTTGTATTCGCCGAACGACGACAGAGTCTTCAGCTTCTGGGTGGCGTCGATGGCGTTTGACACCAGCTCGCGCAGGAATATCTCATGGTCGCTGTACAGGAACTTCTTGATGACGGGGAATATATTTTCAGTAGTTACCCCAATTTTTCCGGTTGGCATATTCTTTATGTTTTTTATATTTATATCGTTTTCTATCCGTGCGGCGTCGCGCCGTTCCAAATGACGCCACGCGCATACTGACTGTGGTCAAAGCCCGCGGCTTTGACGTCCCTACTGTTATAACAAAAAAGAGGCCGATATTCCTATCGGCCCCTTTATCGGGTTTCTGCATACGCCCCAGTGCCATTATTGGCACTGTGCGGTCAGTTTATTCTTCGGTCTCGTTCCAGGTGCAGCTCACGAACTTGAATTCGCCCTTGCTCTCGCACTCGAACACGATGGTCTCGGCCTTCGTCGCGCCGTCGTAGATGTAGAAGTGGATGGTGACGGTGGGATGGAAATCGCCCATCGGCGCCATGTCGGGATACCATTCATGGAGCACGGCGGGTGCCACCTGGTCCTCGAAGCGCTTCTTCATCGTGGCCACTACCTCCTCGTCGGTCATTCCCTCGTATGCGGCGGCATACTGCAGGCGTGCCGAGCCGGGACGCAGGTCGATGTTGTTCTGATAAGCCGATGCTCCGGTGTAGTAGTCGTTGTTGCCGTAGCTGGTAATGTACTTGTCGCCGTCAGGCACGTTGTCCTTCACCCAGTCCACGCAAGCCTGATAGAAGGTGGCGCTGTATGCCTGACCCTTGCCGGTAGGCAGCGTGATGGTGATGGAGGGATCGAGTTCCCATTTGCCGTCGCGCTTCACGAACTGGTTGGTCACTTCCTGCACGCCGTTGGTGGCCACCTTGTCATACCACTTCGTGCCGTCGAAGGCCCAGAGAGCGCATGCGTTGGTGGTCTCCTTGTTGGCAAAGTACTTATAGCCGATATACATCTCGTCGTCCTCCTGCGCGTAAGGATAAGCCAGTGCCAGGAACTTGGGAAGATATTCGGCAGCCTGCGTGCCTGAGAAGTTGCCGTATGTCAGGCCCATCGACGCGAAGTCTGCGGGCTGGATCATGGTCACGTCCTGCACGGCCCACGCCGAGCCGTCGAACTTGTACGCGCCGTACTTCGACACGCTGACGGTGCCGTAGTCGGGCCCGTCAAGATTGAAGTTCGGGTTGGTGTCGGTCTCGCTGTACTGGGCCACTACGAAGTCACCGGCCTTGGCATCGGGCAGCGCCTCCTTCAGCACGTCGCTCATGCACGCAGACACAGGGTGCATCGGCGAGAAGGCGTCGATATAATCCTCGTCGCCGGCGTATACCGTCTGATAATCGTCGGATGTCACCTTATAGCTTGAAGAAGCGTTCACGCCCTGAATCAGTTCGGGCACTTCGCTTACCTCGCGGTATGTCACGTTGATTGACGAACCGTTGCTGACGGCATAGTATGCGAACAGCGAGTCGTTCAGCAGGTTGGGCATATAACGCTCGGCGGGAGTGGCTGAAGTGATGTACTGCTGATTCGCAACGGCGGCCAGGGCCTTTACGGCATTGGGCGACGTACCGTCGGCCTGTTCCTTGGCGGCTAAGGCCTTGTTGAAGCGGTTGTCGGCAAAGCGCTTGTAGTCGGCGGCCGTCAGCGTATAGTTGATACCGGGCACGACCTGATCCATATTCTCGCCACCCTCGAATCCGTCCAGGTGGTTGTTCCAGCTGTCTTCACCACACGAGGCAAGACCCAGCATCATCAGCGCCGCCGGCGCAATGAATTTCATTATTGTTTTCATGTCTTTCCTCTTTTAGAAGTTGATTTTTAGTTTCACGCTGAATGTGCGGCCGAAGGAGTAGAACACGCGGAATGCGTTGTTCCATGCGCCCTTCTGGCTGGTCAGCGTGTATGCGTCCTTTACGTAGTTGTAGTCGCATACGTTGTTGATGTTACCTATCAGAGTGGCCGTGACCTTGCCGGCAATCTTGAAGCGATAGCTGGCGTGCAGGTCAAGCTCATTGCCCCATGGAATTTTCCAGGGATCCTCCACCGTGATTTCCGAATTGGCGGTATAGGAGTCGCTTGAGATCTCGTAGTCGGAGTAGTTGCGTGCGCTCCACACCCAGTCGGCGCCGATGCGGAATCCCTTGAAGGGCTTGAACGTCACGCCCAGGAAGCCCGTGGTCTGTGCCGAGCCGCCGATCTTGCGTCCTTTCTGCATCACCGTGGCATGCGCGTGGTCCGGAGCCAGGATGCCCGATGCCACCGTACCGGCCAGGTCGGCCAGAGGCTGGCCCTGCTCGGAATAGAAGTAACCGGTCGGGTTCGAGTTCCATATCCAGTCGCCCAGCGAGAACATACCCTCCAGCTCCATCCAGCGTACGGGGATGTACTTGGCATTGACCTCGAATCCCATGTGGCGTGCGTTGACGCCCGACATGCTCAGGGTGTACATCTGACCGGCCAGAGGTCCCTGACGGATCTCGCCCGTACGGGTGGTGGTGCGGTCGCACTTGTCAAGCCATTCGGTGTAGTAGAGGTTGGCGTTCAGCGAGAACACCTCCGAGTGATAGCCATAGCCCAGCTCGATGCTCCATATCTTTGAGTTCTTCGGGTTGGGGTTGATCACGTTGCTGGTGGCCTGCGACAGGAACACGCCGTTGCTGAAGAAAGGCACGCGCGAGATGAAGCCGCCGTTGACGAACACGTTGTTGTAACGGTTGATGTTATAGTTCACTCCGGCCTTTACGGTGCCGCCGATGAAGTTCTTGGTCTTTGAGCGCTCGTGCTCCTTGTCGTAATAGAAGAAGTCGCGGCGCCACATCGAGGTGTTGTTCAGCGATCCGGACACGACGGCGTTCAGCTTGTTGTCCAGGCCGGTGTACTCCAACTGTGCGTACACGCCTTCCTGCACCGTGTAGCCGTTGAAGTTACGGTACACCACATCGCCCACGCCCAGGTGCTCGAACTTCCAGTTCGGGTCGGCTGCGGCGGCGTTGTTCTCAGGCTTCACGTTCTTGCGGCTTTCGAAGTTCATGTAGTATTCGCCGTTGTAGAGGTCGATGATCTTGTTGTTGTGCTTGCCGATATAATAGCGCACGTCAAGACCTCCGGTGAAGGTCAGCGTCTTGGGGATGAACTCGTTCTTGTAGGTCGATACCCAGCCGTACCACTCGTGGTTGTTGTTGCTGCTGGACATCACCATGTTCGAACCGGTGGTGGATTCCATGTTCATGGTCTGGATGGCGGCATAGTCGAATGTGCCGTCTGCGCAGCGGAACAGATCGTTGAGCTTGCCCTGCGATGCACCGTACCACGAGGTGTTGGAGAGATTGACACCATTGTATGTGCCGTGACCCTGACCGCCGTAGCCTCCGCCCGTACCGATGGACATGTACAGCGTATTGGTCCACGAGCTCTTGTAGTCTATCTGCCAGATGTGGGTCAGCGAGATCTGGGGTTTGTGATAGAAGTTATAGCTGGAGCTCTTGCGCTCGCCGTTCAGGCCGTAACCGAACGTGGGGTTATAACGATAGGGGCTCTCGCCGTCCATATAGTTGCGCACGTTCTGCCATCCCTCGATGGTGAGACCGTCCTGGCGGCTGCGCTGATAGTGGGTCTGCGGAGCGCCGAACGCAGTGAACGACAGCTGCTGGTTCTCGCCTATCTTCTTCGACACGTTGACGAAGTAGTTGTAGCTGTTGAAGTTGGTGCCCTGCACGTAACCGTCGCCCCAGCGGCGCGATCCCAACACTGTGATGGCCCAGCCGTTTTTCATCAGACCGGTGGAAAGCATCAGGCCGTACTGGTTCATACCGTCGTTGCCCATGCCGTACCATGCGGTGCCTTCGCGCTTGGCGTCGAGGCTGCGGGTGGTGATGTTGATGGTACCGCCCACCGAAGGAGCTGACAGCAGTGCTGCGCCAAGTCCACGCTGACTCTGCATGCTGCTGGTCACGTCGGCCAGTCCGGCCCAGTTGCTCCAGTACACGCCGCCCCATTCCATGTCGTTGATCGGAATACCGTTGATCAGCGTGGCCACGTTCTCCGACTTGAAGCCGCGGATGTTGATCTTGGCGTCGCCGAAGCCGCCGCCGTCGGGAGTGGCCCATACGCCGGGAGTGGTCTTAAGAATCTCGGGAAACTCCTGAGCGCCCAATTTGGTCTCGATCTGCAGCTGGTCTACCGACGACAGGGCCACTGGCGTCTGGCGAGTGCGCGCCACGGACTGCGTCACGATCACGTCCTGCAGCATCTTGGCATTGGGGCTGAGTTTGATTACGCCCATTTTCGAGGCTACGCGCACGTCCGCGCCGTTATAGCCCACATACGTGATTTTCAATTCTTTCGCATTGTCCGGCACAGACAGACGGAAATATCCGTCCACATCTGTCGACGTTCCCTTGCTGGTGCCGGGAAGCTGTACCAATGCGCCGATCAGAGGCTCACCTTGATCGTCAACTACCTGACCGCGACACTCGATGTCGGCCCAAGCCTCGTTTGCGAAGCCCAGTCCGGCTGCCGTCACGGCCATGGCGAGAATAGTTCTCTTCATATTTGTCGTTATTGGTGTTTATATTTCGGATTATGATCGGAGAGGTCATAGTGCCTGCTCCCATCCATTAATAATGTATCGCTTTAACCGGTTGTGTGCTTGTTTTGTCGTTTCAGGCACTTTAGTTGTCGTTTCAAGTGCAAAGTTAGTGAAATATTTTTTAAAAAATGTAAATATTCTGTTACAAATTGCGGCGACAGGCGCAAATTTGGCAGTTTCGCCTTTTTGATGTAACTTTGCGGTAAAATATGGAGTCGGAGGACTCCTATATATAGTAGCTGATATATAGTAGCTGAATAAATCGATGATAAACCGAGTACTGATACGTAACAAGGTAGTGCAGGTGCTGTATTCGTGTCTGCTGGTAAGCAAGAAGTTCCAACTGGCTGAACCGCCGGCCCAGCCCACGAAGGAGAAGCGCTATGCCTACGGTCTGTATGTCGACATGCTGGCACTGTTCGTGATGCTGGCCCGACGCGTGGAATTCCGTAAGTCATATCCCCTTGAGACCAGCCGTTTCATGGAGCGGATCAAGGAAGACGACCGTGTATCGGCCGCTGTGCGCCGCCTGTCCGAGAACCCGATGTTCGTCAACACCGTCGACAATCTGGCGCAGACACTGAAGGATTCCGGCATTTTCCGCAACTACATCAAGGATTCGCAGAATGGCGACGGCGCCGCCGAGGACACGCTGTGGCGCGAGACGTTCAACCAATTGGTAATGGTGACTCCGGCCATTACGGAATATGCCGAGAGTCTACCCTCCTATACGTTCCGCGGCGTGGAGCGCATGCAGCAGATGATGAACGACACGCTGTCGGACTTCATGTCGTCGCAGGGAAGTGTGGATGACTGCACCGCCACGTTGCTGAAGAGCTTCGACGCCACCCGCCAGCTCTACATCCGCCTGCTGGCACTGGCCGTAGACCTGACCGACTTCCAGGAACGCAAACTGGACGAGGCCCGAAACCGTGCGGTGAAATCGTCGGAAGCCCTCAACCCAAACATGCGGTTCGTAGACAACCGTCTGGTAAAGGCCCTGCGCGAAAATCCCGTGCTGGTCAAGGAAGTGAACAACTACCACATCAACTGGATGAGCGAGGATCCGCTGCTGATGGAAAGCCTGCTCCGCTCCGTGCTTGACTCCGACATCTACAAGGAATACATGGACCGTCCGGAGTGCGGCATGACAGAGGACGCCGAACTCTGGAAAGAGTTGTTCCGCAAGGTGATATTCGACAACACCGCCCTTCTGGAATGGCTGGAGGAGACTTCCGTGTTCTGGAACGACGACATCGACATCATCGGCACATTCGTGCTCAAGACCTTGCGCCGCGTGGAGGAAGGCGACCACAACGCCATAATGCCACAATTCAAGGATGACGAGGACCGTGAGTTCGGTCCCAGGCTTCTTAAGGCCGCCATCAAGGGGCAGGCTGAATATGGCTCGTGGATACAGCAGGCCCTGCGCACCAGCGAATGGGAAGCCGACCGCCTCGCCTTCATGGACGTGGTGATCATGACCACCGCCTTGGCCGAAATTCTGAACTTCCCCAAGATTCCCGTTTCCGTCAGCATCAACGAATACATCGAGATCGCCAAGAGCTATAGCTCGGCCAAGTCCGGATCGTTCATCAACGGGCTGCTGGCCGACATTCTGAGGATGCTGAAGGAAAAAGGAATACTGCACAAGGCCCTGTAACGCACAAAAGCAGCGCTTTCCACGTTTATTAATTAGAAAATTTAAAGCAAGAATACTATGTTGACAACTATTTTACTGCAGGCCGCCAAGAGTGCAGGCGGAGGCATGGAAGGACTCATCATGATCGTGGCCATGATCGCCATCTTCTATTTCCTGATGATCCGTCCTCAGAACAAGAAGCAGAAGGAAATCAAGCGTCAGCGCGAGGCCATGAAGACGGGCGACCGCGTTGTGACCGCCGGCGGCATCCACGGCAGACTGCGCGACGTAAAGGACGCCACCGTTACGATGGAAGTGGCTCCGGGCGTCACTCTCAAGGTGGACAAGACCAGCGTGTTCCCCGCCGTCGAGGAGGCCACTCCCGCCAAGAAAGAGAAAAAAGCCAAGGAGGTAAAGGAAGAAAAAGAGGAGAAGGAAGACAAATAATCCATCTCTGTTATGCCGCTCCGGAAACGAGACTTGCGTGACACCTGGCTGAAGGTACGTGCCTCCGGCCAGTTCCGCAATGTGCTCCTGTTTCTGGTGTTCGTGGCCGTCAGCGCGCTGTTCTGGTGCATCCTGGCCCTCAACGACTCGGTGACGGAGACCTTCACCGTGCGCGTGCACCTGGAGAATGTGCCGGACTCCGTCACGTTCATCAACCAGCCGCCGCAGGCCATGCACGTCACCCTGCGCGACAAAGGCACCAACATTCTGCGCAGCGGCGTGCTGAAACATCCGCAGATCAACATCAACTTCCGCGACTATTCCGACCGGGGAATCTTCCGGATGTCCAAGACCGACCTGAACGCCGTGCTGAAGGCCACCTTCGGCAACGGCATACAGATTATCGCCACGTCGCTCGACTCGCTTCGATGCTACTACACCGACTCGCCGGGCAAACGCGTGCCGGTACGCATCATGGCCGACGTGACGGCATCGTCGGGCAACATAATAGCCGGACAACCGGTGCCGATGCAACGCGGCGTACGCATATATTCATACGGCGACGAGACGGACACCATCACCCAGGTGGTGACCGAGGTGCTCAAGAAGCGTGACCTGTCGCAGACCCAGTTGTTCGATGTCAGGATACGCCCCATACCCGGAATACGCATCGTGCCGCCTGAAATAGGCGTGCAGATCAATGTGGAGCCGCTGGTGCATAAGGAAGGATACGTCACTATCGAGTCGCGCGGTGTGCCGCAGGGCGAGAGTCTGATGCTGTTCCCCAACCGTGTGCCTGTGTCGTACTATGTGCCTATGAGCAAATTCAACGATACCGAAATCCCGGTTTCCGTGACTGTGGATTACGCTGATACCGGACTGACCCGTACCAACCAGATACCGGTCAGACTCGGCAATGTTCCCGACTATGTGGTCAATCCAGAGATCAAGGCCGACAGCGTGGAATATACCCTTGTGAAACGATGAGGCTTATAGGACTGTCCGGAGGCATAGGCACCGGGAAAAGCACTGTGGCACGCATACTGCGGTTGCGCGGCTATGAGGTCTACGACTGCGACCTTGAGGCCAAACGGCTGATGGACGAGTCCCAGGAGGTGCGTCATTCGCTGCGCGACCGCTGGGGCGAGGAGATATACAGCGCCGAAGGCGAACTGGACCGTCGAAAGGTGGCCGAATATGTGTTCGACGACCGCCGGGAGAAGGCATGGCTCGACAGCCTGGTGCACGGGCTTGTGCGCGATGATGTGAAAAGATGGGCAGACACCCATACCGATTACCGTCATGACAAGGTCTTTGTGGAATCGGCCATACTTTTCACTTCCGGACTCGCCGATATGTGTCAGGAGGTTTGGGAAGTGACCGCACCGCTCGACATACGCGTGGAGCGCGTCATGAAGCGTTCCGGACTGACCGGGGAGCAGGCACTGGCCAGGATCGAGGCCCAGCGCGAGGAACAGAAGATATGCCAATCCCGCCGTACGCTTCAGATAGTCAACGACGGCACCGCTCCTCTGCTGGACGCCATATCCGACATAAATTAGAAATCATTACTGACCTTAGATAGAAATCATGTCGCCGGCCTTTTGATTCGGCTATTTACTCGGCGATTTATATTGAAAGAATTTAAATAACAAATACAGCAATGTTAAAGAAAATCATTTCGATCACGGGCAAGCCCGGACTGCAGAAGATATTGAGCCAGGGACGCGGTACCCTGATAGTTGAGGATGTAGAGACAAAGCGTCGTTTTCCGGTGCATTCGCGCGACCAGGTAGTATCGTTGGGCGACATCTCGATGTACACCGAAAGCGGCGACACTCCTCTGGGCGAGATCATGCAGATGCTTTACGACAAGACCGGCGGCAAGCCCATTGACGGCGAGAAGATGACCTCCGAGCAGCTTCACCAGTCATTCGGCGAAGTCGTGACCGACTACGACCGCCTCCGCGTCCGCGACCGCGACATCAAGAAGCTCTACAAATGGTACAACATCCTCCTTGCCGACGGCTTCACCAAGTTCGTCGAGGCCACCGCCGACGCCGCTGCCTCAGCCTCCGAGACTCCTGCCGAGTCTAAGGCCGAGTAACCCAAATAAACAACCTCAAAAACATTAGGGTGCGCCCGCTATAAGCCGGCGCACCCTAATTGTCTATATCCAATATCTTACTTCTGTCTCTGGCGGATGGCTTCGTACATGAGGATGCCGGCGGCGACGGAGACGTTGAGGCTGCCGATCTGGCCGAGGATGGGGATGGCGGCGAGCTCATCGCAGGCGCGTAGCACTTCGTCGCTGATGCCGTGCTCCTCGTTGCCCATCACGATGGCTACGGGCACGGTGTAGTCTATCTGAGTGTAATTGATCGAGGCCTTCTCGGTGGCGCCAACTATCTTCACGCCACTCTCCTTCAGCATACGGACAGCCGTAAGCATGTCACGCTCGCGACATACAGGCACATACAGCAATCCTCCGGCCGAGGTCTTCATCGCGTCGGGAGTCACCGAGGCGGAGTTGCGCTCCGGGATCACGATGCCGTCAAAGGCGGCGCAGTTGGCCGTGCGCCCTATCGCGCCGAAGTTGCGTATGTCGGTCACGCCGTCCAGGCACATCAGCAACGGCGTCTTTCCCTCCTCGTACAGCGCGGGAAGCAGATTCTCCAGTTTATGATAACGCACCGCCGCCATAATCGCTATGACGCCCTGATGATTCTTCATCGTGATACGGTTCAGCTTCTCCATAGGCACCCGCTGCACGGGGATGCCGTACAGCCGCGCCTTCTCCATTATCTCGCGGGCTATGTCGCCCCCCATTTCCTTACGCAGCAATATCTTGTCGATGCTCTTGCCGCTATCCACAGCCTCCAGCACCGCACGCGTTCCAAATATATAATCGCCTTTTTCCATAATTACATAGATGCTTTTAATAATGCGCGGGCATTCTCGCGTGCCGCCTCGGTCACCTCGCTGCCCGATATCATGGCGGCTATCTCACTGACGCGGGCTTCGTGGTCCAGTTTCTCCACATGCGTCACGGTGCGGTCGCCCTCGTCGCGCTTATAGACCTTGAAATGCTCCACGCCCTGCGCGGCCACCTGAGGCAGATGGGTGATTGCCATCACCTGTATGTCGTCGCCCATACGGCGCATCATCAGGCCCATCTGCTCGGCTATCTCGCCCGATACTCCGGTGTCCACCTCGTCGAATACGATGGTGGGCATATTCATGCGGCGCGCCACCACGGCCTTCAGCGACAGCATCAGTCTTGACATCTCGCCGCCAGAGGCGGTGTCGCCCACCGGCTGCAGCTTGGCGTTACGGTTGAAGGCGCACAGGAACTCAACCCTGTCGCCGCCCGTAGAGGTCAGCTTGGCCGGCGATACGCGCACCTCGAACTTCAGGTTGGGCAGTCCCAACGTCCGGGCCGCCGCTAATATCTCGTCGCCCAACAATCGGGCACCCTCCCGACGCATCCGTGTCAGCACCGCCGCCTTCTCCTTCAGCACGCGGGCCATCTCGCGGGCCTGTCGCTCCAGTTCGGGCAGTTCACCGCCATCGCCCGTAAGCTCGCCCAGCTCCTGCTTAAGTTTTATGTGTAAGTCTGCCAACTCGTCAGCATCCTTCACCTTGAAATGCTTAACGGCGGCATAGTATGCCTGCATTCGCGACGACAGACGCTCAAGAGCCGCCGGATTGGTGTCGAGACCGGAATACATATCGTCAATGGCATCGGCTATGTCGCGTATCTCGGTTTCCATCACCTCCATGCGCGCCGGTATGTCCTGGTCCTCCACATCGCGCCCGAACAGCGAGAAATCTATTTTGTCCACTATACCCCGGGCCTCGGCCACATCGCCGAGCATACCCCTGTCGCCGCTGCCGAACAGTGACGCCAGCGACGCCAGGCGCTGCTTTATCTCGTCGGCGTCCGACAGCACCTCGTATCTCTTTTCAATCTCGGTCAGTTCACCCTTCTTAGGCTTCAACGCATCGAGCTGACCGCACTGGAAGCGCAGGAATTCCTCATTCTCGCGATTCTTGGCGTTACGTTCCTTCACACGGTCTATGTCGCGGCGCAATGCGGCGAACCGCCGGAAATCGCGACGGTAATCTTCTAATTGCGGAATCGTACCGGAAAATACATCGACCACATGCAGCTGCTCTGCCTCGTCGCTGAGTCCGGCATTGGCGTGCTGGGAATGGATGTAAACCAATTTCGGTCCGATGGCCGCAAGGGTGGCGAGTGTCACCGGAGTGTCGTTGATGTAGATCTTGCTGCGCCCCTCGGCGGCTATCTCGCGGCGTATTGCCACTTCATTACGTGTGCAGGTTCCGTCCGCATCGTCATATTCCACCCACTCTATGCCGCGCTCCTCGAACAGACGCCGCATCTCTGGGTCCACATCCTCGAACGTGGCCTCGATACGGCTTTTGCCACCGGCCACCACACGCGAGTCGGCACGGCCTCCGGTCAGCAGCGACAACGCGCCGAGCATGATGCTTTTGCCCGACCCCGTCTCGCCCGTTATCACGGTCATGCCTGGGCCGAACTCAACGTCCACACCCTCTATCAGTGCGTAATTCCTTATTCCAAGCCTCCTGAGCATCGTTCGTTTATTTTATCGCTGTTCCTCGGGATTCTTTATCTTGTTCAGCCGCTCCGACTCCGTGGGATAGATGGGCTGAAGCATGTCGTAAACCTTCTGCCGCTCCGTCTCGGGCGCTTTGCTGTACACGTTCACCAGTTCGTCCAGTTTCGAGTCGCGAAATATGCTCAGCGCCACCGACATCGGGGCAACATCATACACTTTCTTGATTTCATCCAGCGTTTCGGTGATGGCTGCGCGACCTTTGTCGGGGCTGGTCACCATCTCGTCGAGTCCCTTGCGGTGATACTGGTACAGCAGGTTGCGTATTCCGGCGGTATTGGTGTCGGTGTACGAGTTGAGCACAGCCGCGCGGTTGCGCGTATCGTCGAAAGTGCGCCATCCCACTTCGCCGCTCGACTGCTGGTATTGCACTATCTGTTGCGCGCGGTCGTAGAACCGCTGGCCGCCGTTGGGCGAAAACGAGTCGAAATCCAGCGCCAGCAGCAGATAGGCGTAATAGTCCAGTATGGCCGTCAGGTTGTTCTCGGGTTGCTGCGTGTTGTATGTCAGCGGGTCGCCCTCACGATAGTTGAATTCTATCTTGTTGTCCTTGAAATTAAAGAGCGTGGTGGTATACGTGGCGTTGTACACGGGACGGATCAGCTGCACCTGCAGGTCGCCCTTCATGCGGTCGCCGTCATATTCGGAGATGGTGAAGAACAGGCGACACTCCAGTTTCTCGGTCGGCGAGAAAGTGGCGTCGCTGAACTTGGTCTCGTTCATGTAGGAATTGAGCGTCTCCTTCAGATTGTCGAACACCGACTTGTTGGTGCCCTCTATCTTCTGGGTGTTCACCTCCACCGTGGCGCGGAATTCCTGGGCGTTCGCTCCGCACACCGTCGCCAACGCCGCCATGGCCGCCAATATGTACCGTATACCGTTTCTTATCATTTCATTGCTTTCTCTATGGCGTCGACTATGTCGGCCGCTACCTCGCGCTTGCTTTTCAGCGGAAAAGCCTGCTCCCCGTCCTCGCTCACGATGGTGATGCGGTTGGTGTCGGTGCGGAAACCGGCGCCCTTGTCCTTCAGAGAATTCAAAACGACAAAATCCAGGTTCTTATTGTGAAGCTTACTGTGCGCGGCGTCGTGTCCGTCGTCGGTCTCAAGCGCGAAACCGACCGTAACCTGACCCCGGCGCTTCATGTCGCCGCACGTGGCGGCTATGTCGGGATTGCGCACCAATTCTATAGTCTGCGTCTCCACACCCTCGCGCTTAATCTTCCGGTCCTTGCGCTCGGCTGGGCGATAATCGGCCACGGCTGCCGAGAACACCGCAATATCGCTGTCACCGAATGCCCGTGTCGTAGCATCGCACATCTCCTCTGCGCTCTCCACGTCCACACGACGGATTCGGGGATGGTCCACGGTCAGCGACACAGGGCCTGCAACCAATGTAACCTCGGCGCCACGGTCGGCTAACTCCTCGGCGATGGCGAAGCCCATCTTGCCGCTGGAGAAATTGCCGATGAAACGCACCGGGTCCAGTTTCTCATAAGTCGGTCCGGCCGTGACTACCGCCTTCTTCCCTGCCAGCGACTCGCTCTTAGCGAAGTAGCGCTCTATACTCGCGAATATCTCCTCCGGCTCGGCCATACGGCCCTTGCCCTGCAGTCCGCTGGCCAAGGCTCCCGTTTCGGCCTCGATAATCATGACGCCGTCGGCGGCAAGCTGCCGCAGGTTGCGCTGCGTGGTGGGATGACGGTACATGTCCAGGTCCATTGCCGGGGCTATCATCACCGGCTCGCGGGCGGACAGATAGGTGGTGACAAGCATGTTGTCAGCCACGCCGTGCGCCATCTTTGCCATTGTGGAGGCCGTGGCCGGGGCTATCACCATCAGGTCGGCCCACAGCCCGAGGTCCACGTGCGAGTGCCATTCACCGGTGTTGGCGGTAAAGAACTCGCTCACCACAGGCCGCTGGCTGAGCGACGACAGAGTGACCGGCGTGATGAATTCCTTGCCTGCGGGCGTCATCACCACCTGCACCTCGGCGCCGGCTTTGGTCAGCAGCCGCAGCAGTGTCACGCTCTTGTACGCGGCGATGCCGCCGCATATACCCAGCACTATGTGTTTTCCCTTCAGCATCTATATCCTATTTCTTACGCTTACGGCTTTCGGCATACAAGCGCGTCACCACGTCCTTGGTATTCTTGGGGAAATCGCCCTGCACCATCCAGGCATAGAACGAAGGCTCGCGGCGGAACACGTCTATCACTTTCGAACCCTTGTGCTTGCCGAAGTTGAACACAGGCTCGTCGTTGTCGTTCAGCACGATACGGCCTGCCAGGTCGAGGCTTCGGCCTCCGCGCGAGAACTCGGCCAGGGCCTTTACGTCATTCTTCAGTTCGGGATAACGGTCCAGCTGGCTTTTCAGCACCTCGTAGGTGGCCACGGTGTCGGCCTCGGCCGAATGCGCGCCCTCCAGTTCCTTGCCGCAGTAGAAGCGGTAGGCGGCCACAAGCGTGCGCTGTTCCATCTTGTGGAAGATGTTCTGAACGTCGATGAACTGACGCCCCTCCAGGTCGAATGGAAGTCCCACACGGTTGAATTCCTCAATCAGCAGAGGCACGTCGAACTTGTTGCTGTTGTATCCGGCTATGTCGCTGTCCTCGAATATCTGGCTCAGGGCCTTGGCTACCTGGCGGAACGTCGGGGCATCCTTCACGTCCTCGTCGGTGATGTGGTGCACGGCGGTGCTTGCCGGCGGTATCGGCATCTCGG
Source organism: uncultured Bacteroidales bacterium (assembly GCA_900542185.1). Lineage (GTDB taxonomy): Bacteria > Bacteroidota > Bacteroidia > Bacteroidales > Muribaculaceae > Lepagella. The sequence goes on from UQMZ01000002.1 coordinate 60,117, forward strand.
GATTGATGCGGCGTGATTTGGTCTCCTCGTGTCCGTCGGGATAAACCTTGACGTAGCTGAGTTCCACTATTCGGTCCTTGGTTATGTTCGTTCCGGTTGTCTCCAGGTCGAAGAATATCAGCGGCCTCTCAAGTTTCAATTCCATTTCACAATGATTTTACTACAGTTCGGTTCCGTTGCTTACAGCACCTGCATGGGCATCTGGATTATCACGAGGCTCTCGCCATCCTCCTGGGGCAGCGGCTCATAGACGCCCGGGCGGGCCGGGTCGGACAGCTTAAGCTGCACGGCGTCGCTGCTGAGGTTGCTCAGTATCTGAATCATGAACACACCGTTGAAGCCGATGGTCATATTGTTGCCGTCGTAGTCGCAGTTCACGTGTTCCTCGGCGCTCTGGCCATAGTCCACGTCCTGGGCCTTAATCACCACCTGGTTCTGTTCCAGCGACAGCACCACGAGGTTAGATGCCTTGGAGGCGAACAGCGTGACGCGGCGCAACGACGACAGGAGCGACGCGCGGTCGAAGGTCAGCGCGAAGGGCTGGTCCTGCGGGATGACGCGGGCGTAGTTGGGATACGTGCCGTTGATGAACATCGACGTCAGGGTGTAGTCGCCGAACTCGATGACGCAACCCTTGGCGTCGAACGTGACGCGCACCTCGGCTATGTCTTTCGACACGAGGTTGTTCAGTATGTTTGCAGCCTTGGGAGCCATGACGAACGACGATTCAAGGCCGGGAGCCTTCTCGGTGTTGACGTATTTCACCAGCTTGTGGGTGTCGGAGCTGACGAAGGTGATGTCGCCGGGATGGATGTCCCAGTAGATACCCATCATGACGGGGCGCACGGTGTCGGTGCTGGCTGCGAACAGGGTGTTGGCGATTCCCTTCATCACCATCGAGGCCGGCAAAGACAGCGACATCGCGTTGCCGTCAAGGGCGCGCGGCGTGGGATAATCCTCGCCCGGAACGCCCATGAATTCGAAGAAACCGTTCTGGAACTGCAGCTTCACCTGCATGTCGTCGCGCACGGTGAGTGTCACCGGCTGGTTGTTCACCTCCTTGGTGACTTCCAGAAGCTTGCGTGCCGGGATGGCCACGATGCCGTCGCCGTCGCATTCAGTCACGGTCATACGGGCCACCAGGGAATTCTCCTGGTCCGAACCCATGATGCTGAGCACGTCGCCTTCTATCCGCAACAGAAAGTTATCGAGGATGTTCAATGAATTCTTGGCGTTCACCACCTTGCTCACTGCCTGCAGCTGCTGCTGGAACGCCTTGCCGTCTACTGTAAACTTCATATATCTTGTTGTTCTTATTTTTCGATATCAGATTCTGCCACTCGCCATAACGAATACCGACTATTATCGTAACGGACATCATCATTCGCCGTGACCGACAGGCCACCCTGCGGCGCAGAGTCGCTTCAACTTGCAAATATAATCATTTTTTCGCTTTTCCGCAATTCCGGATTTCATTTCATCCTGTTTTGCCGATATTTTTTATCTTTAAAAGAATACGTGTCGTATCTTTCCTCAAAAAAGTAAAAGGTATTACATTTATATCATCCCTGTTGATTGTAAAGAAAGAACATCCTGAAACGGCCAAAAGCATTTTTGTCTCGGTTTAAGTCATGAACAGTTGTAACTTCGGAAGCATAATAAAAATACAATTTTACTAAATCAGATAATTAACTCACTTTGACTCACGTTCATATAATATGTAGATATCTCAAAAAACAGAAAGATATGTATACTGACTATCGTGTTGGCTGGTCGAAGACCTCGGTGGCGATAACGCTGGCTGTATTTGCTGTTGTGATCGGAATAATTGTGGGACTGCTGATAGAGGGCACTCCGATTGTATCCGTCGAGTTTCTGATTATCGGTCTGGTGCTGATCTGTCTGCTATATGTGGCCTCATACGCTCCCGTACGGATTGAATTATCCGACAATATACTTATCATCCATCGGATGTTGGGAGCAACCCGTATCCCGATCGATAGTAGTTCCCGTTGTGAAAGGTATTATCCGGCCTTTCTGATGAAGGTATGCGGTTCCGGCGGCTTCTGCGGCAGCTTAGGATGGTACAGGACAACGGAGACCGGGCCCTTTGTCAGTTACGTGACAGATTGGCACAAAGCCATACTCATCGATGCGGGCACAAAGAAATACATGATATCTTGCAACAATCCCGACAAATTAGTCGCGGATCTAGATTATTTACGTATGATGCCGCAAAACCAATTTCGTTAAAATAAAAAATTAGCATAAAAGCTAATAATGTCAGAAATTTGTTATATCTTTGTAGATGAATTATGAGTAAGAAAGCCCAAATCGAACCAGTGAGGCCTTCCGAATCGGCAAGCCTATACACCATCATCTTTGAAGATGATGATATGTCGGAGTTTGCAAAATTCCTTAATAGATTCAAGGACAACGGAAAACTTCAACGTGACTATCAGCTGATTCTGTATGCCTTGCAAAAGATTCTTGAAAATGGTGTTCAAGAACGTTATTTCCGCCCCGAAGGCAAATATGCAGACAGAGTATGCGCGCTTCCGATTGATTCGGGCAAACTGAGATTATACTGCCTTAGAATCTCAGATAAGATATTGATTCTCGGCAATGGCGGTATAAAGCAAACCAAGACATATAATGAAAATCAAGAACTAAATGGTTATGTCCTGGATCTTCAGAAATTTGACGCCCTATTAAAAGCGGCTGAAAAAGAAGGATCCATCATTGTAGAAGAAACAGTTCTGAATGGAATAACAGATAAATCATTTGAGATATGAAAACGACTGCCCAACTGTTCAATGAATGTCTTGCCACCGTATCAAACGATGTCAAGATGGAACTTGATATGTCGTTTGCCCTTGCCGATAAGATTGATGCAATTCTTCGTGAAAAGAATATCAGTCAAAAACAGTTGGCAAAAAAAATGGGCAAAACCGAAGCTGAAGTTTCTCGATGGCTTGGGGGTACACACAATTTTACCATACGGACTATCGCAAAGATTTCAGACGCTCTCGGTGTCAAACTGCTTACAATTTAAAGCACTATTTCTTATGAAGCGTGATAATACAACAGCCGGTAACAGCGGGGCTGCATTTCGTTACGGGATGCTCGTGCCGCTGGCTTTGATGATTGCGTCGGTCATCTCCTGCTCCTTCTCCTATTCGACGGCTAAACAAAATATCGCGGATGACCTTAACGATGCGATGCTTGCTTTGGCCAACGAAAACAGTGAACTGTGGACTCGTCCGGATACAATCGCGGCCATACGCCAGATGTACGCCACTACCCATAAGCCGTTGATATATCAGGCTTCCGACGTCAATTTCAAGAATCCGAATCTGAAAGAATACGCCTATTTCACACTCGCATTGGTAGACAATAAGAACGCCGTGCCTAAAATCCGGGGAAACAAAATAGCATCCGATTCCATCATGCTTGTTCCGCGGCCGGCTGCCGATGGACTCGCCATACAGGTTCAGGGATTTGCAGACTGTTCCATGGCATCGGTGTTCATCGCTTCTGACCAGACGTTGCCGGGCGTTCTGTTCGCGCTTTCCATCCTCTCGATGGCGGGTATGATTGTCTGGAAAAGAAAGACTTCACAAATTTCCCAAGCCGTGCTCGTCAGCCAGCCGGCGTCTCCGTCGCTCGACGGCATCAGGCTCACCCCCATGCAGCGGCAGTTGGCCCGGATGCTCCTTGACGCGCCGGACATGAGAGTGGACAAACAGACGTTGTGCCGGACCCTCTGGGGCAACAAGAGCAATGCCGAGGAATCGCTCTACACGCTGGTAAGACGCACCAAAACGGCACTCGCCAATGACGGCATGGAAATAGTATGCAACCGGGGCGACTCATACGAGCTTCGCGTAAACAATTGACACACTGCGTTGTCAGAATTTGTCAGATAAAAGTCAGACAAATTTTGGGGCCTGATTGAGGCGTTTTCATTTGTTTTGCAGAAAAATTCGCAGAGCATGAAAGCAAAAATTCTAATTCCGACTCTGACCGCTTTTCTTATTGTCGGGAACGGTCATGCACAGAATCAGGAAGCGACGGACAGCCTTACCCGCGAGCTTCAGGAAGTAATCGTCACCGCCAGACAGCCGGCTACTAAATTAATCGGCTCTACCCTTGTCTCGACCATCCCCGGCACCAACCTTGTCGACCTCGGCACTGCACTCGATGTGCTGGCGCAGTTGCCGATGCTTAAGGTGACTGACAATTCAGTAAGCGTCATAGGCAAGAGCAATATCGAGATTTTCATCGACGGGCGACCGATGCGCGACGAACTGGAACTTCAGCAGCTGCTTTCTTCCAACCTGAAGAAAGTGGAACTGCTCATGGCGCCGGGTGCCGCATACGAAAGCACCACGGGAGCGGTGCTCAAAATCACGACACGGCGTAATTTCGTGAAGGGGCTGTCGCTTACCGACCGGTTTCTGATTGAACGCCGCCGCAAATGGTCGGTTCTGGATTACCTTAATCTCAGCTACCGTGTCGGCGACTGGGAGATTTTCGTAAACGGCACCGTAAACCACAATAATTCGGTAGCCAAAGGCTCGACCACCAATACACTCGTTTATGACGGGAAGGAAACAATAGTCGGGAGCACCCAACACAACAACTACCCCACAACAACCGGAGTGATCAAGGGCGGCTTCAACTACGCGCACGGCCCGCAATCCTTCGGGGCATACTACCGTTACAATCCGGAACGCGGCGACTTCAACAACAGCGGCAGCGAATGGCTCGACGACAACCCGGCCATCAGCAGTATAATAGACAAACACGTCAGAGCGCACAGCCATCTGGTCTCACTCTATTATGAAAACTTTTTTGCCGAAAAATATCGTCTTCACTTTGACGGCGATTTCCGCCGGTCAGATGAGAGCAATTCCGTAGCCACTACCTATCCCGCATCGTCTGATCCGGCAGTAAACTCTACCGATGACAGGACATCGACCCTCTGGGCAGGAAAACTGTATCTGAATTTCCCTCTCGGGAAAGGAGATTTTACCGTCGGAACGCAGGACAGTTATACGCATACTTCGCTCGATTACCGTATGCTGAACAATGCTGTCAGCGAATATATCCCCTCGTCGCTGACTGACGCACGGCAGACCTCAGCCGCTCTGTTCGTCTCCTGGTCGCGTATGTTCGGCAAGTTTTCCCTTTCGGCCGGTGCGAGATACGAATATGTGGATTATGACTTCAAGGTCAACGGCATACGGGACGAAGATGTCAGCCGGCGCGACCATCTGCTTACGCCCGATGTGTCGCTCGGCTATTCGTTTAACGATGAATCGCAGATAAGCCTCAGTTATAAAATGGCTACGGTAAAGCCGCCGTATTCGCAACTTACAGGTTCGCTGAATTATGTAGGTATGCACCAGATCGAGGGAGGCAATCCCGCATTGCATGACGAAAGGATGCACGACATCCGGCTGTTCGGCCTGTGGCGCGGTTTCATACTCCAGGCCGATTACACCCGTGCTCTCGACACCTACGCCTACGTCAAACAGGTATATCCGGCCTCCGACCTTCAGTTGATCATGCATCCGGTCAATATCGATGTATCGGCGCTCAGCCTATATTTGGTATGGAATCAGCCTGTGCGCCGATGGACGCCTAACGTCACAGTCGGCATGTACCGGCAATGGCTGAAGATTGCCGATAACCGATACGACAAGCCGATATTCTCATACTTTTTCGACAATACTTTCTCGTTGCCTCACGGATGGATGATCACGGCCAACATCAGCGGCAGTTCGCAAGGCGACATGCACACCAACCGTTTCGGCGCCTCATGGTTTACTATGGATGCCTCGGTCGGAAAGACATTCCTTAACAAATCGCTGACCGTCAAGCTGGCTGCCACCGACATATTCAACACGGCAAACAACGATTGGACCATGAACACCTACGGCGTGTTAGTCGACAAACGCCAAAGCTACGACCGCCGGGGACTTTCCCTCAACATCATCTACAACTTCCAGCCCCGCAAGAGCGGCTACAAAGGCACATCCGCCGCCGAAGCCGAAATGAAACGACTTTGAATTATCGACTCCTTACAGCCATGGAAGTAGGGTTGGGTAGGGGTGGCAATTAATAGAATCCCTTTCTAAAATTTGCAAATTTGGAATTTTCTTTATTATTTTGCAACATCGATGATTATTGAAATGTTATGAGAATAATAACTGAGGAACCATTAAAAGAATACATCGCCAGATTCCCGGATACCAGGACAGCTTTGCAAAACTGGGTGAAGATTGTAAAAGAGTCTCAATGGGAATGTTTTGCAGATGTAAAAAAGAGTTTCAACAGTGTGGATAATGTCGGCAATCAGCATTATGTGTTTAACATTCGTGGAAATCATCATCGTCTGGTCGTAGTCATCAAATTTACCATCAAGTGGGTATATATCAGGTTTATCGGAACCCATGATGAATACGACAGGATAGATTGTTCAACAATATAATAGAATCCGGTTATGACAAAAATAGAAAACGAGGCGCAATATAGATGGGCGCTTTCGAGAGTAGAGGAATTACTGCCTCATGTAAAGGACGATACACCACTGACTGATCCATACAGCATGGAACTGGAATTGCTGTCCGGTCTTGTCGCAGACTATTCAGACGAGCATTTTGCCATCGGTGAGCCGTCATTGATAGATATGATAAAGCTGCGTATGTATGAGATGGGATTGACTCAGGCGGCATTGGCAAAACTGATCGGAGTCAACCCTTCCCGCATCTGTGAATACCTTTCAGGCAAAAAACAGCCCACTCTCAACCAGGCAAGGGCCATCAGTCAGAAACTGAATATCGCACCCTCCATCGTTCTCGGTGTATAAAAGTCAAGATTTTCTAAATTTGCAAAGACTCATCTAATACTTATGAAGGCGATTCTGACATCATTGATTGTCGTTCTCGGGGTTGCAGGCATGGCCGGAAGCCGGGCCGGAATCACAGTCAACCTGAAAAACCAAGGCGATGGCAAGGTTTCCTATTTCGAATCACAGGGCGGAATGCTGATCCAGTGGCCCGTCAACCCGGAGACAGGTAACAACAGCACTTTCCACATCTCGTTTCCCGAAGGGAACAATCCGGAATACGTGTTGTTCCGGTACGTCAAGAATGGGAAATATTCGCTGTTCCCAATGTATCTGACGCGTAAGTCGGGCGAGACACTTACGATTGACGGGGCATCGGAGAATATTTTCACTTCTTCCCTTCCCGAAGCGGAGGTCAAGGCCATCGCCGCCTCCCGCGAAATGGAACAGTGTTATTATGACTATCTGTCGGGCCGGGGCGATCAGTTGGGCTTAAGGAAAGACACCGTTCCGTCATCGGTCTATCGCAAGATATTGCAAAAGGCTGACAGCCTGGCCGACATATCGAAAAATATTGAATCCCTTTATCCGGCACTTCGACAGGAAATTTACCTGAACGCATATAAATTCTTCAACGAAATCAAGGCAAGAAGGGAACATGGGTGTACTGACAAGGCAATCCTGGACGAATGGGAACGCAAAAGAGCTGAATTTGAGAGGACCGTGGATTTCCGCAATCCCCTGAACGCGCTGTCGATGTCTCTTCTGCGTATTTTTCCGAGCATCCCCGAATACACTGGCGACGGCAGTCCCGACGACGTGAACCGGTTCAAGACCGATTACTACCGTGCCTACCATACCGGCCTGAACGCGGAACGCCTCGAAGCGTCGGTGATATTCGACGATGTGGCCCAGAACCGGTTTGCGCAGGGAATTCCTGTATTGTACGATGAATTCCAGGCCCGTTACCCGCAGTCTCCGCTGTTGCCGCGACTGAAAGAGGCCGTCGACAGAAATATATCGGTTAACTCAGGCATCAACGACACGGACATAACGTTCGTGGACGATATCAGGAGCGTCGATGAACTGGTGGCCCGGTTCAAAGGCTCGCCTGTGTTGGTGGATATATGGGCCAGCTGGTGCGGGCCGTGCAGAAAAAGCTTCACCCAACTGGAGCCGCTGCGCAAATTTGCTGCTGAAAGCGGTCTGAAACTGGTGTATATCTCCATAGACGAAGAGGAATCCGGGAAAACGGCATCCAAGGAAATAGCCCGGAAACTCGGAGTAAAGGGAACCCATGCCATAGCCGGGAAAGAACTCCACGACGATGTCTTCAGGATTTTCGGCAACAGCGACGGCTCCCTGATGATTCCGCATGTAGCTCTTTACGACGCGCAGGGGAACCTAATGGTCCGGAAAATCAACACCTCCGACAATCCAGCTGATCTAATCACACGCCTGAAAGCAGAACTCGGAAAGTAATGCTTCAGCGGTTTTCGATGCGTGCGACGGGGTGCGATGCCTCGATGATGTCGGTGCCGGCCGGACGCTGGTAGATGGCGAGGCCGAACTCGCGGATCACGGCGTAGACGTGGTCGAAGATGTCGGACTGCACGCGTTCAAAGGCTTTCCATTCCGTGGTGCGCAGGAAGAAATAGAGCTGCAGCGGCAGGCCGGCCTGTGTCGGCTCCATCTGACGCACCATCAGCAGCATATCCTCGTTCACATCGGGATGCGCCGCAAGCCAGCGCTCCAGATAATTGCGGAACAGCGACAGATTCACCGTCTCGGCTGCGCGCAGGTCGGAGACGCCCTCCAGGCGCCCGGCAGCCCGCAGGCGGTCTATCCGCTCCTCGGTGCAGAAGCCTACGGTGTTGATGTCGATATAGATGGAGCGGTCCACACGACGTCCGCCCGACTGACGCATGGGCTCATAGTTGCTGAACGAATCGGATACCAGCACATACGGCGGAATGGTGGTTACGGAATTGTCCCAATTACGTATCTTTACGGTTGTCAGCGACACGTCGAGCACCTCGCCGTTGACGTCATGGCGCGGCATTACTATCCAGTCGCCTCGATGCAGCATCTTGTTGGCCGTCAGCTGCACGGAGGCCACCAGGCCGAGGATCGTATCCTTGAACACCAGCATCAGCACCGCCGCCGAGGCACCGAGAGCCGTCAGAATCACCATCGGTTGCTTGCCTAACAGAATGCTGACAGTGATGATTATACCCGCGGCTATCACCACCAACTTCAGCATCTGGAATATTCCCTTCACGGCGTACGGGCGGAACCGCTTCCGCTTGGTGAAGGCCTGATAGACGTTGCCGAGGAATATGTTCAGTATCCTGACGATTACCCACAGTATATAGAGCGAAGTGAGGTCGCTGACCCACTGCACCTCATGCTGTTCCTTGGCCGAGAACAGCGCCGGCAGCAGCCAGTTGACCAGCAGCGCCGGCGCCAGCTGCGACACGCCGCGCATGAAATGACGGTCGAACAGGTCGTTGTCCCATTTTGTAGGGCTTTTCTCTATCAGCCATTCGGCCATGTAGAGCAGCCCCTTGCATACGTAGTACGACAATGCCGCAGCCACGGCGATACCCAACAGGATTATCACCATCGTGACCAGATGCGAATACTCGCCGCAGTCTATGTGCTGCAACAGAAAAATCTTTATCTCCCGAAACATCATGATGTCAGTGAATTCAAACGAAATTTTCCGCAAAGATAACCGAGTATAACCGTGAAAGCAAACAAAAACTGCATGATTTACCGGTTATAACCTGAAAAGTTGACATAATTTGCATGTTTTTACGGTTATAACCGGCAAAATCGACAAAACCAGTATATTATTTTAAGGAGAAAAAGGTGGGAGGAAGCAGCGGGATTTGGTTATGTCGGAAAAAAGTATTAATTTTGCACCGCAAAAATCACAAACATTCATAAACAACACAATGAATCATTACGAGACCGTTTTCATTTTAACTCCCGTTTTGTCTGATGAGCAGATGAAGGAAGCGGTAGAGAAATTCAAGGACGTTCTGAAAGAGAACGACGCGAAGCTGGTCAACGAGGAACTGTGGGGACTGCGCAAACTCGCCTATCCTATCCAGAAGAAGTCCACAGGTTTCTACGTTCTGTTCGAGTTTGAGGCCGAGCCTACAATCGTAAAGCGTCTGGAGACCGCTTACCGCCGCGACGAGCGCGTGATCCGTTTCCTCACCTTCCGCCTCGACAAGTACGCAGTGGAGTACGCCGAGAAGCGTCGTAACAAGAGAGCAGCAACCGCAGCAGAGAAACCCGCCGAAGCACCCGCCGAGGCCACAGAACAGAAGGAGGCTTAATCATGGCAGCAAACAACGAGATTCGTTACCTCACTCCCCTTTCGGTAGACGTCAAGAAGAAGAAATACTGCCGCTTCAAGCGCAGCGGTATCAAGTATATCGACTACAAGGATCCCGAGTTCCTGAAGAAGTTCCTGAACGAGCAGGGCAAACTGCTGCCCCGCCGCATCACCGGAACCTCGCTGAAGTTCCAGCGCCGTGTGGCCCAGGCCGTGAAGCGTGCCCGCCACCTCGCCCTGCTTCCCTACGTAACCGACCTGATGAAATAATCATTGTATAACCGTTAAAAGCACCGTAAAGATGAAAGTAATTTTGAAGCAGAACATCCCGAGCTTAGGTTATAAGGATGATATCGTAGAGGTAAAGGACGGCTACGGCCGCAACTACCTGATTCCCCAGGGACTGGCCGTAATCGCATCGAACGCAGCGCTGAAGGTGCTGGCCGAGAACCAGCGTCAGCAGGCCCACAAGATCGCAGCCGTTCTGGCCGAGGCTCAGAACGCAGCCGCCGCTCTTGAAGGCGTTCGCCCCGTCATCACAGCCAAAGCTGCCGCCAACGGCAACATCTATGGCAGCGTAGGTCCCGCTCAGATCGCCGAGGCTCTCCTGAAGCTCGGTCACGAAATCGACCGCAAGATCATCGACCTCGAACCCGCACGCCAGATCGGCGAGCATGTAGCCAAGATCCGCTTCCACAAGGAAGTCACCGCCGAGGTTACATTCGAGATCGTTGCCGAGGAGGAGGACTGATTACCCCGCCGATTCCAACAGCAACATAGCATAAAATAAAAAATAAGGTGTGTCGCCAGCGACACACCTTATTTTTTATCCATATCCGCGATGCCTTACTGCACCCGGACATACGTCTTCCTGCCGTTCCGGATATATATGCCTGATGTCTTAGGCTTGCCGATACGGATACCCTGCAGGTTGTACCAGCGGTCGGCATCTGCAGTATTGTCAGCTTCTATCCCCTCGACGGCACTGGTGCCGAACGAGCATAGTTCCTTCAGCGCCTCGGTGGCTTTGCCCGTGGTGGAATCGAACAGCGGAGCGTTGTACCAGCCGCTCAGACTCGTGCCGAACGCGTTGTATTCCATCCACCACCAGAACAGTCCGTCAACCTGACTGTATTTATCAAGTTCTGCGACCAGATCCCTGACGAACTTCGCCTGGCCGGCTTCCGTATAAGGCCACGTCGAGGAGTTGTTGACCGTCGTACCCGGCACCTCCCATTTATAGCTGTAGCCAGTCTCCACTATCATTATATTCTTGTCGGAAAACTTCTGTGTCAGCGTCTTCAGAGCCTTGTCCAGCACGCTGAGGTTGCCGTGAAAGTAGGGATAATAGCTGAGTCCGATTATCTCGTACGGCACGTTATACCTGGCCATCTGATTGTAAAAATGTTCCAGCACATCGGGTTGCTGCACGCGCTCGGTGTGGAGTATTATCTTCGCGTCGGGGCACACGTCGTTGCACGCAAGTATGGCCATCTTCAGCAGTGTGGCGAAGCGCTCCCAGTTGGCGTCGCTGCCCATCAGGGCCTTCTTCGGATCGGAAGTCCCGACAGGCCCCCACAGCATACCGTAGCTTATTTCGTTGCCCGGCTGTATGAACGTCGGCGTCACACCCGCGGCCTTGAGCTGCAGCAGCACATCACGCGTGTAGTCGAATATCTTCTGATACAGTTCCTCATCGCCGAGACCCTGCCAGTCAATGGGCGTCCACTGCTTGGCCGGATCGGCCCATGTATCGCTGTAATGGAAATCGAGCATCAGCGCCATGCCGTTGTCAACGATGCGATTGCACAGCGGAATGATGTACTCTAAGTCCTGACAGGCGTTGGGGTCATACTTAGTGTCGGCGTCCGCATCGTTCTGATGCTGTTCCTTGTACTTGTCGGGATTGACGAACAGGCGCACGCGCATTGCATTCATGCCCTGATCGTGGAGCCATGGCAGCAGCTCGGCTATCGGTTTGCCGTCATGGTCCTTGTATTGAGCGCCGGCCTTCTCGTATTCCGGCAGCAGCGATATGTCGCCGCCCACCCAATGCTGTGCCGCACCAGCCGACATCACGGCCATCGCCCCTGACAATAGAGTCGTAATAAGTTTTTTCATGTATATTATGTTTTTGATTTTCAAAATTAATAATTTTATCACGACACTGCAATTTCTCTTAAGGCATCGTTCCTTAAAATTGTCAGAAGTAAATCCAGTAGTCGCTGACGCCGTGCTGCATGTCGAAGTCGGAGAATACGCGCACATGGATGCTCATGTTTGTGTTCGGGTAAGGATTGCCGTTGCGATAGTCGTCGGCGGTGAACGTGCCGTTAGGTCGTGCGAAACCGATGTCGTAGACGTATGCGTATCCGGGCTGCCATTCCATTTCGCGGTCGCTTAGCGGCACGTAGAGATATGCGTCGCCGTGGGCCGTCACATAACCGGCATCGCCGGGCGCAGGCCATACCTGCGTCTCGTTGCCGTCGGCGTCCTGCATGATCATCGCAGCCCGCAGGAACAGATATTGACCCGTAGGCGTTTCGTCGGGCGTGTTGGGACGACGGTCCCACGCGGTCACTTTCTGCGGTATCACATACACTTCCGGGCCTAAGATGCAGCCGGGGGACAAATTGTTGTCATAATACTTCAACGGATTGGCCTTGGCTATCTGAATCACGCCGGGGTGTGACGATGTCCAGGCATTGGTCCCTACGGGATTGCCGTTCTCGGTGCTGATCACAGGCAGGTCGAACGACCCGACCGTGTTGTTGGTACGGAAATAGGCGCCGCGCACCCGCATCCTCAGACCGTACTCCAGAGTATGATAGTTTATCACTACCTTGGCCAGCGCATGACGGAACCGGAGGTTGATCGGTTTGCCTTCGTATCGCTCGGCATGGGCGCAGGCATACAGCATGTCGGCCCCGCCGTTGGCTCCCACAGGCAATCCATCGCCCCCTTTCTGACCTACGTTGAAATCCGCCACTTGTATCGGCTCGTTACGCAGGCCGGCGAAACGCACGTTGAAGTTTTTATAGCGTATGTCGTCGGCAATCCAGCCTGTCTCGCCAAGCGCGTTGACCAGTACCCACGACGACGGCCAGTTTACCGTAGGGGAATATGTCCAGTCAGCGCCCGACCGCTGGACCATCATCCCGTTCATCAATATATTGTCCTGAGTAAAGGCCCAGGCGGCGAAATCGTTGAATTTGGCCACATTCGCTCCTTCTGGCAACACGGCGCTATATTCTATAACAGCATCCGGCGCGTCTCCGGGAGCCTCGTTGAAGTCCTCGTACTCGTTTACCGTGATGTCGAAGTCTACATAGTCCGACACATAATTGTCTATAGACACCGTGTAATTGTATGCGTGTCCCTGCAGCCATGTCTGTGTGGTGCCGTGCGCAAGCGGAATCACAATGTCGGCCATGCCGTTCTGATCCACGGTCTCCGAACCCGACGGGCATACCTGCGAGCCGTCCTTCAATATCCTGCACTTCACGCGCAGCATGACGTTGTCGGCCGCGCCCACTCCCTGCGGTATCATGAAGAAGGCATCGTCGCCGACCGCCACAGACTCGCGCCGCTTCAGATCGCTCCAGCTGCCGGAACCAACCGCGATGTCTCCCGGCGCCGTGGTCTGCCGAGGAAACATGAACGATCCGCTCTGCAACACATTCACTAATGTCACCTTGCCGATGTCGAGGGTCAGGCCGGTGCCCTCCTTGGGCACGACCCGGAAATGCACGCGCGACAACGCATGGCGGAAGTTGATCTTGACCTGTGGCGTGGAGTCATCCAGTCCCATATTGACGCCATACAGCAGGTCCACGCTGCCGTCGTTCACGAAATTAGGTATGTCCGGGCCGGTGCCGTCGGTCGACACCGGGTCACAGTGTATCCGGTCGCGGGACGGAGCGAAACTGTAGAAATTCAGTTTGTCGTTCCTGGGCCAGTATTGCGTCGGCGAGTATTGCCACAACCCGTCCCGGTTCTTGCTCACCTTCACGTCGCTCATATACTCCTGACCAGTGCCTTGGATGAAACTATAGACCGTGAAGTCCGTCAGCGTACCGGTCGTGGCCACGGCGCGTGTAGGCACTCCGGACTGAGCGTTGGCCGGAACGGAAGCCGTGAACGATATGGCCTGACCGGTCACGGGAATGTCCGGGCCGTTGTCCCTGGAACAACCCGTAGCCAGCATCGTGGCCGCCGTCATCAATATGTATGCTGTCCTTTTCAATTCGTCAATTCTATATTTTCGACAGTCCAGTTGTCGATATCTACGTCCATGCCCCCGCCGTCGGGATTAGGCTTGACGTCGGGAAGTTTCAGACCCGACACCCGTATTGTCAGCATCAGGCTGTCGGAATTGCTGTTCACGATGTCCGACACATCGAAAGCGTACACCTGCTTCTGACCGTCGGCCAGCCACACATATATGCTGAGCGTATGCGGCAACGCATCTGAAGCCGGTCCGAAGCAGAACAGGCTTCCAGTCAACATTCCCTCGTTTACGGACATAGGCGAAGGCATCGTGACCGGCACATCCATCCTGCGGTTAGACACTAAGTATTTGCCGGCCGCCAGCCCTGACAGCGACGCGCTGCATGTCACCACCGAGCCGATATTTTCCACATCCTCCACGATTATGGTGTACAGTGGCGTAAACTGCCGGGTGACGAGTCTTACTACCGTTTCGTGTACCTGGTCGGTGACGGATTCGGTGGTGTCGGCCACGAATACCGGGTCCGGCGCCTGACGCATCGGCTCGGGCGTTACGCGCGGCGGAGCGGCACCACGGTATTGTTCAGCCACGGTAGAGAGGATTTCGCCCGGCATGGTGTAGGCATAAAGTGTTTCGGCGGAATCAAAGCCCTGCCACACCACGCTGCGCGTGTCGTTGTTGAGCGCGGCCACGCGGCACTGTCCCAACGGCGGCGTCACGAAGCCACCCTGCCACGGTGTCTCGAACCGCCAGTAGTCGCCGCCGGTCTCGGGATAGAACAGCGACGTCATCCCCTCGGGCATCGTGAAATCGTGATAACTCAGCCGGCTCCAGTCAAACTCCACCCTGACCTTACCCTCGCAGGGCTTAAGGTCGTCGAGGATGCCGCACCCGCCCGCGAGCACGCCCACGACTCCCATAACTATTATATGGAATATATGGCTAAGTCTGTTCAGATACATTGTGGTTCCTTTCCGTTTTCCCGTTCGTTCCCCTCCCCCTTTTCATCTTAGAACAACCGAACTCCGCTTACAGTTTGACCCAATTTCAGCTTACCTGCCAAGTGCCCCGCGACCACCTATTTTGCACGAAAATTCCGAAAGTGAGAATTTTTTTGTAACTTTGCGAGGAAATCCGTTTTCGCTGCACATACATCATGACGATATACGCCAAGGCGAAAACCTGATTATACTCTGTAAGACCCAATATAGAAAAAACAAATTCAAGAAGTTGTTTATACTAATTTTTATGGTAAGATTTATTAAGATTTTGGAGCAGGTTTGTTCGATTGAAGAGGGAGCAACCAATAGGTTGGTCCCGATGAAAGCGGACAAAGATGCCCAAAATATTAATAAAGATTGCCATAAAGTAAACAACTTCAAGATTTTATTATACGCAAATTAGTATAAACAACTTCAATATGAGCCTTAACATAATAGTAATGGCGAAGCAGGTTCCTGACACGAGGAACGTAGGCAAAGACGCCATGAAGGAGGACGGGACCATCAATCGCGCGGCGCTGCCGGCGATTTTCAATCCCGAAGATTTGAATGCCCTGGAGCAGGCCCTGCGCCTGAAGGACAAGTATCCCGGCACCAAGGTCACCATCCTGACCATGGGACCGGCACGCGCCGCCGAAATCATCCGCGAAGGAATGTACCGTGGCGCCGACAACGGCATAGTATTGTCCGACCGCGCTTTCGCCGGTGCCGACACGCTGGCCACAAGCTACGCCCTGGCTACGGCCGTGAAGAAGATAGGCGACTTCGACCTGATACTCGGTGGCCGTCAGGCCATTGACGGCGACACCGCCCAGGTTGGCCCCCAGGTGGCCGAGAAACTGGCTCTGCCGCAGGTAACATACGCCGAGGAGATCATCGACGCCGAGAACGGCCACGCCACCGTGCTCCGCCGCATCGAAAGCGGTGTGGAGACCGTCAAGGTGCCCATGCCCGCCGTGATCACCGTCAACGGTTCGGCCGCTCCCTGCCGCCCCCGCAACGCACGCAACGTGCAGAAGTATAAGTATGCCGCCGTGCCCTCCGAGGCTGCCAACGACGAGCGCCGTCAGAAGCTGATGGCCGAGCGCGAATGGCTCAACATCGGCGAATGGAACGCCGCTTCCGTCGACGCCGACCTGAACCAGTGCGGTCTCGCAGGTTCTCCCACAAAAGTAAAGCACATTGAGAATGTAGTATTCACTGCCAAGGATGCCCGCCGTGTCGAGAACACCGACGCGGATATCGAGGTCCTGATGCAGGAACTTATCGCTAATCATACCATCGGATAATATTATGGCATCAGACAAGAACAACCTCATAGTATATTGCGAGTATGAGGACGGTAAAGTGGCCGACGTGAGCCTTGAGCTGCTCACCAAGGGCCGCGCGTTGGCCGACAAGCTGGGCATCAAGCTCGAGGCTGTAGTGGCCGGCGACAATCTGAAAGATATCGAGAATCAGCTGTTCCCCTACGGAGTGGACACTGTATATAAGGTGGAGGACAAGCGTCTGTATCCCTACACTTCGCTGCCCCACGCCTCCATACTGATCAACCTGTTCAAGGAGAAGGAGCCGCGCATCGCCTTCATGGGCGCCACGTCCATAGGCCGCGACCTTGGTCCCCGCGTATCGAGCGCGCTGCATTCGGGTCTTACCGCCGACTGCACCCAGCTGGAGATCGGCGACCACACCGACGCCCGCACCGGCACGGAGTATAAGGACCTGCTGTTGCAGATCCGTCCTGCATTCGGCGGCAACATCGTGGCCACCATCGTCAATCCCGACCACCGTCCCCAGATGGCCACCGTACGCGAGGGCGTGATGAAGAAGGAGATCAAGGATCCGGCATACAAGGGCGAGGTTGTTGACCTGAACGTGGCCGACTATACCGCTCCCGAGGACTTCGTCGTAGAGGTTATAGACCGCCAGGTGCAGAAGTCCAAGAGCAACCTGAAGAACGCTCCCATCGTCGTTGCCGGCGGTTACGGCGTAGGCACCAAGGAGAACTTCGAACTGCTGCGCGAGCTGGCCGACGTGCTCGGCGGCGAAGTGGGCGCAAGCCGCGCCGCTGTCGACGCCGGCTGGATAGACCATGACGCTCAGATCGGCCAGACCGGTCTGACGGTACGTCCCAAGCTCTACATAGCATGCGGCATCTCCGGCCAGATCCAGCACATAGCCGGTATGCAGGAGAGCTCCATCATCATCTCGGTCAACAACGACCCCGACGCCCCCATCAACACCATCGCCGACTATGTGATCACAGGCGACATCGAGGACGTCGTTCCCAAACTCATCAAGTACTACAAAAAGAACACCAAGTAAGCAATGGCTAATTTCTATACAGACAATCCGGAACTGAAGCACTATCTTACCCATCCGATGATGGAGAAGATCGTGGAGCTGAAAGAGCGCGGCTATGCCGATGCCGGCAAGTATGACTACGCGCCCCTTGACTATGCCGACGCACTCGACAGCTACGACAAGGTACTGGAGATAGTAGGCGAAATCTGCGCCGAGACCATTTCACAGAACGCCGAGGGCGTGGACCACGAGGGCCCGCGTGTGGAGAACGGTCGTGTCATCTATGCCTCGGGCACACAGGCCAACCTGGACGCCTGCCGCAAGGCCGGCCTGATGGGCATGGCGATGCCCCGCCGTCTGGGCGGTCTCAACTTCCCCATCACTCCCTACATCATGGCCGCCGACATCGTGAGCCGCGCGGATGCGGGCTTCGAGAACCTGTGGGGACTGCAGGACTGCGCCGAGACAATCTATGAGTTTGCCGACGAGGAGCAGAAGCAGAAATACATTCCCCGCGTATGCGCCGGCGAGACCATGTCGATGGACCTGACCGAGCCTGACGCCGGTTCCGACCTGCAGAGCGTAATGCTCAAGGCCACCGAGAAGGAGGACGGCACATGGGTGCTGAACGGCGTGAAGCGTTTCATCACCAACGGCGACAGCGACATCCATCTGGTGCTGGCTCGTTCCGAGGAAGGCTCGCACGACGGCCGCGGCCTCTCGATGTTCATCTACGACAAGCGTAACGGCGGCGTCACCGTACGCCGCATAGAGAACAAGATGGGTATCAAGGGCAGCCCCACATGCGAGCTGGTGTTCCGCAACGCACCCGCCGAGCTGGTGGGCAGCCGCCGCATGGGTCTGATCAAGTACGTGATGGCGCTGATGAACGGCGCACGCCTGGGCATCGCAGCACAGAGCGTGGGCCTCAGCGAGATCTCCTACCGCGAAGCTCTGCAGTATGCCAAGGAGCGCAAGCAGTTCGGCAAAGCCATCATCGAGTTCCCCGCCGTGTGCGAGATACTGAGCAACATGAAGGCCAAGCTCGACGCATCGCGCGCCCTGCTCTACGCCTGCTCGCGTTTCGTGGACATCTACAAGGCTTACGACGACATCGCCAAGGAGCGCAAGCTCACCGTGGACGAGAAGAAGGAAGCCAAGGCATTCAGCCGTCTGGCCGACGCCTTCACTCCGCTGGCCAAGGGCATGAGCTCCGAGTTCTGCAACCAGAACGCCTACGACTGCATCCAGATCCACGGCGGTTCCGGTTTCATGAAGGACTATGCCTGCGAGCGCGTTTACCGCGACGCCCGCATCACCAGCATATACGAGGGAACGACCCAGCTGCAGGTAGTGGCAGCCATCCGCCACGTCACCACCGGCACATACCTGAACTGGATCAACTCCGAGCTTGAGAAGGAATGCAAGCCCGAGGACCAGGACATAAAGGCCACGCTGCAGTTCATGTGCCAGCAGCTTGCCGCCGCAGTCGAGACCGTGACCGGTCAGGACAGCACCGAGTACGTTGACTTCCACGCACGCCGCCTCGTCGAGATGGCCGGCTACACCGTGATGGGTCTGCTGCTGCTGGACGACACCACGCGCAACGACGCCTTCCGCCGCTCGCTCCGCGTGTTCGTCAAGTACGGACAGGCCGAGGTGGCAAAGCACGCCGACTTCATCAACAACTTCCGCCCCGACCAGCTGGCCGACTACCTGCAGAAGTAAGGGCTACGGTGCAAGACGTGAACGTCTTGGCCTGAACCAACCCACACAGGCAAACGAGACAAAGGTAAGCCTGATAAAGACAAATAAGGCTCCGCGCTGCAATCGGCGCGGGGTCTTATTTGTTTTATTATGAAATAATCACTACTTTTGTGGTTACATTACTTTTGCAGTTATGAAGAGGATTGTGATGACAATGGCGGCCGCCGCAGTGACGCTGGCCGCGATGGGACAAAGCGCCGAGAACCAGGAGCGTGCGCGTCAGGCATATAACAACTATGACTTCGAGCTGGCCGAGGAACTTCTGAAGCCCTCTCCCGTGCGCAAGGGGAAACGGACCGTGGCCGGCACTCAGACCGAAGAAGGGCGCGAGATGATGCAGCGTGTCGAGAACGCCGCCAACTTCATGCAGCGCGTCGAGAAGATCGAGATTCTCGACTCTATCTCCGTGCCCCGTCTCGACTTCTTCAAGGCATACAAACTTCCGCCGTCGGCCGGCAGACTGCGTGACGGCGCGGCACTCCCCTCATCCGGTCAGGATGCCGAAGGACTGGTGGATTATGTGTTCACCAACGAAGGTGGCGACTACAAGGTCTGGGCCGAACCCGACTCGCTCGGCACATTAGTGCTGGTGGAGGCTTCGAAATTAGTGGACGGTTCATGGTCTGAACCCTCGATACTCGACGACCTGGCCGACGAGGGTCAAGACGCGGCATATCCCTTCATGATGGCCGACGGCACCACACTTTATTACGCGCAGAAATCGCCCGAAGGCCTCGGAGGCTACGACATCATGGTGGCCACGCGCGATGCCTCCGACGGTTCGTTCCTGCAGCCGCAGAACCTCGGAATGCCGTACAACTCCCCATACGACGACTACTTGCTTGCCATCGACGAAATGAACGGCGTAGGCTGGTTCGCCACCGACCGTAACCAGCTCGGCGACCTAATCACCATATATCTGTTCAAGGTGAACGACCTGCGAAAGAACTACGATCCCGACGATGAAGACCTTGCCGACCGCGCGCTGCTCATAGACTGGCAGTCCACCCAGGATCCCGACGCCGACTATGCCGAACTGCTCGAGACCATCGACGCCATCGACCCGACGCAGGAAGCCAAGCCTATGCTGTTCCACCTGCCCATGGATGGCGGCGTGGTGTATACCGACTATTCCGACTTCCGCAACAAGGCCGCAGCAAACATGATGCGCAAATACTTAGTTCAGAAACAGACTCTGGACAAGGACCTCGACACTTTGGACCGGATGCGCCGCGAATACTACGACTCTCCTTCTGATTCACTGGCCGATGACATCGCCGCCTACGAAAGCACCGTCGCCAAGCAGCGCCGCGAAGTGCACCGCGCCCTCTCCGACATCTACAAAGCCGAACGGAAGTAACTCCATAAGGATCTTAAGGACCTTAAAGTCCTTAAAGTCCTTAAAGACCTTACCTCAACCACCCCAACCTACATCGAAATGATTTCTTTCTCAATCGCTCTTCTTATCCTCATTGCCGGATACTTCACTTACGGAATGTTCGTAAGTAAGGTGTTCGGACAGGACTCATCACGTCCCACACCGGTTCATACCATGGCCGACGGCGTGGACTATGTAAAGCTCCCCACCTGGAAGATATTCCTGATCCAGTTCCTGAACATAGCGGGCCTGGGGCCCATATTCGGCGCCATCATGGGCGTTATGTTCGGGCCGGCCGCTTTCCTCTGGATAGTGTTCGGTACCATCTTCGCCGGCGCGGTGCACGACTACATGTCGGGTATGCTGTCGCTGCGCAACAAGGGGGCGTCGCTCCCTGAGATAGTGGGTATGCAGCTCGGCACGGGCGTAAAGAACGTGATGCGCGTGTTCGCCCTGCTGCTGATGGTGCTGGTGGGCGCCGTGTTCGTATATAACCCCGCCGACCTGCTGGCGATGCTCACACCCGAGAGTCTGGACCGCGTGTTCTGGATTGTGGTGATATTCGCCTACTATATGCTGGCCACTCTCCTCCCCATCGACAAGCTGATAGGCAAGCTGTATCCGCTGTTCGGATTCGCATTGCTGTTCATGGCCGTAGGTATTATGATTGCATTATATACGCACTGGGGCGCGATGCCCGAAATATGGGGCGACATGAGCAACCGTAAGGCAGACGCAGCCGCCAGTCCTATCTTCCCCATGATGTTCGTGTCGATAGCGTGCGGAGCCATCTCCGGTTTCCACGCCACGCAGTCGCCCATGATGGCGCGCTGCCTGCAGAACGAGAAGCACGCGCGTCCCGTGTTCTACGGCGCCATGGTCACCGAGGGTATCGTGGCCCTGATATGGGCTGCGGCGGCAATAGCTTTCACAGGCGGCTACGAGGGACTGCAGGACTATATGGGCAACGGCTCGCCTGCCATATTGGTTAACGACATCAGCAAGACGTGGCTTGGCACCTTCGGCGGCATACTCGCCATATTGGGCGTGATAGCCGCTCCCATAACCAGCGGCGACACCGCCCTGCGCTCCGCCAGGCTCATCGCCGCCGATTTCCTCAACTTCAACCAAAAGACCGTGGCCAAGCGCCTGATGATTTCCATACCCATCTTCGCTCTCTGCTTCGCCGTGATGCTGATGCCTTACGAGGTGCTGTGGCGCTACTTCGCATGGTGCAACCAGGTGCTGTCGGTGTTCACCCTCTGGGCCATCACCGTATATCTTGCCGCAAACCATAAGCTATACATAGTCACGCTGATTCCGGCCCTGTTCATGACCATGGTAACGGTGACATACATCGTGTTCGCGCCTGAAGGATTCTCGTCGCTGGCGCAGTCCATGACCGGCAGCCCGATACCATACAGCGTGGCCATCGGCACCGGCGCGGTGGTGTCGGCAGTGTTCCTGCTGCTATTCGCCCGCTACCTGCGCGGCCTCGACGCCGAGACTCCAATGCTGGCCGAGTGAACCGCAGACACAAACTAAACGTACTATTATAAACACTCTTTAGAATTATGAATATAGGCGATAAATTTCCCGACGTATTGGGACTCGATGCCGAGGGCAAAGAAGTAAAGCTGTCCGACTACCCCGGCAAGCGGTTCATCATTTATTTCTATCCGAAGGACAGCACTCCGGGGTGCACCCTTGAGGCGAAGTCGTTTCGCGACAACTACCAGACGTTCCTTGACATGGGCTACCAGATAATCGGCGTGAGCAAGGATCCGGCCAAGAGCCATCAGCGCTTTGCCGAGAAAAACGAACTCCCCTTCCCGCTTGTCAGCGACACGGAGGGCCATCTGTGCGAGTTAGCGGGCGTATGGGCGCTCAAGGTAATGGCCGGGCGCCGCTATTGGGGCATAGTCCGCACCACGTTCGTGTGCGACAACGACGGCACCGTGACCGACGTCATCGACAAAGTGAAGACCGCCACGGCCTCCGAGCAACTTTTTGCACTTCTTGACAACCGATACAATCCCAACCCCGCCTGAATAGTCTGAGCTATCCTCTTAACTTTCTAAACTTTCTAAACTTTGTAAACTAATTCGCATTTGCGAATCCGGGGCAAAATTATTAATTTTGTATCCCGTTATGAAACACGGATTCGACAACGACAAATATCTCCGCATCCAGTCGGAGCATATCAGTGAGAGAGTAGCCCAATTCGGCAATAAGCTCTATCTGGAGCTTGGCGGCAAACTGTTTGACGACTATCACGCGTCGCGCGTGTTACCGGGCTTCCAGCCCGACAGCAAGCTCAAGATGCTGAGCAAACTCAGCGACCGCATCGAGATCGTGATAGTGATCAGCGCCACCGACATCGAGAAGAACAAGGTTCGCGGCGACTTAGGCATCACCTACGACATGGACGT
The DNA here is from genome assembly GCA_900542185.1 of uncultured Bacteroidales bacterium. Classification (GTDB taxonomy): domain Bacteria; phylum Bacteroidota; class Bacteroidia; order Bacteroidales; family Muribaculaceae; genus Lepagella. The sequence goes on from UQMZ01000002.1 coordinate 83,435, forward strand.
GCTTCGTCTGCGCAAAGAGTTCCAGAACCGTGGTTTCATGGTCGGTTCGGTAGTGATAACCCATTACAACGGCCAGAGCAGCGCCGACGCATTCCGCGCCAAACTGGAGCGCATGGGCATCCGCACCTACTGTCACTACATGATCGACGGGTATCCCACCAACGTAAAGCTCATAGCGTCCGACGAGGGTTTCGGCAAGAACGATTATATCGAGACCTCGCGCCCGTTAGTCATAGTCACCGCCCCCGGCCCGGGCAGCGGCAAGATGGCCGTATGTCTCTCCCAGCTGTACAACGAGCACAAGCGCGGCATCCAGGCCGGTTACGCCAAGTTCGAGACATTCCCCGTATGGAGCCTGCCGCTGAAGCATCCCGTCAACATCGCCTACGAGGCGGCCACCGCCGACCTTAACGATGTGAACATGATCGACCCTTTCCACCTCGACGCATACGGCAAGACGGCCATCAACTATAATCGCGACATCGAGATTTTTCCAGTGCTCAACGCCCTGTTCGAGGGTATCTACGGCGAGAGTCCCTACAAGTCGCCCACCGACATGGGCGTGAATATGGTTGGCTTCTGCATCAGCGACGACGAGGTGTGCCGCGAGGCATCGAAAAACGAGATAGTGCTCCGTTATTTTCAGGCGCTGAACAAGCTGGCGCAAGGCGACGGCAACGAGGCGGAGGTGGACAAGATCGAACTGCTGTTCAAGCAGGCCGGCATCGACACCTCCTATCGCAAGCCCATTGCCGTGGCACGCGAGCGTGCCGAACGTTCCGGTCGTCCCTGCTCGGCTATCGAGCTGCAGGACGGCTCCATCATCTCGGCCGAGACCAGCGACCTGCTCGGCCCGAGCGCGGCACTAATACTGAACGCCATCAAGCACTTAGCCGGCATCGACCACAGTGTCAAGCTGATTCCCCAGGAACTGATAGAGCCTATCCAACACACCAAGACCGCCTATCTGCGCGGCCACAATCCGCGCCTTCACACCGACGAGGTACTGGTGGCGCTTTCCGTGCTCAGCACCCGCGACGAGAACGCCCGCAAGGCGCTGGAACAGCTTCCAGAGCTAAAGGGATGTCAGGTGCATTCCACCGTCATGCTCGGCGAAGTGGACCACAAGATCTTCAAGAAGCTCGGCGTCGGCCTCACCTGCGACCCCGCCCGCAAACCTTAGTCGAGTTTGAGGACGGCGAGGAAGGCCTTCTGTGGCACTTCGACGGAGCCAATTTTCTTCATTCGCTTCTTGCCGGTCTTCTGCTTCTCCAGCAGCTTGCGCTTACGCGAGATGTCGCCGCCGTAACATTTGGCGGTCACATCCTTGCGCACGGCCTTCACCGTCTCGCGCGCTATGATCTTCGCACCTATCGCGGCCTGGATGGCGATGTCGAACTGCTGGCGCGGTATCAGTTCCTTCAGCTTCTCGCACATGCGGCGGCCGAACTTTACCGAATTGGCTTCATGGGTCAGCGTCGACAACGCGTCCACGCCCTCGCCGTTCAGCAGGATGTCGAGCTTCACGAGCTTCGACTCGCGGAAGCCGTTCAGGTGATAGTCAAAGCTGGCATAACCCTTAGATATGCTTTTCAGCTTGTCGTAGAAGTCTATCACAATCTCTCCAAGAGGCATGTCGAAAGTCAGCTCCATACGGTTGCCCGAAATGTATTCCTGCTTCACCAGTTCGCCGCGCTTGGAGAGGCACAGCGTCATAATGGGGCCGATAAAGTCGGCCTGCGTTATGATGGTGGCGCGTATGTATGGTTCCTCGATATAATCTATCAGCGTGGCTTCCGGCAGTCCCGAAGGATTGTGCACCTCCACCACGTTTCCTTTCTTATCGTGAACCAGGTACGACACGTTCGGCACCGTGGTGATGACGTCCATGTCGAACTCGCGGCCCAGGCGTTCCTGCACTATCTCCATGTGGAGCAGGCCGAGGAAACCGCAGCGGAAACCGAAGCCGAGCGCGGCCGACGATTCGGGCTGGAACGTCAGCGACGCGTCGTTGAGCTGCAGTTTCTCAAGCGAGGTACGCAGGTTCTCGAAGTCCTCGGTGTCGATGGGATATACGCCTGCGAACACCATCGGCTTCACTTCCTGGAAACCCTCTATGGCCTTGTCGCATGGGTTGGACACATGGGTGATGGTGTCGCCCACGCGCACCTCGCGGCTGGTCTTGATGCCGGAGATGATGTAGCCTACATTGCCGGCCGACAGCTCATTGCGCGGCGACATATCCAGCTTCAGCACGCCCACCTCGTCGGCGTGGTATTCCTTGCCCGTCGACACGAACTTCACGAAGTCGTCGGTCTTGATGCGGCCGTTCACGATCTTGAAGTAAGCGATGATGCCGCGGAACGGATTGAACACCGAGTCGAATATCAGAGCCTGCAGCGGCGCGTCGGGATCACCCACAGGCGCCGGGATGCGCTCCACAATGGCCCGGAGGATTTCGTCCACGCCCATGCCCGTCTTGCCGCTGGCACGGATTATCTCCGAACGGTCGCAGCCTAACAGGTCCACTATCTGGTCCTCCACCTCGTCGGGGTTGGCGCTCTCGAGGTCGCACTTGTTGATGACGGGTATAATCTCCAGATTGTTGTCGATGGCCATGTAGAGGTTTGAGATGGTCTGAGCCTGGATGCCCTGCGACGCATCCACGATCAGCAGCGCGCCCTCGCACGCCGCGATGCTTCGCGACACCTCGTACGAGAAGTCGACGTGTCCCGGAGTGTCGATTAGGTTCAGCGCATAATGCTGGCCGTCCTGCTCATAGTCCATCTGTATGGCATGGCTCTTGATAGTGATGCCGCGTTCGCGCTCCAGGTCCATGTCGTCGAGCACCTGGGCCTCCATGTCCTTGGCGTCCACGGTGCGGGTGCGCTCCAACAGACGGTCGGCAAGCGTCGACTTGCCGTGGTCGATGTGCGCGATGATGCAGAAATTCCTGATATTCTTCAATTAACTTCAGTCTTAGTATTTTACAAGAATATGTTTGGATCCGACTGAAAGTCCGAATCCAAACATACTTTATTTAGCTCATTACAAATGTTATGCCAGAAGGGTTACAAATGTTATGCCAGAGGGCAGCGGGGCTTGATCTGCTTGAAGAAGTCGTTGCCCTTGTTGTCCACCAGGATGAATGCGGGGAAGTCCTCTACCTCGATCTTCCAGATGGCCTCCATACCCAGCTCGGGATACTCCAGGAGTTCTACGTTCTTGATGGAGTTCTTGGCCAGGATTGCGGCGGGACCGCCGATGGAACCGAGGTAGAAGCCGCCGTGCTTCTTGCACGCGTCCGTAACCTGCTGGCTGCGGTTGCCCTTGGCTATCATCACCATCGAGCCTCCTGCGGCCTGGAACTGGTCTACATACGGGTCCATGCGGCCTGCCGTTGTGGGGCCGAACGAACCGCTGGGCATTCCTTCGGGTTTCTTGGCCGGTCCGGCATAGTAGATGGGGTGATCCTTGAGATACTGGGGCATCGGCTCGCCGGCGTCAAGACGCTCCTTGATCTTGGCGTGAGCGATGTCACGGCCCACGATGATGGTGCCCTTCAGGCTCAGACGCGTCGATACGGGATATTTGTCGAGTGTCTCCAGAATCTTCTCCATCGGTTGGTCAAGGTCGATTTTCACCACCTCGCCCTCGCCGGCGTTGCGCATCTCCTCGGGGATAAGCTCTGCGGGGAACGTGTCGAGTTTCTCAACCCAGAGGCCGTCCTTGTTTATCTTGGCCTTGATGTTACGGTCGGCCGAGCAGCTGACGCCCATTCCGACGGGGCAGCTTGCGCCGTGGCGCGGCATACGGATCACGCGGATGTCGTGTGCGAAGTATTTGCCGCCGAACTGAGCGCCCAGGCCCAGACAGTGGGCAGCCTCGAGAAGTTCCTTCTCCAGTTCAACGTCACGGAAAGCGTGACCGTATTCGTTGCCCTTGGTGGGGAGGTTGTCGTAATATTTCACGCTGGCCTTCTTCACAGCGGCCAGGTTTGCCTCGGCCGACGTGCCGCCTATCACGAACGCGATGTGATACGGAGGACATGCAGCCGTGCCAAGGGTCTTCATCTTCTCGATCAGGAACGGAACCAGCGTCTTCTTGTTGAGGATGGCCTTCGTTTCCTGATACAGATATGTCTTGTTGGCCGAGCCGCCGCCCTTGGCCACGAACAGGAAGTTATACTCCATTCCCTCGGTGGCGTGGATTTCGATCTGGGCGGGAAGGTTGCAACCGGTATTCACCTCGTCGTACATGGTGAGGGGAGCGTTCTGCGAGTAACGCAGGTTGTTCTCGGTGTAAGTCTTGTAGACGCCGTAGCTAATCTTCTCCTCGTCGTCGCATCCGGTCCACACCTGCTGGCCCTTGTATCCGGCGCAGATGCTTGTGCCCGTGTCCTGGCAGAAAGGCAGCACGCCCTTGCTGGCCACCTCGGCGTTGCGCAGCATGGTCAGCGCCACGAATTTGTCGTTGTCCGAGGCCTCGGGGTCGCGCAGTATCTTGGCTACCATCTCGTTGTGTTCCCGGCGAAGCAGGAACGAGCAATCGCGGCTCGCCTCGTTGGCAAGTATGGTCAGAGCCTCCGGATCTACTACCAGAAACTCATGTCCGCCCCAGTTCTCTACTTTTACATGATCGGATGTCACCAGCCGGTATTCGGTGGTGTCGGGTCCCAACGGGAACATCTCTTGATAATGAAATGGTTTCGTAGCCATATTATTTCGTGTTTTTGTGGTTTCTTCTCGCAAAATTACTAAAAATATGTGACTATACCAACACTCTCTTCTTAGTATATGGAAGTGGAGGCTTCGACAGGAATCAACTATTTATCCAAATAATATTCCTTTTTGTCCTCTCATCCTCTTTTCTGAGTATAACCTCTGACGTCTGATTTGCTTTATATCGAAAAAAATTATAACTTTGCAACGCTTTATGTCAGACAATTTCAGAGTGTCGGGCATGAATTTTCGTGTCAGGCGGCATTATGAATTTTTAACGGTTTGTGATCCCGTCTGCTTTTTCAAGCGTTATTACGACAGTTTATTAAGTGTTTGTTTCCCCGGAAACGCAATAAGAATATTAATGAGAATCATACGCTATATGCTGTACGCCTTGAGCCTGACGGCACTTGCCACGTCGTGCTCCGCGCCCAAGGACATCACATATTTCCAGAGTCTGCAGAACGGCGATCAGCTTGCCCTGTCACAGGCCAAAGCCATTACTCTTGAACCGGACGACAAAGTAATCATACTGGTGCATACCACCGATCCGCGCCTCAACGCGCTGTTCAATCTGCCGTCACCCACCACTCGTATCGGGACTCTGACCCAGACAGGCTCGACCGCACCGACATATTCACAACAGGAAACTCCTCCATACACCGTCGATTCCAAAGGTGACATCAATTTCCCGGTTCTGGGCAAGATTCACGTGCAAGGCATGACCGCCGAACAGCTTTCAGCGTATCTGAGCAGTGAACTCACCAGCCGCGATCTGGCCAAGAACCCGATAGTGACCGTTGAGTTCGTCAATCTGGCCGTATCGGTATTAGGCGAAGTCAACCATCCGGGACGCGTAGGAATAAAACGTCAGGACCTGACCATCCTCGACGCAATCAGCGAGGCAGGCGACCTGACCATCTACGGCCTGCGCGACAATGTCAAGGTGATTCGCCATGAAAACGGCACCCAGAAAGTATACACCGTCAATCTCGTCGATGGCAAGAATCTGGCCTCCAGCCCCGTATATTATCTCAAACAGAACGATGTGATATACGTGGAACCCAACAACACAAAGAAAAACACGTCAAAGCCCTCGGGCAACATCTGGCAACAGCCCGGCATCTGGATCTCGATGCTCGGAAGCGCTATCTCCGTAGCTACCATGATCATCACTCTTACTAAGAAATAATACGGATTTCAGACATACCGATGGAAAATACATATATCGAAGACCGCTCTGACTATCAAAAAAAAGAAAGAGGCATCAACCTGAAACAATTCCTGTTCCTGTGTCTGTCCAACTGGCAATGGTTCGTGATATCCGTCATCATCTGCCTCGGACTGGCATTCCTGTACATAAAGCACACGGCGCCGACATATACGCGTAACGCGCTGGTTATGATACGCACCAATGAAAAGGGTACTTCCATGTCGGCCAATTCGGCCATGCTCCAGGACTTGGGCATCAACAACGGCAACTCGCCCGTAGATAACGAGATTGCCATCATAGGCAGTCCCGACTTGATGCGTGATGTGGTAAGGCGACTCAGACTTAACATCTCCTATTCCACGCGCAAGGGCATCCGCACCGAGGATCTGTACGGATCCACGCTGCCCGTCACCGTCACGATGCCTGACATCCCCGAAGAGGACAACGCCTCGTTCAAGCTTCACCTGCAATCGAACGGAGATTTCACCATCACCGACCTGAAGCTTAAAAAGAAGACTTTCGAGCGTGCCCCCATCCATGGACGTCTCGGCGTGCCTGTCAGCACCCCGCTGGGCAGAATTACAGTTAATCCGGCCAAAGGATTCGAAAAGATGGCCCGGGAGTCAAAAATCGACATCAATGTAAGCCGCGTTTCCGTTCGTACCGCCGCTAAAAATTATGCGGCATCACTGAAATCCACCGTCGACAAGAAAATGAGAAATGTGGTGGAACTTACATGGACCGGGCCGTCCATTGAAAAAGCCACGGATATATTGAACACACTGATAGCCGCATATAACGACACATGGATGCTCGACAAGCGCGAGATGGCCAATTCATCAAGCGACTTCATCGACGAGCGTATCCAGGTACTTCAGAAAGAACTGGGCAACGTGGACCACGACATCTCTCAGTTCAAGAGCAACAACATGCTCCCCGACGTAACCGCAGCGGCACAACTGTATATGACACAGGCCAGCAAAGGCGAAGAAGACCTGAAGCAGCTGGAAAACCAGGCATATATGCTACGCTATGTGCGCAACTCGCTGCGAGACAACAAAAACGGCTACAAGCCCCTTCCCTCCAGCCTCGGCGTAATGGATGCTCCGGCACTGACCCAGCAGCTGGTGCAGTACAACACCCGTGTCAGCGAACGCAACTCACTGGCAAGCCAAAGCTCGGAAAACAATCCTCTGCTCACCACTATGGACGCGGAACTCGATGCTTCGCGCCATGCCCTGCTCGCCACCATGGACAATGAGATAGCCGCCATCCAGGAGCAGATAAAGACTCAGCAGAACCTGATGGGTCACGCAAGATCGCAGATCGCCTCAAACCCCAATCAGGCACGCTATCTGCTCAGTGTGGAACGCCAGCAGAAAGTAAAGGAAGAACTCTATCTATTCCTGCTTCAGAAGCGTGAGGAGAACCAGCTGAACCAAGCCCTCTCATCGTCCAACACCCGCATGATACGCACGACCGACGGTCCCGACACCCCGGTTGCCCCACGCAAGGCCATCATCCTGCTGCTGGCTTTGGTATGCGGTATCGCAATCCCCGGAGGCATACTCTACATGAAGGAGGCAAACGTGAGCGTGGTTCGCAACCGCAAGGACATCTCCGGTCTGACCATACCGTTCGCCGGTGAGCTTCCCTTCGACGGCAAAGCCAAGAAATCCTTCTCATCGGCCGGACGTCATAAGGAAATGGCCGTGGTGGCCGTCAAGGCCAATTCCCGCAACGTCATCAACGAGGCTTTCCGCGTAATACGCACCAACCTGGAATTCATGCGCGGGCGTGACACAAAACCACAGGTCGTTATGGTGACATCCGCATCGCCGGGATCCGGGAAGACTTATATCACCTTTAACCTGGCCAAGTCATTCTCGATCAAGGGCAAGAAGGTACTGGTGATGGACATGGACCTGCGTAAGGCTTCGCTCAGCAAATACGGCGACCGACACAAATACGGCATCGCCGACTATCTGGCCGACCGCATACAGAACATCAACGATGTGATTCAGCCCGTGCAGGACGCCCAGGGCATGTACCTGATTCCTGTCGGCACCCTGCCTCCCAACCCCACCGAACTGCTGTTCAGCGAAAAGCTTCCCGGACTCCTCGACCAGCTGCGTAAAGAGTACGACTATGTGTTCATAGACTGCCCTCCCGTGGAAGTCGTGGCCGATTCCTCGATTATCGCAAGTCATGCCGACAGCACGATCTTCGTGGTGCGCGCAGGCTTGTTCCCGCTCGACATGCTCGACATGCTTGAGGGATACTACAAGGACAACAAGTTCCCCAATCTGTCGATCATACTTAACGGCACGATATATTCGGAAGGCAGCGTAGTGGGTCATTACGGCAATGGCTTCGGCACTTACGGCTACGGAATCCAGTATAAATACGGCAAAGACTGATAACCCAACAAACACGAAATCGGATATGAAAGGCATAGTATTGGCCGGCGGCTCCGGCACGCGACTTTACCCCATCACCAAGGGAGTGAGCAAACAGATGTTGCCTGTCTATGACAAGCCAATGATCTACTATCCGATATCGACGCTGATGCTGGCAGGCATCCGCGAGATATTGATTATCTCCACGCCCGACGATCTTCCCGGTTTCCGCCGGCTGTTGGGCGACGGTTCCGACTACGGCGTACGCTTCGAATATGCCGAGCAGCCCAGTCCTGACGGTCTGGCGCAGGCTTTCATCATAGGACGCGACTTCATTGGCAATGATTCCGTCTGCCTGGTTTTGGGCGACAACATATTCCACGGAGCCGGCTTTGGCCAGATACTGCGTCAGGCAGTCGCCGAGCTCAAGACCAACGGCAAGGCATCCGTGTTCGGATACCGGGTGGAAGATCCCGAGCGCTACGGAGTCGCCGAATTCGACGCGCAGGGCAATTGTCTGTCCATCGAGGAGAAACCGGCCAAACCCAAATCCAACTACGCTGTGGTAGGTCTGTACTTCTATCCCAATTCCGTGGTGGACGTGGCCGCCGCCATCAAGCCGTCGGCACGTGGCGAACTGGAAATCACATCGGTCAATCAGCATTATCTGGCCGAAGGTATGCTGCGTGTCGGAATTCTGCCGCGCGGTTTCGCATGGCTCGACACCGGAACACACGACTCGCTGGCCGACGCCTCCATCTATGTGGAGGTATTGGAAAAACGTCAGGGTCGAAAGATAGGCTGCCTGGAGGGTATCGCTTTCCACAAAGGATGGATCTCCAAAGAGAAAATGACCGAACTCGCGAAACCCCTCATGAAAAATCAATACGGGCGATACCTGATGAGTCTGGTGAACGAGACCGAAAACGATACATACAACCCATTCGAATAATATCGAACCACGACTGCTGACAACATCCTGACGAACATGAAACTGATTGAAACCTCCATTGCAGGTGTCTACATTCTGGAACCGCGCATCTTCAACGACCAACGAGGCTATTTCTTCGAATCATACAACAAGGCTGTGTTTGATGAACTCATAGGCCCGGTTGATTTCGTCCAGGACAACGAGTCGTGCTCGGTGCGTGGCGTGATGCGCGGGCTGCATTTCCAGACGCCTCCCCACACCCAGGCCAAACTGGTGCGGTGCACACGCGGCCAAGTGCTGGACGTGGCCGTCGACATCCGCACCGGTTCCCCTACCTACGGACAGCATGTCAGCGTGATTCTGTCCGAGGAGAACCACCGGCAGTTCTTCATCCCGCGCGGATTCGCGCACGGATTCGCGGTACTGAGCGACACCGCCGTGTTCCAGTATAAGTGCGACAACCTCTATTGTCCCGAGGCCGACGGCGGCATATCCATCGCCGACCCCGAACTCGGCATCGACTGGATGATAGACCCCGCCGAGGCGATCCTGTCGGACAAGGACACCCGCCATCCGCTGCTGCGCGACTTCAAGTCGCCATTCTGACCGCATTTGTTTTTTACGCATTTTTTTCGTAATTTTGCTTGATTGTGGAAATCCCGCCACATTCCGGCCTAATGGGCTATTACCCTTGAAATAAATACGTTATGCGTCTTAAACATATTATTTACATACTTATTTGCGGTTTGCTCCATTTCGGTGCCGCCGAATCGTTCCGGGCATACGCCGAACCGGCGGCCAAAAGTGCGAGTGCAAAGAGCAAAAAGAGTTCAAAAAGCTCTAAAAGTTCAAAAAACTCCAAAAGTTCAAAAAGCAGAACCAGCTCGAAAAGCAGGAAATCAACAAGCAGGAAGTCCGGTAAAAAATCGGCTTCAAAAAAATCCCGTTATAGCAAATCAAAAACGAGCAGCCGTTCCAAAAAGAAATCGTCATCCAGGAGCAAGAGCCGTCGCGGGCGCAATGCAGTAAAGACCAAATACACCGCGCCGCCCAAGGAGACGCCGCAGAACGACTCGCTGACACTGGCCGTAAACTCGGCCCTGATCGAACGTATTCCGTCGCATCTGAATCCCGGCGGTCTGCGCGTCAACAGCGTGCGCCCCAACCATTCGTCGCGCCTGGCCAACGTGTCGCTCAACGAGAATTTCACATACCTGCCCGTTACCAAGGGACTGATAGACACGCTGCAGAACGATGTGCGCGCCGTGCTGCCCGACTCACTGTCCGACTACAGGGTGTTGCTCACAGTCGGAGGCAAGTCGCTGTCATATTATATCACCAAGGTGGACAAGCTGCCGCCGGAACACCGTAAGAATCCCGCATTCGTCACCGAGGTCAACCCCGTCTCGTCCACCGCCAAGGGTATGGACAACGACATCGTGGCCCTGTGGCACAGCCACGGCCGCTATTACAAGAACGGCGGCTGGCAGTGGCAGCGTCCGCTGCTGTTCCAGACAGTGGAGGACACATACACCATGAGCTACTTATTGCCATACGTGGTGCCGATGCTGGAGAATGCCGGAGCGTACGTATTCCTGCCACGCGAACGCGACACCAATCCCAACGAAGTGATTGTGGACAACGACACCAATCCCGATGGAAAGGTTTATTCCCAGTCCACCTATCGCGAGAACAACGGCGCCCAGCAGTGGGCCACAGGCGAGCAGGAAGGTTTCATCTACGACCTGCCCGACTTCCGCGACACCGAGAATCCGTTTGAGAACGGCACCTACCGCCAGGTGCCGACCGTGGCCGGAGGCAACACCTCGGCCGCGGCATGGTACGCCGACATCCCCGAGGATGGTGAATACGCCGTTTACGTCAGCTATAAGACTCTCCCCAACTCCACCACCGACGCCCACTATTCGGTCAATTATTCGGGTGGCACCAAGGAATTCCGCGTCAACCAGAAGATGGGCGGCGGCACATGGATCTACCTATGCACCGTGCCGCTGGAGAAAGGATACAGCGACACCGAGGCCATCGTGACACTGACCAACGACACCAAGGGCGCGCCCGGCACCATACTGACCGCCGACGCCGTCAAGATTGGCGGAGGTATGGGCAACATAGCCCGCTCCCCGCGCCGAAGCGACGTATATTACGATCCTTCTACCCCTGACACAGCCGACGACGAGGAGGCCGACGACGAGGAGGATGAGGAAGAAGACGACGAGGAATCGGAAACCACCGACGAAACCTCGGAAAACTCCGAGACGCCCGACAGTCCCGACTCTGAAATCTCATCTGCAAAACCCGCCGAGTCCAACACTCCCAAGGGTGCCGCGCCAAGTTTCCGCACATCGGGCTATCCCCGCTTCCTGGAGGGTGCCCGCTACTGGCTTCACTGGGCCGGCTTCCCGGAATATGTATATTCCCCCTATCACGGTGCCGACGACTATAAGGATGATTACACGTCGCGCGGTCACTGGGTGAACTATCTGGCAGGAGGATCGCGCGTTCTGCCCGGACGCGAGGGTCTGAACCTCCCCGTGGACCTGGCTTTCGCACTTCATTCCGATGCCGGCAAGCGGGCCGACGATTCATTCGTAGGCACCCTGGGAATCTACTTCACCCAGAACGGCGCCAGCTATACCGACGGCACGCCGCGCATAAACTCGCGCATGCTAACCGATCTGGTGATGCAGCAGATCTCGAAGGATGTGCGCCGTGAATGGGATTCCCGCTGGACACGACGCTCCATGTGGGACAAATCGTATGTCGAGGCGCGTGTGCCCGAAGTGCCCACCACACTGATAGAGCTCATGAGCCATCAGAACTTCGCCGACATGCAATATGGCCTTGATCCCGAATTCCGCTTCACCGTGGGCCGCGCCATCTACAAGGGAATCGCGCGCTTCCTGGCTCAGCGCAAGGACCGTCAGCTGGTAATACAGCCGCTGCCCGTCAGGGATTTCAACATCAAGCGCACCAAAAAGAATCTGTACCGTCTCAGCTGGAAACCCACTCCCGACGAACTGGAACCGACGGCCATGCCCACGAAGTATGTCATAATGGAACGTTCGGGCGACGACTTAGGCTTCCACAAGATAGGCGAGACCAAGGCCACACACTTCGACCTGCGCGTGGCCGACCATGACATCCACTCGTTCTATATCATAGCCGCCAACGAGGGAGGCGCCGCCTTCCCGAGCGAGACTCTGGCACTGCGCGAGGCTCCCGACGCGTCACAGCCTGTGCTTGTAGTGAACGGATTCGACCGCGTGTCCGCTCCCGCATGGTTCTCGGAGAACGGTCGTGCCGGTTTCGACAGCGAGAACGACTTCGGCGTGCCTTACGTCAAGGACATATCTTTCACCGGCTATCAGACGGAATTCCGACGCAATGCCGGCGAGAGCTTCGGCCGTAGCGGCTCCAACTACGTGACGCAGGTGATAGCCGGCAATACCTTCGATTATCCCGCCACGCACGGCGCAGCAATAGCACACGCCGGCAAGGGATTCGTGTCCACAAGCGCGGCATCCGTACAGAACGGCGACGTCAAGCTGCAGGACTATCCCATGGTGGACGTGATTCTCGGCAAACAGAAATCGACCGTGACGGGCCACTCCAGCAAAGGCGTGCGCTACAAGGTGATACCCGGCGAGCTGCAGAAGAAGCTCCGCCAGTATTCCGACAAGGGGGGACGCCTGATGCTGAGCGGCGAGTTCATAAGCTCAGACCTGCAGGGCCGTCGCTCAGACCGCAACGACCGCGAGTTCCTGGAGGAAGTGTTGGGACTGCAGGCCACTCCCGACTCCGTGCAGCACGCCACGATGCCCGCCGCTTCCTCGCAGTCCGGACGCCTGCGCGACTCCAGAGGAAACAGCATCAACTATTCCTCGACACTCAACGAGCACATGTATATCGTGGAGAATCCCGACATACTCACCCCAGCCGACGATGATACCGAAACCCTGCTGACATTCAGCAACGGCGGCGTGGCCGGACTCCGTCACGACCGCGGTCGCGGCAGAGTGTTCGTATTCTCCGTGCCATTCGAGGCAATAACCGATGCAGCCGCCCGCGACCGCATCATGAAACAAGTCATAGATTCCATCAAGAAATGAACATATTGAGATTCACCACCGTCAACGCCCTGCGCGAGCACATATTCCGGTCCGGGCTGGAACAATACGTGCTGCTGCAGCTTGACGACAAGAAGATAGACATCACCCCCGCCGCCATGCGGAGGCTTCAGGAGACGGCCGCCGAGATAGACTCGACGCTGACCTACAGCTATTACCGCGAGGTGCTGCCCGACGGCACGCTTGAGAATCATCCGGTAATAGACTATCAGCCCGGCTCGGTGCGCGACTCGTTCGACTTCGGCTCGCTGGTGCTGCTGAACGCCGCCGACATCCTGGCAGCCACCGAGGACTTCACCGACAAGGAATCGTCGATGATGGACGGCGGCTGGTACGCGCTGCGCCTGCGTGTCACAATGGGCAAGATGGTGGTGATGATTCCCGAGTACCTGTACTCGGCGCAGAAGGTGGACTTCCGCGACTCGGGCCAGAAGCAGCACGACTACGTCAATCCGCGCAACAAGGCATATCAGGTGGAGATGGAACAGGTGCTGACCGAATACCTCGGCGACATCCGCGCATTGGTCAACAATCAGCATGAGCCGATAGACTATGACGCCGAGCCGTTCGACTGCGAGGCGTCGGTGATAATTCCGGTACGCAACCGCGTAGCCACCATAGCCGACGCCGTAAACTCCGCACTGAGCCAGCGCACCGATTTCCCGTACAACGTCATCGTGGTTGACAACGACTCCACCGACGGCACGCGCCAGCTGCTGGAACAGATATCCGATCCGCGGCTGATACTGCTCAAGCCCGGGGCTGACGACGGCCTGGGCATAGGCGGTTGCTGGAACATGGCCCTGAACGACAGCCGGTGCGGACGATTCGCGGTGCAGCTCGACTCCGACGACCGATACATCGACGAAAATACGCTGCAAACCGTGGTAAATAAGTTCCGCAACGGTAACTTCGGCATGGTGATAGGCAGCTACACGATGACGGACAGGGAATGGAATGTGATTCCACCCGGCATCATCACTCACGACGAATGGTCGGACGCCAACGGTGCCAACAATGGACTTCGCATCAACGGCTTCGGCGCTCCCCGCGCCTATTTCACGCCATTGGCACGCAGATTCCCCTTCCCGAACGTGTCGTACGGCGAGGACTATGCCATGGTGCTTCGCATCAGCCGTTCGTACGCCATAGGCCGCATCTACCATTCACTATATCTGTGCCGTCGCTGGGAAGGCAACTCCGACGCCAAGCTTTCGATAGAAAAAAGCAACGCCAACGACACCTACAAGGACTTCCTGCGCTCGGTCGAGCTGATGGCGCGCGTGCGCGAGAACGTGGCCGACGAATCGGGACGCCGCGCCGACTGGCAATTATTAGGCTCGATACCCGGCGGACCGATAGGCGATGAATTCTGGAACGACATCCAGGGCTATATAGACGGCGACGATGACGATGACGACGATGACCTATTAGACGATGACGATGACGACAACATCTGACACAAAATCCATGCGGCCCGCGCCGCTGAACTTAGAGACCATCAACCTGTTGGTGGAGCATCAGTTGGGCGAATGGCCCGATGCCGCGGCCCGCTACCATGACCTGGGCCGGACGCAACGCAAGCCACTGGATATAGGCGACCTCCCGTTTGCCTTACAGCTTAACCCGGCGCGCATGGTGTCCACAGCCGCCGACACGTCAACGGAGGCCATAGCGAGCCGTGCCTGCTTCCTCTGCGCCTCCAACCGGCCCAAGGAGCAGATGTGCGCCGAGTGGATGCCGGGCTGGGACCTCTGCGTCAACCCCTTCCCCATCCTGCCGATTCATTTCACGATAATATCGCGCGAGCACCGTCCTCAGGACCGCCCGCCGTTCGAGATGGCGGCCATGGCCGAGGCGGCGCCCGACCTGGTAATCTTCTTCAACGGAGCCGGCGCCGGAGCCTCCGCGCCCGACCACCTGCATACGCAGGGCGTCCTGAAGTCAGAGCTGCCGTTGATTACTTTAGCCGAGAAACATCATCCCTCCGACCGTCCCGGATTCCTCAGTTCCGAATCGTTCGGGCTGAACCTCCCATTCCATTTCGTCAGCGCCGTAATCACTCCCGACCGTCAGGGAGCCATGATGCTCCGCGCCATAGCCACGGCTTTCGGCATCGACACCGACGGCAACGTGGACCCGGGCCTGATCAACGTGTTCTACTGGATGGGCGACGACGGTATGCTACGCGCGGTGGTAGTGCCGCGTCTCAGCCACCGGCCGCATCATTACTTGGAGGACGAGCCTAACAGAATCGTGGTGGGTCCCGGCGCGATAGACATGGCCGGGTTGATGATAACGCCACGTCCGCAGGATTACGAGCGCCTTGACGCACGGCTCGTCAGGGAAATATACAGCGAGGTCGCTTTCGCCGACCGTCTCCCCGAACCAATCAGACAACATTTCGGTTTATGAGTTCCGCAGCGCGCAGATCGCCCTGGGCATGGATTCCGGCCCTGTATGTGGCAGAGGGCATACCCAGCTTCGTGGTGAACAGCTTCACCGTCATAATCTATACCCAGATGGGCATAAGCCTGACCGATATGGCGTTCTATACCGGCTGGCTCTACCTGCCGTGGGTCATCAAGCCCTTCTGGAGTCCGTTCGTCGACATCTTCAAGACCAAGCGCGCATGGATAGTCAGTATGCAGCTGCTGTTGGGCGTGGCCATGGCTGCGGTGGCGTTCATGCTGCCCGCGCCATTCTTCTTCACGGGCACTCTGGCGGTGTTCTGGATCATGGCGTTCCTGTCGGCCACACACGACATAGCCGCCGACGGATACTATATGCTGGCCCTGACCCAGCATCAGCAGGCGGCGTTCGTGGGAGTGCGCAACACATTCTACCGTCTCGCCTCGCTGTTCGGGCAGGGAGGTCTCGTGATGTGGGCGGGATATATGCAGCAGAAGGGCATGGCCGTCTCCTCGTCATGGAGCATGGTGTTCGTGGCCCTGTCCGTACTGTTCCTGTGCATCACGCTGTACGACTGGCTCATACTACCGCACAGCCCCAACGACAAACCGATGCCGGGCGTGACGGCCCGCAGCATCGTCAGGAATTTCTGCATGACGTTCGTCAGCTTCTTCCGCAAGCCGCACATCGTCACGGCCCTGTGCTTCATGCTGCTGTACCGTCTGCCCGAGGCTCTGTGCCTGAAGCTGACGCAGCCATTCCTGCTGGCTCCCCGTGCCGAAGGAGGCCTGGGACTCACCACCATCCAGCTCGGACTGGTCAACGTATGGGTGGGCGTGCTGGCCCTGTTAGCGGGCGGCATACTCGGCGGCGTGGCAATAGCCAAAGGAGGCTTTAAGAAATGGCTCTGGCCCATGGCGCTGTCACTGACGCTGCCCTGCATATTCTATTGTTTCCTGGCCATGTTCCAGCCTCAGAATTTCGTGCTGATATGCATGGCCATCGGAATCGAGCAGTTCGGCTACGGATTCGGCTACACCGCGTTCATGATGTACCTGATATACTTTAGCAAAGGACCGAGCGAGACCTCGCACTTCTCTTTCTGCACGGCGTTCGCGTTCATGGGACTGATGGTGCCGGGCATGTTCGCGGGCTGGATTCACGACACGCTGAGCCGGTACAGCTTCTTCGGGCTCGACGGCCCGCAGGGATACGTCAACTTCTTCTGGTGGGTCATGATATGCTGCATCGCCACATTCGCTGTCTGCCTTAAGATCAAAGTAAACCCTAATTTCGGCAAGAAGCAGGCCGACTGACATAAACACTCCCGGGATGGGCTACAGGACAGGATTCATACACAACCTTGCAGCATGGCTATGTGCCGGCGTACTGTGGTGCGCCATGACGCTGCTGCAGTCCTGTTCGTCCACCAAGTTCGTGCCCGACGGCAGCCTGCTGCTCGACGACGTCAGGGTGGAGGTTAACGATTCGTCCGAGACGCTGACCAACCGCGAACTGCTGACATACGTGCACCAGCGCCCCAACAACCGGTTCCTTAACCTGACCAAACTGCGATTAGGCGTCTATAACATGTCGGGTCGCGACTCCACGCGATGGTGGAACAAGTGGGTGCGCCGTCTGGGCGAGCCACCCGTAATCTATAATGCCGAGGCCACGGCCAGCGACGAACGGCAGCTGCTGCGCGCCGTCAATAATGCCGGATTCCTGGACGCCACCATCGTGACAGATTCATTTCCCGACTATCGCAGGAAACGCACCCGACTGCTATATTCCATCGAGGCCGGGCTGCCGCACACCATCCGCAGCATCGCGTATTCCTTCCCCAACGACACCATCCGCGAGATAGTGATGCGCGATTCGGTGTTGTTTCCCGTGGGACCGGGCGAACGGCTTGACCGCGACCTTTTGGAACAACAGCGCGACCTGGTGACACGCCGTATGCAGAACAGCGGCTACTGGGCTTTCGGCAAGGAGTACGTCACATTTACGGCCGACACCGCCGCCGGCTCCAAGCTGGTGGACCTGACCATGACCGTCCGTCCGCCATCCAAGGAATCGGGACAGCGCGGACTGGACATGACGCGGCATCACCGCTATCTGGTGCGCAACATTTACTGCATTCCCGACTATAACGGCGCCGACTGCCCCGATCCGCGCGAGTATCAGGCAAATGACACCGTCCATTACCGTAACGTGACTGTGCTGTACGGCGACAAGCGTTATCTCAGGCCAAGTGTACTGAACGAAAACTGCTTCTTCACACCCGGACGCCCGTACCGCGTCAACGATCTGGAGAGCACCTACTCGGCCTTCGGACGCCTCTCCATCCTGAAGTTCATCAACATCCGTCTTATGCCGGCCGGCACCATAGGCACCGACGGACTGCTGGATGTATATATCCTTCTTACCCCTGGCAAAAGCCAGTCGATTTCCGTGGAAGTGGAGGGTACAAACTCCGAGGGTGACTTCGGCGTGGCGCTGGCTTTGGCATACGCTCACCGCAACATAGGCAAGGGATCCGAGACGCTCAACCTAAGGGCCCGCGGATCATATCAGGCGCTGAACGGCAATCTCGAGGGATTCATCCATGACCGTTTCATGGAATATGGCGTGGATGCCTCGGTTGTGTTCCCCAAATTCAAGATTCCATTTCTGCGCGAAAGCTTCAAGCGCCGCATCAAGGCGTCCACAGAGTTCAACATGTCTATCAATTACCAGGAACGGCCTGAATACACACGCATCGTGTCCGCAGTAGGCTGGAACTATAAATGGACGTCGCGCCGCAACCCGTCGCGTTATGTATGGACGCCCCTTGACGTATCGTACGTATATCTGCCCGCGAGCACAAATGACTTCATCGACCAGATAGCGCCGGACAATCCGTTGCTGCGGTATAGCTACGAAGACCATTTCATACTGCGCTCGGGCTTCCAGTTCTACCACACCACCAAACGTCAGGAACTGCCCGGCATACGCCACAAACTGCAGCACGACATATTGACGTTCCGCACCAACGTGGAGATTGCAGGCAACCTGCTGTTTGCCATAAACCGGCTGATTAATCCCAAGCGGCAATTCCACGAGAATCCCTACAAGGTGTTCGGCATCCGCTATTCGCAGTATGTGCGTGCCGACGGCGATTTCACATACCTTCATACGTTCGACAGCCGCAACTCCCTGGCCTGTCACGGAGGCTTCGGCATCGGGGTGCCTTACGGCAATTCCAGTATACTGCCGTTCGAGAAGCGGTTCTACGGCGGCGGGGCCAACGGCGTGCGCGGCTGGTCGGTGCGTACGCTCGGACCGGGGCGCTATCCCTCCACGAACTCGCAGTCTGACTTCATTCACCAATGCGGCGACATAAGGCTGAACCTCAGCGTGGAATATCGCGTTAAAATGTTCTGGGTAGTGGAAGGCGCGCTGTTCGTCGACGCCGGCAACATCTGGACCATACGTGACTACGCCACCCAGCCGGAAGGCATGTTCAGGTTCAACTCGTTCTACAAACAGATTGCCCTGGCCTATGGTGCCGGAATACGTCTGGACTTCAACTACTTCCTGATTCGTTTCGACCTGGGCATGAAAGCGCACAACCCGGCCATCAACGCCGAGCCATGGCCGCTGATACATCCTGAATGGGGACGTGACCGTGCCTTCCATTTCTCTATAGGTTATCCTTTCTGATTAGATTAGACTACGATATGAAAAAATTTGTGATATTCGACCTTGACGGCACATTGCTGAACACCATAGCCGACCTCGGCAACGCCTGTAACCACGCCTTGAAGGAGGCGGGGTTCTCCACCCATCCCCTGTCGGCCTACAACTATATGGTAGGCAACGGCGTGCGCAAGCTCCTGGAGCGCGCCCAACCGGACGCGGGGCCGGAGACCATCGACGCCATGCTGGCCTCGTTCCGCGAGTATTACGATCAGCATTGCACCGACATGACAAAGCCATATCCCGGCATCCCGGAGCTTCTGCTTGACCTTCGCGACCACGACATAGCAATAGCCGTGACCAGCAACAAATATCAGAAAGCCGTGGACGCCATCATCAGGCATTACTTCCCCGACATAGAGTTTGCGGCAATCCTTGGCGAAGTGTCGGACCGTCCCAAGAAACCGGATCCCTCCATTGTGTTCCAGGCACTGAGCGACCACCCGTGTCCGAAGCGGGATGTGCTGTATTGCGGCGACTCGGCAGTGGATATGGAGACGGCGCGCCGCGCCTGCATCGAATCTGTTGGCGTTACCTGGGGCTTCCGTCCCGTCTCGGAGCTGAAGTCGGCCTACGCCGACCACATCGTCTCCACCCCCTCCGAAATCCTCGATCTC
Source organism: uncultured Bacteroidales bacterium (assembly GCA_900542185.1). Classification (GTDB taxonomy): domain Bacteria; phylum Bacteroidota; class Bacteroidia; order Bacteroidales; family Muribaculaceae; genus Lepagella. The sequence goes on from UQMZ01000002.1 coordinate 103,617, forward strand.
GCCCTCGCAAAAGAATAAGTAAATAGTGACGAGTGACGAGTAAAAACATTGCCGGGAGCGTCTGTGTGACACTCCCGGCTTTCGCATTTTTCAGTAATTAAGATTTATGCTTATTCGGTATAAATGATTCCTTTGTACAGCCAGCCGAGTTTTACTTCTGGGTAATTTCGCCCTGCTCGTTGGCTACATACGCAGGCGTCGTGTCGAAGCGGACATAGCCATATTTGAAATCATTCTTGGTATAGTTCGAAGCACAGGTGTTGTCCTTCAGGAACTGATCTACAAATGCCTGACGTGCTTCGGGAGTGTCGCAAAGCGATGTGCCGCAAACCACGATAGCGCACGAGGTCTCTATGTCGGCCTGATCCTCCTCTTTCTGGCCCCAGCCTGCGAACTTATTGCCCTTCACGGTCACATTCACATCCGCATAGTTCTGGAACTGTATCGAATGGCCGAACGAGCTCTGGAAATCACAACCTGTGATCTCCGCGTTGGCTGTCGCATCGCTCCGGGTACTGATTATCTCGATACCCTTACGGCACAGATAGCTCTTGCTGGACTTGTCTCCAAGTACGGCAGCCTTTGTGAACGTGCAGTTCTTTACGGTCACCTTCTCGGTGTTAGGCTGGGTCACATACATACCGCGGGATTTGACATTTACTATGTTCAGCGTCACTCCGGGCTTGCAGGTGATGTTGATAAACTGCTTGTCGCCCGATGCCTCGCGACAGTCGAAGTCCGCCACATTCATGGTGCAGCCGGTAAAAGTATTGCCGGAAACGTTGATAGAACCGTTCTTTACTATACGGCCCACTTCCGTGCCAAGAGCCTCGGCGGCATTTCCTTTGACAGTGAGGGTAGAGTTAGAGGCACGGTTGTTCTGAACTTTTGTGGCCTGAGAAGGGGCCTGCGATATGCAGCCTACGAACACACCGCAATCGCGCATTGCCTCGACAGTGACATTATCGACCATACAGCCGGTCACTTCACCCTTCTGAAGGAAACCGGTTATGGCTCCGGCCTTGTCACCGTCATTTCCGTTTTTGCCCATTGAAGACACTACCGATGAATTCTTGACAATGCAGTTAGTAATCTTAAGGTTAGCGGCATCGCCCGCATGAGCGTATCCGCAGATGACACCGGCAAAATGAGTACCCATTACCTTGGCGCCGTCAACTGTAAGATTCTTGATTTCAGCACCGCTCTTGATGTATGCGAACAGTCCGGCCGCGTTGCTGTCGCCATTGGGAACCTCGATGCAATTAAGGTTACTGATAGTCTTTCCGTTACCGTCGAACGTGCCTGCGAAACCGTATGCGCCGTTGCTTGAGAAGTAGCCGATCGGGGTGAACATCTCATTGTTCATGTCAAGGTCTGCGTCAAGCCTGACGGCCTTGCCCTTGAAGGTATCGCCCTCTTTGACCAAAGCGGAAAGGCCGGCCAGCTGTGCGGGAGTCGTGATGGTGTATGTGGTGACGCCGGCGACATCCTCCGAAGGAATGTTCTTGTCCACTTCGCCGTTCCACGCAACGTTATAGTCGGGTGTCTCGTAGTTCTGCTCCTTGACCACGTTGAATTCCGCGGGATTGGTAAGCAGGGCGCCGAAGATGTTGGTGCGGAAGTTGGCCTGTACCGGGGCGTTGGGAACGTTCACCACTGCGATTGCGTCAGTGGCCGTGGCCGACGCGGCAGACTCAAGCTTCAGGTCTACCAGCGACGATGCCTGAGGCACCAACAGATACTGCATCGACAGATAGTCGTAGGTCTTTACCGCCTCGCCGTCGTCACCCTTGGGCTGATACGGGAAGTCCTCGGCAGCAGCGGGACGTGCGGCAAGTCCGTATGTCACATCCACCTGTGTGCCTTCCACCACATCCTTCGCAAACATATCGAACTCGGTATAGCCCATAGTCGTGACCTTGGTGTAAAGGTTCTCCAGGTCATTCTCTCCGTAGATAACCTTCAGCACATCTTCCTTCAGGTCGGAGGTACCCCAGTTGATCTGCGCCACGGGACGGTAAAGGGTGACGGTCTCGTTGATGGCTGCGGTGACCTTGCCGGTCTCGAACAGCTGATAGAAGCAGTCGTAGCTGTCGGTGCTGTTGTACTCGGTCATCTTGCTGTAGTCCACCGTAATCTTCTTGTTCGCGGTGTCAAAGGTGTAGGGAGAGCCGTCCTTCAGGCTGGCGAAGAAGGCGATCCGGTAGCTGCGGCCGTTGGCCAGGTTAAGGCTTACGGTGGTCTGCAGCGAATTGCCGAAGTCCTGTTCCTTGGTGGTGGCAAGCAGTACATTGTCGGGGTCGGTGACGTCATAGACGGCCACCTGCAGGTTCTCGGCTGTGAGTCCGTCGGAGAAGGCACGTGTGCCCGGGGTGCCGGGAAGCGTGACAGTGAAGTTCACGTTGCCGTCGCCCTCCGCTACCGGAGCATCCAGCTCACTGGAACATGACGCGAAGCCGAACAGCATTGTCGCTGTCGTAGCAAATGCAAAAAACTTTTTCATGTTATTATTATAGTTGGTTGATGTGCAATTTGTTATAGTTCTATATTGTATTCGCCGTCAAAGCCGGGGTCGATACCCACGCCGCCTGTGGCCTGCGACGTCAGGAAGCGTCCGCGCACTATGGTGTTGCGTCCCCGCATGGTAGGCACGTTGATGGTGGACGTGCTGCCTATCAACTCGCCGTCGGGGTCATATACTTCCATGCACACCGCCACGCTCGACTCGTGTCCGTTCACCATCACGTGGTCGAACCCGAGGTGTGCCTCATCGTTGGAAAGGACGCTGATCTCTGCGTCATAGCTCATGCCGGTGGCCGAATCCACGGGCTTGTTCTGGAAGTTATCGAACTTTGAGGGCATATAGCCGGAATACACCATCCGGATACGGTACCGGTTGATGTTGGGAAGCCGGTGCTCGATGTTGGCCGGAGGGCCCGCCTCGGGCTCCTCGCCTCTCGAGATATTGCGTCGCGTCATCTCGCGGTCCACGAAATCACTGATGTCGGTGGCGCGGAACTCATACCGGGCGAAAGGTCGCTCCAGCGTCATCTCCACATCCTGATGATACTCGGCGTTCATCGTGCTGGCCACTGTAAACGAGACGTTGCCGCGGAATGCGTCGCGCAGCTCGTTATTGCCGTTATACGGCTCGGCATATATGATGTTGTGGAATTCCGACGAGTCGAAGAAATAAGACGACTGCTGCGAGGCATCGGCATAATCGCTCCAGCAATACAGGTCGTAGTCCCCCTCGCTAAGCTGGATGGTCACTGTGAAATCGTTGCGGTCCAGGTCGGTCCGGAAGAAAACGAACTCGGCAGCCGGCACCTGGTCCAGTCCGGCGGAGTATGCCTTCAGATGATAGCGGCACACCACGGCGGCATCCTGACGCGTTACGGTCATCTCGGTATGAGTCCATTCCTGAAGATGACGTATGGTCAGCGTGATGTCACGCTTCGGCATTGTGTTCTCGGGGAACTCGTGCACGCACGACGTCTGGATCAGCGCGCCGGCCAGCACAAAGACCGCTGTCAGAATCCGGTATGCCGGTGACATGAATCCCAAAGGTTTCATTTCCTGCCTCCTTTCTTCCTGACGTCAAACATATAGCACACCGACAGGGCGGCATTGTCTATGCCGTAGAAGGTACGTTTCTTGCGCCCCGCCAACAGACCGTTGGCCTTGTTCACAAACATGTCGTAATCCAGGGCGTATATGCCGAAACCTACGGAACATTCCAGGCGCCACCGCTTGTTGCGGCTGATGTTGCAGCGGAAGCCGGCGTTGACGCCGCCGCCAATGGCCGGGGTCCGCCCGTCATGGTCCTGATAACGGTATGCGCCTTCGAACGCCACGTTGTACCATCCCAATCCGAAATGCGGGGCTACGAAAAATCCCTGGTTGTCGTGACGGAACCAGTAGCGCACCTCGGGCATCAACGCGAACGTGCGGTACTTGCGCGTGCGCTGGAAGTAATCGAAGCCGCTATAATATATGGAGAGGTTTACGCTCCAGTGCTTGGCTATGTCGTACTCGCCGGCGAGGTTGATCCATAGCAGGAACCATGCCGGCACATTGGTCTTGAGGTATGCGTGGCGCTGCCACATCGGCAGTTCGGTCGCGGCCGGCACCGTGTCTGTTGCGACGGGAACTTCGGCTACGGGTTCCGCCGCAGGCTGTTCCACAACGGATTCTTCCACAACGGGTTCTTCCACAGTCTCGATGGTAGTGCCCTCGTCGGTCAGGACAGCCTCGAACTCCCCTTCGTCGGTGACGACCACGATTTTGGCTCGGCGCACCTGCGGGAATACCTCGGCTGCCAGCCGGCGCCATACCTTGCCTCCGGCATAACCGCGCAACTTGGCCTCGCGGCGGTCGCCGTCCGGCTCGTTGTCGATGATGGCAAGTATATTGTCCTTGTCGCCGATGTCGCCGGCGGCTATCAGCCCGCGGGTCGTATCCCAGTCCTCGGCCACATTGCTGACGTTGATCAGCGAGACCGGAATACCCCAGTACCGGTTGAAATACCTGCGTACCGCTTCGGCACGATCTTCGGCCAGTCTGCTGTTGAAGGCATACGGCCCGTCGGGCGACGAGTAGCCACACACATCAAACCGTTCAAGATGGCCGGCTTTGTACCAGTCGGCGACCTTACGTCCCAGACTCTCCAGGCCGTCGTCTATCACCAGGCTGCTCCTGTTGATGCTGAAGCCGGACGCGAACTCGCGCTCATCCCTGCTTAGCGCCGACGCGCTGATGCCTGTGGCCAGCACCAGTGCAAGGATGCACGTATGTATTGTTAGAATATATTTCTTCACGGTAACAAGTTAATATTACACCGGATTCAGGGGATTTTACAGATTAATACGCTGAGGCGGAGACTGCGCCGCGACGGCACAGCCTCCTGAATCTCGGCATCGCTGTTATTGCTTTACTACTCGCCAGGTATATACCGGGTTGGTGGCGGCGGGAGTTATCTCCTCCCATACCGATCCCGGAGCAAGATATACGGAGGGATCGTCGTCAATCCAATTAGGCCATTCGCCCCCCTGGAATCCCCACGGCTGTTTCACGAACTCACCGGAAATGATGTTGCAGTCAAATTTCTTTCCGCTTCTGTTGTTATCGAAAACGATGGGTGCTTTATATTCTGTACCGGTTGAGTTTTTGCAAGAATATTTGCCGCCATCTATAGTCAGCTTGGAGCCTTCTGTCCATGCGGATTCTACATACAATACCCGGTCGGCCTCTGTATAGAACTCACAGTCTTTGAGCCTGCCGTCAAAGGGCTTGTCCATGGAAGCTGTTATCTCAAGGCCGCGGGCCTTACTGTTAATCTTCACATTTGTCAGATCAACATTTCCTCTGGAAAATATAGCGTCCCACATGTTGCCGCCATCACTGCGGAGACTTACATTTATTGTAGTATTCTCCATTGTGAGTGTACCGGAACTGTTGTGACGCACTGCCGTACAGTTCGTAGTAATGGTATTGTTTTTCACAGTCACGGGATTGACACCGGTATTGATTGCCGCTCTGTTTGACGCGTTTTCGGTACAGTTATACACTATATCGACTCCATCAATGTTAAGTGTTCCTGTTTTGGTGACATGGAACAAGAAATCTCCGCCGTTAGCTTCAATTGTCCCGTTACCTGTCAATTCAACATAGCTGGCCACGTTGATAAGGTTGAGATTCCTTATTCTGTCTCCGGCATTGGGAGAATCAGGTGTGCCTACTCCTGTCAGATTCATTGTACCTTCGACATTGAGTTTCAGAGGTTTTGACAACTCTACGGTCTTGGTTACATCAGGCATAGTCAGGCTCTCGCCTTCGGGTATCACATAGTTTCCGCCGTTCTGCAGTGCGGCTACCAGCTCCTCATCGCTTTTCACTTCCACAGGCACCACAGGGAAATCATAGCTGTCGTTCCAGTTTTCATCCTTGGTTACAGTGAAATAATTGGGATTGGTCAGAAGCGCGCCGTAGATGTTGGTGCGGTAATTGGCCTGCACCGGCACATTGGTCACCGCCACTGTGCTCAACGGCTTTACGGCCGTAGTGCTGTTGGCCGTCTTCAGTGTTATGTCAATCACCGACGACGCTGCGGGCACCAGCAGGTATTGCATGGAGATGTATGCGTATTTATCGGACTGGACAGGGAAGTTTTCCTCGTCTGCCGGACGTGCCAGATACGGCAGCGTCACTTCCTCGGCTTCGCCTGTGACATCACTGCTGAACATGTCGAACGTGGTATATGCCTTTGTCGAGACCTCTGATACAAGGTTGGCGGCATCCGCTCCGTATGCGTTGGGATCGACCACGGCCGGCTCGGCCAGGTCGGATGTTCCCCAGTTAACCTGTGCCACGGGGCGTTTCAGCGTCACAACATGATTGATGGCGCCGGTGATCTCGCCGGTTTCGTACAGCGTATAGAAGCAGTCGAAGGCATCGGTGTTGTAAGTCCCGGCCATCGCGCCATAGTTTACGGTGATGGTCTTACTGTCGGCATTGAAGGTATATGCCCCGCCCTCCTTGTTCTGTGCGAAGAAAGCAATCTTATAGCTGCGGCCCGAGGCAAGGTTCATTGATACGGTTGTGGTAAGGGAGCCGGAGGCTGCCTCGCTGAACTTCTGTTCAGCCGGCGTCATGACAAGCGAGCCGGTCTCGGCGTCATACACCGCCATCTGAAGGTCGTTGGCGGTAAGTCCGTCTGCAAACGAACGTGTACCCATTTTCTCGGGAATAGTGACAGTAAATGTCACGTTGCCGTCACCCTGAGGCCCGGCGATATCCTCCTGCGAACAGGAGACAACTCCCAGCAGCATGGCGGCCGCCGATAATGCAAAGATTTGTTTCATGGCTTTTAAAGTTGTTATTTTTGTATATGTCGTTACATTCAATTCAAGAATGATTCAATCTCCTATGCAATTAAGGATATTTCTCAGCCTTAGTATTCAATTTTAAGGTATGTGCGGCGTGCTTACTTTATTTATATCCTGCCTATAACAAGCGTTATTTTGCACTTATTTGCAATCCACAAATAGACTTCGTGTCTGTTATTGCCCCTTTGTTATATTATTTTGTTTTCGCAAAGGTATGGATAATTTTTAATTATCGCAAATAGAAATTAAAATATTTTATAATTTTATAAAAAAAGATAGTAAATATAGGAATATCTACTATCTAAATCCGGTTGCCGTCACTGACGGCTTCGTACAATGACCTTGAGATCAATTTACCTATAGTATCGACACCTGCGACAGATGATGTTTGTCACAATAATGCATTACTTCGGGACCTTGCGGAGCATCAGCAGGGTCCAGAGGATGGTGATGAGGGTGACGCCGGTGTCGGCGAATACGGCGGCCCACAGTGTGGCGATGCCGAAGGCACCTAAAATCATCACCACGGCCTTGACCAGCAGCGCGAACGTGACGTTCTCGGCCACGGTCAGTTTGACTCGGCGCGACAGCAGCACGGCGCGGGCCAGATACTTCAGGTTGTCGCCCGATATGATGACGTCGGCGGTATCCATCGCCATACCCGTTCCCATCGTACCCATGGCCACGCCCACGTCGGAGGCAGCAATGGCCGGGGCGTCGTTGATGCCGTCGCCCACAAAGGCGGTAGGCGCCTGCCGGTGCAACGAGGCCACCTTCTTCTGTTTGTCCTCGGGCAGCATCTCGGCCTGCCATGCGTCGGCGCCGACCTGCCGGGCCACACGCTCTACGGCTTCCTTGCGGTCGCCGCTCAGTATCGTCACCTTGATGCCGCGCCTGTGCAGGTCGGCTATTGCCTCGGCAGCCTCCTCCTTCACGGTGTCTTCCAGATATATCGAGCCTAAATACCGGCCTCCCTGCTCCACGCATATCCGCGAACCCGGCTCGGACGATTCCGGCACCTTGACGCCAAGCGTCTCCATAAGCGTGCCTGACCCTACCGACACCTCCGTGCCGTCTACCGTACCCCGCACGCCATGACGAACGGCCTTGACACCGGTAGCCACCGGTACCTTCACGCCCTTTGATGCGGCATACGCGCATATCGACCTGGCAAGCGGATGGGTGGAATCGGCGTCGATGGCGGCTGCAAGAGAAACCAATGTATCGGCGTCGACGCCTTCGGCCGGTTTGACGGCGCTTACGTGGAACTCTCCCGTGGTCAGCGTGCCGGTCTTGTCAAACACCACGTTCTTCAGCCGGTCCATGCCGTCAAGATACTTCGAGCCTTTGAACAGCAATCCCAGGCGTGATGCGGTGCCGAGCGACACGAAATAGCTGAGCGGAATGCTCACCACCAAAGCGCAGGGACACGAGCATACCAGAAATACCAGCGATCGGCGGAACCATGTCTGCCAGTCGAACACACCGCCCTGCACGCCGGCCACAATCCAGGGAATGAAGAACACGCACAACGCCAGGATGAACACCGCCGGAGTGTACCATCCGGTGATACGGCGCAGCATCGTCTCGGTGTGCGACTTGCCGGCCTGCGCGTCCTCTATCATCTTGAGTATGCGCGTCATGGACGAGTTGTCGAACTCACGGACCGTCACGGCCTCTATGGGTCTGTCAACAGGTATGATGCCCGACGGCAGTTCCTGACCGGGGCTGAACGACCGGGGCACTGATTCGCCGGTTATGGCAGCGGTGTCGAAGTCTACGGGATCGTTGCCTTCCAGCTTGGCGTCGATGGGTACACGCTCGCCGGGCTGAACTATGATGCGCGTACCGACAGGCAGATTCTTCGGACTGACCTTGCGACGCTCGCCGTTGTCGATAACGGTGGCGCTATCGGGTATGCGGCCCAACAGCGAACGCACGCGACGGCGCACATCGTCCGACGCCACGTCCTCGAGCTTCTCCCCTATGGCATAGAACAGCAGCACGGCCACTCCTTCGGGGTATTCTCCTATTATAAATGCACCGATACATGCGGCCACCATCAGCGTGAATTCGTTCATCACGCTACCGCTGCCCCACGACCGGAACATCTCTACGACCACCGGCCATGCCACCGGCAGAAGCGCTATGAGATAGGCCGTCATTGATAGCCAGTCGAAGCCCGCGGCGTTGATGCCCATGGCCGCGTCCATCGATGCAAACGCTCCGGTATGTTCAAGCACGAGACACACCGCTAACAGCACGCCGCTGATTATCTCTCGCGCAAAACCGCGCCAGCCTTCCTGACTGCCGTCGTGATTGTGTCCGTGATTGTGATTGTGACAATGCCCTCCATGACAATGTCCGTGTCCGTCACTGTCTATATGCGAATCTGCAACATTATCAGTATGTGTGTGTGCCATAACCTTGCTTTTTTATAGTGTACAACAAATATCGTATTGATTACGATGCAAAGTTACGACAAAGAAGATGCACAGGCTGTGCAAAAACGAGTGATGAGTGATGAGGTCACTCTACCTTCATGAGCATCGGGGGCATAGGCCGGTGATGATGCAGTTGATGCCGTCCGGCTCGAATCCCTCGGGCAGATTCACATCCGGCAGAGGGTTGCCTTCCAGGCAGATGGTACGGCCGCATTTGCGGCAGTGGAAGTGCATGTGGCCGTCGTTGGGGTTGTGGTGATGGTGCGAGGGACATACCTCGTATTTCGGGGTGCCGCTCCCGTCGTCTATCACGTGCAGCAACCCTTTATGCACGAACAATGTCAGCGAACGGCTGATGGTGGAGCGGTCCACGGTGTCGAGTTCCGACTCTATCCGCTGGGCGGACACGGGCCCCGGCACACGGTCAAAAAGTTTAAGGAGCATGCTGCGCACCGCCGTAGGGCGCACACCATGCTCCTTCATTCTATCGTCCGTATCTTCGCTCATCGTGAAGATAGCAGCGGCGGTCAAGCAGATACCGCTGTTTTTGGATTAGTTGGATATTATAATCAATCGGATATTATCAGATTATACCCTGAGCCATCATGGCGTCGGCCACCTTCATGAATCCGGCGATGTTGGCGCCCTTCATGTAGTTGATGTAACCGTCCTCCTGACGTCCGTATTCCACGCAAGCCTCGTGGATGTTGAGCATCATCTCGTGCAGCTTCTTGTCCACCTCGGCGGCGCTCCACTGCAGGTGCTCGGCATCCTGGCTCATTTCCAGGCCGGATACGCCCACACCGCCGGCGTTCACAGCCTTGCCGGGTGCGTATGGCAGCTTGTTGGAGATGAAGTAGTCGATAGCCTCGGCGGTGCAGCCCATGTTGGAAACTTCGGCCACCATCATCACCTTGTTGTCGACTATCATCTTGGCATCGGCCTCGCTCACCTCGTTCTGTGTGGCGCAGGGCAGGCAGATGTCCACCTTCTGCTCCCAGGGCTTGCGTCCTGCGAAGAACGTGGAGCCGGGGAACTTGTCGGCGTACGGTGCCACGATGTCGTTGCCCGATGCGCGGAGCTCAAGCATATATTCTATCTTCTCGTCGTTCAGACCGGCGGGATCGTAGATGTATCCGTCGGGACCGGACAGAGTCACCACCTTGCCGCCGAGTTCGGTAGCCTTCTTGGCTGCGCCCCATGCCACGTTGCCGAATCCGGATATGGCGATGGTCTTGCCCTTGATGTCGGTGTTCAGGTCCTTCAGCATGCTCTCAACGAAATAGAGTGCGCCGAAACCGGTAGCCTCCGGACGGATGCGGCTGCCGCCGAACGACAGACCCTTGCCGGTGAACGTACCCGTGTTCTCGCGGGCCAGCTTCTTGTACATACCGTACATATATCCTACCTCGCGGCCGCCTACGCCGATATCGCCGGCGGGAACGTCGCGGTCGGGACCAAGGTTGCGCCACAGCTCAAGCACGTAGGCCTGGCAGAAACGCATTATCTCGGCGTCGCTCTTGCCGCGCGGGCTGAAGTCGGAACCTCCCTTGGCGCCACCCATAGGCAGTGTGGTCAGGGCATTCTTGAATGTCTGCTCGAAGCCCAGGAACTTCAGGATGGACAGTGTGACGGAAGCGTGGAAACGGATGCCTCCCTTGTACGGGCCGATCGCGTTGTTGAACTGCACGCGATAGCCTATGTTGTTCTGAACCTCGCCCTTGTCGTCTACCCACGTCACGCGGAACGTGAAGATGCGGTCCGGTTCCACCATGCGCTCTATCAGTCGTGCCTTCTCCCACTCCGGATGCTGGTTGTACACATCCTCCACTGACAGTAAAACCTCACGCACTGCCTGGTGGAATTCCTTCTCTCCAGGATGCCTTGCCTCGAGGCCGGCCATGATTTCGTTGATTTTCATATACTTCGATTTAAGTAAATGTGGCACTCCGTGTGCCTGTTAGGTTTCCTTTGGGGGTGTCTTGACCGATAAATCCACCGGCCTTACAACTCCATTGCAAACTTACAACCTTTTTTCAAGTTTACCAAACAAAAAAACATGTTGCTTGACATATTTCTGCGGTTTTCTTCACAACTTCCTGTCATATTGTAAGGCGGACATGAATCTACGCCGTAAAGGCAGGCCGTACATGACACAAAAAAGGCCGCGCCTCGTGCGCGGCCTTCCTTATTTCTATAAGTCTCGATTACTTCTGAGTGAAGATTACGATACGGTTCCAGTCGTTGGTGCTGTAGGGCTGAACATCGCTGCCGTCCCACTTAACAGTCAGACGATCTGCTGCGATTCCGTAAGTGTCGGTAAGAGCCTTGGCAACGGCGTTGGCACGACGCTCGGACAGACCCATGTTGTACTCGGCTGTACCGGTATCCTTGTCGGCGTAACCTACAACCATGATCTTCTCGTTGGGGTTAGCCTTCAGCCACTCGGCCATGTTGTAGACGTTAACCTCTTCGGTAGGCATGATCTTGTCGGAGTTGATCATGAAGCGAACGGTGCTCATCAGAGGAGCGTTCACGCAATCCTTCTGAACCTCGGGGCAGGGGAGCTGAGCCTGGAGGGCAGCCACTTCCTGACCGCAAGCCAGCAGCTGGGCGCGGAGGTCGTTGACCTGACCGTTCAGAGCGGCGATCTGCGATACATAGTTGCACTCGTTGAATGTGTTCCAGCCACGGCCACCGATGTTGAAGTTGAAACCGCCCATTGCGCTTACCAGAGCGTCGATGGAATTGCCGGTCGAGCAATTGTTCCAGTTGTCGCCGTAGAACTGTGCGCGGGCCTCAGCGAAGAAGTCAACATACTTGCAGAGGCGGAAACGGAACTGGATACCTGCGGATACGGGAAGAGTCCACTGTACGCGCTTCGAGTGCATTGCGGGATAAGCAGCGGCATTATTGTCGGGACCCTGATATGCAGGCCACTTGTTGCCCTTGTTGGTGAAGTCCCAGCTTACACCGCCACCAAGTCCGAAGAACGGAATGATGCTGAACACACGCTTGGGGTTGTAGTTGATGGAGTTCAACATATCCCACAGCATTTCAACCTGCAGGTTGGCGGCCTTCATGTGGATGAAGCCCTGGCCTGTTGTCTGACCTGCGGCGGGGATGTCATAGTGGATCGAACCACCGATTCCCTTGAAGCGGAATCCGATGTAGGGAGATACCCAACGGCCGAAACCTACACTGTATGTACCGGTCCAGAGAGCGCCGTCAACGCTCTTCATCTGGTCATTGCTGAAACCGCGCTCTACAAGAGGCTGGTTGCCGCCGGCGCTGACCTCGATGAACCAGTTGTCACGCCAATTCGAGAAATAGTGGTCGTTGTTGTCACAGGTAAACTCCGTTACCGAAACAGCATCGTCCACGAAAACGTCCTGTGCGGATGCGCTGTTGCAGGTGAATGCACCGGCAGCACACAGGGCCATCACGTAGTAAAGATTCTTAGCTTTCATAACTTGTGATTTTAGATGTGTTTGTTTTCAATTTATCAGTTAAACGTTAAGAACTTTTAATTTGTTTGCACAAACTCAAGTTTTAACTTTCGGACAGCCGATTATTTTTTTATTTTTTCGGGTTAAGGTTTTGGGTTAGTTACACTTAGCCGTCATTTCATTTATACTGAAATCTTTTAACATCCCAAGCGCAACCATATCGTCCGAGGGCTTCCCCGGGCGGTGCATTGCGTTTAGCAATTGTTAAATTCCGACATTTCAGCGCAAAATTACACATTTTTTCCGAAATACAAACAAATTGCCATTAATTTTTTTAACATTTCCTAAAAATTCGCCATTATTTCATCATTATTTTTTAATTTTGCAAAAAAATGAGACAAAAACGTATATATCGGCTAAATCTGGAAGACGAGGCGCATCAGCGCCGTCACTTTTCTCTCGTACTTACACCCATGCGTATATGGTTGGGGCTTTCCCTGCTCGTGTTCCTGATGTTATTAGTCACGGCTCTACTGTTGGTGTACACCCCCGTACATAGTCTGCTCCCGTCGTACGTACCAGAAGCCAGGCGCATCGAGGCCCAGCAGGCTCTGATGCGGATCGACTCGCTGTCAAGACAGGTACAGATCACCAACGCCTGGATCGAGAACTACCGCAGGGTGTCGGCGCCGGAACGTCCCGCAATGGATACGGCATCGGCACCTACGCCTGCCGGCGACTACGATCCCGAAATGCTTCCCGACGCCTCCCCTGCCGAAAAGAGGTTCGTGTCCGCAATGGACGAACGTGAGCGTTTCAACATCTCGGTGCTCGCTCCCCTTGACGCCGACGGAATGCTGTTCGGGCCTGTCTCCCCGCACGCATATTTCCCTGAAAACGCCCGCAAAGCCATTGACCCGACCATCCTGCTCACATCCGACGCCCCCATTCAGGCAGTGGCCGACGGGACGGTGCTGGCTGTCTACTATCATGCTTCCGTACACGGATATACCATACTGATACAGCACGCACGAGGATTCGTCTCATCCTATTCCCACCTTGGCACGCCGTTAGTGGTAAACGGCGACGCCGTCAACGTGGGCCAGCCCATAGCATACCCGGCCAATCCCGATTCGCGCGCATCCCGATGGATGCAGCTGCGCCTCTGGCACAACGCCACGCCCCTCGTCCCCTACTCCTTCTTATAATTTGCGGTGTGCCGTTTTTTTCGTAACTTTGCTTTTTGAAATGGCAACACAACAGGACATAACGATATTGGGGAGCACGGGCAGTATCGGCACCCAGACACTTGATGTAATAGAATCACATCCGGAGCGTTTCCGCGCCCGGATACTAACGGCCGGCCGCAACTGGCAGTTGCTGGCCAAGCAAGCCTTGCGCCATCACCCCGACTTTGTGGTGATTGGCGACGAAACGGCTTTACCATCCCTGCGCCAGGCCCTGCACGGTTCGGGCATCGGTACGGCCGCCGGCGCCGAGGCCATAGCCGAAGCCGCACGACACCTTGACAACGACACTGTGGTGGGTGCCATGGTGGGATACAGCGGTCTCCGACCGGTGCTGAACGCACTGGAACGGGGCAAGACCGTCGCGCTGGCCAACAAGGAGACCCTTGTGGCCGCCGGCGAGATCGTGACCGATACCGCCAAGCGCAACAATGCCTCGATCCTACCCGTCGATTCCGAACATTCCGCCATATTCCAATGCCTGCAGGGGGAGCGTCACGAGGACATCCGCAAGCTGATACTTACGGCCAGCGGCGGCCCGTTCCGCACCATGCCGCGCGAGGAGCTAAGCACCGTGACCCCGGCCCAGGCCCTGAAGCATCCCAACTGGGACATGGGCGCCAAAGTCACCATCGACTCGGCCTCGATGATGAACAAGGGATTCGAGATGATCGAGGCCCGGTGGCTGTTCGACATACAGCCCGCAAACATCGACATCCTGGTGCATCCCGAATCGGTGGTGCATTCCTTGGTGGAATTCATCGACGGCTCGGTCAAGGCCCAGTTGGCCGACCCCGACATGCGTATGCCCATCCGTTATGCGCTCGGATATCCCGAACGTCTCCCGGCTCCGCAGCATCATCTGTCGCTGGCCGACCACGCCAACCTCTCCTTCTTCCTCCCGGACATGGAGAAATTCCCCCTGCTGCGTCTCGCTTTCGACGCCGTAGGCACAGGTGGCACCGCGCCCACACTGCTTAACGCCGCCAACGAAGTGGCCGTAAAGGCTTTCCTGCATGAACGCATCCCGTTTACCGACCTTTACACCGTGGCCGACAGAACACTGCAGGCCATCCCCATTACAAGCATCAATTCACTCGACGACATCGCCGAGGCCCACCGTCTCGGCACGGAGGCTGCCATCGGCATCGTCGACAGTATGAACATTCACACCGCGTGACCGGATACAGGCCACGCCACTCATTATTTAAATGGAAACATTTCTGATTAAGGCAGCCCAGCTGATACTGGCATTCGCTTTCCTCGTCATAATCCACGAGTTCGGGCACTTCTTCTTCGCCCGAATCTTCGGCGTGAAAGTGGAGAAATTCTACATATTCTTCGACCCCTGGATCGAGCTGTTCAAATGGAAGCCCAAGGAATACATCGGAGGCTTAGGCAAGACCAGAAAACTGAAATGCAAGGACAATAACGATGCTACTAAGCCCGGGAAGAAGAAAGGCTTCTGGGGCGACACCGAATATGGAATCGGCTGGCTGCCATTGGGCGGCTATTGCAAGATTGCCGGCATGATCGACGAGTCGATGGACACCGAGCAGATGAAGCAGCCGGCCCAGGAATGGGAATTCCGTTCCAAGCCGGCATGGCAGCGACTCCTTATAATGATAGCGGGCGTCCTGTTCAATTTCCTGTTGGCAATCCTGATCTATGCAGGCATAGTCTACGCTACGGGCGAGAAGTACGTGCCGTTCAAAGAGGCCAAGATGGGCATGCAGTACAGCGGCGTGGCCCTGAACGCCGGCTTCCGCGACGGCGACATACCCCTGATGGCCGACTACAAGGAGCTGGACAACCCTGCCGAGGCTCTGATGCAGATGGCCCAGGCCAAGCGGGTGACCGTATTGCGCGAAGGCAAGCAGGTGGACGTACACATACCGTCCGACTTCCTGCTGCAGCTTGACCGTGAGGCCAAGGCCGACACGGCCTCGTTCAGTTTCTTCACCTACCGCATTCCGGCTCAGGTGAGCCAGGTTCAGACCGGCGACGGCGCCGATAAGGCCGGCATCGTCCCCGGCGACCGAATCATAGCCGTAGACACCATCCCGACTCCGGAACTGCTGGGATTCATGCGGACACTCAAGGGACACGACAACCAGACCATCCCGATTACAATAGAACGCAAGAATGGCGCCCGCCTCGACACCATAGTGAAGAACGTCACCCTGTCCGGGTCTTCCAAGATGGGAATCGGTCTGGAGATAAATCCTGCCGCTTTCTTCAAGAGCAAGGAGATTCATTACAACCTGCTCCAGTCCGTGCCTCGCGGCGTGGAGATGGGAACCGACAAGCTCACCGGCTATGCCAAGTCGATGAAGATGGTATTCACCAAGGAGGGAGCCGAGTCCATCGGCGGCTTCGGAGCAATCGGCTCCATCTTCCCCTCGTCGTGGGACTGGATTGCATTCTGGAACATCACGGCATTCCTGTCGGTGGCCCTGGCGTTCATGAACATCCTGCCCATACCGGCATTGGACGGCGGCCACGTCATGTTCCTGCTCTATGAGGTGATTTTCCGACGCAAGCCGAGCGAGAAATTCATGGAACGCGCCCAGATAGTGGGCATGATCATTCTGTTCGGCCTGCTGATATACGCCAACGGAATGGATATAGTCCGGCTGTTCAAATAAGTTACGTTTCTTCTAATATCAATGATATGCCACACAAGATCATAAAGCTTAAGCCCGGCAAGGAGGAATCCGTAATCCGCCGTCATCCCTGGATATTCTCGGGAGCCATAGCCACATTGCCGCCCCATCTGAAGGAGGGCGAGCTGGTGACAGTGGAGGACAGCACGGGACGCGTGTTGGGCTGCGGACACTACCAGATAGGCAGCATCGCGGTGCGCATGCTGCAGTTCGACGCCGACACGCTGCCCGACGACTTCTTCATGCAGCGCCTTGAGTCTGCGTTCCGTCTGCGTCAGGACCTCGGCCTGATCCGCCCCGACAACAACTGCTACCGCCTGGTGCACGGCGAGGGCGACTTCCTGCCAGGTCTGGTCATAGACATATACGGCGACACGGCCGTGATGCAGGCGCACAGCCCCGGCATGCACTTCGCACGCGGCGAGGTGGCCGACGCGCTCACACTCCTGCCCGACGCCCGTATCAGAAACGTATATTATAAATCGGACTCCACACTCCCCTTCAAGGCCGAGCTGGAGCCGGAAAACCAATACCTGATCGGCCAGTATGACGGCAACATCGCCCTGGAGAACGGCCTGCAGTTCAACATCGACTGGCTGAAGGGTCAGAAAACAGGCTTCTTCGTCGATCAACGCGAGAACCGCAAGCTGCTTGAGAAGTTCGCGCAAGGCAAGCATGTGCTGAACATGTTCTGCTACACGGGCGGCTTCTCTGTATACGCCATGCGCGGAGGTGCCGCTTCGGTCGACTCTGTCGACTCGTCGGCCAAGGCCGTGGCACTTACCGATGCCAACATCGCACTCAATTTCCCCGACGACTCGCGCCACCGCTCGTTTACCGAGGATGCCTTCAAGTTCCTGAACGACATGCCGGCCGACCATTACGACCTGATAGTGCTCGACCCGCCGGCATTCGCCAAGCACCGCGGCGCCATCAAGAACGGTCTGATAGGTTACCGCCGTCTCAACACCCGCGCGTTCGAGAAGATCAAGCCGGGAGGCATCCTGTTCACGTTCAGCTGCTCGCAGGCCATCACCAAGGAGATGTTCCGCCTGGCGGTATTCTCCGCCTCGGTCAAGGCCGGACGTCGGGTGCGCATCCTGCACCAGCTGACGCAGCCCGCCGATCACCCCATCGACATCGCCCACCCCGAAGGCGAATACCTCAAGGGCCTCGTCCTCCAGGTGGAATAATTGCTAATTTCTAATCTCTAACCGTATGAAACATATAATTCCCGCTATCATCATGGGCACAGTAGCGACACTGCCGGCCGGCGCCGTGGTTGACAAGAACTTCAACTACCATGTGGACCGTTTCGCCGACATAGAGGTGCTTCGCTATGAGGTGCCCGAGTTCGACCGCCTGTCACTGAACCAGAAGACGATGCTGTACTATCTGAGCGAGGCCGCACAGATGGGCCGCGACATCATCTGGGACCAGAACGGCGTGTACAACCTGCAGATCCGCCAGTTGCTCGAGAACATCTACAACAACTACAAGGGCGACCGCAATTCCAAGGACTTCAAGGCATTCGAGAAATACCTGAAGCAGGTATGGTTCGGCAACGGCATACACCACCATTACAGCACCGACAAGTTCACCCCGGAATTCTCCGAGGCATTCTTCACCGAGCAGGTCAAGGCTCTGCCCGCAGCCAAGTTGCCCCTGGAGAATGGCGAGACCCTCGACGCGATGCTGACGAAGCTGACTCCCGTTATCTTCGATCCTACCGTAATGGCCAAGCGCGTGAACCAGGACGGCACCGTCGACGTGGTGGTGAACAGCGCCAACAACCTGTACGGTCCCGGCGTGACACAAGCCGAGGTCGAGGAATTCTACAACAAACTGAAGGACCCCAACGACCCCACACCTGTAAGCTACGGTCTGAACGCCAAGGTGGTTAAAGACAAGAACGGCAACCTGCGCGAGATGCGCTATCACCTCACCGGCCTCTACGGGCCGGCCATCGCCAAGATAATATACTATCTGGACAAGGCCAAGCAGTATGCCGAGAACGACGCCCAGAAGGCTTACATCACCAAGCTGATAGACTATTACGTTACGGGCGACCTGAAGCTGTTCGACGAATACTCCATCCTTTGGGCCGAGGACACCAAGAGCGACGTGGACTTCGTGAACGGTTTCATCGAGAGCTACGGCGACCCGCTTGGCATGACCGGAAGCTGGGAATCGTACGTCAACTTCAAGAACGCCAAGTCGTCCGACCGCACCGAGAAGATTTCGGGCAACGCCCAGTACTTCGAGGACAATTCGCCGGTAGACAAGCGCTTCAAGAAGGAGAAGGTGAAGGGTGTGTCGGCCAAGGTGATCAACGCCGCCATGCTGGCCGGCGATGCCTTCCCCTCCACGGCCATCGGCATCAACCTGCCCAACTCCAACTGGATCCGCGCTGCCCACGGCTCGAAGTCCGTGACCATCGAGAACATCACCGAGGCTTACGAGATGGCTTCGCACGGCAACGGCTTCAACGAGGAGTTCGTGATCGACGCTCCGACACGCAAGATGCTGGACGACTATCTCTACATCACCGATATGCTCCACACCGACCTGCACGAGTGTCTGGGCCACGCCTCGGGCAAGCTTCTGCCCGGCGTCGACCAGGATGCGCTCAAGGAGAACGGCTCTGCCCTGGAGGAAGCTCGCGCCGACCTGTTCGCGCTTTATTACCTGGCTGATCCGAAGCTGCAGGAGCTCGGTATTCTTGACAACCCCGACGCATATCAGGCCGAGTACTATAAGTATATGATGAACGGCCTGATGACTCAGCTGAACCGCATCGAATTAGGCAAGGACGTAGAGGAAGCCCACATGCGCAACCGTCAGCTGATAGCCAAATGGGTGCTGGAGCACGGCAAGAAGAAAGGCAAAGGGGGCAAAGACGTGGTAGAGCTGGTGAAGAAAGGCGGCAAGACCTACGTAAAGATCAACGACTATCGCAAGATGCGCGAGTTGTTCGGCCAGATGCTCGGCGAGGTGCAGCGCGTTAAGAGCGAGGGCGACTACAAGGGCGGCAACGAGCTGATCCAGAAGTATGCCGTCAAGATTGACCCGAAGCTGCACAAGGAGGTGATCAAACGTTTCTCCACTCTCGATATTCCTCCCTATCGCGGTTTCATCAACCCGGTCTACACTCCGGTGAAGGATCAGAAGGGCAATATCACCGACATCAGGATTTCCTGGCCCGAAAGCTACGTAGAGCAGATGATGCGTCTGTCCGACCAGTATTCGCCCCTGACCGGCAAGGTAAAGTGCGAGAACGGCTGTGCCACAAGCTGCGGTGCCAAGTAAAATCATTACAGTATGGAGATACCTGAAATCAAACAGTGGTTTTTCGCCCGCCGCAACGGCAACACGGCCGACATCCTGAAGCGTGGCGGATCGCCGTTCAGGATGATATTCGGTTGCGACGTCCCTTCCATTTCGGAATTAGGACGCCGCATCGGGTTCGACCGTGAGCTGGCGCTGACTCTGTGGAACGACAGCAACGTGCGCGAATCGCGTCTGCTGGCTCCCTGGCTGATGGACCCGGAGGAGTTCACGCGGCAGGAATGCATCGACATGGCGTCGGACAGCCGTTGCATGGAGGACGCCATGATGCTCGCATTCCGCGTGCTGAAACGCCGCGACGACGCACAGGAGATTCTCAGGGCGTTGCCCGAAGGCTCCCACGCCGCAAAAGCCTTAAGGCAGCATCTTGAATAGCACTGTATTTCACGTATTTATAAACATTATAAAAAAGATAGGGCCGCAACCAATGCGGCCCTATCGCGATTCCACTATAAACTATATCTAACTAAACATAATCGGCAACACTTTCTCACGAAACCATATACCGACTTTCCATATTGCTTACCTACATAACGCGTGGAATCAGCAATAGTTAGATGCTTTAAAGTTTGTTGACAGATTTAACACAATACATGTTAACTATTTATATTCCGGAAGCCCCATGACGGCTTCTGGATTTTTGTTTCCCAGAGCTTTGGGATTTATCTGAATCGGGTCACAAGAAAGCTGACGGCATCCACATAATCACCCCGGTTCATGGATCCCGTAATCCTTACCTTGAACCATCTGAACCCTTGATGCGTGGCAGCAGACACCCATCCTCGCCTGCCGTCGGCTATCAGTCTCCATCGTTGTCGGTGACGGGATGCATACAATCGGATTCTCAGACTCTTGCGATCGAAACAGCCTCGCAATGCCGTCATGTACACCCATTTGCGATGTTCGGGGTCACCAAGGTCAAGCGGATCGGTCTCCTTATCTATATATGGCTCCCATTCATCCTCCTCGTTGTCCTTATTGTCATCCTTACCGTCGTCATCGTCACCTCCCGTACCGCTGCCATTACCACCTGTGCTGAATTTGTCAAGTAGCTTCCAGTTGCTCAAAGCACCGGGAATAAGCTGTACGGTAATCGGCTTTCCAATGACGATATCTTCTATCGGTATCGACGCTATGATGCGCAAGTCGTTCTGAATTGATGCCGTACCTAACACTTCGGTGTCATCAAGACGGTTATAGCGGTAGGCCCGGCATCTCTTTTCTCCGACCATTACCGTAGTGACGCCCGTTACCTGTATATCCTGAGGGAGCAGTGATGCCTGAGGCGTAGCCACTATATCGATGTGTGTCACATCGCCCCAATCAGCAGGAATTGACGATACCGTGATCTGTAAGCCGCATGGATTGTTTATGATATCGGTGACGGTACGTGCATCCTCCTCCCCGATAAGATATGAGTCAATCGGCATTATTGGCGAATGCGGATTAATCTGCATCAGCGTCAATGGCTGGGTCATTTCACGGTTCTCGTCTTTCTTACGCAAAGCCCATCCAACCTTGAACGGCGAAGTAAATAGATTATGTCCGTTTGCGGCCGTGATATACTGCTTCAGTAACCCGGATACAGCTGCTGTCACATTCTTCAGAAGAGTATCTGAAGCGGGATTCGTCACATTGCCGAAGTCTCCTGTCATCCAGGCCGTCACCCTCGCGCGGTCAGCTTCTGGCACACGGAACTGCACCGTGCCACGCGGATACCCGCTCACATCCGATATCCAATCCGTCAGCCTCGCCTTCACCATCCCGAACGCCACCGACACAGACCCTGCGTCAGGATTGGAAGCTCCAATGGAACTTTCAGAACTATTTAAGTTTGCCAAAGACTCTGAATACGCGGAACTTTCCGATTCCGCCAACTCATCCCACACTTCCTGCAGTTCATAGTCCGGGTGCCACAATTGAAGCATCTTTATCCGGTCATGCAGGTTCTCCTTCCCCAGCTTCACCCTTACAATTTTGCCTTTCATTTTTTCAGCAAAATTATCTTACCCCTCCCATCCCCCTTCCTTATCCGTTAAACTATGAAATCCCACGAATTGAAATAATATTTAGGTACCTAATCAGAAAAAGGAGCCGTGTATTGGCAGGCTTAGAAAAAATCCTGCTCCCGCAATAATTACGGGAACAGGACATAAATGCAATTACAGTGCAATTAGATTATCAGTGTATTACCACCTTATGATTGTTGACCAGATAGAGACCCTGAGCCAGCGGTACTGCCGCACAGTTGTCGACAGTAAGTCGGCGGACCACGCGTCCGTCCATTGTATAAATCACCACCTCGGCCGGAGCCGCGGTCTCGATCAATACCACACCCTCGGCAGGAGTAACGCGAAAAAAGCTATCACTGCCGCGTTCATCAATTCCCGAGGCCGTCGAATTGTTTATCTTTACGAAGTTAAGGCTCTGTGCATGATTGGCGAGAGTCTCGGCGGCATCGGCATCGGCAGGGGAATAAATCTCCAGACTTGATTTCATGAGCTTGCCCGACACATGGGCTGCGATTTCTTCCGCGTTCATACCGGAACGCCAGAACCAGATTTCGCCTAAGTTGATCGGAGTGGTGGAATTCCCCAGCACAACCTCGCCTAAGGTAAGACGCTCGTTGACACTTCCGGCAAGTACGCCGTCGATGTACAGGAAGGTAATGCCACGGGCAAAATAATGAGTAAGTGTAAGATGATGCATCTTACCGTCGGCCATCGGTTTGGATTCACTTGTCAGCGGATCCTTTAGAGGAGAATTGTAGATCACTGAACCGTCAGCTTTCACGGCAAGCGAGCCTTGATACTGCCCCTTGGCGCCGTGCAGGAATGTATAGATTGTGGCATCCTCATTGGCGGATGCAAGCACATCGAGGGTGAACGCCTGTGCCCTGCCTTCAGGAGTGAAGCTCAGGTATTTGCCGGAGTCGAGGGTGACAGAGCCACTGCTGACACGCTCAGGCAGAGGCTTGCCCTGGGCCAGGGCGTCAAAGAGCGACGGCACTATAGCCTGCATGAACTGACGGTGACCTTCCTGATTGGGATGCGCCACATCGGCGATGTAACCTGCGGCCCAGTGTCCCGCTCCGTCATCAATGGCGCCAAGCACATTCACCGAGGGCACGTCCCACTCGTGAATCAGCATATTCATGGACTTGACCGATGCATAGTCATCGGCATCATAGTCGCCGCGGGTATAATTGTTCACCACTACGGGCACCTTTCCGTCGGCGCGCATACGCTCGATCAGGGTCAGCATATTGTCACGGAAACCGTTGAATACTTTCTCGCGGTCTGCAGCGCCATGTATACCCTCGTTTCCCAGCGACAGGCCTATCATTACATACCGGCCGAAATCGTTAAGCATATCGTCATAACGGTCAAGCAGATTCGTCGTGGTATTGCCACCGATCGATATGCCGGACGTATGGAGGGGATATTCGCTCAGGCCATCGGCAGTGCGCTGTTGCAGCTGCTGGCCGTAAAGATAGGCATAACCTTTCCAATCGCCGGCACCCTGGCCGTTGGCTACGGACGATCCGAATACCGACACACGATGTTCGTTGACAGGAGCGTTCAGGGTGTATATACCACCGTTAAGGTCCACACGTATGGTGTATTCACCGTTGTTGAGACGTATATTTTCACCGTTGTAACCATCCGACACCAGACCCACTCTATTGCTGCCCGCTATACGGCGTATTGCCATGGCATCGCTGCTGTTGAGTGTGAAATATATATAATGAGTCAGATATTCGCCATTGACACTCTTGTCGAGCGCAACGGTGCTTTCCCAGCATCCATTGCCGGCATATTCCAGCACCGTGCCTTCGGGTGCAATCGAACCGCAGATATCAAACGATGTGATGGGAAGCACCTCCACAGTCTGAGTGTTGGCATTCAGCAATATGCGCACCACCGATTCGGTATCGGACACGAAATCGTCACCGCCGAAATCAAACGCACCCTCGCTGTCGGATGCGCCCAAAGTCACAACGGATTCATCGGCACAAGTGGCCGAGAAGCTGTAATTGCCGACGCCCAACTTCAGATAGGCGGAATAGATACCGGTATTTATGCCGGTGGGCATCACCGGCGACATTGCCACCGTCGAACCCTCGACTGCGTCGCCTGTGACAGATACGGATACAATCTCCGGACGTTGTTCCGGAGCCTGTTCCGGAGTAAATTCCTCGAGTTTGAGCAGATTCAGATGAGCCATCCCTTTATTACGCTCGATGGTAAACACCAGACGGCCGTCGGATGTAGGATAGATATAATCGCTCACTGCCACATTGCGCACATTGCCATGCACGCCGGAGCCCCCGATGCCACGTCCCGAGAACCACTGGTAATCGCGCCACGACGTGCTACCTTCAAGACGGAAGAAACCATTGCGGTCGTCGGTCTCGCTGGTTGCGCGGCTGCCGAAAGCATGGATTCGGTAGGCTTTTTGCGGATCAACGCCAGTGAACTCCACACTCACGGATGGCTGACTCAATTCCACATATACATAGTCGCCCGTAGCGGAAGCCACTGCAAGATCGCGCAGATTCTCTACAGTCGGTTCCTTCAGACCACCATTGTCTCCTCCATTGGTCTTGAGATAATCCATGAGCGTGGCGGTGATACCGGTGTCGGCGTTGTCGGCATTGACAAGAGACACAGCCGTGCCCTTAGGAATCACGTCGACCCATCCGTTGGAACCGGTAGTTCCGAAGAAATTGTTCCAGTAATGGCCGTTCGCATCAGCGCCTTCGCTCTTATGCCAGCGGTTGTTGGGCGCGACTCCGTTTTCGCCGAAGTCGATATACATTGCCTGACTGAACGTCAGACCGAGGTCGGGGCGTTCGGCCTCGATTTCCTCGACCTTCATGGCATTGATATGCATCATGTTCTGCACACGGCTGATTGTAAACGTGATGCATCCGTTTTCATCAGGAAAAATCGGCTCGCTGACGCTTATATGGCTGTTGTTGCCGTTGTAGCCCCCTTCGCCGCAACCTTCGCCGGCCATCTGATGGTTTTCGCTCCAGCTGTTAAGGCCCCGGAAAGTATATCGTCCGATACGTGTCTGGTTATTGGCCCGGCTGCCGAAAGCATGGAATCGGTAGGCTTTTGTCTGGTCCAGATTACGGAATGTCACGAAATTGTAATCCTGAAAGTCCTCCACAAACAGATAATCTTCGGTCGCAGTCTCTATGGCAAGATCGCCCAGCAAGGCTGCATCGGGATTCATATAGCCTCCGGCACCCTGACCGTTGCTCATGAAACGGGTATTTACGAGTATATCGTAACCAGTAGTCTCGTTGACGGAGTTCACCATCTGGAATACCGCGCCGGGCATGAGGTAATTGTTGCCTTGCGACTTCACGTTGGTCCAATAGTGGCCGTTGGCATCGGCGCCGTCTGTGGTACGACCACGGCCGGCATTAACATCGCCGAAATCGATATAGAATGTCTGCGTGACAGTCTCGGCCAAGGATGTAAGGTTAGTGACCGCCATGACTAAGGCGGTCAAAATCCAAGTTTTTCTCATTTAATTACAGATATTAAATTAAATCTTCTTGCTGAAAAATTTGTCGACACGTTCGGGCGAGAGCATCTGCCATAGCGAAGCGACAGTCCAACCTGGAGCGAAGATGTCGTTATAGAATCCCTTGCCGTTGCGTCCGTAATCCCAAGTGGTGTGCTGTACGACCTCGGGATAATAACCGGCCTTGGCAATGTCGAATGTACCGTCCTCTTTAGGCATAAGCTGAAGCATGGAACCTGTTATAACCGTGGCGAAATCACTGAATCTCGGTTCCTTATAATACTCTCCGAGTTTATCAAGAATAGAAGCGAATTCAAAGATATAGACATCGATATGATTATTCTCCACACTGACATTGCCCCAGCCGCGCGAACGGAAATTCACATCGCCCAGCATCTGGCCCTGCGAGAATGGAACGTCCCAGAGATAATACCATGACAGACAGAAATAAGCCGCCTCGCGGCACATGTCCATATAATGCTGGCGTTCTGCTCCCTTTGTGACATAAGTCAGATAATAATAGGCCGTCGATGTATAGATCGCCGCTTCCTTGTCCTCGCAGTTGGCATCCAGTGTCGATGAAAAATAATCGGACTTGTCGATTATTTCATGTTCCATGTACTTGGCTATCCTGCGGGCGACATCCAGATATTTTTTATCCTTGAAATACCTGTAAGCCATTGTGAAGGGGATAACCGCGCATGACGAAGACCCTCCCGAGGCATCGATATGCTTGCCCTCGCCGTTGAACTTACGCGGGAAGTGTCCGTCCGCGCACTGCACGGTCATGATATTGTCCAGCATTCCGCGCACCCGTCTCTCCCATTCCGGATGTTTTTTGCCGCGGTTACGTTCATAATCCAGCCAGGTCATAACAGCCAGCAGACCTTCCGACTGGCGTCGTATACTCAGGAAATCATCTGCTGTGCCGTTTGCCAGATTGGCAGCCTCAATCAGGTAGCCTTCCGGAGTGAAGCCATGTTCCAGAACTGATGCAAAGATGTTTTCACCTTTCTCCACCAGATCGGGACGATTTACGGAATATCCATACTCCAGTGCATTGAAAGCATTGAGCAACACGCGGCCCACGAATCCGACCTGATAGCCTCCCCTGCTGACACAATCCTCCGTTCGGAGACCCTCGCCCGAGAAATATTTCAGGTCATACTTATCCACATAACTCCCGTCGAAATATCTGGACAGACAAGCCTTAGCCTCGTCGTTACTCATATTGAAATCCACAGGAACAGGCTTGAGCGTGTCATAGCAATAGTTCCATGTATCGCTTACGAATCCGGCGTAATCGTCGGCCTTCCCTTCGCGCACAATCCACGTAAGCGTCACGGGCTTGCCGGGATAGATACGTTCGAACGCACGGACGGGGTCAATCATTGTCAGTTTGCGGATGTAGCGTTTCGGTGCCTCCACAAAAGGATATCCGAAAGTAAGCGAAGCTTTGCCGCCGGCGTTCGCGAAGCCGGCGTATCCCACGGATGTATGGCCAGGCAGGATAATCTCGCCGCTCTGATTCTGTATGGCGCAGTCGGCCCGGTCTCCGTTGTGCAGACGGATTACCGTCAGGTAACGTCCGTCCGAAGTATCGAAAACACCCGCCAACGGCGACGAAAGCCGGTCTTCGCGCACCTGCCAGCTATCCGACAGGCGTGCGGACGGAGCATCCTGTGGCGAACGTTCATTACGATGGTACCAGAATCCCGGCAGATAGAACTCACATTCTGAATGCGACATATCATCCGCGACATATTCCATGTCAAGACTGACGTATGCCGGTTGCCGTGATTTAAGCACGACGTCGACCTGTCGCAGACCTTCTCCAAGATTCGAGACAGTACCTTCAACAGTCACGTTGGAATGATCCGCATTCGATATCTTTCCGGAATTGTCTACCTGCAGCGGAAACGATACAGACATGGATCCGGGATTCTTGACATGCAGCCGGCCCGTCAAGCTTCCGCCCGCAGTGGCAAGCAGCGGAACCATTGCCAGAAACAGCACGGTATTTATTTTGATACAGTTCATAATATTAAAATAACAGGGTTATTGATTTTCGGCGGTTAGCCGGGGTTTGTCAAGCGACGTTGTGAGAGCCTTATTGGCCTCACGCACGCGAGCCTCATCGATTTTTATCACCTTGCGGTCGTAAGTCATCAGTCCATTGACCTCGACCTCCACATCCGTGGTCTGCGTATATACTCCGGCACTGAAACCCTTACGGGCCAGATCGCGGAGCTGTGCGGCATATTCCACATATTTATCGGTGACCTCTTTCGGGGTCTTGAACTGGATATAACCCCAGTTGCGGTCAGGAGTCCAGATATGGTCCTTCACCACCATTCCGATACCACCGAATTCACCCAGGACATTAGCTCGTTGCGCATCGTACAGATACATGGCGGGACCAGGGTAATTATGCAGATCCAGTATGTCGCCGCAAGTGTAGAAATTGCCACCACTTGCAGGGTTTACAAGACGCGAGTGATCGTATGCCTTGGTCCAGGCCGCTATCTCCGGAGTCTTGAACTGACCCCAGGCTTCGTTGAATGGCACCCATACTCCAATACAGGGATAATTGTACAGACAATCCATTATCTCGCGCCACTCCTTACGATAGGCGCCCTCGCTTTCCTCGCTCCGTTTCAGTTCAGTACCGTCGAAATACCTATGGTTCTGCCATTCAGGGTCTTTGTCTCCGCTCGGCATATCCTGCCATACGATGACGCCATTACGGTCGCAGTAGGTGTACCATAGGGCAGGTTCCACCTTGATATGCTTGCGGATCATATTGAATCCCCAGTCCAGTGTCTTGTCGACATCGTAAACCATCGCATCATAGCTTGGCGCGGTATAGAGACCGTCCGGCCACCAGCCCTGGTCAAGAGGACCGTACTGGAACAAGTCTCTGTCGTTCAGCTTAAGACGTACAATGCCGTTTTCATCGCGGGCAGTCGAGAATTTCCGCATGGCCGCGTAACTCTTCACGCGGTCCGATACCTTGCCGTCCGGATTGCGGAGGATTATCTCCAGATCATAAAGCTTAGGATTGGCCGGCGACCACCATTGCACATCGGCCGGCATATCGACAATTACCGGCTCGCCATTAATGCTTTTGGCCTTCGCCACGGTGCGTCCGGCATCGCTTACCTGAACTTCCACCATCTGTCCGGGAACCGTTTCCGACGGTGTCACCCTGACAGTCAGGGTATTGTCATCGATATCCGGGAGTATCCGCAGAGACTCCACATGTCTCTGAGCTACAGGCTCAAGCCATACTGTCTGCCAGATACCGGTAACAGGAGTGTACCAGATTCCTTCAGGCTTCGCTACCTGCTTGCCTCGTGGCTGAGGACCCCGGTCCGTAGGATCCCATACTCGTACCATAAGCGTATTGTCACCCTTTCGGAGCGCCGGCGTTATGTTGAATGTAAAGGGTGTGAACCCTCCCGTATGCGAACCCACCTTCACATCGTTCACCCAGATATCGGCCTTCCAGTCCACGGCTCCGAAATTCAGCAGCACATCGCGTCCCCGCCAAGATACGGGAACCGTAAAATCCCGACGGTACCACAATGCATTCTCTTCCCCCACTTCCCTGCCTACACCCGACAATGCGGACTCGGCACAGAACGGAACAAGAATCTCTCCGCCAAATTTGACATCCGCCTTTGAGGTTCCTGCCGGAACAATAGCATAATCCCAGAGACCATTCAGGTTCTTCCAGTCCATACGTTCCATAATGGGACGTGGATATTCCTGCCACACCTTCGTCGGGTCCAGCGTCTCTCCCCATTTGGTCATGATTCTGTCACCGGCCGGTGTCCATGCATATAGCTGCATGGATACCGCCAGTCCTATGATCGATATTATATTTCTGATTCTCATTTCAAGGCATTATTATTTTTCAACTATCTTCCCCGGCATCATGACCACATCGCTTTCCACACGCCGCGTACCGTCGTACTGAGCCTTGGTGAACAGTAGCCATACAGTATCGTTATCGTATAGGAAAAAGGATGCGTAATATGCGCCGCACTGTGCCGGGAGGGCCGTTCCGGACAAGGGAACCCGCGAATACTTGAAGTTATGACCGGTGTTGTCAGCCATGATTACCTGCGAACGGTTGGTCTGCCATACGCTTCCGGTCTGATTGGAGTGCGCCATTATCAGGAATTCGCCCGTGGGGAGCTGAATCATGTGAGGAGCGCCGGCTCCGTTGTTCAGTTTCGTAAGCCATCGACTGTCATCCTCGATTCCATCCCAGTCAGAGGTGTCCCACTCTCCGTCAAGAGTACGGTGCTGAAGCGATGGCGGAATACCCCCATTGACGCTTTCTTCGATAAACATCACGCCCTTGTTGCCCTGCATCACGACGCTGACGGGCATGCCGTCGCGGGCTCCAGGCTTGTAGCTGGCTCGTTTGTATGTAGTCCAGGTCTCGCCGTTGTCGGTGGATCGGGTACTTAGTATTTCCTGAAACAGGTTGTCGCGCTGATGATCCCACCAGTAAGCCTCGGACGACACAAGCAGTTCCAGTTCACCGTTAGGCATCTGAATCACCTGCGGTTCCCATGTGCGTCCGCGACCCACAACGATGGGATCTCCCCACGTCTCGCCTCCGTCCTTGGAGATACAGGCCATGACCTTACAATTGTCGTTCGTTTCCGGATTGGCATTGGCAACGACCGTCAGAATTATCCATCCGTTGGACAGTCTGGTCATCTCGGGGTTGCAGATGCGGTTGTATCCGCTGCCCAGAAACTGATTGCCTACTTTGTATATCTCTACGGGGTCGGTCCAGGTCCGGCCGTTGTCGTAGCTTTTGCGCAGATATGAGTTCTGCCAATGATCAGTAGTTCCGCCGTGATAAGTAAGCAGCAGCTTGTTTTCA
This sequence comes from uncultured Bacteroidales bacterium, assembly GCA_900542185.1. Taxonomy (GTDB): domain Bacteria; phylum Bacteroidota; class Bacteroidia; order Bacteroidales; family Muribaculaceae; genus Lepagella. The sequence goes on from UQMZ01000002.1 coordinate 134,105, forward strand.
TCTACTCGGCACATTCGGGGATATTCCACCTGCAGATTTTCGGGAGTAAGCGTCACCAGACTCTTGTTGTCCCATTCCACCACATGACTGACAGGCTTCACGGTATTGTCTACCGGCAGCTGTGAATAGTCGGACCACGTTCTGACTTCCTTGCTGATTTCCACCTTCTGACCATAAACGTCGGCCTTTACGACAACTACGTATGGTGTGCCGGGAGCAAGTCCGGAAATCATTTCAGACCTATACTTATTGTTACCGAGATTCTCGACATTATATTTCTTTAATGAGTTCCTGTCCTTGCCGAACCATAGTTCGGGATTCGCACCGGTGTCGTCATATCCGGGAATCGAGAAAGGAATCTGCATGGTAGTCTTTTCGATGACCCAATCCTCTGAATCGAACATCAATCCGGGTATTGTGGTTACCGATTTGCCACCTCCGAAAACAACCGATCCGTCAGCAGTGACGAAATATGGACGCAGTGAATAATTTGCCGAGGGTTTCAGACCATCACACCGCATGGTGAAACTGCCGTCTGCATCGAATGTGGGTTTGTCTCCCATACGGTGACGAGGAAGTATGGCGTACGATCTTCCGACACCGGCGAAGGCAGCGGTAAAACCATATTCCTTGATGTCGACATCTTTCAGGTCTGGAGCGGAAACTTCGATCTCGATATAATCGGATCCGTTAATCATAACTTCGGAATCAATCCCGACAGTCTTTATCTCACGTTCCTCGATGACGGGAGGACACGCAGGGTCGCCGGTAACTACGGCACGGTATAGCGCCGGACCTGTCACACGGACCGTGTATTTCGGTGCTGTCGCATTGGCGACCGTATTCCATGTCGCTCCGTTATCGGTCGATGTCTGCCATACGATTTCGCCATAATTGTCTGGTCCCCAGTTCAGATCCAAGGTCACGTTCTGGTTCGCACGGGCATAGCTGACATGGCGCTCGGCCATGCCTCCTGCAATGGCCGCCGACATGAATGTCAATGTTATGAAATTGCGAAGATTCATTATTGCAATATATTGGGGGCTGTTATTTGATCAATTTCATGGAGGTGACGGAACCGCGCGAATCTGTAAGCGTGATTATATAAACGCCACCCGGAAGCGAGGAGAGATCGGCGGTGTGGAACACCATTCCGCCATGGTCGATGACGGCCGCCAACCGACCGGTCATATCCATGGCACAAAGTTGAACGGAGTCGAAGCCAGCTATATCAATCCGCCCACACAAGGAATCATAACGGATCGATACTTCGGAAGCGTGAATTTCATCCACTCCGGAAAGGGATAAATTGAAACTGACAGTCTGCAGGCAGTCGCAGGTGTCCGTGACATCGAGCAGATATGAACCGGGAGTAGAGACCTCAAGCGTGGATTCGTGGCCCAGCTCATTGCCCGCATTGTCGTACCAACGGTATGAATACGTGCCGCTGCCTCCTGTTATCACCAGGTCTGCGCCCAGCGTCAACGAGGATAAATCGTCGGGAAAAGTCGCATGGACCTCATTGGTCGACACCTGAAACAGCGGGTTCTGCACCACCGGCATCGAGACAATGGACTGACCGACGCATGCAAACCATGAAGCTGCCAGTGCAAGAGCGAATGTTATTAGTTTTTTCATGATTGCCGATAGTTGAATCATTTAAGAGCAGTACGGGATCCGAAACCAGCCCGGGTCCCGTACTGTATTATCAATAGATTTCCTTTACAATGGAAACGGAACCGTTCTCACGAATATTCTTCTTGATAACGATTCCCTGAACGGGAACCTCGTTGAGTCGACGGCCGGCGATATCGTAGTACTCTACGGCAACAACCGGACTGTTGTCAACATTCACTACACTGACACCCGTGTCACCGACGGTGAAATTGCCGGTCTTGAACTTTGAACCATTCAAAGTAGCGTCGACAGTCTGCACGCCGACCTCGTATTTTCCTGAGGGGATATTGTTCAGAGTCAATTTCTTGGCCATGAACGCACGTCCCTGGGCGATGGTGTTGCGGACACCGTCGTTCTCACCGCCTACGGTCGCCGTAATGCCCCGGTAATATTTACCTGTATTGATATTCTTGATATAGTAGTCGTAGGTGACATTGTTCTTGGACGAAGCTGCTGGTGTCCATTCCAGGGTAACCTCGTTACCGTTGACTGTAGCATTGAGCGATGCCGGGGCGTCGGGACGTGCGAGGACTCCGAACGGGTTCTTGGACATCATCATCATGCGCCCCTTTATAATATCGGTCTCGTCATCGAAATATTTGCTATCCCAGGATTGACCCAGGAAGCCGTAGTTGCGCGCCCCGCTGACACCATCTTCGGTGAAGAACACTCCGAGTTCCGAAGCTCCGGGTACACGCACGTATGAATCGAATGCGCCGTTGTTGTTCGGGAAGAACCATCCGGCCTGGGTATTGTCGGTGCCGTCGAGCATTCCTGTGCACCATCCCGGCATAAAGAGGTCATACTGGCCGTCGCCGTTGTAGTCGATAGCACGGATTGGTTTGGAGTCGTTCAACGGACGGATGTCCTTGCCGTTGAATATCTGATTGCCGGTAACGTCGGTATAAGCGACGCCGTCGGAAGTGATCTTACCGTTCAGCAACTGCCAGAAGTATTCCCATTGGCCATCGCCACGGGCATCGTTGGGCGATTCGCCGCCTACCAGGATGTCAGGCACACCGTCGTTGTTGAAGTCACAGACCTCCATACCGCCGTGACCATAGTGATGGGCTACTCCGTCGGCCAGACCGAGGTCGTAAAGAGTCGGCACTCCGTCGTTCATTCCGTCAATGCCCAGGTTGAGGGCGGCCACGAATGTGCGGCCCATCACCTTGCCGTTCTTGACAGGCTTGTCGGCCTCATCGGCATTGTCTATGTTTCCCTGGGTCAGAAAATCGGCATAACCGTCATTATTCAGGTCCGTGGCTACCAGAAGATTCAATGCCAGCTCATAGGGATTATTGCCGTACAGCAGCAGATCGGTGTTCGTGGCCTTGAACTTCATGTCACCCTGGTTGATCAGCACCATATTGTAATTGTGGCGCACATCCGACGCGTCGGCTTTCCATCCGGTCACAACCATGTCCAGCATACCGTCGCTGTTAAAGTCGGCGACATCCACGGTACGCGGGTCGAACGGCGTGATTTCGGAACCTGACTCATCGACTACCGTTATCTGTGTGCGCGTAAACGTACCGTCACCATTGTTAAGGAACATACCGAACTCCACGTTATGCAGACCCATCGAGGCTTCGCCGGTAGCGTAGAAGTCAGGCTTGCCGTCTCCGTTCCAGTCTGCTACCGCGAAATATGCCTTGTTGGCGAAATAATAAGGGAACTCAGTGATGTCATAGCTGTTGGTGGCTGTATTCCATACCATCTGGAACGTGTTGTTTCCGATTTGCGTCTCGTTGCCTTCGGCATCTTCGATGATACGGCCGGCTGTTGCAGCGTCCCGCACCTCTCCTGAGTATATCAGATCAAGGATTCCATCCCCATTGATATCGATTTCGCAGATACCGGGATAAATCACGCACTGCGTCGTGTTCTGGGAGCCGACGGTAAAATCGGCAGCCTCCGCGTTGAATCCAAGCGCCGCTACGGCACCAAGAATCATAAAGGTAGCTTTTTTCATCTTGTTAGTTTTGAATTTTGACAATAGTTTCTCTACCCTCCGGGATCCGTATGGTTCCCGGAGGTATATTTATTAAGGTTTATCGCGTTAAGGTTACTGATATTTAGGAGTTGTCCAGCCTTTCATCGGCACGATTGTCGAAGTGAACCAACCCTCTTCGTCCATCTGAACCGGATTTATGAACAAAGGCTGACGGGCAAACCCGCTTGGCATCTCCCTCTTGGATATCTCCGTCGCGTTATATGCCACATAACAGAACCCGTTCTCGCTTTGAAACACATGCATCGGATTGCAAGGCGATTCGAACTCTTCGCCTCCCTGTACCAGTATTTCTCCATTCGAGGCTCCATCGGTCAAGGCTACCCCGTTACGGTCCAGATAAGGACCCGTAACCTTAGAGGCTTTGCCATAGCGTATCTCGGAGGTTCCGTCCGCCGCAGTAACCGTACCGAGAAGATAGAACTCTGAATTGCCTCCTCGGAACAGACATATATTCTTGAATTCCGGGCCTGCCACCTGAGTCGCGGCTCCCCTAAGCGTCGGAGCGTTGCCGCGACGAAGATTCAACTGCTGGATATAGCTGCCGTTCTCCGTGCTGTAACCAAGATAGTAATTTACTGACTGAAGCACCGACAGATGCGGATATTTCAACTCGGTCACGCCGAGAGTCGCGGCGTCCAGGAATTTGCCCATGTCGTTATAAGGTCCCATGCCTGAGGATGCCGATGCGGCTCCGAAAGCATTGTCCTCATCAGTGGTGTACACCATCCAGTAATTGGCTCCGTTGATGGTACGGGCAAAGTCGGCCGAGACATTTGTGATCCTGCCCGTAATCCAGTCCGGATAGCTGCCTGTGACGATTGGTTCGCCGGTTTCCGGATCAGTCTCGCCGGTGAATTCTCGATATGTGAACGCCGTTTGGTTGGACGACCAGGACATGAGATCCGAAGACTGCAGCGAAGGACATGCATAGTCCAGACCGGCAGCCCATTGCGTTTCCTGGGACACGGCGGCAAAATTAGACGCACCTTTCAACACGGTCCCTCCTGCCAGCGACGGCTCCCATACCGGATTGCGGTAGGAGGTGTTCTCGGGATTCTCGCTCCCTTCCCACACAAACTCTCCCTCGCCGCTGCCGTCTGTATCCGCGCACGATGCGAAGATCAGCGCCAGTGCCGGAATGGTCAGATATTTTATATACTTGTTCATGATTGATTATCTCTTTAATTTAGGCATCGTTCCTTAAAAAATGTATTCGCCAGGGTCGCAGATGTGCCTCAGATTTAGTCTTGCAGACTCAGGAGCATAGCGGGCTATGTGACTGAGTCAAAAGGCTA
>UQMZ01000003.1 GCA_900542185.1 uncultured Bacteroidales bacterium
TCTACACTCTCTCCGTCGTCGGCAGCGTCAGATGTGTATAAGAGACAGATCCTATATGGCTCACAGGCAAGAGGCGATGCCCGACACGATTCAGATGTGGATTTGCTGATTCTGATTCCTGACAAATATAACGGCTCGGAATTCGTAAAAAGGAAACTGGATATTTCCGGCAGACTGTACGATTTGTCGTTATCTCTCGGTATCGACATATCTCCCTTAATCCTCGTTCCAAAAGTATTTTTTGCCCGCGAAACTCCATTCACACGCAATGTAATGAAAGATGGTATAGCATTATGAAACATGAACTAAACAGCGGCTCCACCAAAGATTTAATTGCATATAGACTGCAACGTGCCGAAGAAACGCTTATAGAGGCAGATTATAATGCACAAGGAGAATATTATAATGCCGCAGTCAACAGATTATACTATGCTTGCTATTACGCGGCTTCAGCTCTTATGTTAACCCATAACCTTGATTCATCAAGTCATAAGGGCATCAAAACCATGTTAGGGCTGCATTTCATCAAATCAGGCATTATAGATGTTAAATACGGACGTATTTATCAACAATTGTTTGAGAATCGCCAATCAGGCGATTACGAAGACTTTGTTTATTGCGATGCAGAATTATTTAACGCTTTACGTCCTGATGCTGCGGAATTTGTCGAAATGATGATACAGTTATGCAATCAAGCATAGATTTTATTATCATTGAACCGGGAAATACCCTGCGACACTTCGGCGTTGCTATCGGCGCCGCTATTTCTGGGGCGGGGTGTGGCGGAGGCGTGACCGGAGGGCGGCGAGGTCGTCGTGGCCGGTGTTGAACCAGAGGGAACGGGGATTGACGTATTTCATCACGACGTAGCTGATCAGGGCGCAAATCACGTAGGCGGGCATGTAGCGCAGCGAATTGGTCATCTCGGCCAGAATGAACACGGACATCAGCGGGGCGTGCGTGCTGCATCCCAACATGGCGCCCATGGCCGCCAGCGACATGTACCATACCGGTATCTCCGTGCCGAACAATTGGTTGATACCATGACCGAACAGGCAGCCGGCCACGGCGCCGATAAACATGGCGGGCACCATCTCGCCGGCCACACCGCCGCCGTTGTTGGCCGCGGCAACCAGTATGCCTTTCACAAGCAGGATGAATGTAAGCGCCAGGAAAAACATCGTGCCGGCGGCATGATGGGTAGCGAACACTCCCTGCCGCATCAGCATCGGGAAATCGCCGCGTATCAGGCTGACCATCACGCTGTCTCCCTCGCCGAACAGCGCCGGCACCAGGAACACGCACCATGACATGGCCACGCCTGTCAGCACCGCCTTGCTCCAGGGATTCTTCATCTTATCCAGCAGGGCGCACACCTTGTTGCGCGTCCATACATACCATAAGGAATAGAAACCCAAGAACACGCCTAACAGCATGATCCAGCCGATGTCGGCGTTGTCGGGAAACCGGATGCCAAACGAGACGTCGAACGGCGTACCGCTCAGAAGCATCGACGTGACCGATGCCGTGAGACATCCCAACACCAGGGCGAACATGGCCAACGCGCCGAATTCAATCTCCAGCACCTCCATCGCATAAAGCATCCCACCCACGGGGGCCTTGAAGATGGCGGCGATGCCGGCACCGCCGCCTATCGCCACCAGCATACGCAAATGCCGTGCCTCCAGCCCGCATTTACGGCCTATGCCGCTTGCTAACGCTCCGCCGCTCAGGGCCGTGGGGCCTTCCGAACCGGCCGAGGCGCCGAAACCGACGGTAAGGGAACAAAGAATTATGGACCACACGGAATCGGAAACCGGAATATTATAGTCGCTGCCGCGGCCATGAAGTTTTTTGATCAGTTTTGCCGACCCGCACGACAGATCGCGCTTCAGCACATAGCGCTGGATTATCATGGTGATCATTATGCCGACTACCGGGAGTGCCAGAAGAAGCCAGTTAAGCGAGCGGTCGGGATTGATGCCGTGCGCGAACATACGCCACAGCATCGTCATGAGCCACTTCAATAACTCGGCAAGGGCACCGGCCCCTACTCCCACCGCCACGGACGCCGTGACGACGATGACCGGTACCGGCACCCTTCGCAATATGTCTGTTATGTTTTTCACGTCTTCCCCTTTTCGTATTCACCGGAGACGACGCCCGAAAACAGCCGTTACGTAAGGCCGTTCACTGCCTATTTATTGGTCAGAATCATCACCTGACGCGGCGCGAATGTCATGGTCGGCTCAATCGTGACATCCCGTCCCGACACCACATCGTGTCTGACCGTTCCGTACGGCAATACCTCGAGCGTACGCTCCATCGTCACCTCGTTGGGAGTGTCCTTGCCGTTGAGCAACACCACCACTTCCTTGTCACCGAGACGACGCTGATATGCATATATACCGTTTTGAGGCATAAAATGTTTTAGCGAACCCTTGGAAATTACATCATTTCCTTCGTTTCGGCGCCATTGCAGCACATTGCGGAGGAAATCGTACGCCTCGTTCTGCAGCGCGGTACGACCCTGCGCGGTGAACGCATCGGTCTTGTCGCCGGGGAATCCGCCGGGCATGTCGAGACGGATGTAACCGTCCGAGCCCTCCTTTGAACCGTTCATCAGCAGTTCCGAACCGTAATATATCTGCGGAATTCCGCGTGTGGTCAGCAGCCAGGCCATGGCCTGCTTCCAGGGACCGAGTTCCTTGGAATCGGCCGGCATCTTCTCCAGGAAGCGGTCGGAGTCGTGATTGTCCAGGAACGTGAGCACATGCTGCGGATCGGCATACAGGAAATCCTGAGCCAAGTGGTCGTACACGTCGTTGAGGCCATGCCAGGGGTCGGTGTCGGCATAGAATGCCTTGCGGCCGTTGAGTATGGCCCAGAAGTCCATGACCGTAGGCAGATTGGTCTGCTCGGGATTGAGCTTGCTGTCCTTCTGCCAGAAAGCCGAGCCGGCCTCGTTGGAGTACCAGCACTCGCCCACGATGTTGAAGTTTGGATATTCGCGCAGCACGTCGGCACCCCACTGCGACATGCCGCGCATATCGGCATACGGATACGTGTCCATACGGATGCCGTCAATCTTGCTGTTCTCTATCCACCAGATGGAGTTCTGAATCAGATACTTCATCACCTCCGGGTTGCGCTGGTTCAGGTCGGGCATAGCCGACACGAACCAACCGTTCACCGTCTTGTCCTTGTCATAGTCCGACACGTACGGGTCGTGGGCGGTGGTGAGTCGGAAATTGGTAAGCGTCTTGCCGTCGGGATGGTTGTACCAGTCGGCCGAGGGCATGTCCTTCATCCAGGGATGGTTCACGCCTGTGTGGTTGAATATCATATCCATCACCACCTTAAGACCCATGTTATGCGCGGAGTCGATCAGATTGTTCCACTCGGTATTTGTGCCGAAACGCGGATCGACGCGGTAATAGTCGGTGGTGGCATAACCGTGGTACGAGCCGCCGGGCATATCGTTCTCCAGTACCGGCGTCATCCATAGGGCGGTGACACCCAACGTGTCGAGGTATCCGAGACGGCTCTTGATGCCGGCTATGTTGCCGCCATGACGTCCGTTGGGGTCGTTGCGGTCGATGGCCGGATCATATTCCAGACCGTTGCCCGCAGTCTTTTTGCCTTTACTTTCCGGCTCGACACGTGCGAAGCGGTCGGGCATCAGCAGATACAGCACGTCCGAAGCGTCGAATCCCTTGTAGTCCCCGGCCTTGCGCGTACGTGCCAACAGCGGATAGCTCAGTTCGCGGCGCTTGCCGTCGCGGGTCACGTCAAACTTCACGTTCCCGGCCTTGGCGTCACGCGCTATCTTAAGGTACACGAACTTGTAGTTGGGGCTGTCCAATTTGAACTGGCGCAGTATCTCCACGCCGGGATAGCGTGTGGAAAACTCGGCGTCGCCGATGCCCGGACCTGTTACCATCAGCTGCAGCGTGTCGTTGGCCATCCCGGTCCACCAGCACGGCGGCTCCACGCGCGTTATGTCACCTTTCTTCAGCGCCGAACCCGACAGTGCGGGGCTGATTTCGGCCGCCCATGCGTTGCCCGCGCAGCTCACGGCCCCGAGTCCTGCGAGTCCGCATGCCATCCTTGTCACAATTCCTTTCCAGTTTCCTTTCATGGTCATATCAATTAGGTTGTCTTATACTTTCACCTCGTCACTCGTCACTATGACTTCTGACTTGCCTCGTCACTCGTCACTATGACTTATGACTTAATTATATTCCGCAAAAATACAGCGTTTTTTCATTTCCACATAACCAAAATGTGTTCGATTTGATGCAATTTAATATATTTTAACATTTAATTTGCAAGCGGCCATTGATTTATCATTAATTTTGTCATGACAACATAAAACCCGACCTGACGCAATAACAACAAAACAATATATGAGCAAAAAAATTACCAGTATTCTCATCGCCGGCCTTATAGGCGGCACATTGACCGCAGGCGCCGATGAGATTGAATTTACGTACAACCCCGGCCTCGAGAACGCCACGGTATACGGCTACAACCGAAAGGAGAAATATGACGTGGCCATACGCATCGCCAATCCGCAATACACTGGCACCCGAGTAAAGGGATTCAAGGTCAATCTTCCTGTGACCGAAGATGCGATAGAGGACGTTACCGGCTGGCTGTCTACCGAACTTAAGCTGACTGACGGCGTCAACGCTCCCGACATCACCACAGTACCCGGCGAGATAGACGGCGAGTATATACTTAACGTATCCTTCCCCACGCCCTACACCATTACGGATGCCGGCGTATGGGTGGGCTATTCGTTTAACATCACTGCATTAGGAACGAATTATTACTATCCGGGAGTACCAATCGCCTATGTCAAAACCACTGAAAATCTGGACTACGGCCTTTGGGCCCACAGCAGCAAATCGCATACGGAATGGTACAACCTGGGCGAAGAGTTAGGTGGCGTGAGCGACATGGTGGTGACTCTGGACATGGACTTCGGTCCCGATGACGCGGCCATCAAGCTTCCGGCACAGAGCTATATCAAGGCCGGCGAAGTCTATGACGTTCCGGTCACTCTGATCAACCACGGCGAAAGTCCGCTGCAGGACATAACCTTCTCATACACCATCGGCGATTACAGCAACACGGGCTCGCTGCACCTTGCCGATCCCATAGCCGTTGACGGCGCCAGGGCCACCGTCAACCTGCCCCTCGGCCCCGTCGGGACATTGGGTCAGTTCCCCTTTAAGGTGAAATTAGAGACTTCCAACGGCAAAACCAACACCGACCCCGGGCGTGAGGCCGAAGCCACGATGAACGTATGGCCTCTGATTCCGGTGACACGCCCGCTGGTTGAGGAATTCACGGGTCTGGGTTGCGGATGGTGTCCAGCCGGTTATGTGGCGATGGAATATATGCTGCAGACGCATGGCGACATGTTCGTAGGAATGGCCTATCACAGTGCGGAATACGAGAACGGCATGATGTCATGCGTACCCGTCCGTAAATTCCCCATAAACGTAACTTCCTATCCATATTCCGACATCAACCGCGCCGTAGGCCTGGAACCGGCACAGATTCCTTTCCGCTGGGACGAGTATGCCGCTTTGAAGAGCCCGGCAGCGATCGAAGCTGACTTCAAATGGAATGACGAGGCCCACACCTCGGCCACAGTCACCGCCAAAGTCACCTTCGTGATGGATATGGACAACGCCGACTACAAATTGGCTTTCGGACTCACCGCCAACGGCCTGAGGAACGGTCGATGGGCACAGCGCAATTATTTTCACGAATGGTCGACAGGCACCGGCGTCGACTCCCCGCTCTGGGATCTCTTCCTGAACAAAGAAGACGAGTATGTACGCGACCTTACTTTCAACGACGTGGTGGTGTATTGTCCCAATGCGGGCGGCGAGGAGAACTCGGTTCCCGCTTCAATAAAAGCCGGCCAGATCATAACGTACGACTGGACGGTCGACATGAACGACGTGAAGAACATCAAGGGTGAGAAAATCATAAACGAAGGCGCCTCGATCCAGGGTGTCGCCATCCTGCTGGACAATCAGGGCGAAGCCGTCAACTCCATCAAGACCGCAGCGGTGGAATACCACGATTGTCCTTATACCTCGGGCATAGAAGAGATATCGGCCGAGAACGCAAATGTCGTATCCACCCTGTACTACAACCTGCAGGGCGTAGCCGTCAAGAACCCCGCCAAGGGCATATTCCTTAAGAGCGAGACCCTCTCCGACGGCTCCCGCCGCACATCCAAAATCACTATTCCGTGACCCCCGCCCACCAGGACCCGCTGATCTGACCGTCCCCGGTCCTATCGGTGCCGAGCATAGAGTCCGTCCTTGCCGTAATGGCATCGGCGGACTCTTTTTTGCGGTTTCAACATTTTTTTGTAAATTTGTAGAATATAGGGACTAAAACTATGAAAACGAAACATCTCCTGACTACATTACTGACACTGGTCGCATGCGTGGCGGCCGGTGCTTCCCGCCATAACCCTGACATAGAGCTACCCAGACTCCAGACTCAGCTTCGCATAGCCGGCACATCGTCCGACTCCGTCAAGATCCTTTACGACATGTACGATCTTCAGCCCCGCGCCCAGCGACTGGGGACCGGAAAGGAAATATTCCGCGTGGCGGGTAACGCCGGCGACGTGTCGGCACAGCTTGACGCAGTGCGCCTGAACAGCAACCTTTACAATCAGGAAGCAGACTTCGCTCGTCTGCAGAGTCTGGTATCGGGGCTTCCGAAATCGCAGGAACGTGACGAAACGCTTTTGTTCCTGAAACTAAAGGACCTGTCGTACGCATCGCGCCGTCCTGTCAAGGAAGGCGCGGATCCGGTATCGGACGTGATACACAAGCTCAACACCACCCCGATGGCCAAGCAGAATCCCACCCAACGGCTCCTGAACCTGTACACCCTGACGGCATACATGCGCAACGTGCCCGGGTCGAAACTGCTGGTAAGCTACATGGACTCCCTGATGATGATGGTGGATGGCAAGGACTATAAGCTGTATGCCCTGCGCAACATGATATACAGCGAGGCCTCGAACATATATACCGATGCGGGACAGGAGAAGAAAGCCGTGGAGGCCGACCGCAAACTGCTTGAGGTTATAGCCGGGCTGGAGAAGAAATACCGGGACGCCGGCCGCAAATACCGCGACTACAGCGAATCGAAATATGTGGTGTATCGCCGCATGCTGCGCAACTACAAGGCGCTGACACCCGCCGAGGTAGACAAATGCTATAACGCCATCCATTCTCTGGCAGGCACCAGCGGCGATGTGGCACGGGACGTCAACGGCATGCGCGACGTCAACATCTACTACAACATGGCCAAGGGACACTATGCCGAGGCATTGCCCTTGCTTAAAGAACGCCTTAAGCGCGACCTGCCGGCACCGGTGCTGCGCCAGACACTGCTGATGCTGCAGACAGCCGCACGCGAGACCGGAGACAGCGCGACGCTGATTTCCGCCCTGTCCGATTACAACATGCTCATGGACCGCCTTGACAAGGAAAACATAGCCCAGAAATATCAGGAACTGCAGATAGCATACGATGTCAACAAGCTCAAGGCCCACAACGAGCGTCTGCGCATGGAGAAGGCCGAGGCGGAAATTAAGTCGCTCCGGACCAATTCCACTTACTACATCATCTTCATGGTTGTGTTCGTGGTCCTGCTGGTGATATTGATTTATTATTGGTCGCGTTATCGTCGCAACATGATGCGCATAAACCGCTTCGCCGCGATAATGGACCGCCAGTGCAATATCCTGAAGGCCGAGAAATATTCCGATTACGACACTATCGACGCTGTATCGCAGGCGCCGTTCAGGACATCTACGGACGCGGCCATCATGCTGCGCTCCATTTTCTCCAACGTACTGTACGTGTCGGCCATAGGCCAGGAGGACCGCGAACGGCATCTGGAAGACACCACCATCAACCGTGTTCTGCAACTGACCGTCGATCAGTTCCGGGACTTCAAACAGCCCTCCACCAATCTGACCGTCACTTATCCTGACCCGGACTTCAGGATATTCACCGACACGCAGTGCATGTGTTATGTCCTGAGCCACATACTGGACTATGCCCAGCGTCATAGCGGGTCGGGCGACATCTATATGGAAGCCGAGCATATTCCCGAGTCGAATCTGATGCAGGTGATATTCCGTCATGACGGCATCCGGATACCACGCGGCAACGAACAGAACCTGTTCGAGAATTTCGTTGACATCGACGCCATGATCAAAAGCGACGACTCGGTCCTGTTCATCTGTCGTCTCATAGCGTTCCTGCTGCAATGCAACATCGCCTACAATCCCCACAAGGAGGGCCACGCCCAGCTTGTGGTCACCATCCCCACATACCAGAAACCCTGCTGACATCACATCATTCCTCATGTCCGGACGCGAATCAGTACAATTGAACCCCAAGCAACAGGAGGCCGTAGAGTGGTCAGAAGGCCGTGTCCGCGTCGTGGCCGGCGCAGGCAGCGGCAAGACCAGGGTCATAGCCCATAGGTTCGCGTTTCTGGTCAACGATCTCGGAGTGGCGCCCGGCAACATACTGTCGCTGACATTCACCAACAAGGCGGCACAGGAGATGAAACACCGTATAGCGGGATTAGTGGACCGTGGAGCCGTCAACGACTTCGTCTGCACCATCCACTCGTTTTGCGTCAAGTTTCTGCGGCGCGAGATATACCGCATAGGCTATCCCAAAAGCTTTACCGTTCTTGACGAGGAGGACGCCAAGACACTGGCCAAGCAGGCCATGAACGAATTCGGCATCGACCGCAAGAAGACCACGGCCGAACGCTTCCTGTCGCAGGTGGCGGCATTCAAGAACTACGACATAGACGCCTACATCCAGCGTCATCTTCTCCCCGCTTCCTCACCGGTGTGTCCCGACGCCCAGGCGCGCTATCTGCGCCTGCAGCTCAAGCAGTACGCCCTGGATTACGACGACCTGATATATTTCACCATCTATATCCTGAACCATTTTCCGGACGCGCGCGAATACTGGACAGACAAGCTGAACTACGTGATGGTGGACGAGGCCCAGGACTGCGCCAGCGACGACTGGTATCTGCTGCGGATGCTGGCCGAGAAGCACGGCAACCTGTTCGTGGTGGGCGATCCGGACCAGGCCATATACGAATGGCGCGGAGCCAAGCCCCGAATGTTCGTGGACTTCAAGCCGGCCAAGGACATCATCATGGACCGCAACTACCGGTCCACGCCCGACATACTGAACGTGGCCAACGCCATCATAGCCCACAACCGCAACCGCATACCCAAGGACCTGTACACCGCGCGCCTGAACGAGACGCCGGTGACCTACCGGCATTTCAAGTCGGAACGCGAGGAAGCCGAAAGCATTGCGCAGACCATCATGGACGAGATGAAGCAGGGGGCATCGGCCAGCAGCTTCGCCATACTGTTCCGCAGCTCGTTTCTGAGCCGCACGGTGGAACAGGCGTTGCTTAAGCTGAAGATTCCCTACGCAATGTGGGGCGGTGTGCGCTTCTTCGAGCGCAGAGAGGTTAAGGATGTGATCAGTTATCTCCGTCTCGTAGCTTCGGACAGCGACGACACGGCCTTCATGCGCATAGTCAACCTGCCGTCGCGCCAGTTCGGCGCCGCTTCCATGAAGTCATTGGCCGACATAGCCGAGGAACGCGGCATCCCGTTGTTCACGGCCTTGCGACAGGCCGTGGCCGAGGGAGTACGCAAGTTCGACCGTCCGGCCATACGCGCATTTATCGCGCTGATAGACCAGGCGCGGCAACTGTCTCAGACCATACCCGTGTCGGAACTGACCGACAGACTGTTGGTAGACTCGCGCCTGGCCGACGTGTACCGGCTGGACGAAAAGGAGGAACGCCTGGAGAACGTGAGCGAGCTGGTGAACGCAATGAAGGAATTCGAGCGCGTGCAACGCGACGACGGCGACATGACGCTGGACGGCTACCTGCAGGAGATATCCCTTTACACCAACGCCGACAACCAGGTGGATTCAGAGCGCGTAAAGCTGATGACCATCCATCAGAGCAAGGGACTGGAATTCGACACGGTGTTCATTACCGGTCTGACCGAGGGTGTATTTCCCAACCACCGCAGCATCCGCGAGCGCCGGCAGGACGGCGAGGAGGAGGAGCGGAGGCTGATGTATGTAGCCGTGACCCGCGCCAGAAACATGCTGTATCTCTGCGAGTCGGAAGGATACCTGAACGATGGCGGCGCCATGAAGTATCCGTCACGTTTCCTTGCGGAGATTCCGGAAGATATGCTCAATGTAGAAGGAACCATCGACCCCACTCTGTTCGAAGGAACCAGGCGCCTGGTGGACAGCATCAACGCCGAGCTTGGCGAGACACACCTTGACGTATGGCCTCCGGGCACAAAGGTACATCATCGCGCCTTCGGAACGGGCGAGATAGTGCGTTTCGACCCTCAGGCGCAGTCTTACCGAGTACGTTTTGCATCCTCGGAGCGCGACCTTGTGCCCAGAGTCCTGACCAAAGTCGACCCATAAACCGGCATTACTAATTTCTAATTGTTATACATACAGTCAGCAACCTATATAGACCCATGAAAAAAATCACAGTTTTGACAACAGCACTCTTGCTCTGCGGCCCGATGATGGCGCAGACCAACAGCACTTACGACGCGCAGTTCATCGACTGGCCCACCTATTCGGGCGACGACCTGGAACTGAGCGTCAATTCCAAAGGCACGGCATTCCGTCTGTGGAGCCCCAAGGCTCAGGAAGCCGTGGTGAACATATACGACGAAGGCCGCGGCGGAAAACCGGTACAGACTCTTCCCATGACGTTCCACGCCGACAATGGCACATGGACGGCCTCGGTACCGCAGCAGCTTTACGGCAAGTTCTACACCTTCCGCATCAAGCACGACGGCAAGTGGCTCGATGAGACGCCGGGCGTATGGGCCAAGGCCGTGGGCGCGAACGGCAAGCGCGCCGCCATCATCGACTTCAGCACCACCGATCCCGAAGGCTGGGCGCAGGACAAGGGTCCCGTCACCAAGCACATCACGGATGCAGTGATATACGAGGCGCACATGCGCGACCTCTCCATGGACCGTTCGTCGGGCATAGCCAACAAAGGCAAATTCCTGCAATTCACCGAGAACGACACCAAGACCCCGCAGGGCGAGTCCACAGGCATCGACCACCTGAAGGAATTGGGCGTGACGCACGTACACATCCTGCCAAGCTACGACTATAACTCCGTAGACGAGACCAACCTGCAGGACAACACCTACAACTGGGGCTATGATCCGCAGAACTACAACGCGCCCGAAGGCTCCTACTCCACCAATCCGTCCGACCCGGCAACCCGCATCCGCGAGATGAAAGAGATGGTACAGGCCATGCACAAGGCGGGCATAGGCGTAGTGATGGATGTGGTCTACAACCATACGGCCGAGAATGACGGCTCAAACTTCGAACTGACGGCTCCGGGCTATTACCACCGTCACTGGAACGACGGCAAATATTCCGACGCTTCGGGATGCGGCAACGAGACGGCTTCAGACCTGAAGCAGATGCAGGATTACATAGTCAATTCCGTAAAATACTGGGCGAAAGAATATCATATCGACGGTTTCCGCTTCGACCTTATGGCCATCCACGACACCGAGACCATGAACCGCGTGGCCAGGGAACTGAAGGAAATCAACCCGAACATCATCATATACGGCGAGGGCTGGACGGCCGGCGACTCTCCGCTGCAGCCGGAACGCCGCGCGCTGAAGGAGAACGTATCTAAGATGGACGGCATCGCCGTGTTCTCCGACGACATCCGCGACGCCGTGAAGGGTCATTACAGCAACGAGGCCGACCCGGGCTTCGCCACCGGTAAACCGGGCAACGAGGAGACCGTCAAGATCGGCATCGTAGCCGCCACCGACCATCCGCAGGTGGACTATTCCAAGGGAAACAATTCCAAGTTCCCCTACGCCAAGAGTCCCGAAATGATCATAAACTATGTGTCGTGCCACGACGACCTGTGCCTGACCGACAAGCTGCACAAGTCCATGCCGGGGGCTACGGAACAGGAAATGCTCGACGCCGCCAAGCTGGCCCAGACCATAGTGTTCACCTCGCAGGGCACGCCGTTCATGTTTGCCGGCGAGGAGGTGTTCCGCGACAAGAAAGGCGTGCACAATTCCTATAAGTCGCCCGACTCCATCAACGCCATCGACTGGACCAACAAGACAAAATACCGCGATCAGTTCGAATACTACAAGGGACTTGTGGCACTGCGCAAGGCACATCCGGCATTCCGCATGACCGACGCCAAGGAGATTGCCAGGAACCTGAAGTTCGACAAGATCGATTCGAAGAAACAGCCCAACCTGATCAGCTATTCACTGCTGAACAATGCCAACGGCGACGAATGGAAGGAAATCAAGGTGATATTCAACGGCGCCGACCACGCGCAGGTGGTGAAGCTGCCCAAAGGCAAATGGCAGGTCGTGGCCCGCGACGGCAAGATCGACCTCGATAACACCCTCGGCACCGTCACGTCCCGTGAAGTTCAGGTTTCTCCCCGCTCGGCTCTGATCATGCACAGATAATCTGATATTTCCTATTTACAAAAGAGGCTGAGTTTTAATAAACTGCACCCCAAAAGTTATACAAAAAACTTTTGGAGTGCAGTTCAGTTTTTGCTGCTGCCGCTTGCGCGTTTGCGCTGCTTCTTTTTGACAGCTTCGACAAATTCAAAATATTTCTTCCATAGTCGTACTTGCGTCTATTTGGCTGCAAATACAGCAATAATAGTTTAAACTACGACTATTTTATCCATATTTTCATCTTATATTAGATGTTAGAATCTACAGCTGAGAGTACGGTACAGAGAAGGGATCGGCGCCGTCGGGATCGCCGGTGGACAGACCTTTGTTCAGCCAGCGGACGCGCCATTCGGAGCGTCCGTGGTTGAAGCTTTCGGGCATCTCCTTGCCGTACGCCTTGCGCTGCAGGTAGTCGTCGCCTATCTTCGACGCTACGTCCAGCGCTTCTTCCACATCGCCCGGCTCGATTGAATTGAACATCTCGTTATCCTTGTGTCCCCACACTCCGGCATAATAGTCGGCCTGCAACTCAAGGCGCACACTCTCGCGGTTGGCGTCGCGCTCCGACATCCGGTTCATCCTCTCATGCGCAGCGGGAAGTGTGCCGAGCAGATTCTGAACATGATGCCCCACCTCGTGCGCTATCACATACGCCCAGGCAAAATCACCGCTGCCGCCGATGTCCCGCTGCATATCCTTCAGAAAATCCAGATCCAGATATACCGTCTTGTCGGCCGAGCAATAAAACGGTCCTACCTGCGAGGTGGCATGGCCGCACGCCGACTGCACGGAGCCGTGAAACAGTACCATCTTCGGAGGCTGGTACTCGCCCCACCCCTGCTCGCGGAACACCCTGGTCCATACATCCTCCGTACCGGCCAATATAACCGACGCGAAACGGGCCAACTGCCTGTCCTCCTCACTTTCCGAGTAATGTTCCGACGTCTGTGTCATGGCCTGCTGACCTATGACGTTGCTTACCACATCGCCAAGACTGCCCCCGTTCATCAGTGTAAGCAAGCCGGCAATCAATATACCGACAATACCGCCGCCAATTCCCACGGCTTTGCCCGACACGCCGCGCCGGTCCTCCACATTACTGCTGGTTCTTCTCCCGCCAAGTCTCATAATTTCAACCCGTTTTATTAAACTTATACTTCTATAACGGCACCCGCGCCGTCAAAGTTGTACGAAACAAAAATCTATTACTGCGGGCCTTTTGTACGGAATCGGACAGAATGCACACATCTACCAGGTTGATTATCAACAATATTTGGATTTGAGTAAAAAAATATGGTAGATTTGCGTCAGAAAATTTGACAAAGGGCGGCCGGATTGCGGAGGGACCCGGACGTCAATAAAAACCGACCGAATCTATGGACAAGGAAATAGATAAATCGATACTGAGGCGCGAAAGGCGCAGGAAGCAGATTATATTCGGAACCGTCGGCGTCGCCGTGGCCGGATTGGCTATATGGGGTATGTCGGGAATGGCGCCTACCATCAACAGCCACGACATCACCTTAGGCACTGCCGACGAGGGTCCGCTGGACATCTCCATCGCGGCCAGCGGCCGCATAGTGCCGGCTTACGAGGAGATAATCAATTCGCCGGTCGAGACCCGCGTGCTGAAGGTCTATGCCCAGCCGGGCGATTCGGTCAAGGCGGGGACGCCTCTGCTGCAGCTCGACCTGGAACAGGAGGAGACGTCGCTCGGCAAACTGCAGGACGCGCGCACCCGCCAGCAACAGGAACTGCGTCAATTAGAACTAACAAATAAGACCAACATAAGCGACCTGGAAATGCAGATCAAGGTGAGCGAGATGAACGTGAACCGTCTGCGCATCGAGGTCAGCAACGAGCGTCGCCTGGACAGCATCGGCAGCGGCACGGGCGACCGGGTGCGCCAGGCGGAGACCGCCTACCACGCCGGTGTGCTGGAACTGGAGCAGCTGCGCACACGCCTCCATAACGAACGCCTGCGCACTGCCGCCGCCGAACGGGGCCAGCAACTGAACGTCACGTCGGCCGACCGCGACATCGAGATGATGGCCAAGACCCTGCAGCGGGGCAGCATCCCCTCTCCCCTTGACGGTGTGCTGACATTCATCGTAACCGACCTCGGCACACGCATCGGGGCCGGCGAGCGCGTGGCGGTGGTATCCGACCTCAGCAGCTTCAAGGTGATGGGCGAAGTGCCCGAGGCCAGCAGCAGCAAGGTCGATGTAGGCTCCACGGTCAACGTTCGCGTCAACGGCGCCCAGCTCACCGGCACAGTCACCAACATAACGCCTCAGGCCAAGCAGGGAATAGTGTCGTTCGTGGTGCGGCTGGACAATCCCCGCGACAAGCATCTACGCTCGGGGGGTCGCGCCGAGATGTATATCTCATACGGATACAAGGACAAGGTGCTGCGTGTGCCGAACGGGTCGTTCTTCAAGGGGGAAGGGGAATACAACGTCTTCGTGATGGACGGCGACAACCGGTTGGTGAAACGCCGCATCAAGACCGGCGATTCCAACCGCGAATACGTCGAAGTACTCGAAGGCCTCAGGCCCGGCGACCGGATAGTGACCAACGACCTGGAGAAATACAAGAACAAATCAAAACTGAAAATCAAGAAATAACCCCGCTCCCTCTCCTCATTCATCTTAACTTTTTAAACCCTTTCAACTTTTTAAACTATCAAGAACATGCCTATAATATCCCTTAGCGGTATCGAGAAGGTCTACCGCACCAAAGAAATAGAGACCACCGCCCTTGAGAACGTGAACCTCGACGTGAATCAGGGAGAGTTCGTAAGCATCATGGGCCCCAGCGGCTGCGGCAAGTCGACGCTGCTGAACATCATCGGTCTTCTTGACAAGCCCACCAAAGGCACCGTCTCCCTGTTAGGTCAGTCCTGCGACGGACTTTCCGACCGTCAGCTGTCGCATTTCCGCAACGCCAACCTCGGCTTCGTGTTCCAAAGCTTCCACCTCATTCCGTCGCTCGACGTGGCGGCCAACGTGGAACTGCCGCTGATATACCGCAGCGGACTGAGCGCGCGCCAGCGCAAGGAACGCGTGGAGCAGGTGCTTGAGCGTCTGGAGATGACGCACCGCATCCATCACCTTCCCTCGCAGCTCAGCGGCGGACAGTGCCAGCGTGTGGCCATAGCCCGCGCCATTGTGGGACAGCCGCAGATAGTCCTGGCCGACGAGCCGACCGGTAATCTGGACAGCAAGATGGGCGCCGAGGTGATGGGGCTGCTGCACCGCCTCAACAAAGAGGACGGCACCACTATCGTGATGGTGACGCACAACGAGGCCCAGGCAATGGAGACCGACCGCATAGTCCGATTCTTCGACGGACGAATAATAGGGTGACTCTTTAAACTCTTTAAACTTATTAGAGACTATGAAACAGAAAATACGTCAGATAATATACGACATGCGGCGTCAGCCACTGATCAGCGGCGTCACGTTCATCGCCACGGTCATGTCGGTGTTCCTGTTCATGATCGTAACCATCACCTCGCGCGTCAAGACAGTGCCTTTCGCACCCGAAAGCTGCCGCGACCGCCTCATGGTGGGCAGATACATAAATATCAAAGAGCCGAACGGCAACGGTGACAGCTCCGGCGGCGCAAGCTACCATACCATAAAGCTTCTGTATGACGGACTCGACGGAGTGGAACAGACCTCGTTCATGTCACAGGACAGCTACAACGTTCCGGTACACGGCACCGAGAACGAGACATTTCAGGCCACCGCCCGCACTGTGGATGCCGCATTCTTCAAGATTTTCGACCATGAGCTGATTGCAGGCCGCTACTTCACGGCCGCCGAGTCGGCTGCAGATCTGCCGGTAGTGGTGATCAGCGAGAGCACCGCCCGCAAGGCATTCGGCAAAGCAGACGCCACAGGGATGCCCATAACCTTAAACCACAAGAAATATACGGTGATCGGTGTGGTCAAAGACAGTTCGGCACTTGCCACCACTGCCCACGGCGACGTGTTCTTCACCTTCGCTCCTCCGTCCGCCCCGGCACAGTCGGATGACATCTGGTCCATTTATTTCGGGGGCGTCTCAGCCGCGCTCTTGGTAAAGGATGGCGTGGATTTCCAAAGCATACGCGACCAGGTCAAGGCCCGGTATGCCAATCTCGACACCGAGCTGAAACCGCAGGGATGGGAAACCGTATATCATGAGTCGCCTTACGACCAGGAGGTACTGGCCATGAACATCGTAGGCAGCAACGTCACCCCCGACACCTCGGGCGAACGGAAGATGCGTTACGTGCTGTATGCCATCCTGCTGATAGTCCCGGCCATCAACCTCAGCAACCTGCTGCACAGCCGCATGCACAAACGCATCACTGAGATTGGAGTACGCCGTGCGTTCGGATGCACCCGCTCGCGCATCATCACCGACATAATCTGGGAAAACTTTCTCATCACCCTGGTTGGAGGTCTGGTAGGCGTGGCCTTAGGCGTGGTCTTCGCCATGACTTACAGCGGACTGTACGAGAACATGCGGACATTCGGCACCGAAGTCACTCCGGCCATCAGCTCTGTGTTGAACTGGGGCACAATCCTGATCGCAGTGGCCGTCTGCTTTATCCTCAACATCATCAGCGCCTCGATTCCGGCATGGCAGGCATCGCGCCTCAATCCGGTAGAAGCCATCAACAATAAATAAGAGCGTAAAATTATGAAACGTAAACTCATAACACAGATGCTCCGCGAGTGGAAAGCAAACGTATGGCTTATTCTGGAGCTGGTGATAGTGGTTCTGATACTTCAGTACCTCCTCGGAACATTGTACGCATTGTACAGGCAGCACAGTTATGCCGGCGGTCAGAAACTTGAAGACGTATATTTTGCCGATTTCGGTATTCTTCAAAAGGATAGCGAAGGATACGTGGAATGGGACAGCATTCATACCTGGCAGTCGGACCTGGACCTGCTGATGACGCAACTGCGGGGCAATCAGTATGTGGAAGTGGCGGCCGTGGGTGGATTCAACTCGTTGCCCTACAACTATAACTTTATGGGCAACCGGTATTATTTCAAGACTCCCGACGGCAAAAAGAGTCATGAATTCACCGTGAATGTGCGCAATATGTCGCCCGAAATGATGGAAGTGCTGCAGATGCACGGACTGAAGGGCGAGACACCCAAGCAACTGGCCGACATACTGCGCAAGGGCGAGATCGTGCTCGGAGAAACCGAAGAGCCGGAAGATCCCGACGAACCCAAGGCTCTTGACGCGGTGGGACGCGAGGTCTTCAGCGTAAACGATTCTTTGGCCTCTCAACGTGTCGGTGCAGCAACTACAGGCATGCGACGCAACGATTACGAAAGCCTATGGCACAAAACCGTCTATGCGACCCTTGAACCGGAACAGGCGTCTATGATCGCGGTTCGGGTCAAGCCCGGAACCGGAAACAGATTCCTGGAGTCACTCACCGACAAGGACCGTCAGGCAGGCAATGTCTATCTTTCCAATATGGAGTCTGTCAGCGACATGCGTGACAGGGCGCATCTGGACATCAACCAGGCCATCCGTAATTTCGTGATCTGCTCGCTGTTCATAATGCTGGTGATATTCTTAGGCTTCTTGGGCACATTCTGGTTCCGCACGCAGCAGCGCGTGTCGGAGATAGCCATACGCAAGGTGAACGGCGCCACCAACGGCGACATCTACGCCCGCTTCTTCAGCGAGGGCCTGATCATGCTGGCCATGGCTGCAGTCATAAGCGTTCCGCTCGCGTTCTGGCTGTTCAGGGAGGAATCGCTCAGGGCTACCTTAAGCCTGATTGAACTGGACAACACGATGTTGGCCGGAGGTGCCATAGCCACGATCCTGATCTTAGGCATTACCATCGTATGCAGCATCTATGCGCCGGCGCGCCGCGCCACCCGCATCGACCCTGCGGCGGCTCTCAAAGACATGTAAGATGCAGTCACATAAGTTTTTCATACCTATAATAGCAGGAATGCTTGCGCTTGTCCCCTGCCCCGCCAGGGGTGAGCGCGAGCTTACCCTGACGCTCGACGACGCCATAGCCATGGCGCGCGTGCAGAGCGTGGACGCGGCCGTGGCCCTGGACGAGCTGAAGACCGCCTACTGGCAGTGGCGCAGCTACCGCGCCGACCGGCTGCCTGAAATATCGATCGGAGGGAAACTCCCGTCATACAACGACCGTTACACGTCGTATATGAACGAAGCGGGTGAGTACAGTTTCGTGCGCACCCATAACCTCGACGCCTCGGCTACCCTATCCATAAACCAGAACATACCCTTCACAGGCGGTAAGATCAGCCTCAGCACCTCGCTGGACTATATGCGGCAGTTCGAGGACGGCGGTTCCGACCGGTTCCTGACCGTGCCCGTGGCGCTGACCCTGCAGCAGCCGGTGTTCGGCGTCAACACCTTCAAATGGGACAACCGCATAGAGCCGGTCCGCTTCTCCGAAGCCAAGGCGGCGTTTCTGAGCGCTACGGAAAACGTTGCGCTGGCCACGGTAAACCATTTCTTCACGTTGGTGATGAGCCGCGAGAACGTGGCCATAGCGGAACAGAACCTTGACAACGCCAACAAGCTGTACAGCGTGGCTGTGGAGAAGCGCAAGATGGGGCAGATCAGCGAGAACGACCTGCGTCAGATGGAACTGAACGTATTGGACGCCCAGTCCGACCTGACCGACTGCAAGAGCACGCTGAAAAGCGACATGTTCACGCTCCGCTCGTTTCTTGATCTTGGCGAGGACGTGGAGATAGTTCCCGTCGTACCCGACAAGGTGCCGGAAGCAGATGTCACTTACGACGATGCGCTGACACGGGCATTAGACAACAATAAGTTCGCGCAAAACATACGGCGCCGTCAGCTTGAGGCCGACTACGAGGTGGCCAAGGCCAAGGGCGACATGCGTCAGATCAATCTGTACGCGCAGGTGGGCATCACGGGCACTGACCGCAAATTCACGGACGCGTATTCGCGCGTACGCAGCAACCAGCTGATAGAGATAGGTTTCGAGATTCCGTTGCTGGACTGGGGCAAGCGGCTTGGCAAGGTGAAGGTGGCCGAGAGCAACCGACGCGTCACCGAAAGCCGCCTGCGCCAGGAATCGCTCGACTTCCACCAGCAACTGTTCGTATTGGTGGAGCGATTCGGCAACCAGCAGCAACAGCTGTCCATCGCAACGAAGGCCAACGAGATAGCCGACCAGCGCTACCGCACAAATTTCGAGACTTTCCTTATAGGCAAGATCTCCACCCTGGACCTCAACGACTCGCAGTCCAAGAAGGACGAGAGCAAACGCCGCTATATCAACGAGCTTTACAAGTTCTGGAACTACTGGTATCAGCTTCGGTCGCTCACCCTCTACGACTATGAACACGGCGGCGACATAAATGCCGATATCGACAAGCTCTGCAAGATGTAGACGCATATTTTCTGAGACCGGAAATGATTTCTCTTAATTTTTTACTATTTTTGCATTATGATACTGATAGTAGACGATGACAATGCCGTGAGGACTTCCATATCCCTTGCGTTGAAACGCGCCGGTTATGATCCGTTGCCTGTCAGTACGGAGGCGGATGCGCTGACAGCCGTGCGCGACGAGCGCGTGCAGCTGACCATCCTGGACATGAACCTGACGCTGACCACGACCGGCCGGCAGGGCATCGAGATTCTGCGCAAATTCCGCATACTCCGTCCCGACATGCCAGTGATCATGCTGACGGCCTGGGGTACGATTCCGCTGACGGTCGAGGCTCTGAATTATGGAGCGGTTGACTTCATGACCAAACCCTGGAGCAACGAGGACCTCATTTCCAAGGTCAGGAAAGGATTGGAACGCAGCGAAACGGAACGCAAGGCCCGGGACCATACCGAAACGCTGGACGAAATGGAGCGGGAGGCGATTCTCGCGGCTCTGAGACGCTGCGACGGCAATATGTCGGATGCGGCCAAACAGCTCGGCATCACCCGTCAGTCGCTGTACCGCCGGCTGGAGAAATATAAACTATAACCTAAATTGGCGTGAGGTACAAGATATATACCGTTCTGATTGTGTTGCTGGTGATAGCCACGGCGATAGGCGCGTTGTGCGGACTGTCATGGACATGGATTGCCGGCGGTTGCGCGGTGATTCTGATTGCCCTTGCGTTTCAGTATCTATCTGTCAGCAAGCCGTTGCGGGCCGTGGAGAGCGGAATGTACCTGCTCAGGGACCAGGACTTCAGCAGCCGTCTGCGACTTACCGGGCAACCCGATGCCGACCGGGTGGTGAATCTGTACAACCGCCTCATCGAGTCCATGAAAGCCGAACGGCTGAAGACTCAGGAACAGAACCGTTTCCTCAGCCTTGTGGTGGACGCCTCCCCTCTCGGCATAGCGATATGCGATTTCGACGGCAACATCACGGAAACAAACCGCGCGTGGAACGCCATGCAGTCGCCGGCCATGACCAAGGCCATCGAATCTGTGGCCGACGGCGAGACTCAGACCGTGCGTCTGGCCGACGCCCTGATAGTACGCATCTCCCGGCTTTGGTTCATGGACTCGGGATTCAAGCGCCGGTTCATCTTAGTGGAACGCCTCACAGACGAGATTGCAGCGGCCGAGAAACAGATGTTCAACAAGATAGTGCGCACCATCGGCCATGAGGTGAACAACACATTGGGCAGCGTCATTTCCGTGCTCGACTCTCTCTGCGAGATGCATCAGGACGATCCTTTCGCGGCCGACGCCATAACGAGCAGCACCCGTAGCTGCACCAACTTGGTCAATTTCGTACGAGGATACGCCGACATCGTCAAGCTGCCGCCCGTAACGCCCGAACCGGTACGCCTGAATGAATGGATGGCCGGGATACTCCCGACGCTCAAGGCCCTTGCGCCCGATAACGTGACGGTAACGTTCACACCGGACTCATCAGGCGCCGAATCATATATAGATCCGATGCTGATGGAGCGCGTCATGATCAACATAGTGCGCAACGCCGCCGAAAGCATCGGCGACCGTTCCGACGGCCTGATTCAGATTCAGACGGAATCCAACGGCATCAAGGTAACCGACAACGGCTGCGGCATCAGCGACGAAGCGGCAGAAAAACTGTTCACCCCCTTCTTCTCCACCAAGCGGCCCGACCGCGGCCTCGGCCTGATGCTGATAGCCGACATCCTCCGCGCCCACCGCGCCCGCTTCTCCCTCGTCACCGCCCCCGACACCCGCCTAACCACCTTCGCCATCGACTTTTGAATTACAACCGTCTGATATTGTATTTCTTGCAGAAATCCCAGAGGTCAGCGAGCGGCATACGGATGCCGTGGAGGCGCGTGCGGCAGGCCCGGATGGAGTTGAAATACATATCGTCCGACTCACACTGCATATAATCCTTGAACTCCCCGGCCTTTTTATTCTTAGTGACTAATTTCAGGAACTGCGGAAGTTTCGCCGGCATTATCCTGCAGCAGTAGCAGGTGCCGTCATACATCGAGACCACTATCAGCTGATGCGTTTTTGAGCCCGGCCCTTCGGTAACACGCATCTTGCCGCGGACCGTTATGTTCAGTTCTCCGGGAAACGCCGCATTGATACGCCGCATATAATCCCTGAATGCGCGGCCGTGGGCGCTTGTGTCGTGTATCCCGTTTTGAATTATATACTGGTGTATCATCTCGTGCACCAGAGTCTCGTCGACCTCGCGCACGGACATATCCTGCGATTTCCGATAAAGTATGATCCTGTCGTAAAAGCGGCCGTTCACTCCATCGGCCATCCTCAGCCTTGTCTTCGAAGTTATATATTTCCTATGAAACAGACCCTCGTACGATTTACCCGCCTTCCGCACGGCAAAATCCACTGCCCGGAATCCCCCGGCATCCCATATCCCGGCCTCCGCAATCCTCCCCTTCCAATACGCATGCCTCCCCCTCAGATATTCCGCACTCAGTTCCATAAATCTACTCACCTAATCCACCGTTCGTACGCGGCTTTCAAATCAAGATTCATGTTCAGTTCAATAAGGTTTTGTCTTTCAAAGCAATCCCATTATCGAACATAATCTGATTTTCAAGATCCGTTATGATAAATCCTTTGATAGCCGCTGAATGAATGGATTGTACTGTTCATTGCCCTCATTTTTCTACAAATATAGTCATTTTCTCCCCACTACAACATATTTTCTCCCTACTTTTCCTCTTTTTCTACCCACTATGCGATTCAAGGAATCCAAATCGAGGCAGATCGCCGACTCCCGGACGCATTCAAGACGTGGCGGTGATGCTGGAAGATATCGGAACATTTCTGGGACATAATCTTCTTGGATACAAGGATTTTTGACATATTTTTTATACTTTTGTACCATAAACCCAAATTGAATGACTAAAGAGGAACTGCTCAATAGGCTCAACGACATAGAATGGGATGATTTCGAGGTTAAGGAAGCATCCGGCGGCATTCCCAAATCCATGTGGGAAACAGTCAGTGCATTTTCCAATACCGCCGGAGGCTGGATAATTCTCGGAATTAAAGAGACTAAGGTCAAGAGCGTATCTGCATACGAGATTACAGGCGTTGAAAAAGCTGAAAAGATGGAGCAGGACATAATCAGCACCTTGCGCTCGGTTTCAAAATTCAACGTACCCATTCTTGCCACAGCTCAGCTTCTTTATTTTGATTGTAACGCTGTTCTCGCTTTCCATATTCCCGTATCAGCCAACAAGCCGGTATATTTCGGCAATAACCTGAATAACACATTTGTCCGTATCGGTAGCGGAGACCAACGCGCCACTGACATTGAGATTGATATACTGATGCGTGAAAAGACCTTCGGTATGAAGTCGGAAATGGAAGTTGAGGGAACGGCATTTAACGATTTGAATACCCAGTCGCTCCAGACATATCGCCGCCGTATCAAGGACTATAATCCCGATTTCAGATATAACGATCTCGATGATGAGCAATTTTGCCTTAGGACCGGCATAATCAGCCGTGGGAAGCTGACTTATGGAGGCCTGCTGATGCTTGGCAAGGGAGAGATAGTACAGAAATTCGTACCTCATTTTTGGATTGACTACATCGAGATTCCCGGCACGACATATTCTGATGCAGATTGTCGCTACACATACCGTATGCCGGAACAGGAAAATATATGGGAATATTTCAAAGTGCTTCTGCAACGGCTTCGTCTGTATGTAGACAATCCCTTTATGGCTGGTCCTGACGGTTTTTCACCCGAGGACAATTCCCAGCTGTACTGCCTCAGAGAGGGTCTGGTTAATCTTCTTGCACATGCCGACTATTTCAGTCCAATGCATTCAACAATAAGAGTGTTTAATGACAGAATCGAGTTCCAGAATCCCGGTAGGTTTGCCGTGCGTATATCCGATAAGCCGGGTAAGGTAAAGTCCGTACCCCGTAACCCCAACATCATTGCTCTATTTCGTTTCGCACGACAAGGTGAAAACGCAGGATATGGCATTGACAAAATTATGCGGTGGCCTAAACTGACCGGTCTTGAAGTCGATTTTGACAGCGACATTACTTCTTCAACAGTGACTTATCCTTTACCGGTATTCAAAAGTGGTCAGATAAACAGTGCCAAAAGTGGTCAGATAAACATCAACCATTTAAGCCAAAATATTGATATGATGCAAGATGGCATTGATATCTACAACTCGAAAAGTGGTCAGATAAATGTCCCCAATAGTGGTCAGAATACCAATATGCCGAAAGGATATAAATCCGGGGATGAGTCAAGAGCTAAAATCGTGGAGGCAATGAGAAATAATCCGGAAATATCACGTAAAGATTTATCAAATTTACTTGGCATTTCCCCCTCTGCAATTCAGCGACATATTGAATTCTTGAAAGAGGCTGGAATCATTATCCGTCTTGGCAGTGATCGGAAAGGATTGTGGAAAGTGCTGAATTAATCTCAAATTTCAGCAACCAAAGTTACAGTATCGGGGAAACGAGGCGGATCACCGACTCCCAGGCGCGCTGCAGGGCGGGGCGGCGGTGCCAGGCGGCGTAGCTGAGGCGGGTGCACGAGCCCATGTCGCGGAAGAAGATGTCGCGCATCTCGCGGTTCAGGTCCTTGTCGTAGATCAGCAGGTTACATTCAAAGTTATTCTCGAAGCTGCGGAAATCAAAGTTTGTCGAACCGGTGGTCACCAGGCTGTCGTCTATTATCATGGTCTTGGCATGTAGCATCCCGGGGTTGTACAGATACACCTTGATGCCGGCCTTCAGACACTGCGTCACGTACGAGAACGAGGCATACTGCAGCATCCGGCTGTCGCCTGACCGCGGTATCATGATGCGCACGTCTATCTTGGACAACGCGGCCGCCTCCAATGCCTTCTGCAAGGCATCCGTCGGCAGGAAATAGGGCGTCTGTATGTATATCGACTTGCGGGCCAGCGATATGGCCTTAAGGAACACTAACGACAGGTTGTCCCACTGGCTCATGGGCCCGGATGTGACCAACTGCATTCCCACTCCCGAGTGGATGCGCGCCGGTTCCATCTTCGGAAATTCCAACGGGCGCGGCTGCTTCAGATAGTTCCAGTCTACGATGAACGAGAATATCAGCGACTCCACGATGTCGCCCTCCACGCGCAGATGGGTGTCGCGCCAGGGCAACGCACCCCTGTTGCCGGTGTCGTAACGGTCAGCGATATTCATGCCTCCGATATAGCCGACCTTGCCGTCTATTATCACCATCTTGCGGTGGTTGCGCCAGTTCAGGCGGTTGGCTAACTGAGGGAAGTTGACGCGGAAGAACGGATGCGTGTCAACGCCCGCCTTCTCCATGTCGCGCCAGAACGAATTGCTGGACGAGAACGAGCCGATATGGTCGTACATCACCTTTACCTGCACGCCGGCACGCGCCCGTTCCTTGAGTATCTCCGCTATCTCATGGCCAATCCTGTCGTCCATGAAGATGTAATACTGCATGAATATCGACTCGCGGGCATTGCGCAGGTCGTGTTTCAGCGCCTCGAACTTGGCGGCGCCGGAAGTGAATATCTTGGCGCTGTTGTTTACGCTGTACACGGCCGAGGCTATGTTGCGCGCCAGTTTCATCAGCGACTTCTCGCCCGGATCGAGCCGTTGCGAGTCCAGGTCTACCGTTCGCGTGGTCATGGCCGTGGCCATGCGCCGCTTGTTGTGGCGCGACACCATGCGGCGTCCTCGCAGCGACCGCCCGAAGAATATGTAGAACACCAGTCCGACTACCGGCAGGAATATCAGCGCTATCACCCACGACAGCGAACGGATGGGATTGCGGTTCTCCCTGAGAACCACAATGATGGCCGATGCTATCGTAACCACGTACAGCACCATCAGCATCGTATCCAGCCATCCGGGTATCATTCAGACTTTTGCTTTAAGTATTCTTTAGCAGTAAAATCCAGTTCGTCATACCATTCCTGACCGAAGCGTGCCACAAGCGGACCCTTCAGGAACTCGTATGCCCTGACACCGAGCTTGCGGCCTAACTTCTCGGCCGGGCGGCAAATCTTCCACCTGTGCAGGTTCACGGCCGTAAAGCCGTCGTACTCCTTGAGCCGCACGGGATAGAGGCGGCAGCTGATGGGTTTCACGTCATGGTCCAGCGTACCGGCGCGCAACGCTTTCTCCAGGGCGCACAGGCACATACCGTTTGCCTCGTGCGTGGTGAAGGCACATTCGCAGCCGTTCACCAGTGCCGTGACGCGGTCGCCCTCGCGGTCCAGATAGTCAACGCCGTTCTCCTTAACCTCGCGCACGGCGGCGGGACTCATCATCGGCTCCACTATGTCCAGTACCTCGGCTATACGCTCGCTCTCCTCCTTGGTGACGGGGGCACCCTCGTCGCCGTCAATGCAACAGGCGCCGAGGCACGCATCAAGATCGCATACGAAGTAGCGCTCTATCAGGTCCAGACTTACCAATGTATCTTGTATCTGCAACATACTCATTGTATTATATCCACCCCCACAAGGCGGTCAGCGCGTTCGCCGGGGCTCCGCTTCCATACCCTCACCACATATTGGTTGCCGGTCTCCCACTTGTTGCCGTCCAGTTCACGTACCTTGCCGTCCGCGCCCTTCACCTTATAACGGTAATTGTAGGCTCCCTGTTTCAGGGGCATCTGAAGCAGATAGGCCCCCTCGGCGTCGGAATACGTCATGCGGTTGCGGTCGGTAAAGAGGCCGTCGGTCACCTCGCCGTCAACATAGACCTCGCCGCCGGGTATCTCGTCTGTATCCAGACGGAAATGCACCGTAATGTAATCGGCACCGATGTTTGAGTCGGTGGCGTTATATTCGCGCACTATGTAACGGCCATGCTGCGTGCGGTCGTAGGCATACTCCCTGCGGGCCCGCGGCACGTCGGGCTTGAGCCAGACGTGGAAGTTGGTTCCCTCGTAATGCAGCGAGTCCACTTTCATTCCCGCGAAGCGGTTGGACACCGATTCAAAACGAAGGTATTCGTTTCCGGCCGGGAAGATAAGCTGCGGGATGTGCTCGTATATCAACACGTTGCCATTGACACGTCCCGGCATGGGAATCATGCGTGTTTCGTTGTCGATATTCTGGCTCACCTCCACGCGATAGTCGCCGTAGGGATTCGAGCCGTCCTGAAGGTCGACTGTCACGGCCAGTCCCAATTGCTGCCATTCGTCGTTGAAACCGCGGTCGGTGCGCGACGTCATGGTGCCGGCCACCTCGGCCATGTTCTCGCAGACCTGGAACCGGGCCTGCAGCAGCACGTCGTCAGGTTCCTGCGGGTCGTACACCTGCAACAGATAGTTGCCGCTCCGCAATATGCCGCACCGCTCGTCCGGAATCTCGATGCGATAGTTCACGTAATGCACGAACGTGGCGGTGGAATAAGCGAAATCCTCGATCTTATTGGCGTTGAAACCGTCTATGTATTCACTCTCCACAAGAGCCGAGGGCTGCCAGTCGGCGTTGCAGTGTATCAGCCTCCATTCCAGCCAGCTGTTGTCCTCTCCTATCTCATCAAACGTTATCTCGATCCTGTCCTGCGAGCCGATGCGGATTACGGGCGGCGCGTCGAACAGGTCGATGTTCTGCACTTTCAGTGTCTTGAACCTCGGCGAGAATATCTGCTGGCGCGTGTCTATGTCGGCCCGGGCCGCGGTCAATACCGTGGTCAGCGCTACAAGGAATGTCAGCAGTCGTCTTACCATACGATGGGTGTTTTGCCGTGCGCCACAAGGTATTCGTTGGCGCGCGTGAACTGATGGTTGCCGAAGAATCCGCGGCTGGCCGACAAGGGCGACGGGTGCACGCAAGTCATGACCAAGTGACGGCTACGGTCTATGAAATCGCCGCGCCGTATGGCGTCCGAACCCCACAACAGGAATACCAGGTGGTCGCGCTGTTCGGCCAAGAGGCGCACCGCCGCTTCGGTGAACCGTTCCCAGCCTATGCCGCTGTGCGATTTGGGCTGATGCTCGCGCACGGTCAGTGAGGCGTTGAGCAGCAGTACGCCCTGCCGCGCCCAGCGGGTCAGGTCGCCGTCAGCGGGTATCGGCGCGCCGGTGTCGTCGCTCACTTCCTTAAAGATGTTGCGCAGCGACGGGGGTATCAGCACGCCGGGAGCTACGGAAAATGCCAGACCGTTAGCCTGACCCGGGCCATGATAAGGGTCCTGGCCCATTATCACAACCTTCACCTGGTCGAAAGGGGTGTTGTCGAACGCCGCGAATATACGGCTGCCCGGCGGGTAGCACGGATTATTAGGGCGCGAATACTCGTCGCGCACCCGTGCCGTAAGCTCGCGGAAATACGGAGATGCGAATTCCTGCGACAGCACCCGCTTCCATCCCGACTCTATGCGTATATCCTTATTATCATCCATTGTTATCGTGCGTTACCTAACAAAGTTAGCAACAATTTCGCTATATACCATAAAAAATTGACATAAATTTGAGCGAATAGTTAAATATCCCCGATTTTTTCACTAACTTTGCAATCGGAAAGCGGGCGCCGGCTTCGATTTCATGTAAATCGGCAGCACCCCGACCACCGCATATAACGTTCCCGTAGTTCAATGGATAGAATATCGGATTCCGGTTCCGACGATTAGGGTTCGACTCCCTACGGGAATACAGAGTAAAAACTCCAATCTGCTGTTCATCAGTAGATTGGAGTTTTTTTTATTAGTAGCGCGGCTGGGGACAGCCCGCGCTACTACAGCGTCGGGGACTTGATCAGGGTCTGGATGTCGGCGAGGGTGAACCCGCCTTCCAGATACAGGACCGCGTCGTGCTGCTTGTAGTCGCCGCCCTGCACTATCAGCAGTTTCGTAAACTCTTTCTTCGCTTCGTCCCACACCCCGTAGAATTCAGATGCCTTTTCGTTCCTGACCTCGCGGGACACAAGCTCCAGACCGTTTCGGCCTATCAGTTCCTGCACGGCATGTTTCAGCTTGCTGTCGTTGTACGAGTATTTGCATTTCACCATCTCCATTTTTGTCACCTTGTCCACCGGAATGTCCTGCACGGTCTTGGGTGACAGCGTGCGCAGCATCAACGGCGACAGATACGTGTAGTCGTACATGCTCGCGTTTTTGGAGAAGTCGGCGAAATATTGCCGGCGGTCTTTTGCATCCCTTACGTCTATGCCCAGAAACTGCCAGTCCTTGGATTCCACCAGGTCAATGCTCTTTGTATCGGCAGGGAGGGCCGGGAAAATCAGATCGAATTCCGCAACTCCGGACTTCGGCATCCAATACTGCTCGTCTATGCCGATTCCCACGGTATTCTTCAAAGGATACGTTTCGGTTCCGGCCTGAATATAAGTGTTTTTGGATATTCTGATCCACCATTCGGGCCTGAATTTTACCGACAGCCTCACCACGGTGGAATCGGGCAAAAGGTCCACACCGCAGACGGTGACCCGGCACTCTCGGTTGTCGGTGGTGTTGAGACGCACCGGGGGATAGTTGACTGTCCTCGCCGCAATAGGCAACGCCAGCATGGCGACCACGCCCAGTATATAAAGCAACTTTTTCATTGGTATGTGTTTTAATTGTTCTCAAATAAGTTTGATAAATCCTTAGGAGTCAGCTCTCCTGCCAGATACATCAGCCTGGCTTGGCAATGCTCCGCATCGCGATACTTTATCAGCAGCAGATGGGTAAACACTCCGCGGTCCGAATCCCAGACGGCATAGAATTCATTGCGTTTCCGGTCGTCGTCACGGGCAAACATCAGCTCCATCCCGTTGTCGGCTATGGCTCTGGACACTGTTTCCCTGAAGTTGCGTCCGCATCCCAGGTCTTTGGTGCCGACCATCTCCACAAGCCGGATTTTATCCATCGGCATATTCATGGTCATCTTCTTGGCGCATACGGGTTCCTTATCCGGCATCAGGGATGTATATTCAAACCCCTTCACGTTGTCGAGCCTGTCGAACTGCCGCGCCGTATTTTCGGCATGAGGGCTCAAATAAATAGCCATCAGGGCTACTAAAATGAAAAAAATCCTTTTCATAATTCACACAATATGGAATTCAAAATTTCCGAAGCATCCTTCAGACTGCCATACACGTCGATGGACATTTCCTGTCCGTCATCCAATACCTCCGGCGACACCACAATCGTGATTTCATTCGGAATATCCTGCACATGGCCGGGCCTGACCACATCGGACATCTCCTCGCGCATAGCAAAGAAGGTGGCCCAGGCATCTTCCGGATCAGCGGGCGCGGTATCTTCCGGCTGTTCGGCGGCAACGCGTGTCTGCGTATGCGCGTATGCTTTCCGAGACACAACCGAAGGCCGCACCGGAACAGGCGTATTTCCTGTGTAATCATCCTGTATTTTTACCGATTCCGCCGGCTTCACCGTTTCAACGGCCGCCATCCGCGCGGCTTTCTCAGTTCCGTAATCAGGCATGAACAGCCACACGGCTACAGTTATGACCACGGCGCATGCCGCCGCTGCCGACAGCCATAACCCCACGACCGGACGCCGTTTAGTTTTCTTTTCCCTGGCGGCAAGACTGCTGATGAATACATCGGCTTCCGCAGCCAGTATCTCGTAATCCGAATCTGAAACACACGCCTCCAGTTCCCTCTCCTCCCCGGCGGAAAGAGACGCATCGTCCCAGGCGCCCAACAGCGCCGACAGCTTGCGGTAATCCATGTTCTCTCTCCTTTTCATTTTATATCGTTGTTAAAGTATTCCTTAAGTCTTTTTCTCGCTCTTGACAGCAGTGTGCGGACATTGCCGGGCGACTGTCCCGACATCTTAGCCACGTCATCGTTCGACAGGCCTAAGATTGCCGACATCCTTATCACCTCGCGCTGCGAAGTCGGCAACGACTCGATCTGTTCCATCACCTTGGCGAGCCGGTCTTTATCCTCTAACCGTGTCTGCGGGTCGAGACTTTCGATTATCTCGGGAATGACGGTCTCCAGTCGGTTGGTGCGACGCAGCATCGACAGCGCGCAGTTTCTGACGGTGCGCAGACAGTATGCCTTCACGTTATCAACACGCTCCAGTTCGTCGCGTCGGTTCCACAACGCCAGCAGACAGTCCTGCAGACAGTCGGACGCATCCTCGCGGTCGCCCAGCACGGCCATCGCCATACCGGCCATCAGCCGGTGATGCGGCATCACTATGTCCCTGAACTGCTGTTCCGTCATGTCTCGGTTTTTACTGTCGTTTTATAATAAGACTCGCAACCCCGTTTTTTGTTACAAAAAAGACAAAAATTATGGTGCGTGCGTAGTGGCGCGGGTACTCCGTGCCGCGCAGGGTCTTTTGACAGGAGAACAGGAGAACAGGAGTGCGTGCGTAGTGGCGCGGCACGGAGTGCCCACGCAACTATTCTCTGGTTTGCGCGTTGCCGCGTATAAGCCACTTGTAGGTGGTGAGCTCGCGGAGGGCCATCGGGCCGCGTGCATGAAGTTTCTGTGTCGAGATGCCTATCTCGGCCCCCAGGCCGAACTGTGCGCCGTCGGTAAACGAGGTCGGTGCGTTGTGATACACGCACGCCGAATCCACCATCGTCAGGAAACGGTCGGCGGCCTCGGATTTCTCGGTCACGATGCTGTCGGAATGTCCCGAACCATACCGGGAGATGTGTTCCAGTGCCTCGTCTAAGTTCCCGACCGTCTTCACCGACATCTTATAATCAAGGAATTCCCGGCCGAAACAGTCGGCATCGGCTTCTTTCAGCAATTCATCGGCATATTGCCCTTTTAATGCCGCGTAGGCCTCCGAATCGGCATAAATGGTCACATTCTTAGCCTTTACTCCGGCACACAAAGCCGACAGATCCCCGAGTCGGCTGCGGTCCACTATCAGCGTGTCCAGCGCGTTGCAGACGCTGACGCGCCGCGTCTTGGCGTTGGTCACTATCTTCTCCCCCTTCACCACATCGCCGTCGGCATGGAAATAGGCGTGACACACGCCGGCACCTGTCTCTATCACCGGTATGCGGGCGTTATCCCGCACATAATCTATCAGCGACTTGCTGCCGCGTGGAATCAGCAGGTCAACCATACCTCGCGCCCTTAACAGCCGCGCTGTCGCCTCGCGGTCCGAAGGAAGCAGCGTCACCGCGCCGGTGTCTATTCCATGCCGGGACAGCACGGAGTGTATTACCTCCACGATGGCCAGGTTGGAGCATTCGGCATCGTGACCTCCTTTCAGCACCACGGCGTTGCCCGATTTCAGACAAAGGCCCGTCACGTCCACCGTCACATTGGGACGCGCCTCGTATATCACGCCGATCACACCGAAAGGCACGGCAACTTTTTCGAGTTTCAGTCCGTTCGGCAAGGTCCTCGCCTCGAGCGTATGGTGCAGCGGAGATGCTAACTCGGCCACATGTAGCAGGTCAGAGGCTATGCCCTCCAGACGGCTTTGTGACAATGCCAGTCGGTCACGCATCGGATTGGCGACGTCCATACGCTCCATATCGCTGGCGTTAGCGGCTAATATTCTCGCGCTCTCCGATAATAATGCATCGGCAATGTCGCGCAATGTCGAATCTATTTCCTCGTCGGTCAGCGTCAGCAAGGTCCGGGAGGCATGCTTTGCCCCTTTCAGCAATTCGGTAATATCTTTCATGACGGTAAGAATCGTGTGCACACTGTCCCGCTATGTTCGTTCAGCACCAGGTCGGACAGTATTCCCTCGCGCTTGCCGTTGGCAATGATCACTTCCACGCCCTGCGCGGCGGTCTGACGGGCTATGCCGCATTTCGACACCATGCCGCCACGCCCCAGTCCCGACTTCGATGTACTGATGTATTGGTCGATGTCGCATCCCGGTTCCACGGTGCGTATCACTTCCACTCCCTCGTCGCCGGGACGGCCGGAATAGAGGCCGTCGACGTTGCTGAGTATTATCAGTGAATCGGCGTCCATCATCGTTGAGATCAGCCCCGACAGCTCGTCGTTGTCGGTGAACATCAGCTCGGTTACACACACCGTATCGTTCTCGTTCACTATCGGTATCACGCCGTTGTCCAGCATCACGCGCATGCAGTTGCGCTGGTTGGTGTATTGCTCGGGCGTCGAGAAATTCTCCTTCATTGTCAACACCTGGCCCACAACCAAGCCGTGGTCGCGAAACAGCTCGAAGTACCTGTCTATCAGCTTGGCCTGTCCCACGGCGGAATAGAGCTGCCGCTGGTCCACGTCGCTCATAGCCTTAAGGGTCAATCCCTTAAGCTCACCTCGTCCGGAGGCCACGGCTCCAGACGACACTATTATCACCTCGATGCCGGCTCGGCGTATGTCGGCTATCTGGTCGGTCAGCGCCGACATACGCGTGAAGTCCAGCGACCCGTCGGCGCGCGTCAGCACGTTGCTGCCTATCTTTACTACAATGCGTTTCATTCTACTCAACTATTACGGGTCAGGCCCTGTATCACGGCGTTGGTGAAACCGGCCTGCTCCATGGCGTTCAGTCCCTTGATGGTCAGTCCCCCGGGTGTGGTGACCTTGTCTATCTCCTGCTCCGGATGCGAGCCGTTGGCCTCTAAGAGCTTCAACGCACCCTCCATGGTCTGCGCCACTATGTTCAAGGCGTCCTTGGGATAGAAGCCGAGCTGTACGCCCCCCTCCTGCATGGCGCGGATAAAGCGGAATATATACGCTATGCCGCAGCCGGACAGCGACGTGGCGGCCGCCATCAGCCGCTCCTCTATCATCATGACGGTGCCCACGTTCTCAAAAATCTCCTTCACAGCTTCGTCGCTTTCAGGAGTATTGTTCCTGCCGGCCACGAATGTCATGGACCGGCCCACGGCGGCTGCCGTATTGGGCATGACGCGATATACCGTCCGTAACGGTCCGACGGCCATGTCTGTCAGATTTTCAAGAGTGATGCCGGCGGCCACCGATACAAGGATGGCATCCACACTCAAAGTCGCACTATACTGAGCCAACACCTGTTCCACCAGCCAGGGCTTCACAGCCAAGACCACCATGTCGGCGCCTTCTATGGCTTTTGAGTTGCAGGTATATGTCTCGATGAACGGATACTCCGACTTCAATGCGTCAAGTTTCCCTTGTGATGGATTGGAGACGGCCAAAGTATGGTCGCTTTGACCGGCGGAGATGGCGGCGGCGATGCCGCGCGCTATGGCTCCGCCCATATTGCCGGCCCCGATTATTGCTATTCTCATTTCAGAGTAATTTGATCCTGACTTCAAAATTACTCATTTTTCGCCATATACACAAAAAGACATGGTGATAGTAGCGCAGGCTGTCCCCAGCCGCGAAGATAGTAGCGCAGGCTGTCCCCAGCCGCGCACAGATACGGACAAAATGCCTATTGAAAATTTTTCATAAGGACTTTGGTCATTAGCTGTACGCGGCTGGGGACAGCCCGCGCTACTAAAAAGAGACGTCCCGTGCGGAACGTCTCTTGACTTTCTCAACTTTGTAAACTTTTTCAACTACAAGTCACTTCACCGGCTTGATGGAGATGGCGTAGCCGCCGCCGGGAGCCGCCTTCAGCTTGAGGCGCGTCTTGCTGTTCACATTCTTCTTGGTGATGGTGTAGGCCTGCGGGTTGGTCTTGTAGTGGGCGTCCTTGGCGTCGGCGTATATGATGGCCTCATACTTCTTGCCGGGGTCCAGGAAGTCGAACGATACGGTCGATTCATGTCCGCCTTCCCACGCGGTGCAGCCCACGAACCAGTCATCGGTACCCTTTGCCTTGCGCGCGGCCACTATGTAGCGTCCCGGCTCGGCCTCAAGGTAACGGCTCTCGTCCCAGTCTACTGCCACATCCTTGATGAACTGGAAGGCATCCATGAACTTAGAATAGTTCTCGGGAGTGTCGGCCGCCATCTGCAGCGGGCTGTACATCGTGACGTACAGAGCTAACTGGCGCGCCAGCGTACTGTTGACATGACTGGTGTTATTGGGATTGTTCTCCTTCATATCCATCACGAAGATGCCGGGGGTGTAGTCCATCGGGCCGCCCTGCAGACGGGTGAACGGCAGGATGGTGGTGTGGAACGGCTTGCTTCCTCCGAACGACTCGTACTCGGTGCCTCGCGCGCTCTCGTTGCCTATCAGATTGGGATATGTACGGTACAGTCCGGTAGGTCGCACGGCCTCGTGCGCGTTGACCATGATCTTGTGCTTGGCCGCCTCCTTGACGGCATACAGGTAGTGGTCGTTGAGCGACTGGCTGTAATGATGCTCGCCACGCGGCAGCACGTCGCCTACATATCCGCTCTTCACGGCGTTGTAGCCATACTTGTTCATCAGGTTATAGGCATCCTCCATGCAGCGCTCGTAATTACGCGTCGAGCCTGAGGTTTCGTGGTGCATCATCAGCTTCACGCCCTTGGAATGGGCGTAATCGTTAAGCATCTTGATGTCGAAGTCGGGATACGGGGTCACGAAGTCGAACACCCTCTCCTTCTGATGTCCGATCCAGTCCTCCCAGCCTATGTTCCAGCCCTCTACCAGCACCTGGTCGAAGCCATGTTCGGCGGCGAAGTCAATGTATTTCTTCACGTTTTCGTTGTTGGCCGCATGATGGCCGTGGGGTTTGGTCTTGGTGTAGTCCAGCTCGTCGATCTTGACCGACGGCAGGTCCCAGGTGTAACTCCACTGCTTGGCGTTGTTGATCATCTCCCACCATACACCCACGTATTTCACGGGCTTAATCCATGATGTGTCGGAAATCTTACAGGGCTCGTTCAGGTTCTCGGTCAGATTGGAGCTCAGCATGTCGCGTGCGTCATCGCTCACCATCACCGTTCTCCACGGCGTCTTGGCGGGTGCCTGCATGTATGCCTTGTTGCCTACTGCATCGGGTGTGAGCCAGGAGGTGAACACCATGTTCTTGTCGTCCAGGTTCAGGTGCATGCAGCTGTAGTCCACCAATGCGGCTTCGTGCAGGTTGATATAGAGGCCGTCGTCGGTCTTCATCTGCAACGAAGTCTGAACACCCGTGGGACTGAATGTGGTCTGCGATGAGTTCGGCGTTACGGCGCCGTCCATCAGTCC
This sequence comes from uncultured Bacteroidales bacterium, assembly GCA_900542185.1. Classification (GTDB taxonomy): domain Bacteria; phylum Bacteroidota; class Bacteroidia; order Bacteroidales; family Muribaculaceae; genus Lepagella. The sequence goes on from UQMZ01000003.1 coordinate 36,139, forward strand.
GCGTATCTCCGACAGCTTGCTTTCGGTGTAGTCGTACTCCTGCGTGTCGTAGTCGCCGGGTATCCACCATGCGGTGTGGTCGCCGGTCATGCCGAACTGCGTCTTCTCGTCTGTAATGGTGAAATACACCAGGTTTTTCTGCTGGGGGAATTCGTAGCGGAAGCCCACGCCGTCGTCATACACGCGGAAGCGTATGTTCATCTGACGGTCGGTCTTTGGCTGGTCCAGCTCCATCAGCACCTCGTTGTAATGGTTGCGTATCTCCTTGTTCTCGCCCCACACCGGCGTCCAGGTCTCGTCGAAGCTGGATTCCTCCCAGCCCTTGACCTTGAAGCCGTCGGTCAAGTTCTCGGCATCCTTCAGCTCCAGGCCCAATGTGGAGGGGGTTATCACTTTCTTGTCCTTGTAGTCCACGCTGTAGGTAGGCTTGCCGTCCACCACGTCGGCGTGGAGCACTACGTTGCCGTTCGGCGACTTCACGTCCACGGCATAAATCGCTCCCGGCATCAGCATCATGGCGGCCAGGGAAAGCGCTGCTTTTGGGTTCTTCATCGGTTGTTGTGTTTTTATTTTGTGTTTTTATATATTAGGGGTTCCGTCACCTCAATCCTCTAAAGCTGACGGAGAAAAATTTTTATTACACAAAAATACATAAAATATTTTTCGTTGTCAATAGTCTGTCGTGTTTAGTAGCCGTATTTAACAAATTTGCTGCTGAATTGCAGTTCTTTAACGAAAATCAACAATCGAATTTAAGTAGTATGGACAATTGTCCCGAATGTTAAATTTTACACATTGACAATTTGTTTACAAAATTTTTCTTGGTTTAGGTTGGATTATTTAAATAATTGTAGTAATTTTGTCCTTTGCAAATAACGTGTACCGCCACGGGACAATCCGTGGACAACGTATGTTAATTGATTGACGATCACTTAAAACTATGTTTAGATTTCGGTAACAGACTAATGGTTCGGCGCATGCCGGATTTGCAATAACGACAGGGTGTGTTTTTAATGTAGTGGGGACTGCACGCATCATGCTGCGGCAACAGAGACTTGCTAAAGGGGTTCGGAACCATACCGAATCTTGAATCGGGCATGATTATCCACTCGCCATCGTGGATTCCTCTGCTATGTGAACTCACACTGTTGCCTAAGTTGCGACCAATTACCCATGCTCGCCGACCTGACGCAGACACAGGAAGATTGACATTGCCTGTTGATTACGGAGACATCAGCAACGGAATCTATGCATAATAATAAGATTACAAGGATATCAACAATAACAAAGTAATATAAAGAAGTTATGAAACATTTATGGAAATTCACGTTCGGAGCGTTAGCTCTCGCACTGGCATCCTGCAGCAGCGAGGCACCCGCACCGAACAACGGCAACGACGCCGACGGCGACGTGTACGCTACTCTGAAAATCAAGCTTCCCTCAGCCACCCGCGCCGACAACGCCAATCCCGCCGGCCAGGAATACGGCCAAGACAGCGAGAACTACGTGGGTAAGATTCTTGTGGTCCTCACCCAGAAGGACAAAAACGAGGACTACTGGTTTCTTACTTACGACGAGGCCGACGCCATGGGAGGCGACAATATAGACCCCGACCATGAGAACGGGACAGTCAGCGAGTTGAAATATACCCTTAACTTCAGTGCCAAGGACATGAAACCCAGCGCGCTCGGCGTAGCCGGGGAAAACGGTCAGTCAGAGATATATGTGTTCGCATTCTGCAACCCGACGACACGTCTGAGATCAATCGTCAGCAACTGGGCCAATTCTAAAGATCCCGTTAAATTCAACGGTAACAGTACCGGCCTTATCGACAAGGACAACACCATCTGGAACGAGAAAAACTTCCTGATGACCAACTGCCACATTCCCGAAGCCGTGACTCTGCCCTCGCGCAGCCAGCTGGTGCAGAACAACAACACTCCCGAGAAGGCCTTCAATCTCGGCACTGTGCACGTTAAGCGTGTGGCTGCACGCTTCGACTTCGCCCTGGGCGGCAAAAATGCAGACAACAAGTACGAGATCAAGAACACCACCGGCGAAGGCCCCATGGGTACAGTTGAACTCACCGACATGGCCATGTTCAATATCGCCAATAATTTCTACTATCTTCCCCGCATCAACAACCAGTGGGATTGGAACGGCACCACCACCCTCTGCGGCAATCTGGAAGACGGTTATGTCATGAGCTACAACCAAGACAACTTCAAGACCGGAACCCTTTCGAGCAGCAATTACAAGCAATATTACTTCGCCAACCTTATCGGCAACGAGTTCAAGCCCGGCAACACCGACGACCGTACCGCCGGCTCCACAGCCCTGAACTGGACTTCCATCCGTCCCGACGACTGGAATAATAAGACCCAGGACAACAACGACGGCTGGACTTGGGATCCCAAGAACGACTACCGCATCTGGCGCTACGCCACGGAGAACACCATCCCCGCCGCTGATGCTCAGAACAGCACCGCAGCCCAGAAAATCGGCATCACTACCGGCGTTGTGTTCAAGGGTACGTTCACTCCCGCCAACACAGATGTCTGGAACGGCAACGTGATCTACCTCTACAACGGCCTGGTGTACGGCGACTTCAAAGCCCTCAAGGCATACGTCACCAAATACCCCGAAAGCGTAGTGGCCGGTGCTTTCAAAAAAGTCAACGCGCTGAACAACGCCGGGGACGACACGGATCTCAAGACGAACCTGCTTGAGAACCTTAGCACTGACCAGCGCAACGGCTTCAAGGCATACGTGCCCGATGCCGGCAAGAACACGTACACCATGTACTACTTCTACTACAACCGTCACAACTCCAACGGCAACAACTCGCAGATGGGCGAGAACGAGTTCGGCGTAGTGCGCAACAACGTCTACAAGCTACAGGTAACCACCTGCGGTTCGCTCGGCGAGCCCGAGGCTCCCGAGAATCCCGACCACCCCGACGAGGTGGAGAAGGCTTACTTCACCGTCAGCTGTCACGTGATGCCCTGGACGGTACGCATCAACAACATCGAATTCTAACATAGGATTTCCCATAGGTCCGGGCAAGATTGCTCCTGCCCGGATCACCACTCTACTAAAGGTATTAAAAGGAATCAACAATGATGACTTTCAGAAAACGCACATTCAGCAGCATAAAGAGACTTGCCGGCGCGCTCCTCGCGTTCGTGGCACTGTCATCGGCCTGCATCGGCACGACATCCTGCTCGGAGGTGTACGACGACCTTGAGGAATGTCCGCAGGGCGTGGTGCTCCGGTTCGTGTTCGACCACAATCTGGAGTTTGCCAACGCGTTCCCGTCGCAGGTTGATTGCCTTTCTCTCTTCATCTTTGACCGGGAAGGCAATCTCGTGGAGCGCAGGGTGGAGACATCCTCCGTGCTTCAGGACGAGGACTGGCGCATGACTCTCGACCTGCCGGCGGGCGACTACCACGCCGTGGCCTACGGAGGCCTGGAATGCGACAAGGCTTCGTTCTCGCACACCAAGGCTGTGGACGACATCAGGACCCTCGCGGACCTGCAGGTGGCCATCAACGGCATTCATGTCGGCGACGAGGCGGCCCGCCCCGCCCGGCCGCTGCACGACCTGTTCCACGGCGCGCTCGACTTCACCGTCACCGACGGCCTGGACTATGACAAGGCCACCCTCTACATGATGCGCGACACCAACCACATACGCATAGTGCTGCAGCATCTGGACAACACTCCGGTCAATGACAAGGACTTCCGCTTCGAGATAGTGGACGACAACACCATGTTCGACCACGCCAACAACGTGCTGCCAAACGGCACCGTCACCTACGTGCCCTGGACCACCGGCACCGCCAACGCCGGCCTTAACGGCCTGCCGGGCGAGGAATCGGAACAGTCCACCCGCGACGCCGGCGACCCGGTGCAGGTGGCATTCGCCGAACTCAGCGTGTCGCGCCTGATGTATAAGTCCGCATTCACCTGGACCCAGCCGGACGGCAAGACCCAGCGCGGCCCGCGCCTGCGCATCCTCTCGCTGGAGAACGGCCGCACGGTGTGCGACCTGCCGCTGAACAACTACCTGCTGCTCCTTAAGAGCGAGGCCCTGGGCAAAATGGACAACCAGGAATTCCTGGACCGCGCATACCGATACAACATGGTGTTCTTCCTCGATCAGGACAACGCCTGGGTGCGCATGAACATCATTGTGGACGACTGGACCGTCCGCATCAACAACGTGGATCTGGACTCGTGAGGATCAGACCGTAGATTTTGACAAAGATTTTGACAAAGTGAAGATTTACCGTTACATATTACTCGCCATCGGGGCGCTGGCCGTCGGACTGGTGTCCGAGGGGTGCTCGTCGCGCAAGTCCGATGAGCCCCGGCCCGACCAGGGAGAGTTCTGTGAGCTGGTAATATCTCTCAGCTCGGAGACATCCGTGACCGACAGCCCGGCCACCCGCGCCGACCAGCCCTGGGATAACGACCCCGACCCGGAACCCGGTTTCCCTTCGGAATACAGGATTGACCGCGTATTGCTCTATTTCGTAACGCCCGGCAATGCCATCATACCCTTCTCTCCCACCCTCACCGACCGTGACGACGCCAACAACACCGTGACGTACAGCACCAGGATCGACGTTCGCTCGCCGTATGTGAGCCGTGGCGCCGACGGCACGCTATCGCTGTCAGGCCGCATCGTGGCCGTGGCCAACGGACCGGAGGATTACATCCCGGCCGACCCGTTCAGCCGCATTCCATTCGACATTTCGGACGTCGACACGCGCGGACTCATACCGATGTGGGGCGTGACCTCCGTAACCGGCCTGCCGCTGACCGTAGACGGCACAACCTATGCCGGCGAGATCAAGCTGCTGCGCGCCGTGTCTAAGATTACCATCGAGATGGCCGACGAGTTCAAGGATCAGTACAACATCGTAAGCGTAGAGCCCAATCAGAGCAATTATCTCACGCAAGGATATATCGCGCCCGGCGGCGCTGCAGAAGCCACAAGTACCGGCGCGCTGATGATGGAGGGTTGCTACAATCCGTTCCTTGACGCCACTGCCGACACCGCGCCTAAATTCTATAATATAGGAGAAAACAAGGTGTGGGGTTATCTGGCCGAACGCAGAGGCAGATATGGATTAGTAAGGTTGGGCTTCACCGTGACATTGGCGGAAAAGGACCATCCGGAGCGCACTTTCACCGGCAGGGTCTATCTCTGCGATTACAAAGACGGCCAGCCGGACTTACAGAGCATGTTCGAGAAACTGGTGCGCAACCACGACTATCAGTACAGGATTTCATTAAGGGAACTCGAATTCGTCATTTCCTTCAAGGAATGGATATTCGGAGGCAAGGTGCATATCGACCTTGAATAATACTATCAGCTATGACTGTCAGGAAACTTAAATATATCTTGTTTACTTTGGCGCCGCTGTCCGCGATGCTTATGACGGGGTGTCTCGACGAGCCGCTTGCCGACACCGACTGCTTCGACAATCCGGACGTGATTTCGTTCACCGCCGTTACGGGGACGGGAGCCGTGGGCGCCTCCACACGCGCCGGCGAGGAGAAGCAGCTGTACGAGCCGTTAGTGCTGACCGACGACGCGGCCTCGCAGACGCTGTATCTGCACACCTACGACTCGGAGCGCATCGGCTTCGAGCCGGGCAACGACGTGCAGTCCGGCGAAACGGACGGCGCGCAGACGCGCGGCAACCAGATAGAGACCGCCGAGGACCTGATCAAGTTCCACAAGGACTTCATGGTCAATGCTTGTTTCAGGGACTTAGGCAATGAGTATATCGAATGGAGCAAGACGCAGGTGTCGTCGGCCAATAACTACTGGCGCACCGAAAAGACCCGTTACTGGCCCGGCGAACGCGAACTTTCGTTCATGGCCGTATCCCCGACGGCGGAATTCAACAGCCTGACCAATAAAGTCTTTTCCGACCTGCGTGCGGCATTCTCGTACACTGCTAAGAAACAGGGAAACAACCGTGACGCCGAGGCGCAGACCGACCTGCTGTTGGCTGCCGGCGCGTGCAAGAAGTCTGGCAGTGTGAACGGACGCGCTCCGCTGAAGTTCCACCATGCCCTGTCGGCCATCAAGTTCGCCGTGCGCGACGTGCTGGACGGCGAGGTGGTCAACGTGCAGATTGCCGGTGTACACAGCTCGGGCAATTGCGAATACTTTGCCGAGAGCAATGGTGATGGCCGGTTCGAATGGTCCGACCAGACAGGCAGCGAGACTTACTCGCAGAACTTCAACTATGCCATAAACGGCCGTCCGTCAGGCGGCATCGATCCCGGCGACGATTCGCAGGACATCCTGCTGAACGACGCGATGCCGGAGAAAACCTTCATGCTGATTCCCCAACGCATTCCCGACAACGCCGAGATTATCGTGACGCTGAAACGCAAGAATCCCGGCAAGGACGAGGACGGCAATCAGCTTCCCGAGACCATCACCGTACGCGGCAAGATCAAGGCCAACGACGTGCAGGAATGGCTTCCCGGCCACGAGTACGTCTACACCATCTCCACCTCCAAGGACAACTGGGTGTATGTGTTCAATGCACGTGGCAATCACAATTCCCGTAATGGCCAGCATTTTACTGAATACAATGCCAACGCCAACCAGATTTATGTGTACTCTCCTTCCGTCAACGAACACGATACATACAATGACGATGCTTTCTTCTATGTGCGCAGCTATCGTTATCGCGCCAACAATCAAAGCATAATTGAAGATGTTCCCTGGAGCGCAAGCCACGGTGACGCCAAGCAGTATCGCGTACGCACTTCCGGTGACGTGTATGTATCCGGACGTGATATATCCGCAGCCGAATGGATTACAGACACAAAGAGCCTTAAAGGTAACGGTGATCATTCCACTTCCGGTGAAAGGAATAATCTGGTTTTTGCAACCCACCACCAGATGACCGACTGGCCGGGCGACAAATGGATGCAGGATCAGGAACCATACTCGGGATATACCAAGGAAAAGCCGTGGGATTTATCAACGTGTGGCGGTAAGTTGTCGCGCAACACTGCCAACTGTTACGTCATCGACCGTGAGGGTTGGTACTTCCTGCCTTTCGTATACGGCAACGCCATAAAGGACGGCAAAGACAACAAGGATGCATACAACTTTAACGGAACAAGAGCAACAGGAATTAATAGCCGTGACAAATACCTGAGTCCGTTCAAGAACCATGCTAACGGCAATATCACAGCGCCCGATATTCCTGCCAGCTATTGCAACTCGGTAAGTAAGACGTGGGCCGACGTATATAACGTCATCTCAGACCTGGAGATAGTTACATACGACGGCAAAAGAGGTGTGAGATTCCGCGCCAACAAGTTCAACCTGCAGCAGGGATCTTCATGTATAGCCCTGTTCAACAGCAACAATCAAGTAGTCTGGAGCTGGCATATATGGATTTCCGAACACTGGCTGAACCCAACCAACGGACAGCCTCACGCTTTCAACAACAGCACCTCCGACGTCACGTTCGAAGCCTCATACAGCGGTCGACGCAACCGTGGCGATTTACAGGTAACCCATCCCACCAGAACCGGCTTCAAATATTACGTATCTCCTTACAATTTAGGATGGTGCGACCCTAAGAATGTAGACTATCTGCGTCGTCCCGGCACCATGAGTTTCGTGCAATACAAGCCCGACGGCACGACCCGCAGTGGAAAAACAGCCTCACTTCCTATACTTCAGGACGGTGCGCAGATAGAATATAAGTATGGTAACAACACTTATTACCAGTTCGGACGTAAAGACCCGATTGTGGGATTCGTGGACCACAATAACAATATAAAACGAAATTTCGGTCCATATCAGTATGCCATGGCCGCTCAGCCCGTGGCTATTCAACAAGGCATACTTCATCCCAACACCCTGTTCTGCAAAGGACCCAATAATACAAATTCCAACGATTGGTGCTCGACACATTATATCAACCTATGGAACAACAATAAACTAAGCACCTGGACTCAGGATACAAGCGACTATAATGCTTTGTTCCTATTCTACGGTCTAAAAACAGTCTACGATCCATGTCCTCCGGGCTATATGGTTCCACCGGGATCAATCTGGATGCTTACAGGAAGGAATGAAGACGGATCCTATACAAACATGAATTTCAAGGACAAAGGATTATCCAATCTTACGGGAGTCAGGGGAGAGGATGACTATACTTTCAAGATATGGGCTAACTCCTCTAAGACTGACGCCAATACAATATGGCTGACAAGTACCGGACATCGCTGGTACACTGACGACCGTTATAGCAGTACATTCCCATACCGGGGTGGAGATAACTTCAATTCACAACTCGTATATTTATGGACAAGTACTCCTACCGGCCGCAATGATTTCACAGGCTTCGGCCTGGCTCTCGGCAAGGATTCGTCGGGTTGGGGCGTATGCGCTTATTTCTACGGACGTAGATCAATGGCCCGGCCCGTACGACCAATACGCGAGGCATATACGCATCCTTAATAACAACGGCATTTAATAACTCATCACAATGAGACTCAATAAGATATTATTAACAGTGGTTGCCACCGTGACGGCGTGGCTGGCTATTCCGGCGGCCAACGCTCAGGACGTGGCGCTCAAGACGAACCTGATCAACGACATCGCCCTGAGTCCCAACATCGGCGTCGAAGTGGGCCTTGCTCCCAAATGGACCCTCGACATGACTGCCGAAATGAATCTGTGGAAAGTGGACGGCCGCAGCTGGAAACACCTCTATTTCCAGCCCGAGGCACGCTACTGGTTCTGCCAGCGTTTCTCAGGCCACTTCATCGGCTTCCACGCCTTGGGCGGCATCTACAACTTCGGCAAACTCAACCTGCCGTTCAATATGCTTGGCTCGAACCTGAAGGAGCTGAAGGACAAGCGCTATCAGGGCTGGGCCGTGGGCGCGGGCGTGGTCTACGGCTACGCGTGGCCGCTGCACAAGCACTGGAACATCGAGGCGGCATTAGGCATCGGCTGGCTCTACACACGCTTCGACAGCTATCCCTGCCAGATATGCGGCACCAAGATTGACCGCAACAAGAGTCACAACTATTTCGGTCCCACCAAGCTGTCGGTGGCCGTGGAGTATATTTTTTAGCCGTGGAGTACATTTAAACAGATTCAACTTTCGCATGTATGGTTTCCATGGGATTTATAAAAACTGCCTCTCACAGAACTGGCCTCTGGCCTGACACTGAACTGACAGAACGACACAGAACTTTTTCCATGTTGTCTTTTGGTCAGCTTCGGCCTTTGCACAGAATTTACTCAGAATTAACACCGAAGTATTCTGTGCGGATTCTGAGGCAGTTCTGTGGAATGGCGGTCGTCTGGGCACATGACAATACCGGATTGGCTAATAAGAATAAAAGTTCTGTGTCGTTCTGTCAGTTCCCGTGCAAGGGTAGCGAAGCGACCGCAGTTCTGTGAGAGTAAATTTATTAAATTCTTTACAAGCGAACCTAAATAACTGACAATATCATGAGCAAGTATATCATGACGGTCCTGCTGACCGCCGCTACAATATTTAATGTCTCGGCTCAGGACAATGCCGTGTATCACGTCACGGACATGAGCGTGGCCAAGGAACACGGTCTGCTGAAGGTGGGCATGAACGTGCATCCCAAGGACTACCGGCTGAGCTATAACCAGCGCATGGAGGTGACTCCGGTGCTGAAGTCGCTCGACTCAAACGATTCAATCGCGCTGCCCGGCTTCATCGTGGCCGGTCGCAACGCATTCTACGACACTGAGCGCGCCGAGGACTTCGGGGGCAAGATACTCCGCTCGGGCCACGGCGACGCCTACGGCTATCAGGCCGAGGCGGAGTGGCAGAAGTGGATGGACCATAGCCGTCTGGAGCTGCAGGGCCGCTCGTCGGGCTGCTGCGGTGTGCCTAACGGTCCGGCCGAGGACGTGCCTATGGCCGACCTGGACTGGCGTCCCGCCACGTTCACGCCCCGATTCCATTACGATGTGCCTCAGGCCGAGGAGCGCAAGATGCGCCGCATCGAGGGTAAGGCGTACGTCAACTTCCCCGTGAACCGCACGGAGATATATCCCGACTATATGGTCAACCCGGTGGAACTGCGCAAGATAACCAACAGCATCGACACCGTGCGCATGATGGCCGACGCCACGGTCAAGTCCATCACGCTGACCGGTTTCGCGTCGCCCGAAGGCCCGTACAGCAACAACGTGCGCTTAGCCAAGGGGCGTACGGAGGCCGTCAAGGAGTATGTGCGGGGCCAATATACATTCCCGGCATCGGTGTTCCACACCAACTCGGTGCCTGAGGACTGGGAGGGTCTGCGCGACTCGGTGGCCGTGAGCATCCTGCCCGACCGCGCGCAGATTCTGGAATTCATCGACCATGGCAACGTGGCGATCGAGAAGCGCAACGACGAGCTGCGCCGCCGCTTCCCGTCGTCGTACGCATTCCTGCTGAAGCACGTGTATCCCTCGCTGCGCCACACCAACTACGCCATCGACTACGAGCTGCGCACCTACACCGACATCAACGAGATTCGCCGCGTATTGAAGGAGCGTCCGCAGAACCTGAGCCTGAACGAGTTCTTCTTAGCCGCCAATTCCTATCCCGTCGGCTCGAAGGAATACGACAACGTATGGGAGACGGCCGTAAGGTATTATCCCGACAATGACATAGCGAACCTGAACGCAGCCAACTCGGCCATGAACGAAGGCAACATCAAGTACGCCCGCGCGCTTCTGTCGCGCGTCAGCGACAATCCCTCGGCCACCTACGCCCGCGCCGTGCTCGACGCCATAGAGGGCAATTACGAACAGGCCAAGAAGGGTATGGAGTCCGTACAGGCTTCGGTTCCCGAAGCCAGGGAGGCTCTTGAGCAGATCCGCCTCGTGCTGGAGAAGCGCGACCACGTCAAGTTCCTGAAATGACAGCTGTGATATAAGATATCGGCGCAGCGAAGCGTTTTACATAAGGCAGACGCCTTGACACGATTCGCTACGCATGATGATTAAGATGTATTGTTTTCGAAATTGTGTTGGCGTAGCCGCTGTGGTGACAGCGGCTGCGTTGCTTTTTATATCCTGTTCCGGCCATGACGCGAATAAGCGGCAGCGGGATACATTTTCTGTCACTGACGCACACCGACTCGCCCTACCCGATGTGCCCCACGAGATTGTCGCGCCTGAACTGCGGGCGGCTTATCTTGCACGTCATTTCTGGGACTCGCTCGATTTCACCGACCGGTCGCTTACAGGCGACACGGCTTTCATGGAACAGAATTTCGCCAATTACCTGGCCGTTCTCCCCGCCGTACCCGCCGACTCGCTGCAGCCGCTGCTGACCCGGTTCGTGGAACAGGCGGCGACCGATGGCCCGGCTATAGACCTTGTGGCCGGCATGGCGGCGAAGTATCTGTACGACTACAATTCCCCGATGCGCGACGAGGACCTGTATATAGCGTTCGCCGATGCCTTTACAGCCTGCAGATCCATCCCCGACATAGCCAAGACACGCACACGCTATCTTCTCGACCTCTCGCTGATGAACCGCCCGGGCATGAAGGCCAACGATTTCAGATATGTGTTGACGGACGGCTCGCGTCACAGCCTGTCAGAATCCCGTGGATGCGAGACATTGGTGATGTTCTTCGACATTGACTGCGAGGTATGCGCCGGCGTATTGGCCGACATGAAGGCCGATACCCGACTGAAGGATCAGATAGCCTCCGGCAATCTTCGTGTCCTGGCCGTCTATGTATCGCCCCGTCACGACGAATCCGTAGAGAATGAAAGCGCCACCGGCACTGACGGCCGATGGCTGCGTTATGCCGCCGAGAACATGCCCCCGGAATGGAGTGTCGGCAAACCGCTGACGGATATAGAGGACCTTTACGACCTGCGCGTGCTGCCGGTAAGATATCTCCTCTCCCCCTCCGGCACCGTCCTTCAGAAGGATCTCTGAAGTCCCTAAAGACCTTAAAGTCCTTAAAGTCCTTAAAGTCCTTCACCTTTCAGGCTCTGGGCGTACCTGCCGGGCGTCATGCCGCCGTTGCAGTAGGCGAACGCCTTGTGAAACGCCTGTACCGTCGAATATCCACACTGCTGCGCCACATCCGACAGGGACATGCCCGGATTGTCTCGCATCAGTTCCTTGGCATAAGCTATCCGGTATTCCCTCACCACAAGCAGAAAGCTCTGACCGAAGCCTTCGTTGAATATCCGCGACGCGTACGTGCGGTTCAGCTTAAACCGGTTTATAACCTCCTGCAGGCTAAAGTCGACGTTAAGATATGGCCGCTCGGTCTGCATCCAGGACTCGATGTCCCGCTTATAGCTGTCGAACTGGCTGTTGAAATCCTCACCTTTCGCTTCCTCCGGCGATATTTCGGCCCCCTCCGGCTCCCCATAAACCGGCCGAGACCGTAGACACCGGCCTTTCCGTGTGAACCATGCCAGCAGTATGCATCCCACACCGCATAACAGCAAGATGAATGCCAGACACACGGGATTGCTCACTTCCCGCCAGTCCAATACCAACAGGAATGCACTCCACAAACATATCGTGGAGAAAACGCACAAGGTGATCCGCAGGGTGCTTCTTAGCATTATTTTGTTATTCTATCTCAAAGTTACTAAAAAAACGGATTACTTCCCACATTCCGCCTATTTTCCTTAATGGACGACAAAACTTTCAACATACTGTATGCCTGTTATTTTTACGCTTGGATAATAGACATTTTATATCCGGATAAATCATTGTGCAGTCCGATGTTCAGCATTTTTACGTACGGATAATACGAATTATACAAAAGCATAAATATAAACACCCGCAATAACTTAATTTTGCAATGTCACAGTCTAACGTAATTCATAGCGCGGTTACCCTGCCTGAGTCATCGATCCTTAAAAACACAACAACAATACAATTCATTATAAACCAATCAAGATTATGCAAAATTATCTGAAACTGCTCTTTGCGGGTTTGCCGCTGGCGCTTCTTGCGTCCTGTTCGGCTGACGCCCCCGACACCGGCAACCAAGGCGTGGCCGACAAGTCAGAGACACGTTACCTGAAGGTGAACCTGGTTAACGCGGGAGGCGACGGCACACGCGCCATCGGCGACACGCCGGAAACCGACTACGCGAACGGCACCGAGGCCGAAAACAAGATCCGCACAGTCGACTTCTATCTGTACGACGCGGACAAGAACTACCACAGCCACGTACCCATGGGACTGACCGCTGCCGTGGATCCAACCAGGCCTTCCGACGCCCAGCAGGCCGCAAAGCCCTCGGTGCATGGATTCTACGAGGCCAACGTACCCATCAATCTGGTGCAGGGTGAGAAGATGCCCCAGTACGTGATCTGTATCGTTAACGCCGTGCATTCCGACAACTTCTACGAGGGACTGAGCATGGAACAGGCGCAGGCCGAACTGCTCAAGTCGTTCTACAGCCATGAAGAGGGCGGCAACAAGTACTTCTCCATGAACAACTCGGTGTATTACGGTCGCGACGAAGTAACCGGTCTGGAGAACCAGCTGATCATGGCCACTCCGTTCGACACCAACAAGCTGCTGACCATGACCGAGCTGGAGAAACTGCCGGCCGACAAGGTCGAGGACGTGGTGGTGGACATCTATGTGGAGCGTTATGCCGCCAAGGTAAACTTCAGCATCAACGAAGGCGCCGTCAAGACATTCAAAGCCGCCAACGACATCGAACTCGAGTTCACACCCATGAAATGGGGCGTAAACGCCTACGAGAAAGAGTTCTTCTTCCTCAAGTCGTTCCGTCAGGCCAATGGCGCCGGCCTCGACTTCATGCCTTACGCCGACCTGAACGACATTCTGTTCCCGGGCTGGAACAAGCCGGAGCATTTTCGTTCGTTCTGGGCACGCACCCCGGGATATTACAAAGACAATTATCCCCTGGTGGCCGACGATATCCTGGACGAAACCGAAGCCGGAGCAGACTATCCCTACACAGTATACTATCAGACGGCCAACACGGCACAGAACACCATCGGTCAGCCTCAGTACATTATAGAGAGCACCCTGAAAGGCTCGCGCCTCACCGGCCAGGACATGCCCGACCAGTACCTGCCCCTCACCTCCATTCCTTCGGTAGTGCTGGTGGGTCAGTACAAGATAGGAGGCCAGGTCAAGACGTTCTATACATATCAGAAAAACGCCGACGGACAGCCTGAGATCTACGCAGCCAACGACGGTGACATCGACGGCGTCAAGACCATCCACGACCGCCTGCTGGAGACACAGACCGTTGTCCTGAAGCAGAACGGCACGGGCTATACTCCCGTCCGCAAGAGCGACCTTGTGGCCGGCAGCAACACGTTCGTCGTAGAGCATCCCAAGAAGGACGTGCGCACCGGCCTGAAAGTGGGCGGCGACCTCGTGACCCTGCAGGTCAACGGATCCAACAGCGGTTTCTACTATTACGATTCCGACACGAAACAATACACCCAGATCAATTCCACCGCAGCCATCAACAAGGCCAACCGCCTGCTGTACCAGAACTTGGGCGGCGCCCACGCATATATCGACGGCATGGCGTTCTTCAGCGCTCCAATCCAGCACTGGGGATGGTACCGCGAGAACAACGACAACAAGGAACTGCCTATGGCCGACTGGGACTGGAGCAAGATGAAGACCGGCGACTTCGGTATTGTCCGCAACCACATCTACACCATCAACATCCAGACGATTGCCGGACTCGGCACAGGCATCATCAGCACCGACGATCCGCTGCTGCCTCCCACCGACAAGGTAAGCTACGCCGTCAAGTTCCGCGTCAACATCCAGAAGTGGGCCACCCTTCCCATCCAGAACTGGGAGTGGTAACAGCCTGTTTCCCACTAAAATTCATCTAAGGACGCGTTCCTTAATTTCTCAGAACAATTCAGTAATATGAATACAAGACACCTTGTCCGCATCTGCGGCATCATCTGCATATCAACAATGGCATCGGTCCTTACGGGCGGCTGCATCAGGGAGGACTTTGCCGAATGCAAGGACACCTACGACCTCCGGCTGGTGTTCGACCGCAACATGCTGTACACCGACGCCTTTGCGAGTCAGGTACGGTCCGTGGATGTCAAGGTGTTCGATTCCTCTACGGGCAGGGAGGTATATTCCTACGCCGACAGCGGCGCCGCGCTTGAGTCGGCGGACTACCGCGTGGCATTGCCCATACCTCCCGGCACCTACGATATTCTCTGCTGGGCAGGCATGGCCGAAGGCGATTCCTTCGGCTATGCCCTCCCCGCGGCGGATATGCTTCAACAGCACAATGTCGCACTCAACACCGAAAACGGCGTCTCCGGCCACAGGCTGAACAATCTGTACCACGGCCTGTCGCGCGGCGTGACGTTCGTTAGCGGCAACTCATTAGGTCACGACCAGAACCAGACTACCACCGTGTATCTGACCAAGAACACCAACCGCGTCTGCGTGATGCTGCACAACTTGGACGGCACCGAGCTGGACGAATCGGGCTTCACATTCTCCATCACCTCGGGCAACGCCCTGATGAATTTTGACAATACACTCGACCCGGCGGGCCGCGTCACCTACCGCCCCTGGCATGTCACTCCGATTATGCTCGAGACAGAAACCAAGAGCGAGCCGGTGCAGTCGGCACTCGCGGCCGAAATCTCGATGGCGCGTCTGGTGCCCGACGGCAACTCGCGCCTGGACGTGTACCGCACGGCCGACGGCGAACGCATCATCTCCGTGCCGCTGGAACGCAACCTGCTGCTATACAAGGGAGAATACCACTCCATGATGTCTGACGAGGAGTACCTGGACCGCCAGGACGACTACACCATCACGTTCATACTTGACCGTAACAACAACTGGGACCGCGCCGCCATGATCTATATCAACAACTGGGCGACACCCCCGGTGCAATACCAGGACTGGTAATCAACAATGACTAAAGCACTTGACATATTGACTCTTGTCGTGCTGTGGCTGATTGTATCGGCCACGGCATCGTCATGCAGGTCCGGCCACGAGCCGGGGCGTGACTGCGACACCGACGGGAGCCGGATATCGTTCAAGTTCACCATATATACCGAGGACACCCCGCAGTCCACACGCGCCTTGGGCGTATGGGAGGAAGACGCCGCCAATGTGGCCGAGCGCATCCTGAACGCCGACGACATGCGCATCCTGTTCTTCGACCAGAGCGGGCGCCTGCTGAAGTCCGTACGCCCCTCGGACGTGGACTATGTGGGCAGCGACGTGACCAACGACGGCTACTATACCGTCTCGGCCTCGTTCACCCACGAATATTTCGACAATTTCGACGACAACGCCAATGTCGCCTTCACCGTAATGATACTGGCCAACCTGGAGGGAATCGGAGGCCGATACACCGACTATCCTCCCGGCGACACCTTCATGCAGGATGTCGCGGACTCGTTCCTGGTGTCCGACAATTATTTTCCCACCGTGGAGTCCGGCATCCCGATGTACGGAGTCAAGGGATTCTACGTACCTAAGGAAACGCTGATGCAAGGGACGGACGCCCCCGTGGCCGGAGACATCGACATGATTCGCGCCCTGTGCAAGATCGAGGTGCGCGACCGCATCACCAACCCCGTCACGGGACCCGACGGACAGCGTTACCCCAAAATCACCAATGTCGAAATGGTTTCGTGGCTTAACCGGGGATATCTCCGTCCCCGTTTCGACGACTATCCGTCGGGACTGCGTGAGGCCAACATTTATCCTGCCGCCGCCATAACCCATGCCGTGTCGGCCCGCACCGTAAACGGCAGGTACATATTCTACTGTCCGGAGGCGGACGTGGCCGACATGCGCTTCCGCGTCACGGCCATTGTGGAGCCGGGACAGGCGCCCCGTCAGTTCGAGACGGGACTTGAGCCGTTCCGCGCCGGGATAGGCAAGGAACTGGTGCGCAACCACATCTACCGCTTCGACGTCAAGGCGTTCAACACCATCCTGGACCTGGACGTGAACGTAAGCGACTGGACCGTGCAGACCGACGAGTTCGAGCTGGACAACATCGTGAGCGTGGAGCCTGACGGCTTCCTGAAATGGGAATACGACGGCAACAGCTTCGCCGTCACGACCGAAACCTACAACGGCCAACCGGAGGAACAACTGTCGATACTGAACGGCACCACAGGCTATGCCACGGGCCGGTTCACGATACTGTCGCCCCGGGGCGCGACGTGGCGGGCATACTTCATACCGGGCGAGAACGGCGTGGATGCCTTTGAGTTCGTGGACACGGACACTGACGGCAACGTGGTGCCCGGCTCGCAGCGCGTTTACGCCGAGGGTCTTGTGGGCGAACAGGCCACGATACATATACGCGGCAAAGGGGCGGCCGATTCCTACCGACACTGGGCCGAACTGGTGATCGAGGTGCGTACCGTGGACGGCACCGTGCTGTACGCGCCGCTCACGCCGGCCATGAGCTCAAGGTTCATCATCTATCGCGAGAATAAATTATGAAAGGCTTGATCCGCATATATATTCTGATGGTTTCGGCGACGGCGTTCCTGCTGTGGCAGGGATGCGACCGCTCACGCGACGACATTAAGCAGCCTGACTCCGACTGTATCACGCTGAACGTGGACATACCCTTCGCAGGCACCCGCGCAGGCAGCGACGAGCTGAACGAATTCACCGTCAAGAGCCTGCACCTGTTCTTCTACGCGGCCGAGGGACATGACGACGACACTTCGGCGGCTATTTATGACGTGACGATAGACGGAGAGTTCGTGTATTCGCGCCATATCACCCTGGCCCTCCCCGACAACGCGCTGAAGGACGGCGGTCTGTTCGGTCCCGCGTCCGACCGCTGCTATGTCTACGCCGTGGCCAATGTGGACGAAAGCCGGCTGACATCCACCACTGTCTCAGGCCTTAAGGCTACCGTCGTGGACTCGGACTTCGACAAGACGCGCGTGCAGGACAGTTTCGCCATGGACGGTTTCGCCGAACTGTCGCTGAACCGCGCCGACCGCATCGTGTCCGGCACCGTCACCCTGCAACGCGCCGCCGCCAAGCTGACCCTGGCCGTAAACCTGCCCGACACAATAGAAGTGGAACAGAAAATCGTCAGCCCGCTGGACGGCAGCGAGCAGATAGTGAGGACCACATACCATTCGCGCGCCGACCGGATGCACGTATGGATTGCCAACGGCGTGGCGCAGTCCAGGCTGAACACCCCCGCACTCCCGGCAGACGAAGACGCCCTGTATTCCAACGAAATATATGCCACGGAAAATGTCGGTGCAGCATTCACTCCCGACGACTCGCAACCCAAATACAAGTACGTCCAGAGCGTTCCCTTCTATTCATATCCCAACCGCTGGGATTCCTTCTCGCCGCGCGGCAACTGCTTCCTGACGCTGGAGATTCCGTGGTGGTACACCGACGAGCAGGGCAAGGTGCAGAACATCGTGACTTATTACCGCCTCAGCGTCCAGCCGGAACGGTACTACATAGAGCGCAACACGCACTACGACATGCGCGTCACCATAGGGCGTCTCGGCGGCGTCACGGTGCAGCAGCCCGTCGACATGCTGTTTGACTGGAACTACAACATGCAGTGGAACGTGCACACTCTCCCCACCGACATCAAGGAGATACGCTACCTGCTGCTGAACAACAACGACTTCTCGACGGCAATGGACGCCTACTGCTTCGAGATGGCCAACAGCACGTCCCTCTCGATTCCATACAACACCTCGCATCCTGTCGAAATAGAGTCGGTGCATCTGGTATGGCACGATTTCAAGAACGACCGCGACCGCGATATAACATTGGCCAAGACCGGCAGCTACACATACAGCGACTGTTCGGCCTACAGGCCGGCCACGAACTTTGCCGGCATCGAGGTCGACCCGGTTAAAGGCACGCTGAACATCCGTCGCGACCTGCTGCACATCACATGGAGCAACCGGGCCACCCTCACTGCCAATGACGCCATCAACGCCTACACGTTCACCATCAAGCTGAGGCATACTGACGCCCCGGCCAACGAGCCGTCGGCCCGTGCCACCGTTGTAGTGACGCAGACTCCCGCCATATACATCACAAGCCAGCTGACTGCATCCGGAACCCGGTTCATCAACAATCAGAATACAACCTATAACACGAGAAACGGCTATAAGGGTTTTCTGGCTAATTCAAGCAGCTGGAGATGGACTAATCAACAACTAAATCATTGGCTTGGTTCAAGCCATGAAGAGTCTTCGGGCTATATCAACAATAAAAACACGTATGTACTGACTATCTCAAAGTTTGCTCAAAATGATAATTACATAATAGCCGATCCACGCGTACGTGAAATCGATAATTTGAACGAAAGCGGAACCTCGGCTTCAACCCCTGCCACCTGGAGTATATCTGTAGATAATAAGCAATTGCAATATTACTATCCCGCTGACAATGATGCGTTCAAAACTCGTTTCATAGCACCTCAGATCCGAGTAGCATCACAGTGGGGTGTAACCTACGACATAACACGCCGCGGTGCGCAGCGTCGATGCGCTTCCTATCAGGAAAACGGTCGTCCCGCAGGCAGATGGAGACTTCCTACTGCAGCCGAAATCGAATATATATGCCGCTTATCTAATAAGCAATATATTCCTTATCTGTTTGGAACGGCCGGCGAGACTGCTAACTATTGGTGTGCTTCCGGCGGTGTGGATGTAGATAATGATGTAAATAATCCCACCGTCACAATCGTTACACCTTCAGACAACGATACAAGGGCTGTGCGTTGCGTCTACGACGAATGGTACTGGAAGGCGGACACACTTACAAACAAAAGACAGTTCACATGGGGCGACCGGAAACGGACCACAAACGGCAACAGACCATGAAAGCATTAGACACAATCCTCATATTGCTGGCCGCAGCGCTTATGGCTTCATGCCGAAGTCAGGACACGCCCGACATACCGGATGTCGGCGTACCCGACGGCACGCCTGTTGAAATCGTGACGGGCGCTTCGTTTCCCGAGCTGTCCTTCGCCCCGTCATCGCGCGCCATGAACGACGAACCTACCGTAGACGAACTGCTGAACACGCTGAAGGTAAATCTGTTCGTGTTCGACCCCGCGGGCGTGATGCTGCAGTTCATCGGCCCACAGGACGTGCAGATCATCAACATCGACCCCGCAAGCAAAATGGTGTATTTCAAGGTCAGCAACATCTACAGCTCGTCGCGTCCGCGCAGACTGCATTTCGTCATCACGTCGGCGCCCGACCTGCATGACATCAGCGGAGGAGAATATATATCGGCCATGGCCAGCGAGACGACCGTAATGCCGGCCTTGGTGGTGAACGGCGGCACCGATGCCTACTGGGGCATCAGGGAGCTGGACAGCATCACCGACAACATGCAGCTGACCGTGAAACTGATACGCAACTTCGTGAAACTGACGGCCACCTGCTCGGCCGACCCGAACGTGTTCCGCATGTTGGGCTACACGGTAGTGAACCAGCCGAGTTCCGGCACGGTGGCTCCCTATATTTATAAAGACCATCTGTTCGCCACATTCCTTGACTCGGACAACCAGCTGATCAGCTACGACGACATCATAGCGCAGGGATACTATGGCGTCAACCCGGCGGGCAGCGACGTGAGCATGACGCACACCACCGAGACGGAGGTGGCCCGTGCGCTTCAAGAGTCGATGACGGGTCTGGCGGCCGGCGCAGCCGACACTCCGTGCTACATCTACGAACGCACGCAGAGTTCGGTCACTTCGGCCGGCAACGACGTGATGGTGACATACATGATCGTGGCCGGCGAATATCGCGGCAAACGATGCTATTACAAGATAGACATAGGGCGCGACAAGAACGGCAAGTTCGGCTTCTACGACCTGCTGCGCAATTTCCAGTACACCGTCGACATCACCGAGGTAGGCGGCGAGGGCGCGCCCACTGTACTTGACGCCATGAACGGCGCGGCCCACAATAATCTATCCACCTCCATCGTGACGCGCGACCTCTTCTCCATCGGTTACGAAGGAGAGAAGATCGAGGTCAGCTCCACGCGCGTCATCTTCACCGAACAGACGGCCGGCTACGCGCTGAGATTCCGCTACACTCCGGCCAACGGCAAGACCTTCGACCCGACGCAACTGAAGATATACGACGTCTCAAACGAGGCGACGGAATACGACGTGTCGGGGGCCACGGCCACGTCGGCCAAGACTATCGACCTGACAGGCGACGTGATATCCAACGCCACCGTGACCCGCGGCGACGACGGATGGTATAACCTGAATGTCACCACCAAGGCGATACCCTCCGACAACCGTCGCCTGGAGCAGAACATACGCATATATTACAGCGGCGGCACGGCGGGACTGGGGCGCACCGTCACGTTCATGCTGCGCCGTCCGTGGGAGTTCGGCAATGTCTCGGCCACAGCTCCCGCATCTACCATAGGCAGCGAGTTCACGGTGGGGCTTACGGTGCCGTCGGGACTGTCTCAGTCGCAGTTCCCGCTGACCATCACGTTCGAGAGCGACAAGCAGAACATCTACGGCGTAAACGGCACGCCGCTGGCGGTGGCCACAGGCCGGTCGGAATTCACGGGCGCCACCACCGACGAGGTGATATGCTACGAATGGCGGCTGGAATGGAGCGAATATTCGGCGGAAGGCAACGAGAACGGGATGCGCCTTAACGCACGTTTCCGCACTAATACCACCTCGACGCAGGACCGTGCTTACAACACATCGGGCATCGATGCCGCCGGGCTGACTGGCCGCACCGCCAACAACGGCTCCGCCTCCTTCTGCATACGCATAGCAAACAGGGGCCGGAAATACATCCAGCCCCTGTACGTCAACATCGCCCGTTGATTATTTACATGTTCGGGGTGTCCCACACCTTGGTGGCGGTGCAGGTGACGGGCACGGTGAGATTGGCCACTTTCAGCTCGAAGGCGCCTTCCTCAAGAATCCATTTGCCGTCGTTGCCCACGAACGCCATCGAGTTGCCGGGGAGCTTGAACGTCACGGTCTTGGTCTCGCCGGGATTCAGCGAAATCTTGGTGAAGTCGCGCAGACGCTTGTTGTCGGGCACCAACGATGCCACGAGGTCGGAGCTGTAGAGCAGCACGGGCTCCATGCCGGCCACTTTACCCGTATTGGTCACATCGACGCTGACGGTGATGGTGTCGTCGGCGGTAAACCGGTCGCGGTCCACGCGCAGGTTGGAATAACCGTAAGTGGTGTAGCTCAGTCCGTAGCCGAAGGGCCAGAGCAGCGACACCTTGGCATCGTAGTTGTAGGCTCCCTCCATGGTGCCCACTTCCTCGCTGACCTTGTAGTCGTAATTGCTCAGGGCGTTGATCTCGCGCGGATATGTGTAAGGCATCTTGGCCGAGAAGTTGGCGTCGCCGGCCATCAGGTTCGCCAGTGCGTCGCCGCCGTAGTTGCCGGGGAGCAGCACGTTGACGATGGCGCCTGCAAGAGGCTCGATGTCGGTGATGAGGCGGGGACGGCCCTCGTTAAGAATCAGTATGATGGGTTTGCCGGTCTTGGCCAGCTCCTTGACCAGCTGACGCTGGTTGGCCGACAGCCAGAGGTCATCGAGGTTACCCGGAGTCTCGGTGTAGCTGTTCTCGCCGATGCAGGCCACGATGACGTCGACATCGGCAGCGGCTGCGACGGCCGACGCATAGTCAGGCTCGTTCTCCTCCCAGTACTGTCCCTTCTCGTTATAGGTCACGCCCTCCTTCAAGGTGACGTTTTCCTTGCCGTACTTGTTGCTCAGGGCCTCGTAGATGGTGTTGTAAGGCTCGTAGAGCGCATCGGCGTTGCTGCCCTGCCATGTGTAGGTCCAGCCGCCGTTCAGTGCGCGCATCGTGTTGGCGTTCGGTCCGGTGACAAGTATCTTCTTCCCCTTGGCCAAGGGCAGCAGGTTGTTTACGTTCTTCAGCAGGATTTCGGTCTGCTCGGCGGAGCGGAGCGCCTTCTCGGCGTTCTCGGCGCTGCCGAACTCCTTATAGTCCTTGCCGCCGGTGTTGGGTTCCTTGAACAGGTTGAGACGGTATTTCAGGCGCAGGATGCGGCGCACGGCGTCGTCGATGCGCTCCATGCTGACCTTGCCCTCGTTAACCAGTTCTTTAAGCAGGAAGCAGAAATCGACGTTATAGGGGTCCATGGTCATGTCGATGCCGGCGTTGATGGCCAGACGGATGGCGTCCTTCTTGTCCTTGGCCACACGCTCGCGCTGGAACAGATTGTTGATGTCGGCCCAGTCGGTCACGATCATGCCGTCCCAGTCCAGGTCCTTCTTAAGCCACTGTGTCAGATACTTGTAGCTGGCATGAACGGGCTCGCCGTTGATGCTGGCCGAGTTGACCATGATGGAGAGCGAGCCGGCCATGATCTGGGCGCGGAAAGGCTCGAAATATTTCTCGCGTATCTGCTGCTCGGACAGATAAGCGGGCGTACGGTCCTTGCCGGACCAGGGTGCGCCGTAAGCCATGTAATGCTTGGTACATGCGGCCACGTTATATTTGCCTACCTTGTTGGGATTCGGTCCCTGATATCCCTCTATCTGTGCCACGGACATGCGGGCGTTGACCAGCGGGTCCTCGCCGAAGCTTTCCCAGATGCGGGGCCAGCGGGGATCGCGGCCCAGGTCGGTGACGGGGTTGTAGACCCAGGGACAGTCGGCGGCGCGGCTCTCGTAGGCGGTGATGCCTGCCATCTCGCGCGCCAGTTCGGTGTTGAACGACGCGGCGAGGTTGATGGGCTGCGGGAACATGATGCCACCCTGCACGTAGGTCACGCCATGGTTGTTGTCAAGACCATAGATGGTAGGGATGCCGATATACTTCATCGACAGCTTCTGGATGGTCGGAATCCAGTACTGCCACTGCTCGAGCGAGCCGGCGTACGTACCGGGTGCGTTAAGGAACGATCCGGGCTGCCATTTCTGTATCACAGTGTCGAGTCGAGCCTCGTCGAGGGTCCATTTCGGCGTGCCTGTGCTCCAGTCCGTATGGCCGAACACGTCAAGGTTCAGCTCGAGCATCTGGCCCACTTTCTGGTCGAGGTTCATCTTCTTCAAGGTCGCCTCTACTTTCTTCTCGATTTCCGGATCACGCGGAATGGCCGGACGGGCCAGCAGCATTCCGGCGCCTGTCAGCATCGAGGCCAACATCATTGTCCTGATAAGTTTCATGTAGCTATGTTTGGAGATTAATTTTTGTATGTTTGGAGATTAAATTTTGATTGATATCGTGTGAGTTTTTCTAAATCCGGGTTATATGTTTTTTTACGGCACGGCAACCGCCATTTCTATCAAATGCAAAGATAACGGCTACCTCCATTTCTATCAAGTGCAAAGATAATAAACCTTTGCGAGTATCGCAAATCATAACGACTCACTTTTACTCTATATTACATACCTTAACAAATACCTTAACAAATATACCACACAACAGAAACATCGCATCGCTCCTGTTGTTATAAATACAACGGGACTGTACCATGCTGCAAGCCCGCGGCCCTCTTCACAGCATCAGCCCGCAGTCGGGCACCGTGGTGCAAGCCCGCGGCTTGCACTCCCGCCGTAACGTTCCATTATGATTGTAAGGATATGAAAAGGTTTTATTGCAGCGACAACGGATTTGTGGAATGCGACGCATGGCGTCCATTCTGCTGGGTGTCCGTGGAATGTCCTCAACAGGACGACGTCAGGTTCCTGCTCGACGATCTGAACGTTCCGCCCGATTTCCTGGACAGCCTTGCGGATCCGGACGAGCGCAGCCGTGTGGAACACGACGGCAACTGGCGCCTCACCATCCTCCGCATTCCCGTCAGGAACACGGCCGGGCAGAGCGCGCCGTACATCACCGTGCCAATCGGCATCATATCCAACAACGAGATTCTTGCGACGGTCTGCTACCACAAATCGGAACTGGTCGCGGATTTCGTGGACCACACGCGCCGTCGCGGCATACATGTGGACGATGTGGCAAATTTCACGCTGCGGATCCTGTATTCGTCGGCCTATTGGTATCTGCAGTACCTCAAGGACCTGAACCATCGCGTCACCGAAGCCGAACAGCACATGGAGCGCAGCATACGCAACAAGGATCTGCTTGAAATGCAGGGTCTGCAGTCCACACTGGTGTATTTCAACACCTCCGTGCAAGGCAACATCGCCCTTACAGGACGCATCCGCAGCATATACGGCGACCGGCTGGACAATGATCTGCTGGAGGACGTGGAGATTGAACTCCAACAGACAGATTCCACGGTGAAGATATACAACGACATCCTGGAATCGAAGCTGTCATCGTTCGCGTCCATAATCAGCAATAATGTCAATGACATAATGAAGCGTATGACGGGACTTTCGTTCGTGCTGATGCTTCCCACGCTGGTGGCCTCGTTCTACGGCATGAACGTCGACATCTCCTACGGCAACCATCCCTGGGTGTTCTGGGCCATCGTCGGCGGCTCGCTGTGCGTGTCGCTGCTGCTCCTGGCCGTCTTACGCAAGTTCAAATGGCTTTAAGGGCCCTGTTTTTTAGGGTCCTGTTTTTTAGGGTCCTTAAAGTCCTTAAAGTCCTTAAAGACATTAAAGTCCTTAAAGTCCTTAGGGTCCTTAGGGTCCTTAGGGTCCTTGCGTAAACAAACAGGACGCGACCCGCGGGCCACGTCCTGTTCTATCTGAATTATTGGGATTTACTCAGCTTTGGGTTCCTCGGCGGGAGCTTCTGCCTTGGGAGCTTCCTCGGCCTTGTCCTGAACCGTTGCGGGCTCTGCAGCCACAGCCTCGGTGTTCACTTTCTTGGAGCGCGAGCGGCGTGTGGTCTTGGCTTTCTTGGCCTCGGCCTTCGTGCCGGCGTTCTCGTTGAAGTCCACGAACTCGATCATGCACATCTCGGCGTTGTCGCCCAGACGGTGACCGGTCTTGAGGATACGGAGGTATCCGCCCGGACGGTCAGCAACCTTGTCGGCGATTACGCCGAACAGTTCCTTGACAGCGTCACGGTTCTGAAGATAGCTGAACACCAGACGACGGTTGTTGGTATCGTCGTGCTTGGCGCGTGTCACCAACGGCTCGGCAAATACTCGCAACGCCTTGGCCTTGGCTACCGTGGTGAAAATCCGCTTCTTGGCAAACAGTGCGATTGCAAGGTTCGACAGCAGCGCGTCGCGGTGTGCCTTCTTGCGGCTCAGGTGATTGAATTTCTTATTATGTCTCATCGTTGATTAGTCTTTATCTAATTTGTACTTCGAAATATCCATCCCGAACGACAGGTTGTTCTTCTCGAGAAGGTCGTCGAGCTCGGAGAGTGACTTGCGGCCGAAGTTGCGGAACTTCAGCAGCTCGCCTTTCTCATACTGAACGAGCTGGCCGAGAGTCTCGACCTCGGCGCTCTTGAGGCAGTTCAGGGCACGAACGGACAGGTCCATGTCCACGAGCTTGCTCTTAAGCAGCTGGCGCATGTGCAGTATTTCCTCGTCAAACTCCTCGGGCGACTCCTGCTTGGGTGTCTCAAGCGTGATCTTCTCGTCGCTGAACATCAGGAAGTGCTGGATCAGGATCTTGGCTGCCTCCTTGAGGGCGTCCTTCGGATTGATGCTTCCGTCGGTGGTGACCTCCAGAATCAGTTTCTCGTAGTCCGTCTTCTGCTCCACGCGGTAGTTCTCCACCACGTACTTCACGTTCTTGATGGGCGTATAGATGGAGTCGATCGCGATGACGTTCAGGTCATCGTCGCCGAGCAACTCGCGGTTTTCGTCTGCGGGCACCCAGCCACGTCCCTGATTGATCGTATACTCGAGGTTGAAGCTGGCGCTCTCGTCCAGGTGGCATATCACCAGTTCCGGGTTCAGTACCTGGAAACCGGACAGCACTGAGCCAAGATCGCCGGCAGTGAACTCTTCCTTGCCCCCTACGGCTACCGACGCCTTCTCGAATTCGGCGTCCTCCGTGATGCGTTTGAAGCGAATCTGCTTCAGATTCAGGATGATGTTGGTGACATCCTCCTTCACGCCGGGGATAGTGTCAAGCTCGTGGGCTACGCCGTCGATACGGATGGTATTGATGGCGAAACCACCCAGCGACGACAGCAGGATTCGACGCAGAGCGTTGCCGATGGTCTGGCCGTAGCCAGGCTCCAGCGGACGGAACTCGAACTTGCCGAATTTGTTGTCTGCCTCCAGCATGATCACCTTGTCGGGCTTCTGAAATGCTAATATTGGCATGGGTATCTCTTTCTTTATTATTTAGAATATAACTCAACGATGAGCTGTTCCTTGATCGTCTCGGGTATGTCGGCGCGCTCCGGCATGTGCAGGAACTTGCCGCCCTTGATCTGCTCGTCCCATTCGATCCAGGGATACTTCGAGTGGTTGAAACCGGCCACGCAGTCGGTGATAACCTCGAGGTTCTTGGACTTCTCGCGTACGGTAACGACGTCACCGGGCACTACGCGATACGAGGGGATGTTTACGGGCTTGCCGTTGACGCAGATGTGCTTGTGGAGCACCAGCTGGCGCGCTGCGGGACGCGACGCTGCCAGTCCCAGACGGTACACTACGTTGTCCAGACGGCTCTCCAGCAGCTGCAGGAGCACCTCGCCGGTAATACCCTTGGTACGTGCGGCATGCTCGAACAGGTTGCGGAACTGACGCTCCAGTACACCGTATGTATATTTGGCCTTCTGCTTCTCACGCAGCTGCTGGCCGTACTCCGACGTCTTGCGGCGACGGTTGGCGCCGTGCTGTCCCGGCGGATAATTCTTCTTGGCGAGAACCTTGTCCTCACCGTAAATCGGCTCGCCGAACTTGCGGGCGATTTTTGTCTTTGGTCCTGTGTATCTTGCCATTTTTGTCTTCTGTGTTGTGTCCTTGAGGCTCTCCCCTTAGCGCAGCCGCGACCCTCGAGAGGTAGTTATGGGAGGGTCTATTCGCATTCAGGGCGCTCAGCGGGACGGAAGTCTTGTATGCTGTATTGTTTGTCTTCCTGTATTATACGCGACGGCGCTTGGGAGGACGACATCCATTGTGGGGAAGCGGAGTAACGTCGACGATCTCGGTCACCTCGATTCCGGCTCCGTGCACAAAGCGGATGGCAGCCTCGCGACCGTTGCCCGGTCCCTTGACGTATGCCTTTACTTTGCGAAGTCCCAGATCGTACGCTACTTTCGCACAATCCTGTGCTGCCATCTGGGCTGCATACGGAGTGTTCTTCTTTGAGCCTCTAAAGCCCATCTTGCCGGCCGAGCTCCAGCTGATTACCTGGCCCTCGCTGTTGGCAAGACACACGATGATGTTGTTGAAGGAGCTATGCACATGAAGCTGGCCATTGGCGCCAACCTTGACATTCCTCTTCTTTGCTGCGACTGTCTTTTTTGCCATTTCTTATTCTATTATTTAGTAGCTTTCTTCTTGTTGGCCACTGTCTTCTTGCGGCCCTTGCGCGTACGGGCATTGTTCTTCGTGCTCTGTCCGCGCACCGGAAGTCCGATACGGTGACGGATGCCGCGGTAGCAGCCGATATCCATCAATCGCTTGATGTTAAGCTGCACCTCCGTGCGAAGGTCGCCCTCTACCTTGTAGTTCTTCTGGATCTCCTCACGCACGGCGGCTGCCTGCGCGTCGGTCCAGTCCTGAACCTTGATGTCCTTGTCGACTCCGGCGGCATCCAGAATCTTGCCCGCCGAGCTCCGGCCTATGCCGAAGATATACGTCAACGCTATCTCTCCTCGTTTGTTCTGCGGCAAATCTACGCCGACAATTCTTACTGCCATATATAGCTTTTAATCTATTTTTGTGCAAAGTTAACCATTTTTCTCCATTCCGGAAAACGAGGTTAGCCCTGACGCTGTTTTAGTTTCGGATTCTTCTTGTTGATCACATACAGTCTCCCTTTGCGGCGAACGATCTTGCTGTCGGGAGTGCGCTTCTTTACGGATGCTCTAACTTTCATATTGGGTATTATTTATATCTGAATGATATTCTGCCTTTCGACAGGTCGTAGGGCGACATCTCGACCTTAACCTTGTCGCCGGGCAGGATTTTGATATAGTGCATTCTCATCTTTCCCGATATGTGAGCCATGATCTGATGGCCGTTGGTCAGTTCCACTCGGAACATCGCGTTGCTCAGGGCCTCGAGAATTACACCGTCTTGCTCAATAGCTGCTTGCTTTGCCATATTAGTCTGTTTGCTTTCCGATTCTAAAAATGTTACGCCTTCAGGCGGTCGCCCGACACGGGGATGCCAAGTGCTTCCTCTATATACCGGAAGGTGGTGAGTATTTCCGGGGCGTCCTCGGTGATGAGCAGCGTGTGCTCGAAATGGGCCGAGGGCTTGCGGTCGCGCGTGCGGCATTCCCAGCCGTTCTGCGCTATCACTATGTTCTTGCTTCCGGCGTTGATCATCGGCTCGATGCAGATGCACATTCCGGGTTTCAGCATCGGGCCGGTGCCGCGGCGTCCGTAGTTGGGCACCTCGGGGTCCTCGTGCATGCTCCGGCCTATGCCGTGGCCGCACATCTCGCGCACCACGCTCAGTCCGCGACGCTCGCACCAGGTCTGCACCGCATTGGCTATGTCGCCTATGCGCTTGCCCGCACGGGCCTGCTCTATGCCTACGTACAGCGACTGCAGGGTCACATCCAGAAGATGACGCTTCTGCTCGTCCACCTCGCCTACGGCAAAGGTATAACAGCTGTCGCCGTTGAAACCGTTCAGTTCAGCCACGCAGTCCGTGCCCACGATGTCGCCTTCGCGCAACGTATAGGTCGACGGAAAGCCGTGAACCACCGTCTCGTTCACCTCGATACACAAGGTGCCGGGGAATCCCTGGTACCCCAGGCAAGCGGGCTTACCCCCGTTGTCGAGGATAAACTCGCGTGCTATGGAGTCCAGACGATGGGTGGTCTCGCCGGGCTTTACCCACTTGGCCACCTCGCCGAGAGTGCGGCTCACCAAATCCGAGGCCAGCCGCATCTTCTCTATCTCTTCCGCCGTCTTGACGTATATCATCTTATTCTCTCCTGTATCAGAAAGCTCCGTTGCCTGTGGTACGTCCCTTGATCCGGCCGTCCTTCATCAGACCGTCGTAACGGTGCATCAGCAGGTGACCCTCGATGATGCGCAGCGTATCCAGAATCACACCCACCAGGATCAGCAGCGACGTGCCGCCGAAGAAGGATGCGAAGCTGCGGTTCAGGCCGCATACATGGGCGATGGCCGGAAGTATGGCCACGATGCCCAGGAAGATGGAGCCAGGAAGCGTGATACGCGACATGATCGAATCAAGATAATCGACGGTGGGCTTACCGGGCTTCACGCCGGGTATGAAGCCGTTGTTGCGCTTCATCTCCTCGGCCATCTGCGCCGGACGCACCGTGATCGCCGTATAGAAATACGTGAACGCCACGATCATCAGGAAATATACAAAGTTATACCAGAATCCGTACATGTCGGTCATCGCACCGAAGAAACCGGTCTGCTCCTGACGGAAGCCGATCAGAGTGACGGGGATGAACATGATGGCCTGAGCGAAGATGATAGGCATCACGCCGGCTGCATTCACCTTGAGGGGAATGTAGTTGCGCGCGCCTCCATACTGCTTGTTGCCCACCACTTTCTTGGCATACTGTACGGGAACCTTGCGGGTGCCCTGCACCAGCAGAACCGCACCGGCTATGACGGCAAGCAGGATCACGATCTCCACCAGGAACAGCACCAGACCGCCGCCGGCCGAGTTCATGAGGCGTCCTGTGAACTCCTGCATGAACGCCTCGGGGAGGCGTGCGATGATACCGATGAGGATTATGAACGAGATACCGTTGCCCACACCCTTCTGGTCGATGCGCTCGCCGAGCCACATGATGAACATGGAGCCTGCGGCCATCACGATCGTCATGAAGATGATGGACATCATGCCCAGCTCAACGTGACCGCCGGCAGCCTGCACCTGATACTTCAGGTTCATCAGGTAGGCGGGACCCTGCAGAGCCAGGATCAGCACTGTCAGATAGCGAGTGTACTGGTTCAGCTTCATCCGGCCGCTCTCGCCCTCGCGCTGCATCTTCTGGAAGGCAGGAAGAACCATGCCCAGCAGCTGGATCACGATCGATGCCGTGATGTACGGCATGATACCCAACGCGAAGATGGAGGCCTGCGAGAACGCACCGCCCGAGAACATGTCGAGCAGCTGCATCAGACCGTCGGCCGTGAAATTCTTCAGGGCCACGAGCTCGTCCGGATTGATGCCCGGCAACACTACATAACATCCGAACCGATAGATGATGACAAGCAGCAGCGTGATGCCGATTCGCTTGCGCAGATCCTCGATGCTCCAGATGTTCTTGATTGTTTTAGTAAATCCCATTGTGAGAGTCGGTTATTTTTTCACTACTGTGCCACCGGCAGCCGTGATGGCTTCCTCGGCCTTCTTCGAGAAGGCGTCGGCCTCCACCTCGAGCTTGTGTGTCAGGGAGCCGTTGCCCAGCACCTTCACCTTGGCGTTCTTGTTCACCAAGCCGGCGTCGCGGAGTGCCTGAACGTCGATGCGCTCCAGACCGGCGGCTTCGGCCAGCGTCTCGAGAGCGTCAAGGTTGATGGCCTTGTACTCCACACGGTTGATGTTCTTGAAGCCGAACTTCGGCACACGACGCTGCAGAGGCATCTGACCGCCTTCGAAGCCGATCTTACGCTTGTAGCCGGAACGCGACTTGGCGCCCTTGTGTCCGCGTGTCGATGTACCGCCGTAGCCCGATCCCGTGCCACGTCCTACGCGCTTGTTCTTCTTATTGCTGCCTACAGCCGGCTGTAAATTATGCAATTCCATTTCCTTCGTCTTCTTAGATGTTCGTTACTTCCACCAGGTGGTGTACTGTCTTGATCATGCCGCGGATCGAAGGAGTGTCTTCCTTCACCACGGAGTGGTGCATCTTGTGCAGTCCGAGTGCGTCCAGAGTCTCCTTCTGCACTTTCGGAGTGTTGATGCGGCTCTTTATCTGTGTGATTTTAATCTGTGCCATTTTCTTGCAAATTATTTGCCGTTAAACACTTTCTCCACGGGGATGCTGCGCTGCTTGGCGATCTGAGCCGGGCTGCGGAGCTCGCCGAGAGCCTCGATGGTAGCCTTCACCAGGTTGTGGGGGTTGGAGCTGCCTTTGGACTTGGCCAGCACGTCGGTCACGCCTACACTCTCCAGAACGGCACGCATGGCGCCACCTGCCTTCACTCCGGTACCTTCCGAAGCGGGCTTCAGGAAGATGCGCGAGCCGCCGAACTTGGCACTCACCTCGTGGGGAATCGTGCCCTTGTGCACAGGCACCTTGATAAGATTCTTCTTAGCGGCCTCAACGCCCTTGGCGATGGCTGCCGTAACTTCGTTGGCTTTGCCGAGTCCCAAGCCGATGATGCCGTCGCCGTTGCCGACCACGACAATAGCCGCGAAACTGAACGCCCGTCCACCCTTCGTTACCTTGGTAACGCGGTTGATGGCCACCAGGCGATCCTGCAATTCCAAATCATTAGTCGTCTTTACCTGATTGTTCTTCTTTGCCATGATTCCTGTTAAAATTTAAGGCCTCCCTTGCGGGCTGCGTCTGCCAATGATTTTACACGTCCATGGTACAGGTAGCCGTTACGGTCGAACACAACCGTCTCGATACCCTTCTCCTTGGCTTTGCCTGCGATGGCCTCGCCTACCTTGGCCGCAATCTCTGTCTTTGTGCCTCCCTCGAGTCCCTTGGACGATGCCGACGCAAGCGTGGCTCCGGCCAGGTCGTCTACAAGCTGCACGTATATGCTCTTGTTGGAGCGGAACACCGTCATGCGCGGACGCTCGGCCGTGCCGGACACCTTGCCGCGTATGCGGGTCTTGATCTTATTTCTTCTTGCTATCTTGGATACCATAATGCTTCAATTATTTAGCGTTAGCCGACTTGCCGGACTTGCGACGGATAATCTCGCCCACAAACTTGATACCTTTGCCCTTGTAGGGTTCCGGCTTGCGCAGCGAGCGGATCTTGGCACATACCTGGCCCAGAAGCTGCTTGTCACTGCTCTCCAGTATTATCAGCGGGTTCTTGTTACGCTCTGTCTTGGCTTCTACCTTGATCTCCTTGGGAAGCTTGATATAGATAGCGTGGCTGAATCCCAGCGCGAGCTCCAGAACCTGGCCCGTGGCCGTGGCGCGATAACCTACGCCCACCAGCTCCATCTCCTTCTTGTAGCCCTCCGACACGCCTACAACCATGTTGTGGATCAGCGCGCGGTACAGACCGTGAAGCGAGCGGTGCTCCTTGTCGTCGCTCGGACGAGTCACATATACATGTCCGTCCTTCACCTCTACGGCGATGTCCGGATTTACCGTCTGGCTTAATTCTCCCTTAGGGCCCTTGACCGTCACGTCATTTCCCTTGACCGTTACCGTTACGCCGGCAGGTATTGCAATCGGTGCCTTTCCTATTCTTGACATAATTACCTCCTTCCGTTAATATACGTAACACAATACTTCGCCGCCGATCTTGCGCTCGGCCGCTTCCTTGTTGGTCATCACACCCTGGGAGGTGCTCAGAATGGCGATGCCCAGGCCGTTCAGAACGCGGGGCATGTCCTTGTAACCGGTGTACTGGCGCAAACCCGGACGCGAAACGCGGTGCAGGTTGGTGATGGCGCTTACCTTGTCAACCGGATCATACTTCAAGGCAATCTTGATCACACCCTTCGGAGCGTTCGTGTCATCGAACTTGTAGTTCAGGATGTAGCCTTGGTCGAAGAGGATCTTTGTGATCTCCCTCTTCATCTTAGACGTAGGAATCTCCACCACGCGGTGACCCGCCATGATGGCATTCCGCAGTCTTGTCAAATAATCTGCTATCGGATCAGTCATTGTTAGTTAATTGATTCAGATTTACCGAACAATATTAAAAACGCAATTTATACTCTCATGTTGAAGCCACCTCGGACGCCCCTGCGGGATCCGAGATGGTTATCTTTTTCTTAACGTCTATGCGGGGTGGTTTATTATCCTCGGCCCGTAGCCTTGGAATAAACCGGGATCCTCGCATTACCAGCTTGCCTTCTTCACGCCGGGGATCAGGCCTGCGGAAGCCATCTCGCGGAACTGGATACGCGAAATGCCGAACTGACGCATATATCCCTTGGGACGGCCGGTGAGCTCGCAACGGTTGTGCAGACGCACCTTGCTTGCGTTGCGGGGAAGCTTCTGCAGCTTGGTCAGAGCCTCGTAGTCGATGTTGCCTTCTGCATCGGCGAGGGCGGCCTTCTTCAGCGCTGCCTTCTTCTCCGCATATTTGGCCACCATCCGCTGACGCTTCACCTCGCGAGCCTTCATTGATTCTTTTGCCATGCTTTCTTTAAGTTATAATAAGTTATTACTTCTTGAAGGGCAAGCCGAACTTCTTGAGCAGGGCGAAGCCTTCCTCGTCAGTCTTGGCGCTCGTCACGAACGTGATGTTCATACCCTGAAGCTTGGGAACATTGTCTATATTGATCTCGGGGAAAATGATCTGCTCGGTGATACCCAGCGTGTAGTTGCCGCGGCCGTCGAGCTTGGAGTTGATACCCTTGAAGTCGCGGATACGGGGCAGAGCCACGCGCACCAGACGCTCCAGGAACTCGTACATCTTCTCGCGGCGCAGAGTCACCATAACGCCAACGGGCATCTTCTTACGCAGCTTGAATGCGGCGATATCCTTGCGCGACAGTGTGGGCACTGCCTTCTGGCCCGTGATGGCCGTGATCTCGTTCACGGCAGTCTCAATCAGCTTCTTGTCCTGGGTAGCGTCGCCCAGTCCCTGGTTGATCACTATCTTCACCAGGCGGGGAACCTGCATCGGAGTCGTATACTTGAACTCTTCGGTCAGTTCCGGAGCGATACGCTCCTTATACGCTTTGCTAAGTGTTGTCTCGCTCATTATTTGATCTCCTCTCCTGATTTTTTAGCGTAACGCACCAGTTTGCCGGCCTCGTTGCGGCGGCGTCCTATGCGGGTGGCCTTGCCCGTCTTCGGGTCTACCACATTAAGGTTCGAAATATGCACCGGAGCCTCCAGCTTTACGATTCCGCCCTGCGGATATTTGGCCGTCGGCTTCGTGCTCTTGGAGACGATGTTGATCCCCTCTACGATGGCTCGGTTTTTCTTCACCTGCACCTCGAGCACACGGCCCGTCTTGCCCTTGTCGTCGCC
The DNA here is from genome assembly GCA_900542185.1 of uncultured Bacteroidales bacterium. Lineage (GTDB taxonomy): Bacteria > Bacteroidota > Bacteroidia > Bacteroidales > Muribaculaceae > Lepagella. Next base: position 71,402 of record UQMZ01000003.1, read on the forward strand.
GGCGTTGACATAGACCGTATCCCCTTTCTTTATATGCAATTTTGCCATTTGTCCTAAACTTAGAAATTAACGATTAAAGTACCTCGGGTGCCAGTGAGACAATCTTCATGTTGGCGGCTCGCAGCTCGCGGGCCACCGGGCCGAAGATACGGGTGCCGCGCAGCTCGCCGTTGTTGTTGAGCAGCACGCAGGCATTGTCGTCGAAACGGATATAGCTTCCGTCGGCGCGACGTATCTCTTTCTTGGTACGTACCACTACAGCCTTGGACACGGTACCCTTCTTAACCTCCGACGACGGTATGGTGCTCTTTACGGTCACCACGATCGTGTCGCCTACGCTCGCATAGCGGCGTCCGGTGCCTCCCAACACGTGGATGCAGAGTACTTCCTTGGCTCCACTGTTGTCGGCAACTGTCAAACGTGATTCGGTCTGTATCATGGTTACTTAACTTTTTCGATGATTTCTACAAGTCTCCAACGCTTCGTCTTGCTCAGGGGGCGTGTCTCCATCAGACGCACCTTGTCGCCTACGCTGCATTCGTTCTTCTCGTCGTGTGCGTGATATTTCTTTGTCTTGTTGACAAACTTACCGTAGATGGGGTGTTTCTCCTTCCACTTGATCTCTACAGTGATGGTCTTGTCGCACTTATTGCTCGAAACCACTCCGACACGCTCTTTTCTAAGATGTCTTTTCTGTTCTTCCATTTCTTTCTACAGATTGTCAGCAGTGTTGTTACTCAGCGCTGGGAGCTGCTGCCGCTGCGGCCAGCTCCTTCTGACGCAATATCGTCTTCAGACGGGCAATGTGACGACGGTCACTTGTGATCTTTGCCGGGTTGCCTGAGGGAGTAATCGCGTGCGCTACTTTCAATTCACGATAAGCCTTCTCCGAGACCTCTATCTGGGCCTTCAGCTCCTGAACGCTTAATTCCTTGATTTCTTCCTTTTTCATTTCTCTCGTTAATCTATTTTTGGTACGCAAATGATTGCATCCGCGTTCCGAATCGCAAAATTAATAAAATTTCTTGACTTTTCAGCAATTTAGATGCTTAAATCGCAAAAAATTAACTTAAAAAGGCAAAAAATCATTACAAACCGCCCCCATGTCCCCGTCCGGGGGCATGAGGGAGGCTCGATTTGATTGCAGAAGCCGGAGTCCCCGCATGGGGATTCCGGCTCATTGTTTTCAGACGTTCTGCGTGGGATCATAGTCGCGGCGCACCACAAACTTTGTGAGTACGGGCAGCTTCTGTGCTGCCAGGCGCAGTGCCTCCTTGGCTACGTCGTAGGGTACACCCTCCACCTCGATCAGGATACGACCGGGAGTAACAGGCGCTACGAATCCCTCGGGGTTACCTTTACCTTTACCCATTCGCACCTCGGCAGGCTTCTTGGTGATAGGCTTGTCCGGGAAGATGCGGATCCAGATCTGGCCCTGACGCTGCATGTAACGGGTCACTGCCACACGGGCAGCCTCGATCTGACGGCCGGTAATCCATTTCGAATCCAGAGTCTTGATACCGAACGAGCCGAAAGCCAGCTGGTTGCCGCGCTGGGCCTCGCCCTTCATCCGTCCCTTTTGCGAGCGACGGTACCTTGTTTTCTTAGGCTGTAACATTATCCAGGTTCTTTTTAGCGATTGTTATTATTCTTCTTGTTGCGGAAACCGCCACGCTCTCTGCGCGGAGCCATGGGGCGTCCGGGCTCTTTCTGGCCGGCCACGTAGGTGGGGGTCAGCTCCTTCTTGCCATAGACCTCGCCGCGGCAAATCCACACCTTGATGCCGATGATACCCACCTTGGTGAGGGCCTCGACCATGGCATAGTCTATGTCGGCGCGGAGTGTGTGCAGAGGCGTACGGCCTTCCTTGAACATCTCGCTGCGGGCCATTTCGGCGCCGTTCAGACGTCCGCTGACCTGAACCTTGATACCCTCGGCGCCCATGCGCATTGTGCTGGCCACGGCCATCTTAACGGCACGACGGTAAGCCACCTTGTTCTCGATCTGACGAGCGATGTTGTTGGCCACGATCTCGGCGTCCAGCTCGGGACGCTTGATCTCGTAGATGTTGATCTGCACGTCCTTGTCGGTGAGCTTCTTCAGCTCCTCCTTCAGGATGTCCACGTCCTTGCCGCCCTTGCCTATGATCAGACCCGGACGCGACGTGGCGATCGTGATGGTGGCCATTTTCAGCGTGCGCTCGATGATGATGCGCGACACACTTGCTTTCTCCAGACGCTTGTGCAGGTACTTGCGGATCTTGGAGTCCTCCAGGAGGGTCTCGCCATATTTCTTACCGCCGTACCAGTTAGAGTCCCAACCGCGGATCACGCCCAGACGGTTGCTGATCGGATTAACTTTCTGTCCCATTTGCGTCAGTCTTTTTTGGAGTCAATTGTGTCTACGAACAATGTCACGTGATTGGAGCGCTTGCGGATGCGGTAGCCACGGCCCTGGGGTGCGGGGCGCATGCGCTTCAGCATCGGAGCGGCGTCGACGAACACTGTCTTTACATAGAGCTCGTTGGCCTCGGCCTTGCGCTCGTTCTTCTGTTCCCAGTTGGCGATGGCCGACCGGAGAAGCTTCTCGACCTTGCGCGAAGCCTCTTTGTTGGAAAATTTCAATATGCCGAGTGCCTTGAACGCCTCCTGGCCGCGGATCATGTCCACTACCAGACGCATCTTGCGGGGCGACGACGGTATGTTGCGAAGCTTCGCGCCATACGTGCTCTTGCGGGCTTCCTTCATCGCATCGGCTGCATTTCTTTTTCTTACACCCATTGTATTCTGTTTTTTCTTTGGTTAGCGGGGACCGTTACTTCTTCTTGTTGCCGGCGTGGCCGCGGAACGTACGCGTCGGAGCGAACTCTCCGAGCTTATGGCCCACCATGTTCTCAGTCACATAGACCGGGATGAACTTATTGCCATTGTGCACGGCAAATGTATGTCCCACGAAGTCAGGCGAGATCATCGAGGCACGGCTCCACGTCTTGATGACGTTCTTCTTGCCGCTTTCCTCCATGGCTGCGACCTTCTTCTCCAGCTTGACGCTGATAAACGGTCCTTTTTTAAGCGAACGACTCATGATTGCTTCTTTATCAAATTACTTCTTTCTTCTTTCAATTATATACTTCGAGCTGTGCTTCTTGGGCGAGCGTGTCTTGAGACCCTTGGCATAGAGGCCCGTACGCGAACGGGGATGACCACCGCTCTGACGGCCCTCGCCACCACCCATGGGGTGATCGACAGGGTTCATTACCACACCACGGTTGTGGGGACGGCGGCCCAGCCAGCGGCTGCGGCCTGCCTTGCCGCTCTTCTCGAGGTTATGGTCGGAATTGCCCACTACGCCGATGGTGGCACGGCATGCCAGCAGGATGCGGCGGGTTTCTCCCGAAGGTAATTTGATGATCGCATAGTTGCCCTCGCGCGAGGTCAGCTGTGCGAACGTTCCGGCGGAACGCGCCATTTCGGCGCCCTGGCCCGGACGAAGCTCAATACAATGGATCAGCGTACCGACGGGGATCTTCGACAGGGGCAGGCAGTTGCCTACCTCGGGCGCAGCGTCCTCGCCGCTGATTACGGTCTGACCTACCTCCAGCCCGTTGGGGGCGATCATGTAGGCCTTCTGACCATCCTGATAGTACAGAAGGGCGATGCGGGCCGAACGGTTGGGATCGTATTCGATCGTCTTGACCGTTGCGGGTACTCCGTCGTTCTGTCTCTTGAAGTCGATGAGACGCAATTTCCTCTTATGGCCGCCTCCGCGATAGCGGGTGCTCAGATGGCCCGACGAGTTGCGGCCGCCTGTGCTCCGCTTCCCGACCGTAAGAGTCTTCTCTGGTGTGGTAGCAGTGATTTGTCCTTTGAACACACCAATAACCTTGTGCCTTTGCCCAGGAGTAGTGGGCTTGAATTTTCTTACTGCCATTTTTTATAGATTGCTGTAGTAGTCAATAGTCTGGCCCTCGGCCACTGTCACGTATGCCTTCTTGAAGGCGTCCTGACGGCCGCGGATGAGCCCTTTCTTCGTGTAGCGAGACTTACGCTTGCCCGCGTAGTTGCAGATGTTCACCTTCTCCACGCGCACATTGTACATCTTCTCTACAAGGTCCTTGATCTGGAACTTGTTGGCGTCGGGAGACACCTTGAACGTGTAGCAGTTCTGCTTCTCGCTGTATGCGGTGGCCTTTTCGGTCACCAGCGGTTTGATCTGTATATCCATGTTGTGTCTCCTTATTTAAAGTCGTTGATGATGGCGACGCTGTCCTCTGTTACCAGCATGGCGTCGTTGTTGAGAACACTGTAGGCATTCAGGTCCTGTGCGCGCATCAGCAGCGCGTTGGGAACGTTGCGTACCGACAGATATACATTCTCGTTGTTCTCGGGGAACACCAACAGCACTTTCTTGTCCTCGAGCTTGAAGCTCTTGGCCAGCGCCATATAGTTCTTGGTCTTGGGTGCGTCGAACTGGAAGTTCTCCACCACGATGATCTTGTTGTCGTTGGCACGGCTTGTCAATGCGATGCGGCGTGCGAGTGCCTTCATCTTCTTGTTGAGCTTGGTGCGGTAGTCGCGGGGACGGGGACCGAACACGCGGCCGCCATGGTACAGCACGGGGCTGTTCAGGTCGCCGCGACGTGCGCCGCCGCCACCCTTCTGACGTCCTATCTTGCGTGTGGAGTACGATACCTCGCTGCGCTCCTTGCTCTTGTGGGTGCCCTGACGCTGGTTCCCTAAGTACTGCTTGATGTCGAGATAAAGGGTATGCTCGGCATTACCCTCGCTAAGGTCGCGGCCGAATACCTCGTCATTGAGGGTGACCTTGCGGCCTGTGTCCTCACCTTTGATATTGTAAACTGCTAATTCCATTATTTCTCAACTGTGACGATTGAACCTTTGGGACCAGGGACGGAACCCTTGATCATTAACAAATTGTGCTCCGGGATAACCTTGATCACCTGGAGATTCTGCACGGTGACGCGCTCGTTGCCCATCTGACCTGCCATGCGCAGTCCCTTGAATACCTTCGCGGGATACGAGCAGGCGCCGATGGAACCCGGTGCGCGGAGACGGTTGTGCTGGCCGTGTGTGCTCTGGCCTACGCCGCCGAATCCGTGACGCTTTACCACACCCTGGAAGCCTTTACCCTTCGAGGTGCCTACTACGTCTACGAAACCACCCTCCTGGAACATCTCCACTGTCAGTGTCTCGCCCAGTGCGGGGACGGTCTCAAACGACTTGAACTCGGCCAAGTGGCGCTGCGGTGCTACGCCTGCGGCTTTGAAGTGTCCGGCCATGGGCTTTGTCACGTGCTTCTCCTTGGCTTCCTGGAAGCCGATCTGCACTGCCTCGTAACCGTCTTTCTCCAGAGTCTTGATCTGCGTAACCACGCAAGGACCAACTTCGATAACAGTGCACGGCACATTCTTGCCGTCGGCACTGAAAACGGATGTCATTCCGATTTTCTTTCCTAATAATCCTGGCATTTCTTTACGTGTTGTATTTACGGTTGTTTATTCTTGTTTCAGCTTTGTTCACTCCGGCATCACACCTTGATGCTTACGTCCACGCCGCTGGGGAGTTCGAGTTTCATCAGGGCGTCCACAGTCTTGGCCGTGCTGCTATAGATGTCGATGAGACGCTGATAGCTCGACAGCTGGAACTGCTCGCGCGCCTTCTTGTTGACGAACGTCGAACGGTTCACGGTGAAGATGCGCTTGTGAGTGGGCAACGGAATCGGACCGCTTACCACTGCGCCGGTGCTCTTGACCGTCTTTACGATCTTCTCGGCCGACTTGTCGACCAAGCTGTGATCGTAAGATTTGAGTTTGATTCTGATTTTCTGGCTCATATTTCTGTTATGACTATTATTTGCGAATTACTTGAGCAGGTCTACGCGGCCGTTGCACTCTGTCAGTACCGAGCGTGCGATGGACGGGCTTACCTCGCTGTAGTGGCTGAAGGTCATGGTGCTGGTGGCACGGCCCGAAGTGATGGTACGCAGGGCGGTCACATAACCGAACATCTCGGCCAGAGGTGCGGTTGCCTTGACGATGCGGGCACCGCTGCGGCTGGTCTCCATGCCCTCTACCTGACCGCGACGCTTGTTGAGGTCGCCGATCACGTCACCCATCGACTCCTCGGGGGTAACTACCTCGATCTTCATGATAGGCTCCATCAGGACGGGGCCTGCCTTCTCCGATCCGTGCTTGAACGCCTGGATGGCGGCGAGCTCGAAGCTCAGCTGGTCGGAGTCCACGGGGTGGAAGCTACCGTCAAGCAGAGTCACCTTCAGCTTCTCTACGGGATAGCCGGCCAGTACGCCGTTCTTCATTGCGGTCTGGAAGCCCTTCTGTACCGAAGGAATGTACTCCTTGGGCACGTTACCGCCCTTGACCTCGTCGATGAACTGCAGGCTGCCCTCGAAGTCATCGTCTGCGGGCTCGATGCGCACGATGATGTCGGCGAACTTACCGCGACCACCGGTCTGCTTCTTGAATACCTCGCGAAGCTCGGCGGGACGCGTGATGGCCTCCTTGTATGTAACCTGCGGACGGCCCTGGTTGCACTCTACCTTGAACTCGCGGCGCAGACGGTCGATGATGATGTCCAGGTGAAGCTCGCCCATACCGCTGATCACGGTCTGGCCTGTCTCCTCGTTGGTCTCCACGCGGAAGGTGGGGTCCTCCTCGGCCAGCTTCTGCAGACCGACACCTAACTTGTCCAGGTCCTTCTGTGTCTTGGGCTCTACGGCGATACCGATCACGGGATCGGGGAACTCCATTGCCTCGAGCACGATGGGATGGTTCTCGTCACACAGCGTGTCGCCGGTGCGGATATCCTTGAAGCCTACGCCTGCGCCTATGTCGCCGCAGCCGATCTTCTCCATCGGGTTCTGCTTGTTGGAGTGCATCTGGAACAGACGCGACACGCGCTCCTTCTTGCCCGAACGGGTGTTGAGCACGTACGATCCTGCCTCGACCTGGCCCGAATATACGCGGAAGAATGTCAGACGGCCCACATACGGGTCGGTGGCAATCTTGAACGCCAGGGCGCACATGGGTGCCTCGGGGCTGGGCTCGCGGGTCTCGACCTCGTCGCTGCCCACTGCGGTGCCTTCGATGGCGCCTGCGTCCTCGGGGCTGGGCAGGTAAGCGCAGACAGCGTCAAGCAGGGTCTGCACGCCCTTGTTCTTGAACGACGATCCGCAGGTCATGGGCTGGATGGCCATGGCCAGGGTGCCCTTGCGGATGGCTGCCTTAACCTCGTCCATGGTGATGGTGGAGGGATCATCGAAGTATTTCTCCATCAGGGTGTCGTCGCACTCTGCCAGAGCCTCGAGCAGCTTGTCGCGGTATTCGTCGGCCTCGGCCTTGAGCGACTCGGGAATCTCCTCCTCGGAGTATTCGGCGCCCATGCTCTCGTCGTGCCACAGGATGGCCTTCATCTTCACCAGGTCCACGACGCCCTTGAATGTCTCCTCGGCGCCGATAGGAATCTGGATAGCCACGGGGTTGGCGCCCAGAAGCTCGCGCATCTGACGCATCACCTCGAAGAAGTTGGCGCCCGAACGGTCCATCTTGTTGACGTAACCGATACGGGGCACGTTGTATTTCTCAGCCTGGCGCCATACGGTCTCGGACTGGGGCTCTACGCCGCCGACGGCGCAGAACGTAGCCACGGCACCGTCCAGGACGCGCAGCGAACGCTCCACCTCGACGGTAAAGTCGACGTGTCCCGGAGTGTCGATCAGGTTGATCTTGTATTTGTCGCCATTGTATTTCCAGAATGCGGTGGTGGCAGCCGATGTGATCGTGATGCCTCGCTCCTGCTCCTGCTCCATCCAGTCCATTGTTGCGGCGCCGTCGTGTACCTCGCCGATCTTGTGGGTAAGACCGGTGTAGAACAGGATACGCTCGGACGTGGTGGTCTTGCCGGCATCGATATGAGCCATGATGCCGATGTTACGTGTATACTGAAGCTCGTCGTGTTTAGCCATCTTGAATCTCTGAATTTAGAATCTGAAATGAGCGAACGCGCGGTTGGCCTCGGCCATGCGGTGCATGTCTTCCTTACGCTTGAAGGCGCCACCCTGGTCGTTGAATGCGTCAACGATCTCGGCTGCCAGCTTGTCGGCCATTGTCTTGCCGCCGCGTTTGCGTGCGAAAATGATGAGATTCTTCATGGATATCGATTCCTTGCGGTCGCCGCGGATTTCCGTCGGCACCTGGAATGTCGCGCCACCGATACGGCGGCTCTTTACCTCCACCTGAGGAGTGACGTTCTCCAGAGCCTTCTTCCAGATCTCCAGCGCGCTCTTCTCCTCGTTCGGCATCTTGGCCTTCACGGTCTCCAATGCGGTGTAGAATATTGTATATGCCGTGTTCTTCTTCCCGTCGTACATCAGATGGTTCACGAACTTGGTTACCTTTACGTCGTGAAATACGGGATCGGGCAATATCACCCTTTTCTTGGGCTTAGCTTTTCTCATTGTTGTTTGTTTAATGTTTTGATTTTGGCTGCTTTTACAATCTTCAACTCCGTGCCTCTGCACGGGGTTTACTCAACCATAGCATGTCCGAAAAATCAAAACTGGTTATACCTTTTTTGATTCTTGGCCAAATGTTTATTTCTTGGCTGCCTTCGGACGTTTTGCGCCATATTTGCTGCGACGCTGGGTGCGTCCCTGCACTCCGGCTGTATCCAGTGTGCCGCGTACGATGTGATAACGAACACCGGGAAGATCCTTTACACGTCCGCCGCGCACCATCACGATGGAGTGCTCCTGCAGGTTGTGACCCTCTCCGGGGATGTAGGAGTTAACCTCCTTGCCGTTAGTCAGACGGACACGTGCTACTTTTCGCATTGCCGAGTTAGGCTTCTTGGGCGTCGTGGTGTACACACGCACGCAAACGCCTCGACGCTGCGGGCAGGAATCCAGCGCAGGAGACTTGCTCTTGTCCTTCATCACCGTACGACCCTTGCGTACTAATTGCTGAATTGTTGGCATTCTGTTGCTTTTTTATTTTTTTGTTTATTCTGTTTTATCCATAATTCATTTCCACGGCAGACACACCATAAACGCCCGCCAACCGACTGAGTACCAATCGATTAGTTAGACGCATCAGGCGTTTTGCCCCGAAAAACTTTGCAAAGTTACTAAAAATTAGCTTCTTATGCAAGTGCTTTGTTCGTTTTTCAACACTTTTTATGTTCCGTTCCCGTTCATTCAGAATTCAGGATTCCAAATTCACTAAAATCCCATTACCCATTATCAATTGCGCATCGGGTATCGGGCATCACCGTTTGAATTCGGAGGCGGATTTGTGGATGAACTCGAACATGCGTCGGTCCACGTCGGTCAGCTCGATGCCGCGACGACCCATCACCACGGCGGCCACCTTGAAGAACTGGTCGACGCTTACGTCGGTGAATCCGGCGGGGCTTCCTGTCTGGAAGCTGGGTATGAAAGGTCTCGGGAAACCGGCGCCGTGGAAGTTCACGCCCACGCCCACCACGGTGGCGGTGTTGAACATGGTGTTGATGGCCGCCTTGCTGTGGTCGCCCATGATCAGGCCGCAGAACTGCAGGTCGGTCTTCATGAAGCCCCGGCGCGCATAGTTCCAGACGCGAATCTTGGTATAGTCGTTCTTCAGGTTCGAGGCGTTGCAGCCGGCACCAAGGTTACACCACTCTCCTATCACGGCGTTGCCGAGGTAGCCGTCGTGAGCCTTGTTGCTGTAGCCGAATATCACCGTATTGTCCACCTCGCCGCCGATGCGGCAGTTGGGGCCGAACGTGGTGCCTCCGTATATCTTCGCGCCCATGCGTACGCGCGTGCCCTCCAGCATGGCGATGGGTCCGCGCAGACACGCGCCCTCCATCACCTGACAGTCCTTTCCTATATATATAGGGCCGCCGGTCACGTTCAGCGTGGCGCCGATTACGCTGGCGCCCTCCTCTATCATGATGCTGGGCGTACCGTCGGGCTGATACATCGGGCCGATGACGCGCGTGCTGTCGTCCGGAGCGTTCGACTTGCGGCCGTAGCAATAGCGGTGATAGTCCTCCAAAAGAGCCTGCTCGTTCTTCAGGAATATGTCGTACACATAGTTGATGCGGCGTCCGCGCGTGTCGCAGTCGGCGATGCGCTCGTCCCTCTCCTTTATCACGCCTGTGGGGATGTTGTCGGTGGCGTCGTTGTCGGTCAGGGTCAGGAACTGCTCGTATGTGCCGCGCCATGCCCAGAGACCGTCGGCATCGGCCAGACCGTGGCCCGGTTCCAGCTGCTTGACCTGCTGCACCAGCTCGTTGTCGGCAAGCACGTTGCCGGCTATATACACGCATTCCTCGCCCGGAGCGCCGTATTCGCCGGGAAACTTCTCGCGCAGGCATGGCCGGGTCAGCCACTGGTAATCGCCCGGCAGCATGGCCTTCCATTTGTCGGCCAGCGTGTCGATGCCCACTCTAAATGCGCCGACAGGCCGCGTATAACTCAGCGGAAGCAGATTACGATAATTCGCCTCTGTATCATACAGCACCACCTTGGTGCCCGAATCCCAATTGCTCATTCTGAATATAGTTGTTTCCACCGCCGCATCCGCGCGGCATTCAGGTTAACGATTCGCCTTGGTGTGACTTGCAAATCCCTTGGCTTGCAAATTTAAGAATATTTCGCCGCTTACACAAATAAAAACAAAATGCAGCACGGTTTCACAACCATACTGCACCTGTGATTTTTTAGATAGCGCCTGCTTTCACAAGCCAACGATTTTCCTACTCAACCACTAACTTACAATTTTATCACTATTACTAAAAGATTTTTGACTTGCCATCTTTCTTATTGTCTTGTCTGTGTTCCATACAAACGGGTTTCCCGCGTTTGCAAAGCAAAATTAGTTAAATTTTTCATACTAAAAAAATGTTACGCAAGAAAAACGTGTAAAAATTTATTAATTTTTGAAGAATTCCTTAATTTCGGGGCAAATTGACCAAATTAACGACCAAAATACTAAAAATCGCGGATAACAAGACAAGCAGTTTTTCCGGGTTTAACACTTTGGCTCTCCGATCGGCGTCCTGAGACATATATCCGGCAAACATAATCCAAATCTCAAAATATTTTGTTAAATTTGCGTCAGACATTGAAGTCATATATATATGACAAGTCCGAATTATCAGATGATTCATTATAACCATATATTATGAAAAAGCAACAGGAATATCTGGCGCGGATGCGTCAGGCCATGCGCGAGCATGGAATAGATGCGTGTGTGGTATCGGGCACCGACCCGCATCAGAGCGAGCTGCCGGCCATGCACTGGCGCGGCCGCGAGTGGCTCACCGGTTTCGAATCGGCCAACGGCACCAACGGCACGGCCGTGGTGCTGCAGGACGACGCCCTTTGCTGGACCGACTCCCGCTATTTCCTGCAGGCCACCGAGCAGCTGAAGGACACCGGCTTCCGCATGATGGAGGAGGATGGCCCCAATGCGGTGGACCTGGTGGACTGGCTGGTTGAGCACACTCATTCCGGCCAGACCGTAGGCATCGACGGCATGACGTTCAGCATCAGCTACGCCCAGCGTCTGGAACAGGAACTCGGCGACAACGGCGTGAAACTCAACACCGAATTCCCCGTGTTCGACTATATATACCCCGACCGTCCCGCACGCCCCATGAATCCGCTGTTCGTACACGACGAGAACATTGTGGGCGTCACCACCGACCGGAAGATGGAGGCCATCATGGAGGAAGTGAAGCCGGAACTGGCCAACGCCATCCTGCTCTCCAGCCTGGACGACATAGCGTGGGCCACGAACCTGCGCGCTGCCAACGACATCGCCTATAGCCCGGTGTTCGTGGCATTCCTATATATAGATAATGAGCGCCGCGTACTCTTTATCGACCAAGAGAAACTTACCGACGAGGTCAAGGCGCATCTGCAGAAATACCATATCGAGGTCAAGCCTTACGATTCGGTCACAGGGTTCGTGGCCGGACTCCCCAAGGAGACACGTCTGCTGCTCGACCCCGAGAAGACTGCGCGCGGCATCTACGACCATGTAGGCTGCTCCGTGGTGTTCGGAGGCTCGGCCGTGGCCAAACTCAAGAGCATCAAGAACGAAAGCATGATCCGCAGCATCCGCACCGCCATGCTGAAGGATGGCGTGGCCCTGACCAGATTCTTCATGCTCGTTGAGCGCGAATATCCCAAGGGCGAACTGACCGAGATAGGACTGGCACACGAACTGCGCCGCCTGCGCCTTGCCGACCCGACATGCGTGGACGAGAGTTTCGCCAGCATTATCGGCTGGAACGGCCACGGAGCCATAGTGCACTATGAGCCCACCGAGGAATCGAGCAGCGACATCAAGGGCGACGGCCTGCTGTTGGTGGATTCGGGAGGCCAGTACACCTTCGGCACCACCGACATCACCCGCACCGTGGCCCTCGGCACGCCGACCGAGGAGGAGAAGCACGACTTCACACTGGTGATGAAGGGCCACATAGCCCTGAGCAATGCCATATTCCCGGCCGGCACCACCGGACATCAGCTCGATGTGCTGGCACGTCAGTTCCTGTGGCGCGAAGGCAAGGCATACTATCACGGTACCGGCCACGGCGTGGGATTCTTCATCAACTGCCACGAGGGTCCGCAGAACATACGCCTCAACGCCAACCCCACTCCGCTGGAGCCCGGCATGCTGCAGAGCGACGAGCCCGGCCTCTACTTAGCCGACCGCTACGGCATCCGCTGCGAGAACCTGATTCTCTGCGTGCCCGACATCGTCACGGAATTCGGTCAGTTCCTCAAGTTCGAGCCGCTTACGCTGTTCCCCTTCGACCTCCGTCTGTTCCAGACCGAAATCATGACGCCCGAGGAGATACAGTGGGTCAACGACTATCACGCCCGCGTACGCGTGGCACTCACCCCGCTCCTCTCGCCCGAGGAGGCCGCCTGGCTGGCCGACAAGACCCGCGAACTGAAGTAATAAGAACCATCGCCCCCGCCTTTATGTATTGTGTTACGTATCGTGTGGGTTAGTTGCGGCCCGGAGCTTCAGCTCCCCCGCAGCTGGTTTAACAATTTAATAAACTAAGATCAATGGCAATAATCAAAAGTGTGCGCGGCTTCACACCCAAAATAGGCAAGGACTGTTTCATCGCCGACAATGCCGTGATTGTCGGTGACGTGACCATGGGCGACCAATGCTCCGTATGGTACAGCACAGTATTGCGCGGCGACGTGAACACCATCACCATAGGCAACCGCGTCAACATCCAGGACGGCTCGGTGCTTCATACACTGTATGAGAAATCCACCATCGAGATCGGCGACGACGTGTCCATCGGCCACAACGTGGTGATACACGGCGCCAAGATACGCAATTACGCACTGATCGGCATGGGTGCCATCGTAATGGACGACGCAGAGGTCGGCGAAGGCGCCCTGGTGGCAGCAGGATCCGTGGTGCTGAGCCGCACCAAGATAGGCCCCCACGAGATGTGGGCCGGCGCTCCCGCCAAATTCATCAAGATGGTGGAGCCGGAGAAAGCCAAGGAAATGAACATCAAGATCGCCGGCAACTACCTGATGTACAGCCAGTGGTTCAAGGATCCCGGCTACTGCGACATCCCGCAGGAATAGTTCTCTTGCTACAGTAACAAACAGAAACGCAGCTGGTTCTGAGAGCCCGCTGCGTTTTTATTATATGATGTGTGCATTCAGTTGGCGGGTGCCTTCAGGATTTGCTTCTTCATCTGGGATTTGGCGGCGAATTCGGCCTTGGCCTTCGCTAACTGGGCCTGGAAAGCGGGGTCGGCATGCAATACGCCTATTACGCCGGAGCCGACAACGCGGCCCATGTCGACGTCACTCTGATAATGCGCGCCCACTATCACGCGACTCTGACCGAACTGGAAGCCGCGGTCCAGAATCTCGTTGACACGCGCGGGATTGATCTCGCTCAGCACCAGCGCAGTGGCCCAGCCTATGGCTGTGTGACCCGAAGGATACGAACCGTTCTTGGCCAGACTCTCCTCGTCCCAGGGCGTGGACGTATGCTCGTTCCATTTCACGAACGGACGCGTGCGCTTGTAATAGTTTTTGGCGGCACGTGTAGACAGATCGCCGGCATCTTCCTTCATATTGGTCAGAAGTTTGTAAATCTCGGGAGTGTTTTCCTTGGTCAGCTTCATGCCGAAAGCCTCGCTGAACGAGCGGTCCAGCCATCCGTCGTTAAGGTTGGCGTCCACTATTGCCTGCTTGCCGCGCTCGGTGTCGCGCAACGACTTCCCCCACTCGTACTGCTCGCGGTCATACGCCAGACGCATCGAGCCGTCGGCCGGAGGCGCCGGCAACAACAGCTGGCTGTCGGCCACCTGTCCCGGTGTGAGGTAATACTTGTCGGGATCCGTGGTATGGTCACCCGCCCACGCTACGCCGCTTACCACCAGCGCCGTCATCAGAAGTGCTATTTTTTTCATGGCATTATGTTTTATGTGTATTTCTATCTCTATTTATACCCACGGCAAAAACAAGGATTGTAAGTCGGTTTCCTATAACTTTAACGCTCAATCCTAATTATTTGATTGTTTTTTGCAACAAATTTTTAAAAATATTTTGTCAATCCATAAAGTAATTGTAATTTTGCAACGCTTTTGCACCCTCAACGCATTCAGGGTGTGGCAAAACAGAATATAAACCAATAAAAAATAAAAAATCAAACATGATCATTGTACAGGTAAAGGAAGGCGAGAGCATCGAGAAAGCTCTGAAGAAGTTCAAGCGTAAATTTGAGAAGACCGGCATCATCCGCGAGCTGCGCAGCCGTCAGGCGTTTGAGAAGCCTTCGGTTACAAACCGCAAGAAGATGGTGAAGGCCGTGTACGTACAGCAGCTGCGTCAGGCCGAGCAGTAATCCGCCACCTACCGACAACAACATATCAAGCGGTATGGGTCTGAGGACCCGTACCGATTTGTTGTGTCTATATGGAAGAATTCGGACGATACCTTAAGAACGAGCTGAACCGCAGCGACCACACCGTCGAGGCGTATCTGCGCGACGTGCGGCAGTTTGCCGCATGGCTCGGCGCGGACGACGCCATGTCGATGCTCGCGCCCGATGCGGTGACGGCCAACGACGTGCGCGACTGGATCGGAGCCGAGGCTTCGCAAGGCATCGGTCCCGCGTCGCTACGCCGCAAAACGCAGTCGCTCAGGGCATTCTTCCGCTGGGGCGTCCGCTCGGGCCGCATCAAGGTCAACCCGGCCGGCGACGTAATCCTCGCCAAACTACCCAAGCACCTCCCCGACATAGTCAAGGCTCCGGAGATGGAATCATTACTGGAGCAAATTCCCACCGATACCTTTCCCAAGGCACGTCTGCACCTCGCTCTCTCCATGCTGTACGGACTCGGGCTGCGTCAGGCCGAACTGCTCGCACTCACCGACTCCGACCTGCGCACCTCGGCCAACGGATACGAACTGCGCGTCATGGGCAAGGGACGCCGCGAACGGCTACTGCCCCTCCCCCCGCCACTTGTCGAGGAAATCGACGCATACCGCACACTCCGTGACAATACGTATCCTGACTTGGAGGCGCCGGTGCCACTCATTGCAGGACCGCACGGACACATAGGCAAGAACACACTTTACGAGCTGGTGCATCAAGGACTGGCCGGCACTTCGGCCTCGCGCAAGAGTCCCCACATCCTGCGCCATTCGTTTGCCACGGCGCTACTTTCGGACGGCGCCAACCTTGACGCCGTGCGACAGCTGTTAGGCCATGCTTCGCTCGGCACCACACAGATATACACGCACTTGTCGCCCAACGAATTACGTCAGGCTTACAACTCGGCCCATCCCAGAGCCTTGAAAAAGAAATAGTTTATTACAGCTGTCTTTCCACCTCTGCAGGCGTCATCTTGGGCTCCAGGCGCGATTGCTTGCGAATCTTCTTCATCAGCATGGCCAGCATCACGGCAGCCACTACAACCGACAGCAGATCGGCAATGGGATATGACGCCCATACGCCGTTCAGGCCCCAGAAATGAGGCAGCGTGAACAGCAGCGGTATCATGAAGATTATCTGACGCGTCAGCGACAGGAAAATGGATTTGGCCGCCATGCCCAAGGCCTGGAACAGATTGGTGGTGACTATCTGGAATCCCACCATCCAGAATGTAAGCGTAGTGATGCGCAGACAATTCACGGCACATTCTATCTGCGCCTCGTCCTGCATGAACATCGATGCGATGGCGCGCGGTGCCAGCGCCCCGGTCACGCTTCCCAGCGTGGATACAACCACACCCACTATCGCTGCCAATGTAAAGGTATGCACCAGGCGCCTGTAGCGGCCCGATCCGTAGTTATAACCTACTATCGGCTGCATGCCCTGACACAGGCCTATGATGATGAACACGAATATGGTGACGAACCGGTTGAACACCACCACGGCCGCCACGGCATTGTCGCCGCCATGTTCCAGCAACGTGTTGTTGACTATGGCGTTGATGGCCGATCCGCACACATTTATCAGGAACGGCGCCATGCCGATATACAGCACGCCGCGGATTATCGGCCAGTTGAAACGGAATGTGCCGCGCACGAAATGCAGCGTGTTCTTCTTGTTGAAGAAGTGGCTCATCACCCATACTCCTGTCACAGCCATGGAGATGTCGGTGGCCAGTGCCGCTCCGCGTATGCCCCACTTGAAGCCGAACAGGAACAGCGGAGCCAGTATAACATTGATCAGCGCGCCTATCATGTTGGTGTACATGGCCTTGGCCGGATAACCTGACGAGCGCATCACATTGTTGTAGCTGAACGTCAGGTTCATCAGCACGCACCCCGGAAGCACCCACAGCATGAACTCGCGCGCATACGGCAGCGAATGGTCCGAAGCTCCGAACATGCGCAGTATGGGATCGATGAAAGCGGCGAACAGGCCGGCATACACCACTCCGATTATCACCGTCAGCTGCACGCAGTTGCCTAATATCAGCTCGGCCGCGCGCTGGTCCTTCTGTCCCATCACGATCGACACCCTGGTGGCCGCGCCGGCGCCTACCAGCATTCCCAACGCCGTGGCCAGGTTCATTACCGGGAACGTCACCGCGATGCCGCTCACCACGTTCGGGTCGTCGATGGCCTGACCTATCACTATGGAGTCGATGATATTGTAGACGGCACTTATCACAGTGCCCACGATGGCCGGAAGGCTGTATTTCAGCAACAACCGCCCCACGGGAGCCTCGCCCAGCTCCCTCATACGCGCCTGAGGATCCTGTATGACGTTTCTTTTCGACATGTCTCGTAATTTCTATGCCACACTCGTCAGCAACACGTATCCGGTCATTGCGTTATAAATTCCGAACGCAATCGGCACAGCCAACAGCGCATAGTAATACTTTCGGCTGATAAGCGGGAATGCCGCCAATGTCAGGATATCGGCCGTACCCAACAGCTCTCCGAGACGGATAGGCATGACAGGCATACCGCCCAGAAGCAGGAAGCAGGCCTGCGAACAGATGGATATACCTACGCATACCGTGGCCAGCGGATATCGCTTCTGTATCTGCGGCATATAATACACCATAATCATCAGCACTATGACCATGCCGATACGCATCGGTCCGACAGTCGCATCGGTCACAAAACGCTCGCCGCCATACGATATCAGATAGTTGTTCACTATTTCCAGCGGCAGGAAACGCACCAGCTTACCCAGCTGTATACCGCTGATACCCACTATCAGACAGACGCCAAGCAGGACCATCCAGAACGGGCGGTACATTTTCTTAGCAGGAAGAAAGAACAACGGTATGAACACCACGGCAGACGAGTGAAACAGCATGGCCAGAGCCACCAGCGGAAAATACACATACCATCTGCGGCGGGGTATGTAACGCACCGCTATCAGCAATATACCGGCCGACACCGACGCACGCATCTGGATCATGTCGTGCAGCACGAAGTACATGCCCACATACAGGAGCATCGACAGCCACAGGTTGGGGCTGTTGCGCAGAATTCCCCAGAAATGCGTACCAACCGACAGCAACGCGTATGCCAGCAACAACGACATAAACGACGGCGATGCCTGGCACAGCCACACAAACGACGGCTCTATGTGCCTGCCGTTCGCAGCGTATCCGTGCCCGTAGTACATGTTTTTGTACATCTGATAGTCCGGCAGCAGTTCCGATCGCGACACACACACCATCAGCAGCATGGCGAACACCACGCCCAGAGCCACATACATACCCACCCTTATATACTTGTTCACTCCTCCTAAGGGCGCGAACCTGTCACGCTCCAGAGTTTCGTGGGCAAAAGCTATCTTGTCCGACGCCATCGGAAGCGTCAGAATCAATATCATCGCAAATACTATGTAATACAGCTGTACCATTCTACCTGCTATATAACGCCCGCCGTGTTTTAATTATTATTTTTTGGGCGCGGATGCGACAAATACCGGGAATTTTTGTTATCTTTGTAAGCGGAAGGAACTCCGGGACACCGCACAAGACCACCAGTCGTTTTCAAGTCCCGGACATTATTCCCGACGGAGAACTTAAAACCCAAGATTATGGAAGCAAAAATCAAAGCTATTCACTTCGACATCACGGAGAAGTTGGTGAATTTCATCAACAAGAAGATCGATAAGATGGAGCGCCGGTTCGAAGCCATCACCGACGCCGAGGTTACACTCAAGGTAGTGAAGCCGGAGACGGCTATGAACAAGGAGGCATCCATACGCCTGAGCGTTCCGCCGGCCGCCGACCTCTACGCGTCCAAGACAGCCGACTCGTTCGAAGAAGCGGTAGACCTCTGCCTCGACGCCCTCGAACCCCAGCTCGAAAAGAACAAAGTCAAGAACTGACATCCCCGTAATGTCACGCCGGTACCCTGACCGGACATATTCCAACCCAACATTATAAAACCCCTGTAATTAATGTCTACGTCAAAGAGCGCGGGCACTATGAAAAATAAAAAGGAGCATCCCCGGCCCGGAGCCACCGGCCGGTGGATGCTTTATATCATGCTCGGCGTAAGCCTGCTGCTCATCGTTTTCCTGATTGTGGCGTATCCGCTCCTTATGACAGGCGCCCCAAAGACCGCCGTAATCCGCATTCCCAAAGGAGCCACCGAAGTCAATGTCCGCGATTCGCTGACCAAGCATTTCGGCGAGGACTACACCCGCATCGTGATGCGCACTGCCAGACTGCGGAAGATTGACTATTCCACACGCCACGGATTGTACGAAATCAAAGAGGGCACCAATCCCCTCGCGGCCATGCGCAAGCTCACCTCAGGCGCCCAGACTCCCGTACGCATCACCGTCAACGGCTACCGCTCGCTGCCACTGCTGCTGCAGAACGTGGCCGACAAATTCGAATTCTCGGTCGATTCGCTGGCCCAGGCCCTATACGACAAGGACTTTCTGGACGAATACGGACTAACCCCCGAGAACGCAATGGCCATATTCATCAACGATACATACGAGGTCTACTGGTCGGCCACGCCGCGCGAAGTCCTGGACAAGTTCGGCAAGAATTACCGTTACCTTTGGAACGAAGGCAACCGCGCCAAGGCCCGGAATCTTGGTCTTGAACCCGCACAGGTCATGATCATAGCCTCCATCGTGGACGAGGAGACCAACAGCAGTTCCGAGAAAGGCACCGTCGGACGCCTGTACATCAACCGCCTGCACAAGGGCATGCGGCTGCAGGCCGATCCCACCGTACGGTTTGCCATCGGCGATTTCACCATCCAGCGCATCAGCAACGACGACCTGAACGTGACCTCTCCATACAACACCTACCGCAACGACGGATTGCCCCCCGGACCCATCCGCACCATCGACAAGCGCACCGTACAGAGCATTCTCGACTCCAAGCCACACGATTACCTGTATATGTGCGCCCGCGAGACACTTGACGGCACCCACAATTTCGCCAAGACATTCGACGAGCATACCCGCAACGCCCTGAAGTACCGCCAGACCCTCGACAAGCTTGGCATCTCACGCTGACCCCGCCGGCTCCACCCGCCTGCCGTGGCCATCACGCCGCCGCTCTCCGTGGCCATCATGCAGTCATTCACTGTGGTAAAAGCCCGCGGCTTTTACTCACCATATACCCATCCATTATGACCGTAATCCAACGATATTCCAACCAGGCCGAAGCCTATATAGACCAGGGCTTTCTGGAGAGCCACGGCATCCCGGCCCAAGTAAACGCCGACGCGCTGTCCGAAATATTCCCGGCCCCCGGCGCCGGCATCGGATCCATTACCCTTGTGGTGCCCGACAAGCTTGCCCACGAGGCAATGAAACTGCTGCGACAGCGCGATTAACCCATGCGCGGCACGGTTTCGGCGATATTGTTGCTGCTCGTCACGGTCCTGGTAGCCCGCGACGCATTCGCCACACCCCAACTTTCTCTTCCGGTGTTAACGGAATCTCCCGACACTACCTTTAGCCAATCACCCAAAATCGAAATAGACACCGCGGGATTCATATCCCGGTTCCCCGGCAACATCACTGTCGACGCTTCCGCATTACAAGCGAGTGCCGACGGCGATTCCTTGAAGATGCATGACGACACTTACGCCCAGCGCGACTGGCTGTACAAACTGAAGCACAGGCAATTACAGCTGGACGACCCAGCCGTGCGCTGGCCATCGCGATTTGCGGGTTGGTGCGTAGGGGTATATAATTGGTTTCAACGCAATTTCAACGCGCGCGATACTGTTTATGTCAAGAGCGACGGAAAGATGGGCAAATTAATGCTGACATCCGACAACTGGGCCGACAACTACCTCTTCGGCTCCAAGACACTTCCCTACATCACTATGGGAAGCAAGATGTTTCCCAACCTCGGTATTTATGCGAAATACGGCATTTTGTCCATAGGTTATTCCGTGGACATGTCCACGCTGTTCGGCGGCACTCATACCAGTCATCAGAAATGGAATTTCTCGGTAGGATGCGCCAGATTCAACATCGAGGCACATCTGTGGCGTAACTCCGGAACCACCTATATCCATCGCTTCTCCGACATTAAGGAAATGAAAAGCCTCGACCTCCCGTACGACGGACTTACGTTCTCGGCCGCCAACATACACGGTTACTACATATTCAATCACCGACGGTTCGACTTCGGCGCGGCGTTAAGTTATTCCAACAACCAGCGCATCAGCCAGGGGTCGGCCCTTGTCGGCCTGGATATAAGCAGAATCGTGGCATTCTTCGACTTTACCAAGCTGCCAAACGAGATAATTGAATCCAATCCATATCCTCTGGAAAACTACAGGTTTCATTACCAATCCTATAGCGTATTGGGCGGTTATAGCTTCAACTGGGTGTTTAACAAACATTTCGTGTTTAACGTCACGGCCATTCCGGGGCTGGGAGTCGCCTATTCGCGCGAGGATGCCTCGATGTCCGACAAACTCCAGTTGGCAGGTGTGTTCAAGGGAGTCGCAGGATTGCTGTATACCACAAAGCGATTTTTCATAGGCGCACGCTGCCGGTACCATGCCAATGCCGTCCTGTCAGACGATATTGACTTCATGAACGGCCGTATAAACTTTCAGGCCACAACCGGATTCCGGTTTTAAATACGTGTTTGAAAGTTATACCTGTTTGAAAGATATTCTCGACTATATGATGAAAGATAAAGAAGAAGCCGGAATCCTCTCCGAAGAATTCGACCGCTACATGATGGGACGCGCATTGCAACTGGCGTCCAACGGCGCCGGATATGTGTCGCCAAATCCCATGGTCGGAGCCGTTATCGTGGCTGCAGACGGCCGTATAATAGGCGAAGGATGGCATCGCAAATATGGAGGACCACACGCAGAAGTACAGGCTTTCCGCAATATCCAGGCCGAAGATGAACATCTTCTCCATGACGCCACTGTCTATGTCACTCTCGAGCCCTGTTCACATTATGGCAAGACTCCTCCATGCGCAAAACTTATCGTGGACAAAGGTGTCAGGCGCGTCGTGGTAGGATGCGGAGATCCTAACTCTAAAGTGTCGGGACGTGGAATCGAGATGATACGCAGTGCCGGAATCGAGGTTACCGAGAATGTCCTTAGCGAAGAGTGCGTGGCGCTTAACAAGCGGTTCATGACCGCCCATACGCTTCACCGCCCCTGGATTCAGCTAAAATGGGCCGAGGACGCACAAGGAAATATGGCACGCAGGAATCCTGACTACACTCCCGGCGCTGATATGCCGGAGCACCTCCCGACTCAGATTTCAAGTCCCGTCGGGATGGTGCTTATGCATGGACAACGCGCCATGGTCGATGCCATAATGGTAGGCACCAATACCCTTATCGTCGACAACCCCTCGCTCACTACGCGACTGTGGCCCGGCAAATCCCCGCGCCCCGTAATCTTCCGCTCGTCAAGGCTCCCCGATTCACTTGTAATCTGGGACAGAGATCCCATTGTGCTCGATCCCAACCTCCCTCTCGAACAGAATATGCACACGCTCTTCAGCGAATATGGAATCTCGTCGCTTATGGTGGAAGGCGGCCGCACCCTACTCGATTCCTTCATTGAGAAAAAACTGTTCGACGAGATGCGCGTTGAATACTCCTCTATCTGATTTCCCATTCCCCCAATATTCCCACTCCTGATAAAAAAGCGGATGCGCACGGATCCTCTGACCGGCGCATCCTCTTTTATCAGGTAATCGATTCCATCCTTGGTCTTATCCTGACCTTAATACTAACCTACATCATTCCTGATAGCTGTAGCTATCCATGAACCTAACTTACCATGGGCCTCATGAGTCGCCTCATCCTTTTCGTGCCCTGATTTTTTAATAATTCCTAATACAATAACAATAACACTACTTATTTCTTGCACTTTATTTTTGCAGGACTAACAGTGCAAATCTCTTATCCAATGGTTGTGGGGTTGTTGAAACTGTTGCAAAGTTACACCATCCAACCCCTCCTGAAGCGCAAGGGAGTAATATAGTAGTATTATTATATATTCATAATATTGATATATTGATTTTTATGTATATTTATATCTACGATTTTAGTAGTTAAATTCCACCTTTTCCGGTAAACGAACAAAAGCCTTGCACGCTCAGATTCCGGAACGTCTACAACGCGACATCCTACGTTATCGTATCTAAACCCAGTTACTTGTATACTATGAATTTCACTGTGGTTGCACCGGACACGGCGATATATACGCCCTGCTGAAACTTACGAATGTCTCCTGCCGAGGATTTATCAATAAGATTACCGTGGAGGTCGTAAAATTCCACATTGGCAATGCTTTTCACTTCGTTGCCGTTAATCTCGATGATAGAGTCGGCGCTATTTCCCGAAATCTCGCCCACAGAGGAAGATTCCTCTGAAATACTGTGTGTGAAACTGCCCCGCATGGTTACAGTTGTCTCAAGGGTCTTGCTATCGTATTCCATCGGTACGCGCCAGGTATTTGCCCATGTATTGGCGGGTGTGACCCGCTTCATCAGATAATAATCAGCTGAGCCATCGGGTTCCTGACCATCATATCCACCTTGTTTCGGTCCCCAGTGTTGCACGGTTTCTCCCATTGTCATCACGATACGGTATCTATTCTCTTTTCCCCACGGCATCTTAAGGTCGCAATTCCATGTGCCTGACCATTTACCTTTTCCTGTATAAGTCAGATCTGCCATGCTTTTGTTGTAAAAGCAATTCCATACACTCACCGATTTGACTTCGCTGACCACCGCTTTCCTGGCAACAAAATCCAGCAGTATGGAATATACGGCATCCTTTTCTACCTTTGACCCGCCTGCGTCCTGGTCAATGGCGTCTCCTTTGATAACGTATTCCGTTCCTTTGTCGTCCTTTATCACGAATGTCTTGCCACCTTTCAGATCCGAAAAGACCTCAAATGTTTTCACGGACGTTTTGGTAAATGCAATCGGTTCGTTGTCGGTTAACGCTTCGCCCTGGATTGTAAGGGCGTCCGGCACAGGACTTTCGAATTTCACGAATTGACGCACCAAAGGCAACAATATGCCCTCCATTATTTCATAGCCTGCATCGTTGGGATGCACCCCGTCGGTAGTAAGAGTTCCGATTAACCCGCGATCGGGAGTGACCATCTTCGAATAGTAGTCGACATAGAGCATGCCATGCGATTCAGCATATTCCTTTATGCGCGCATTCAGAGATTCAATCTTGTCCTTGTGGTTTGTAATACTGGGGTTCCAGGCGAAACTTGTCACAGGTAATACAGACGCCAGAAGGACCTTCATGTTGTTTGCCTGAGCAATCTCAGCCATGGACACGATGTTGCCGAAAGTCCGGTTCTCAACATAAGTGATATCATTATTCTGTGCAATATCGTTGGTTCCTCCTCCAATTACTACGGCAGCGGGTTTGAGGTTGATTACATCATCCCGGAAACGCAAGAGCATTTCGTACGTTGTCTGACCGCTGATGCCGCGTCCGACAAAATCATTAAGTTCAAAGAATTCGGGTCTTCCTGTTGCCCAGTTGTCGGTGATTGAGTTCCCCATGAACACTACACGTGTCCCTGTATTGGGTTCTGCCATCAGACGCTTGTTATCGTTCTCATATCGCGAAAAATTTGCGATATCATTGGCTGCGCTTGCGCTTAATGCCCCTAAAAAACATAGGAGGACATTCACAATGTGTCTGTGATGATTCATATTATCGGTTTTTAAGTAAATTGTTTTAGAGTGTGTTCCTTAAAAATCTTTCAGAGATCTGTTGCGAATGGCGTCACGGGCAAGCCCGAGGTTCTTCCGGTCAGATTTCCGCCAGGATAGTCCGCCCAGTTGTATCTGGCGGCTACCGGGTCGTTTATCAGCGGAGAGGATAATCGTATTGTCTTCTCGGAAACGATCTGCGTATTGGCATACGCCCATTTCCCGTCTTTCCCTTTTATAATAAAGCCTGTGACAACTCCGCCTTCCGTCTTGACATCATTGTCAAAAGTAAGATCCATATATCCTTTGCCTATTACAGTATCGATACAGTGGGGAGCCTCACATGCCTGAGTCCGGCCGTATGTTTTGTCAAGGGCAAGCAATGACAGTCGGCGTGCCACCTCCTGTTTATTGACAGGATGGATATCTGCCGGATTCCCGAGGTCTGTGGCTGTTGCCATTCCCGTATCAGGCAGTTGAAGAGCCTTTGACTGTGCATGGCGCAACAAAGCCCATTCCGAATCGGGCTGCACTGTTACAGGATTCCCGAATCCCGCCAACTGCACGAAATAGAACGGGAGGGAAGGATTGTCAAAATATTCTCTCCAACCCTCTATCATATTCTTGAAGCATACCTCATATTGCGCGGCACGTTCCACGTTGGCGCACCCCTGATACCAGAATACACCTGCCAGAGGCATATATGTCAAGGGTTTGATCATGGCATTATACAGCACCGACGGATAATACGGGCTGTCCGGCAACTGATACGTCATATCCGTCCGCGAGAAATCGGAAAGCACTGCATAATTCCATTCTCCGTCAAGACTATACTTGGTGCCGTCAACAACTGCATACGACGATTTCCAGATTCCTCCCCCTCCTGCATTGTCGATAACCTCTACTGTAATGACATTTTTCCCACCCTTTACAAGATTCCCTGCAACGTGATAGTCCCGTTGCTGGTCGAAAATCCGTCCGCTGCCTACAAATTGTCCGTTGAAATAAGTCAAATCCCAATCGTCTACGGCACCAAGGCATAGCTGCAACGGCTTGCCGGCAGCTGTAGCCGGCAGGTCAAGCTCAAACTGCATGACAACAATCCCGTCGAATCCCGGCATTACATTGTTTTCCCACAAGGATGGCACCGGCATTATTTTCCATGCTTTCCCTTTTTGCATGACAGACCTGTCGTAGGGGTAAGACATTTTCTCGACAGCGCGGTAATCTTCATATACCTTCTCCATGGCGGCATCTATTAACGCTTGCTTATCCTTGCCGGCAGCCAGCTGTTCCTCATAGAATTCAAGTCCCGGAACACCTTTCAGATATTCATGCGGCGTCCATGCCTCAACTGGAGTTCCTCCCCATGTGGCATCAATTATGCCAACCGGGACATTCAATGAATCCTGAAGAATCCTGCCGCATAGATAACCAATAGCCGAGAATGAAGCCGCAGCCGGAGATGATTCAACCCATCCGAATTCAACGGAAGCGTCATCAAGGGGAGTTACGGAAGTCGTGTTCCTGATCTGCAACAGTCGGAGTGCGGGACGTTGCATCGTAGCCACTACATGGTCGGCATCCATTACCTGCGCCCAGTCGCCTTTCACGGGAAATTCCATATTCGACTGTCCGGAGCAAAGCCACACCTCTCCCGACAAGACATTCTGCAATATTCCCTTATCTCCTGTGCCGTCATCAACGATGATGGTATAGGGACCTCCAGCGGGAGGAGTCGGAACTTTCATGACAAAACGCCCCTCCTTGTCGGCTTTGGCTTTGCATTCGCCGCCCTCCCAACCGGAACGGAATGTTACCGTCGACAATGGCTTTGCCTTTCCTGCAACCGTCAACTCGGCATTCTGCTGTATTACCATATTGTCGGAAAAGACAGAAGGTAATTCTACTTTCGCCTGCACAGTCAACGACGATATTGTTATTACAGCTACCGTTACTCTTCCTGAAAGGATTTTCATTTGCTATGATTCTTTATTATCCGTTTGTTTATGTCGCGGATTCTGTCTTCATCTATCTTTATAACCTTACGGTCGTAGGTCATGAGTCCGTTGACCTCCATCTCCACATCCGTTGTCTGCGTATACACAGCGCCGACAAACCATTCGTCGGCGAGCCGGTCAAGGTAGTCTGCATAACCTACGTATGCATCGGTCACCTCCTGCGGAGTCTTGTACTGTATGTAACCCCAGTTGCGGTCCGTAGCCCACAGATGTCCTTCGGCGGCCATGCCGATGCCGCCGTATTCTCCGAGCACGTTCGCACGCTTCGCGTCGTAGACGTGGATCACAGGAGGTGAGGGATAGCAGTGCACGTCCAGTACATCGCCGCAGGGATAGAAATTGCCTCCGCTTGCCGGGTTCACAAGACGCGAGGGGTCGTGATTCTTCGTCCAGGCTGCTATTTCTTTGGTCTTGAACTGTCCCCACGCCTCGTTGAAGGGCACCCACATGGCAATGCAGGGATAACTGTAGAGACAATCCATGATTTCGCGCCATTCCTTGCGGTAGTTATCTTCACTTTCCGGGGTGCGCACAAGCTCCTCGCCATCGAAATAATTACGTCCTTGCCACTCAGGATCTTTGTCGCCGCTCGGCATGTCCTGCCAGACGATGATGCCGTTGCGGTCGCAGTACGTGTACCATAGTGCCGGCTCAACTTTTATATGCTTGCGGATCATGTTGTAACCCCAGTCCTTGGTTTTGTCGACATCAAATATCATTGCCTCGTAGGACGGCGCGGTATAAAGTCCGTCGGGCCACCATCCCTGATCTAACAGTCCGTAATGGAAGATATCTTTGTTGTTGAGCTGCAGACGCACCACTCCCTTGTCGCTCTTCTGCGCCGAGAACTTCCGCATTGCCGCATAACTGTCAACCTTGTCAAGCATGGCGCCGTCAGACAAAAGCCTGACTTCAAGGTCATAAAGCTTCGGATTCTTCGGCGACCATAACTCTGCATCGGCAGGCATGTCTACAATTACAGTCTCTCCCGTCACGGCGCGTCCGGAGGCTATTTGCTTACCGTTGTCCCTTACAATTACCTCAACCATGCCGTTGCTGATGCCTTCAGAGGGAATAGCATCCACACTGATGGTGTTGCCGTCGATGTCGGGGAGAATGCGAAGGTCCGCGATGTGTCCGCGCGCCACCGGTTCAAGCCATACAGTCTGCCAGATGCCTGTCACCGGTGTGTACCATATCAGTTCGGGTTTTGATATCTGTTTTCCCCTTGGCTGGGGACCTTTATCGGTGGGGTCCCATACCCTTACGACGACTTCGTTGTCTCCCTTGGATTTCAGAGCCTGTGTGATGTTCAGACCGAACGGTGTATAGCCGCCTGTGTGCGATCCTACCTTTGCACCGTTCACCCACACGTCAGCCTGCCAGTCGACCGCCCCGAAATTCAGCATCACATCGCGTCCTTTCCAGGAGGAGGGAACGGAGAAACAGCGTTTGTACCACAGGGCATTCTCCTCACCTACCTCTTTCCCCACGCCCGACAATGCGGATTCCGCACAGAATGGCACAAGTATCTCACCCTGCCATTCCTTTGGCCGGGGTGAATCTTTAGTGACTATCGCATAGTTCCACAGTCCGTTGAGATTCTGCCAGTCCCCGCGCTCCATGATCGGACGCGGGTATTCCTGCCAGACATTTGCAGGGTCGATGTTCTCGCCCCATGTCGTCATTATATTGTTCCCGGCAGGTTTGTAAGCCGAGCCGGCATTAATCGCCCCGGCAAACAAAACCACCGCTAAAAAATACTTATTCATCACGTATCGGAAAGATATTTCAATATTCTATTGTGAGGTCACGCTCTTTGTCGCATTTTGCCGACGGAACGTCAACAACGGTGCAGCGTGTCGCAGGGTCATATACGGCCTTCACATTCTTGCCGTCAACCCTGGCTACGCCGTTTGCAGGCGCATCCGTGTTGTAGATGCGCAGCTGCCAGCTGCGTCTGGAGGGCAGACGGTCAGCAGTGCCTTCGCGTGCCCCGATTGTGTATGTTGCCTTTTTGCCGACAGTCTTCTGTGAGATGCGGGTATTTGCGAAATTGGTGTCGTAGTCGTTGGAGTCGCCGGAATCCTCGTAGAGGACAGTCTCTCCGTCCTTCCCAGCGACAATGTTGACAACAAGTCTTTCCGAACGTTCGGTAGTGCTCCTCACTTCCGCGGGATTGTTCACGATTATGGCGCCTTCGCGGTAGAAATAAGGTATCTGGTCAAGTGTGAAGTCAAGTGTCTGTATTGAGTTTCCCCTGATCATCCTGTTGTGGGCGACCGACCACCAGTTGCCTTCGGGGAACCAGATACGCTTCCTGCTCACTCCTGCCGAGGACGGCTCCACTACCGGGGCGACGAGAATATCGTCTCCAAAGAAATACTGACCCTCGAAAGTGTATGCCTCATCCTGCTCGGGGTATTCATAATACATCGGACGGCATATACCCACACCGGTGTCATAGCTTTTGCGCGCCATGGTGTAGATATAAGGAAACAGGGCATAGCGCAGTTTCACCGTTGCATTGAGCTGCGGGAAATTGTCGTAGGTCCATATCTGGCGGTTGATGTATGTTCCGCAGGCTGCATGGCTTCGGAACACCGGGGTGAACACCCCGAACTGGAACCAGCGCAGCAGAAGCTCGGGATCGTTGACCGGATGGTTGCCGTCGAACATGTGGCCACCTATATCATGTCCCCAATAGCCGTAGCACACGTTCGAGGCGGTGGCGGTGAAGTAAGGCTGGAAGGCGAGTGAGGCATAGTTGATGAAGGTATCGCCGGAAAAACCTATCTGATAACGGTGGCTGCCGAGTCCGCCCCAGCGGTGGAAGATTACCGGACGGCGGTCGGGACGGTTCACCATCATGTCGTTGAAGAATACATGGTTGCACCAGAAAGTCTCTCCGAGTCCGTCGGTGTAGGGGCTGGTGAGGTGCTGCTGCCAGTCGAGCCACCAGAAATCAACGCCCTGTTTCTCGAACGGACGCAGAAAGTTGTTGGCAAATGCCTTGTAGAAATTCGTGTCCTCAAGTTTCCATGGAATCACTTTGGTGGTGTCGGGGTTTAATCCCATGTCAGTAGCCATGCCTCGGAAAATGTCTTCCGATGAGTCCACGCCCAAGGCGGGATGGAGGTTTAGCGCGAGGTGAAGTCCGCTGCCGTGTATATCTTTCAGAAGTTTCGTAGGATCGGGAATAAGGTTGGTATTCCAGCTCCATCCCGTCCAGCCCCCACGTCCGTCAGACATCTTGGGGTTAGGGTCGCCGTTCCAGTGCCAGTCCATGTCGAGGATGATGACGTCGGTATTAATGTCATTGTCCCTGAGGTTCTTTATGATGCTGCGGTAATCGTCCGCTGAGTAGTTTTCGTATTTGCTGTACCAGTAGCCGAAAACATAGTCCGGGGGCAGAGGCATCTTGCCGGCGATGAGCGTGTAATCTTTCAGCGCCTGCTTGTAGTCATGCCCGTAACCCATGAAATAGAGGTCGAGAGCAGCCTTGTCATCGCGAGGAGCCACCCGGTCTACGCCCGTTTCGTCGGGGACAAGAGCGAGCGAACGACTCCCGTCGGCCCTGACGCACTGCGGGGAGTCATCGACAACAGCCCATCCGGAACGCGACACCAGACCGTTCTCCAGCTGTGAGCGGTAGCCGTCGCCGAAGCAGCGATCGAGGGTGCGGCATGTTCCCTTGAGGTTGCGGCCGTCACCCTGACCGGGAAACCATGTAACCGGTGTGCCGTTGAGGTCCATCGTTATGGTGAGGTTGCCCGGAGGGTTGGGTTCGAAATAAGGGTTCGTGCCCTTGCGGTATTTCAGTTTGAGCTTATCGGTTGTTATGTAGAGGAAATCGTTATCCTCCGATTTTGTGAAATGAGGCACAGGCAGGTTACGGTTAACTACCGTAAACGTTGCCCTGTCCTCGAATTCTTTCGATGGGCTGTACTCTATGCGGATCATCTCGGGCGTGAGCACTGTGAAGCGCACCACACCCTGTGTCACCACCGCCTCCGGATTCGCAACAGGATTATGCCCGGCCGCGGAAAGGGCGAGGGATGCCGCCATCGCAAGTGCGATGTTCATTATTCGTCTCATAAAGCTTTCTATGTTGTTACTTGTTACTTCTCAGAAAATATGCGCTGCGAAACCGCCACCGGGCGCGAGCTTCACTGTCAGTGACCCTCCGTTTTTCAGGAATATGGTTTCCTTGCGGTAGTCGTTGCCGTTGCGGTGGGCATTTACACCGTCGGTGAATATCTCCATCTTCCTGTCGCCACCCAATTCGAGGGGAGTGAAGTCTATTTCAAGTTCACGGGGCGTCCAGTTAGTGACGCCGCCTATGTACCATTCATTATCCTTGCGGCGTGCGGTAACGATGTACTCGCCTATCTTGCCGTCCAGCACCACAGTCTCGTCCCATACGGTGGGGACGGATGATATGAAGTCGGTACACTCCTGCTCACGACGGTAGTTGGATGGAGAGTCACAGAGCATGTTCAGAGGGGAATACAGCACCATGTATAGCGCCAGCTGGTGCGAGCGCGTGCCGGGACTCATAGGCTGGCCGTGCACGGGGCGGAAGTGAGGTCTCGCGGCGTTCACCATCGAACCCTGCGTATAGTCCACCGGTCCGGCGATCTGCCGCAGATATGGCATAGTCACGTCGTACTGTATGATGTCGAACGTGTCGAGGTCAGACCACTTGACGTTCTCGAGTCCGTTGACACCCTCCACGTTGAGCACGTTGGGCCACGTGCGGTTGATGCCGGCGGGCTTGTACGACCCGTGAAGGTCGAGCACAAGGTGGTGACGCGCCGCGACCTCAGCGGCGCGGTGGTTGAAGGCAATCATGAGTTGGTCGTCACGGTCTTCAAAGTCAACCTTGAAGCCCTTCACTCCCATTTCCGAATAGTGCCTGCACACTCTCTCGAGGTCTCGTTCGAATGCGCGGTAGCCCGCCCAAAGGATGATGCCGACATCCTTGCCTTTGGCGTATGAAATGATTTCTTCGAGATCTATATCGGGATTTATGATGAACAGGTCCTCCCCTTTCCCTGCCGCCCATCCATCATCGAGGATGACATATTCTATGCCGTTGTCGGCGGCGAAGTCGATATAATGCTTGTAGGTAGCGGTGTTGATTCCTGCCTCGAAGTCCACTCCCGTCAGGTTCCAGGAGTTCCACCAGTCCCAGGCGACCTTTCCGGGCTTTATCCATGAAGTGTCGGATATGCGCGACGGCTCGGCGAGGAGGTAGCTGAGGTTTGTGGATGCGATTTCAGCGTCTTTGCCCATTGCGACGACGCGCCACGGGAAGGTGCGCGGGGCATTCACATCCGCTATGTAGGGTGCGGTCTCGACGACCACGGACTGAATGTTGTTGTAGCCACCGTCCTCCGTCTTTGCAGGATACGGAGGCTGCTTGCCCTTCAGTGACATGGCTCCGTCCGGATTGTATAAGTAAAGCCCCGGATAGTCGCGCAGGTCGGTCTCGGTGATTGCCAGGGTCAGCCCGTCGCCCGCATCCACGGCAAGGGGAAGGAACGCCAGACGGCGTGGATTCAGCCCCGAAAGCGGTGTCACGGTATACTGGTTCTCGAAGGAGTTGAAGAACTGCGACTGCATGTCTTCATCGGATCCGCTGCGCACGTATGGTACCGTCACCGTGAAATCATCCGGAAAATTGAACTCGACCTGTTCCGACGTGATTCCGAAAGGCTTCCTGCGGCTGCTGACAAAACGGTATGCCACCCCGTCGTCGTAAGCACGAAATTCCACACTCCAGTCCCCTTTCATCTTCAGCGTGATGCCATTGTAGCGGTCTGCCATTGATGAACACTGTGAGAACGGGGTGGCTATGGTGTTGCTGACCGAGTTTTTTTCAACTTTCGACACTTTCGCGCCGGCACCCCAGACAGTGCCGTCGGTGAGAGTCATGGATATGGGTGATTTCGACAGTACCTCACGTCCGTCATGGCTGACAGTCCACGAAAGGCCGCCGTCGTTGAGGATCTCTGCGGCGATGGCTCCCGATGGGGAAGTGATCCTGTAGCCGGCAGCGCCGCAATTAATTGTCAGAAGCGCGGTCGCCGCGATTAGGCTGGTTCTTAATGATCTCATCAGTTATGTTGTTTCTTTTTGGATTTCAGGACAAGGGTGTCTCCGGTGTCTTCAAGGGGAAATATCCGTGCGCGTTCCGCCCCGGACGGGTCGTTGGGCTGGTGCAGGATGAGGCAGAGGTCGCCTCCAAGCGTACGGAAAATCATGCCGTGGCCGCCGTTGTCGGGAAAAAGCGGTTTGTCATGCTGTATCCACGGCCCCTTGACCGAGCCTGTCGCAGACTCGGCGATTCCGATGGCGTAGCCGTTGCTGCCGAAACTCGACCAGATCATAAGGAGTTTCCCGGTTCCGGTGCGGTAGAGATAGCATCCGTCGGTGACGTAGCCCTTCGGAGATTCGGGTGACGACTGTATTCCGGTGGACCAGTCGGGTGCGGAGCCGTTGAATAGAACTACCGGATTCCCAACCGTTTCCGAAAGGTCGGGGGCAAGCTCGACCAACTCCATCGTGCCGTCGCCTAATTCAACCCATTCATGGCAGTAGATCATATATGGCTTCCCGTCCTCCACCCAGAGGGTGCCGTCAAGAGCCATCATGCCCGGAGTGTGGGGGAACTTGTCGAAAGGCACGAATGGACCCTCCGGCGAGTCGGACCTGAAGATCTGAGTGCCCCGGTGCGAGAAGTCGCCCCATCCGGGTTGACTTTTTTTCCATTTTATGTCGCTGTTTATCGTGGCGAAAAGATAGTAGCGCCCGTCGTAGGCGTGCACCTCCGGTGCCCATACCGTCCCGGTCAGCGCGTTGCCGTCCGGTATCCGCATCACTGTCTTCGGACCCTCCCAGTTATCGAGGGTGCGGCTCGTGAACACCTCAACGCCGCCACGCACCTTCCCTGCCCCGTCAATGGTGTCGGATGTGCGGTACATGTAGTACATCCCCGCCACGCTGTCGGTCAGTATATACGGATCCCGAATGTGAATCTCTGACAGTTTATGATTGCCTGAATAGATATTAAAAGGTACAAAAGCTGCCAGAACGGTCATTAAAAATTTCCTCATGCCTGTCGAAAAAAAGTAATCGATTCAACTTTCGCAAGCGTAAAGCTGAAGTTTAAAAGCCATTTATTTGTGCGATGTGCGGTTTTCAGGTTTATTTGTCTGAAACAAAAACAATCGAAAATCAAAAGGCTTCAGAGTCTTTAAATGATTTCAGTTTAAAGACTCTAAAGCCTTTATAATCTATACGATTATTTTACAATCTTTATTGCGGATCCTACCGCCTTCACTACATAGACGCCATTTGAAAGTCCGGCAACTGTAAGCGAACCGTTATTGCCATGGGCAACCTTACGGCCTGACATGTCATAAACTTCGATATCGGCGGATGCCCCTTCCACAATAAGGTCGTTACCTACAAACCTTGCTTTCAGTTCAGTTCCGTCAAATTCCGATACTCCGGAATCATCTGCCACTTCTTCGAATTTTATAATATCGTCATCAAGGTTTAATGTCACACGATATTTCTTATCAGGAGTGCATGCCTCTGCGGGGAATCCCCAGAAATGGTCATTGGCAATACCTTCGCTGCTTCCCCACACTCTTCTGACAGGATAGGTTTCCCCCGCTTTTACAAGTTTGACATTAGGATCATTTCCGGCGTCTTCGTTATGGTCACATTCCTCGGGCACATAGAACCAGGTCTCCCAGTAATTACTCGGGAATGCGATGAACTTGAAATGTTTGCATGCCGGATTCGGATCCAGCTTCCCTTCCCATACAAATATATCCGTCGTTCCCTCCTGGGGATAGATATTATATGACGGGTGAGCAGTAGCCGTATCCCATTGATTGGTAGACGCACCCATCGGGATTACCATGGGAGCCATTTCATCCACCCACTGTCCGGTAATGTATACCGAATCACCATCATCACCGAAATAGACCTTGATCTCATAAGTGCCATTCTCCGGAACCCAGAAACGATTCTCGTTACCTATGCCGCTGACAATCGTAGCTGTCGCCGCCTCAGTTATATGCCATCCGCTCACCTCCGGCACATATCTGACACCGGTTTCCCAGTTTCTTGCATCGATAAACTGGAGGTTCTGCTTATAGAGTGTGCCGCGATAACTGAAAACGCCATCGCCTTCGTTTGTCATTTCCTGCGCTATGTCGACATACCACAGACTCGGCGAAGCCTCGCCGACCATATACAGATGTTCGGGAACCGCAGCTGAAAGAGAGGCTGCTCCCAGCATCATGGCGCATCCCAACGCCATCACTTTAATTATATTCTGTTTCATAGTTTTTCAGGTTATTTAGCTATCTTGATGGACGTTCCGGCTCCCTTTACGACATAGACACCGTCGGGAAGTCCATTTGCTGTAAGTGAGCTGCCGTTTGACTGAGCGACCTTGCGACCGGATATGTCATAAACCGAAACACCGGCGCCGGCACTCTCTACAACAAGTGCATCACCGACGAAACGTGCATTAAGCGAATTGGCTTTCATAATTCCGATACCGACGGTATTCCTTTTCTCAAATTTTATTGTGTTTTTATTCAGATTCAAAGTGACCTTGTAATTATCATTCTCATCTGCTTGTGCTGTGGTCGGCAAACACCAGTATGATTCAAGATTTCCA
The DNA here is from genome assembly GCA_900542185.1 of uncultured Bacteroidales bacterium. Classification (GTDB taxonomy): domain Bacteria; phylum Bacteroidota; class Bacteroidia; order Bacteroidales; family Muribaculaceae; genus Lepagella. Next base: position 106,842 of record UQMZ01000003.1, read on the forward strand.
TTGCCTGCCCAACCTGTCGTAACAGGATATTCTTTGTCAAGTTCCACATTCTTGATGCTGCAATTTGCATCCGTAGTAGATGTAGCGTCTGTTTCCTTCGGCAAATAAAAGTCTATATTGCTGTTCCACTCGCCCGTATGCGATATGAATTTAAAATGTCTGTCGTCACCGGTCGGCATTGTACCTACCCACTCATATACACCGGGAGTTGTGGCTTGCATGATGGAATTATTGGGTTCCGCGGAATTCCATTGGTTCGAGGCGGCTCCAAGAGGAATGACATGCGAGGGACCGCTGATTCTCCGAGCTGTTATCGTAACATCCAATCCATAGTTTGTGAATTTTACGGTCACATTCCATGTACCGGCACAATCGACCATCCAATGCCTGGTGTCTCCACCGTCTGTGCTGATGAATATACTTTTATTCTCTTCGCTGAGAGAGGTGCCGCCGTTCTCAGGCACATAACGTTCGCTCTCCCAGTTTCTGCCGGAGAGGAATATAATGTCAGACCTGTACAAATCTCCCTCGTACGTAAACGTTCCGTTCCCGTCACCGGTCATTTGTATGGCATTATCGACGTTCCAGCCTGCTGTAGTTGCCGGCCCGATCATATAGAGATTTGCGGGAACCCCGGCTATTTCCTGCACCTTCTCGGCTGCAATCTTAACTTTATCGCCATCATTTGCGAAGGTTACGGTCACTTTATATTTACAACCATCATTAGTAACCCAGTGGTAATCGAATTGTGCAGCTCCACTTTGACAGGCTACTACTTCGACATTCTGGTCACCCAGAGTGGAATTTCCGGATTTGGGCGCATATCGGGTTCCTACCCAGGATTGGCTGTCCATAAATATCAGATGGTCAGCGTTCAGATGGCCGGTGTACGTGAATACACCATTGCCTTCATTGGTCAGTTGAACTCCGTTTTCATTCCAGCCGACCGAGGTTGCCGGACCGCACATGTAGAGGTTCCCCGGAATCGCAGCAGACGCGGCTGAGACTCCGAACAGCATGGCAACTACCGCCGCCATTGCTTTTTGTAAATGTTTCTTCATAACATTTAAGGTTAAGTTGATTGAGTATTAGGGGGCGCGCCCCGTGATACCGGTTGCGCGCTCCCGGTTGATTATGTTTATTTTGTAAATTTCACCACTTTGCAGCCGTGACGGGACACCGTTGCCTCGAAGCTGCCTGAAACCGTGCCTTCGTCAGCGTGACGCCAGAGATCGCGCACCTTGCATTCGCCGCTCAGAGCCATATCGGCCAGGCTGACCGACATCTTTTTGGGGGAGTCTTCGCGATTGAACATCGCCATCACTACATCACCGTTGCTCATCGTTCCGTACCATATACAGCTCCCTTCGCTGTCTATCTTGTCAGACAGCGGTTTCCCGACAAATCCGTCGGCATTCAGGGCAAGGAGTTCCTCATTGGTATAGAATTTGTCGAAATTACCTATTGTTTCAGGAGTATCGGCAATCGCCACAGGACCTCCGGCTATCAATTGCAGTGACACTTGCGACCGACGTTCGTCGTCTGTGGTGCATTTGTTGAGGCGCAGAAAATCTCCATCAAGGATAATCTTTCCCCGTCCCCCTATATGGCTCCAGTGGGTGAATCCATCAAGCTGATTATCGGCATAGGGCCAACGGTCATAGATCTTACCTCGGTTGAAAGATGAGAAATGATGCCATCCTCCTATATTGGCGTCCTGCACGATGCGGGTCATATTGCAGTATTTGCTTTCCAGTTCCGCATCGTTATAAAGCTCGGGCATCACGATAGATGTGAATATGCCGTATTTCGCAGCTGATTCGCAGATGTAGGCAAGTCCCCGTTCATAACGTTCTCTGCCGTAGCCGCAAGTCACAGGCTCATCGCGGCCGGGATCTCCGTCCTCATACCAGCACATGAAGTCCATCCTTACAAAATCCACACCTAAGTCATGGTAATGCTTGAAGAAGCCGTCGATATATTCACGCGCTCCGGGATGATCGGTTACAACCCATGTAAAGTCTGTTCTGTCGGTAACATCGGGATAGAGAACTTTATCCTGCGGATTGCGCGTCAATGAGCGCAGCGTATAATCTGTGCCCGGCACTTTGCTGTCGAGATTACCCTTTATCCATAGCGGATTGTCGTAAACGCCTACTTTCAGACCTTTCTCTTTGGCGCGGCGAACAAGTTCCTTCAGAGGCATCGAGCCATAGTGCGACATGTATCCGCTACCGTCGCGGGAGAGCTGCGGCAGGAAGCCGTCGGTGCAGATCATGTCATAGCCATAGGGCTTGAATTTTGTTGCCATCATGTCGATCACGGCATCCCATTGATCCGAAGTAAGATCCATCTCATGATAAGGCACACCGGCAATCTCCATCTCACGGGCATACTCATAGACCGTCCAGTAAAGCGGAGCCTTGTATTTGTGAATATCTCCGGGAACCGGCAATGCGGGAAGTTCCGGTGTCGGATCCGGTGTCGGGTCCGGTGTCGGGTCATCGGCGTTTTTATCCTTGCACGAAACGGCAATCGCCATAGCCGTGCAAAACAAGGCTGCTATTATCTTTTTCCAAGTACCAAATCCTTTCATATTATAATTTTAAATCGGTTAGACATTTTAATTCGTAGACAGACCAATACAGTGGAGCCTTATGGGTATGGATCTCCCGGCCCCGGCACATTAAAGCCGGGGCAAGGATACCGCATTTGATGCCTCAAACGATCTGTTTTCAGTTCCTGAATATCATAATCCGAGATAAACGGTGCTGAACGTCCAGTTGCGCAGATCGAACACCAGCCGGTAATTACCGGAATCCTTTATTGCCCATTTAAGATCTTCACCTCCGGGATATAGCTGGAAGGGATCTTTGTCGATATTGACTTTACTTATGGGCGAACCTGCTGTCAGGGGGCGTATACATGGAGCTTCCCAGTTTCCCGGAGTAAGATACGCCTTCATCTCTCCTCTTGTCAGGTTTCCCTCATAGATGAATACGAGAGGATCCTGATCGCTGGCGGTCAGAAGATACGGGCTGTCTATGTTCCATCCTACCGGCGTGGCATCTCCCACAATATACACAGTGGAAGTCTTGATCGGTATGTTGCCCTCTATCACTATGAGATCTCTCTCTTCATCGCAGCTTGCCGTGAACAACCCCATGAACGCGATTGCCACAATTGCTGCCAACGATGTTAATTTAAATATCTTCATGTCTTTGATTGCGTTATTGGTTACTCAATTTTAATTATAGCCGGGGTTCTGTTTGAGCGCCGGATTGGTCGTGATCTGAACGCGCGGCACAGGATATATCTTGGCATGATCGTCGACATCCGGATTCTTGTCCCACCATTTGCCTGTGCAGAATTTTCCGAAACGGATCAGATCTATGCGGCGACGACCTTCCGCAAGGAACTCGCGTCCCCATTCGTCAAGCATCTCATCCATGTCAAGAGTCACTTTGCCATCAGGGGCATAAAGCACCTCTCTTTGCACTGCCTTGGGATAATAACGCTTGCGCACGGTGTTGAGAAGCTTGCCGGCACCTTTGTCATCGCCTTTGCGCAGCTTGCATTCTGCAAGAGTATATATGATCTCAGGCAGACGTATCTCCGCAAAATCACCTTCTCCGGCACCCGGATCGGTGTCGCTATACATGGGATACTTCACTGTGTACCATCCGGAATTGTAGTCACCGGTGGTCATGTCGCTCGTGGCTGACGTGAGCCATTTGTCTTCCTTCATGCTGTGGAACTGTCCCACGGCATCGCGGATACAAAGAACATAAGGAGTCTCAGGAGCAGTCAACTTACGTTTTATTCCATTCTGCGTATACTCCAGATTGCCGAAAAGAAACATACCCTCGCGTTTGCCACCTCCAAGGTTCTTGTATTTCGTCAGACGCACATCACCCGGATACTTCCTGAATTTCTGCACGGTCATGCCGAGCTCGAAATCATAAAGCTTACCGGTCGGATCATAACTCGGAGAACATACAAACTCTCCGTTATGTCCCCCATGTTTCACTTTGTAGTCGTTGAAGAAGAGTTCGGAATTTGACGGCACGCCCCAGTTGTACAGCTGATGATAATGCCAGCTGGTGTAATTGCAGGAACCCGAGAAAAAGAAAATCAGCTCATCACATTTGTCATTATCGGAATCGAACGGCGCATCCCAGCGCTCGTCAACCTTGTAGGCACCATATACACCGTCGACAATATCCTGCGCCACCTTCTCGCAATCTTCCAGACGGTCAACGCCTATCCATTCTTTCGCATTGAGATACAATCTTACGAGCAACGCTGCCGCACCTCCCTGAGTCCATAGATTGGCATACTGCGAACCGGTGCCGAGGCTCTCTTTCTTATAGAGCAAGGGAATAGATTCCTTTAGCTCGGTCTCGACAAAGTTGAATATGAATTCCGGGGCAACCTGAGACATGACGTTCTGCGACGGATCATCGTAGCTCACTGAGAACGGGACATTGCGGAACGCATCAAGCAGACGTATGTAATACCAGCAACGCAGAACCCTATTCTGAGTTTTCAGAGAATTGAACTCCTCCTCAGAGAATCCGAATTGCGCAGGATCGAGCTGATTGAAACGGTCTATCGCGAAGTTGCATTGTCCGATGCCGGCGAAACACGAATCCCATTCATCATGCACATGACGTGAGATATCCGGAGTCCACGTGTGATAATGGAATTGTCTCCATACGCCACCATCGTCCCAGCTGCCGTCCCGGCGGGGGATTATGAGCTGATCGCCCGGGAGTTCCTGAATTCTGAAACGCGGCACTATTGTCCAGTAGCCATGTTCGAAAGAACGGAACGCCATTGCTATTACGTCTTCTCGAGTGTTGAAATAGTTGTTGGAACTTACCTGATTATAGACGGTCTCGTCAAGATCTGTACATCCCGACAGCGACATTGTCGCAATTGCCAGACCGATTAAATATTTATATGGTTTCATTGTATATTAAATCTTGGTTTTACTTGGAATTAGAAATCAAGCTGAACGCCTAATATGAACTGACGCGTTGTCGGATAATATCCGCGACTGCTGTGAGCGCCGGGCGTAAGTCCATTGACCTGGAAATTGGATGGATCCATGCCACTGTATTTCGTAATGGTGAATACGTTGCGCACTGTTCCGTAAATGCGCAGCTGATCCATGAATCTTGCCTTTGGCGTGGGAAGGGTGTATCCCAGCGTAATCTGGTCAAGCTTGAAGTAATCGCCTCTCTCCAGGAAATAGTCGGAGACTATAGGATTCTGCAACGATGAAATCTTCTCGTTTTTCTGATATGCCTTGCTCAACGTGTTTCCGGTGAAATTGCGCGTGCCGTAATAGAAATCGTGGATATTGAAGATATCAAAACCGAACGCGCCTCGGAAGAATAGTGAGAGATCAAAATTCTTATAACGGAAGTTGTGGCTTGTGGAGAGTGTGAACTTAGGCAAGCCGTTGCCGACATACTGACGGTCAGCCTCTGATCCCTGGGCACCAAGGATGATATCTCCGTCCTTGTCGTATATCAGCCATTCACCCTCTGTATTGATACCTGCATACTTGAACATGAAGAAGCTACCGATCGAGCGGCCTTTCTCTATACGCTGAAGCGGAATGTTCGGATACGGAATCTCTGTATACGCCACATCGTAATAGTCGTTGCCAACGAATTCGGAGTTGCTGAAATCCACAAATTTGTTGGATTGCGTTGTCCCGATGAAATTCATTGTGTATGTGAAATCACGAGTCTGCACGGCGTTGAACGTGATGTCGAACTCAAAACCTGTGTTCTTCATTGTTCCCACATTCACATAAGTATGCGTGAAAAGATAGGGAGGCATGGGCACGCGGTAATTACCGAGCAGATCCTGTTGACGTCGGTTGAAATAATTGAACGAGCCGTAGAGTCTGTTGTTGAAGAGCGAGAAGTCTAAACCGATGTTCCAGTTCTTTCCCTTCTCCCAGTGGAGGTCAGGATTGACGTTCTTTCCGGGTCCCCATACCCGCACCCACTGACCATTGTAATAGCTGTAGCCGAACGGCCCCATTGTATCAAGTGAAAGATAGCTGCCGAATTCCTGGTTGCCTGTGACACCGAAGTCAGCACGTATCTTCAGTTCATTCAACCATGAGGAGGCGCTTTTCATGAATTCTTCCTCTGAAATGCGCCAGCCGACTGATACGGCAGGGAAATTACCCCACTTGTGATTCTTTCCGAATTTTGAAGACCCTTCGTGACGAAGCGAAGCCGTGAAAAGATAACGTCCGGCATAGTCGTAGTTCACACGCCCGAAGAATGCAATCAGTTTGCTGTCGTCTTTGTAACTGTCCATTCCGACCTCGCCCTCTTCCTTGGCGCCGTCACCGGAACCGAGATTGTCTGCTCCGAGACCATCGTTGGAGAAATCATAATTGGCTGCGGAGAATCCGGAATTCTGCCAATACTGGTATGAATAACCCACCATGGCGCGTATATTGTGATCCTTTATGCCTATGTTGTAATTGGCAAGCCATTCCAGACTGAGACTGCGGGAATTGTTGGCCGAACGATGTGCCCAACCTTTCTTCTTGGTCTTGATATGCTTATTCATCGTTGATGGCTCGAACATACTGTAGTCGTTGTTATACTGATGGTCCGCAAATGTGATCTGAGTCGAGAGGTTCTGGCTGTATTTCGCATTCGGCAGGAAAAGGGGCAGCAGATTCAGCTTGACCGTCGCATCCCAGTCGAGGACTTTCTCCTGGCTTTTGCTCTTTTGCAGAGCCATGGTCTCCAAAGGATTCTCAAACCCGTTAGTGTCGGAGAAGTCATAATAACGTCCCGGTTCGTTTGGATTCCACACCGGAGTAGTGGGGTTAGCCTCTATCGCGCGGCGGAACACGTCATTATCCGCAAGAGTACGATACACAATACGTGGAGCCATATTCAGCGTGGCGTTAAACAAACCGCCTTTGGTGGTATGGTTCACAGTCGCGCGCGCACCATATTCCTCACGATTGCCGCGTCGCTCGACACCATCCCCGTTGCGATAGTCTGCCGACACCCGGTAGTTGGTGTTCGCTCCGCCTCCGCTTATTGTCAATGTATGGGTCTGTTTGAAACCGGTCTGGGAAACCAGATCGAAAAGGTCTTCACTCGCGCCAAGGTCTGTGGCTGCATCTCCCGAGGGAATACGCCAGGTCCGGTATTCCTCGGCGCTCATCATGTCCAGATCTCGGTTTGCCTTATCCCATGAGAACGTGCCTGAATAGGAGGTATGCACTTTCCCATCCTGGGCTCCTTTCTTGGTGGTGATGATAATCACACCGTTTGAGCCTCGCGTACCATAGATGGCAGAGGCTGCTCCGTCCTTCAGGACATCGAACGAGGCAATGTCGTTGGGATTGATATTGGTAAGACTCGCACCCGGCACTCCGTCAAGCACGATGAGCGGACCGAGACCCGCCTCACGCGACGAGACACCGCGTATCTGAAGGCTTGCCGTGGAGTTTGGGTCTGCTGCCGCTGTGTTTACTACAGAAAGCCCCGGCACTTTGCCCTGGATCAGCATTGATACGTCTGTTGATGCTATGGATTGGAAGTCTTTCGCGCTGACATGTGATACGGCCGAAGTCAATTCCTTTTTATCCATAGTACCGTAACCGATAACTACCACCTCATCAAGCACCGTATCATCTACATCAAGTGTGACGTTGATAACCGTGCGGTTGTCAATCTTGACAGTCTTTGTCTTATATCCTACATAGGAAAAACGAATCTTGTCGTTGCCTTTCGCCTCAATCGTGTATTTCCCATCTACATCTGTCGAGGTGCCTTTATTGGTTCCGATAACATAAACACTCGCACCGATCAATGGCTCGCCCGATGAATCAGTCAGAGCTCCGGAGATTTTCTGCACCTGGGCGAACACCTGCGATGTCAACAGCAATAATGCCGTGAGAAGCATCATCCGTCCAAATGTTAAATTAAGAGGTTTCATAAAGATTTAGGTTAATTGTTGTTTTTGAATTTTGTGGTAAAATTATAACGTTAACACATTTTAATCAATAGCAAGTAGTCGGTAGGTAGTCTTAAGTTGTTCAGGTAGCGATTCGGGGGGGGTAATTCGTTATTTTTCAATGTGTTACAAAATATGTTAAATTAAAATCAGGTAGTGTTAACGGACGATTGAAACTGTTTTGGGTATTTAAAATATTTATATTATCTTTGCACATCAATACGACAGATGTCAAAAAAAGATGAAAACGTTCTCAGTATATATATTCCTTATTCTGGTTGTTGCATACCCTCTTTATGCGGGGCAAAAAAATGACCTTGCAAGGCTTGATTCCGTGCTTGAAATCAGAGATACGTTCCTCAAAAACAAAAAACACAGAATTGACAGCATAAAATCCAGAATTCCTGCCAATGCCCCGGCAATGGAAAAACTCAGGGGTTATGACAAGCTTTATGAGGAATATCTCACCCTCAATTTCGACTCGGCAATGAAATATGTGGAGCTTGCAGAAAGGCTTGTCTCGAATTCCGAAAACTATGACCTTAATGCAACGGTAAGAATCCACAAGGCAATGTCGTATGCGACCTCGGGGCATTTCAGCCAGGCAATCGACGAGCTTAAGAAAGTTCAATCCTCATGCATGTCCGACCCCCTCAGAGAAAAGTATTATCAGGCCTGTCAATGGACCTACGGAGTCTGGGCTGAATATTCACAAGACAAGACATTTGCTCCTGTTTATTCCCGAAACAGCAAAACATATCTTGATTCTCTCATCAGCGTAACCCCACGCAATACATCATTATATGATTACAGGATAGCAGAAAAGGCCCTGATGTTCGATCACGATTTTGAAAAGGCTAAAAAATATTATCTGAAAGTCGTAAGGAACGAACCGGAAAATTCACGCTTATACTCACAGGCAGCGTACGCTTTGGCACAGGTCTACATCAATCTGCAGGATAAAGCCAGCTACCGCAAATGGCTCATTAATGCGGCGGTCGCAGACCAGATGATTCCTTTGAAGGAAAATCTGGCTTTGCAGGAGGTGGCTCTGCTGATAAAAAATGATGACGGGGATCTGGAACGCGCCAACGCCTACCTGAACTATTCACTGAACGACGCGCTCGAATACAACAACAGGCTGAGAATACTTGAAATCGGCAAAAAACTCCCTGCCATAGCAACGGCATATCAGGAAACCGTATTGGCGAAAAACAAACAGCTCCACATATACCTGACGACAATTGTAATAATAGTAATAATCCTGATCATTGCAATTGCAATAATCATCGTTCAGAAAAGGAAAATCGGAATCAGGAACGAGATTCTGTCGTCATTCAATGAACAACTTAAAGTATTCAACAAGCAGTTGCAGGACACCAACCGTTCACGTGAACAATATGTGAACCTGTTCCTGAACCTCTGTGCCGGATATATCGATAAATACAACAGATTGCAGCTGACTGTATCAACGAAACTGAAGGCAGGTCAATCACAGGAACTGCTGAAACTGCTTCAGGCTAATTCACGCCCCTCCGAAGCGGAGCTGAGAGAAGTGTTCTACAACTTTGACACAGCATTCCTGCGGTTGTATCCGGATTTCATAAAGAATGTGAATTCATTGCTGCAACCGGACAAGGCAATATGCCCTAAAAGCAGCGAATTGCTGAATGCCAATCTGCGCATACTCGCCTTGATAAGAATGGGGATTACCGACAGCACAAAAATAGCGACTCTCCTGTTCTATTCCCAGCAGACCATATTCAACAGACGGACAGAAATGCGAAACCGCGCGATTAACCGCGACACTTTCGAAAAAGAAATCATGGACATTTGCCCGTTCTGCCCGGAATAGAACGCGGCCTGTTATCCCCGGTCGCTGTCGATACGGGCGTTCCTGAGGCGGACGCGGCAGTTATAGATGGTGGATAGGGACTTGTGCAGGAACTCTGCTATCTGGTCGCTCGACACGATGCCGAGCCTTATCAGGGCCATCACGCGCAGGTCTGTCCCCATCGAGCCGTCACGGCTCAGCGACAACTGACACTCAGGCTTCAGATCCCTGTTCACCTCTTCTACGAAATCAGGATACAGACCTAAGAAAGTGGAATCGAAGTTGCTGAGGAAACGTTTCGTTTCCTTCTTATCGTCAATCTCGGCCAGGAACTTGTTGACGCCATCCATACCTTTCTTGTGGAATGCCGACGATACGCCCATCTTCAGTTTTTCGATGTCTCGCACAAACTCCGATGACAGACGGAGGTACTGCAACAGGTATGTGTCACGCACCTTGTTACTGTCCTTGAGTCTTGCATTCAGTTCCGACAGTTCCGAGTTGTACGATTGCAGCCGTCTTATGAGCTGTTTCTCGTTTTTCGACACCTGGCGCAACTGGTTACGCTGACGTGCCACGAACACCAACGCTGTCAGCAGTACTACCAAAAGCACAGAAATTCCGACGGTAGCTATCCGTTCGTTTTGCTGCTCGCGTTTCACCTGCTGCTCGTATGCCCCGAGAACCGAAGGGAACAGAGCGTTTACCGCCACCTGGTTCGCCGCCACTTTAGAGGCTCCGGCATCGGCCATAGCCAGCTTGATGTACCGGTAGGCACGTTCAGTATCCCCTCGTTTCAGCAATACCTCCGACAACCGGTACAACGACTGATAATCCCGCACAGGGACTTTAAGGTCATGCAACGAGCTTGTTATCAGAGGTTCGATCGCATTCACGGTGTCATGCCGCAGAAGTCGCAGCTCTCCCTCAAGATAATTGTATATTGCAATGTCACGGTCAGAGGCATTTCCGGATAACTTTATACTGCGTAAAACGGAATCGGCCCGATTATAATCGGCCATTCCCTCATACAGTCGCAGCTCGTAAAACCATCGGCCCTCCTCATCGGGTTCCATGAATTCCATCATACGTGCGTACACATCCACAGGAGAGACCCCCTGGCCGACATACACATCGGCAAGCGCACGATAATAGCCGTCGCGAACCTCAGGAATCACCGTGTCGTTGACATGGCGCATTATCAATGTCGTGGCCTCATGCAATTCGCCGCGCGACACATACAGACGCGCCAGACTCATGGCTTTCGACGCCGTCAGGCCGGACCTTTGACTTTTTTCGGCCAGCCTGTATTCCTTCAGACCATAATGGATGGCGGAATCCATATCGAACGTCTGATACTTCAGTCGCAGGCCTCGGTACATCGCCATACGCTGACTGTCCGTCAGGGTGCTCTGCATCGCAGCCACGCCCTCACGACGCAATTCCTCACCATATCGTATGATATTGGCACTGTGATTCTCCACCGCCTCATCAAGAGCGGTCAGCGCCGGTTCCGGATCATGGCCGCATCCCGCCAGCATCAGCAAAGTCAGCGGTAGGATTCCCCGGATTTTCATACGAAAGGTTTTTGATTTACTCGTAACGTATCGACGACTTGCGCAGCACCTTCCAGTAGCCGTTCTCGAATATGGCCGTACCGCTGCTCTCGGTCACGATGGACGTGGCTCCGACGGTGTCCTCGATGTCGATTGCCGAGCAACCTCCGGACAGCATTTCCAACGGATGCTCCAGGGCGATGGCCGTCACGGCGGGATTGTCAACGACATGGAACGTTCCCACCAGACCGTCCTCGGTGTCAAGACGATAGATGGTATTGCCCGGCGACAGCCTGCGGTCGGCGCGTACGAATATGCCCCGGCTGTTGGCACGTCCCAAGTATATGACTGTCTCTTATACACATCTCCGAGCCCACGAGACTAGCGCTCATCTCG
>UQMZ01000004.1 GCA_900542185.1 uncultured Bacteroidales bacterium
ACGAGATGAGCGCTAGTCTCGTGGGCTCGGAGATGTGTATAAGAGACAGGCCATCACCTGACCCATATATTCCTTCGGATCCTTGCCGAAGTCTCCCGACGTGATTTTGTTGGGATCTTGGGGAGCCTGGTCCAGGTCGTTGACACAGCTTGCAAGTCCGGTCATCGACACCACAGCCAGTCCCAGCAGGAATTTATTTATATATGATTTCATATTGATTTCCTTTAATAATGAGAGAATTTAGAATGTGGCCATCACGCCGAGTGTAACCGATATAGGACGGGGATAGACATTGTTGTCGATACCGTTGAACACCTCGGGATCCAGACCATTGTAGCCGGTGATGACGAAGGGATTCTGAACGGCGCCATACAGACGGACCGAAGGAATCTGGCCCTTGATGTCTCGCCAGGTGTAGCCCAACGTGATGTTGTCACAACGGAGGAAGCTGGCGTTACGCAGCCAGTAGTTGGACAGATATGTGTTGGTGGTCTGGCCGCCCATGAACAGATGGTCGGCGTCAAGCAGGTTGTGTACGCCCGACGTGTTGTACATATCGGCGACTGTGGAGTGTGTCGAAAGCATGTCGTTGTAGACATAGTTGCCGATGGAAGCGCGGAGCTGGAAGCCCAGGTCCCAACCCTTCCACGAGAAAGTGTTGTTCCATGCCATCGTGACTTTCGGGTCTTTGGAGTGACGGAACACGCGATCGTTGTCGTCGATGGTGCCGTCGCCGTTCTGGTCAACGTAGCAGCCCTCGATAGGATCGCCGTTCTGATCGTAAACCTGCTCGTACAGATAGAATGTATATGCGGGATATCCCACCTTGTGAACCTGGACCTTGTTACCCGTACCGCCGGATATGTCGTCGCCGGCCAGCAGGAATGCGTTGGGATCGTCGATAGAGTTCAGCTTGGTTATCTCGTTCTTGTTCCAGGCCACGTTCAGGCTTGTGGTCCATGTGAAGTTGTCGGTCACGACGGGCTTCGCGGTGATGGTGCCCTCGACACCGATGTTGCGGAGCGTACCGATGTTCTGGTTCATCATGTTGGAGGTGGCGGCACCCGGAGCGACGGTGGCGTAGCTCAGCAGGTCCTTCGATTCACGCAGGTACCAGTCCAGGGCCAGGGTGATGCGGTTGTTGAGCCATCCCATGTCCAGACCGACGTTCCACGTAGTGGTCTCCTCCCACTTCAGGTTGGGATTGTAGATGCCGGGATACAAGGTATTGATCTGACCTTCGTATTTGCCGGTGTAAAGGTTCGGATACTTCGAGCCGTTGTTGGTGCTCTGCACGTAAACGGGCATATAGTCGAAGAATCCGCCCACAGCCTGCTGACCGGTGACACCCCATCCCAAGCGGAGCTTGAACTCGTTCATGGTCTCGCGGGCCTTCTCGAAGAAGGGCATTTCTGTTATCTTCCATCCAAGGGCTACGGAGGGGAACAGACCCCAGCGGTTCTTCTTGCTGAAACGCGACGTACCGTCGTCACGCAGCGTGAAGGTCAACAGATATGTATCCTTGAATGTATAGTTCAGACGTCCGAAGAACGACACCAGCACCAGGTTGCCGTCGTCCCATCGTTTTTCGGGATTATAATGATCGCCGGGATTGGGGGACTCGGGATTGATGGTCAGGACACCGTCGGTCTGGGCGGGCGAATAGAAGCCTTTGGTGGTGTAAACCGTACCGTTGTTGTGACCGAAGGCGTCGAAACGCTGCCAGGAGTAACCGGCCATTACGTCCAGATAGGACTGAATGGCCTGGAAGTCCTTCTTATAGTTCAGATAGAAATCCAGCAGGGTGTTGCGGCGCATCATATACTCATGATAGTTGGAGCCTGCACCCGACTTGTTGGTCTCGCTTCTCCATGCGCGGGGCGAGTTCTGGGCTATGTCCACATTCTTGAACGCACGGCTCACATCGTAACCCAAGTTCAGGTTCAGGTGCAGCTCGGGAAGGAAATGGAGAGCATAGTCAATCTGTAAATTACCGTTGCTGCGGAAAATCTGGGATACATTGCGCTGATTTTCAATCATAGCCACCGGGTTGGTCGTACCGTTGGGATTGATCGCATTATAAATGCCGCTGGTAATCGTCGTGTACCCGTTATATAAATAAGGGAAGTCGGCGTTGCCGGAAGCGATGTTGGAATGCACGGGAAGCGTGGGGTCGAATGCGATGGCAGAGCCGATGGCACCCTGGTCGGCGTCGCGGTTACGCAGATAGTAACCCTTGACGTTGGCGCTGACCTTCAACAGGCCGCCGAAGAACTCGGGATTCAGGTTGAAGCCTGCCGTGACACGCTGCATCTGAGAGTCCTTAATGATACCGTTGTTCATCGTGTACGAAGCGCTGACGCGGTAAGGCAGGAATCCGGCCTTGCCGCCGAGGCTCAGGTTATATTCCTGATTGAAGGAGGTGCGGAGCACTTTATTCTGCCAGTTTGTTTTGGCTGTGCCAAGCTGACGATAAAGATCGGAATCTTCGCCGTAATACTTATGGGCAACCTCTCTGAAACGATCTGCGCTCATCACGTCCCAGGTGTTGCCGGGAGTGTTGACGGTGAAGTTGGCCGAGAAGTTGAGCTGCGGCTTGCCGCCCTTACCCTTCTTGGTGTTGATGATGATGACGCCGTTCGATGCACGGCTACCATAGATGGCTGTTGCGGAAGCATCCTTCAGGATGGTCATGGACTCGATGTTCTCGGGAGCAATCATGGCCAGAGGATTGGACATGCCGGTTATACCGTCGCTGCTCAAGGGCACACCGTCCAATACGATCAGAGGGTCGTTGGATGCCGACAGCGAGGCACCGCCACGGATTCGGATAGCACCGCCGCCCTGGGGGTTACCGCCATCGGTCGTAACCACTACACCGGGGCTGGCGCCTACCAGCAGGTCCTGGGCCGATGTCGAGATTCCGGCCTCGACCGCATCGGGAGTGACAAGAGCCACCGAACCGGTGGCGTCCGATTTCTTGACGCTACCGTAACCGATCACGACCGTCTCGGCCAGCATCGTGGCATTCTCCTTCATCACGATGTTCAGGTGGGTCTGCCCGTTGACGGACACATCCATCGGATCGTAGCCTACGTAACTTACCGTTAATACGGCATTCGACGGTACCTCGATCGTGAAGTTACCATCGATGTCGGCGGCTGTTCCGTTAGAGGTGCCCTTCTCGATGATGGTCGCCCCTATCAGGTCTTCGCCTTGCTCGTCCGATACATGGCCTGTCACCGTGATCTTCTGAGCCAACGAGGGAAATGCTATCGCTAATAACATCACTGCTATCAGACACATCCCCTTGTTCAGATGAAAACATAAGTTCTTCATGCAGGAATATGTTTTAGTTTTACATTGGGTTATATTCTTCTCCTATGTCGCGTTTCTCACGTCCGTCCTAACAACGAACTTTAGATTAAGTATCTATATATCTGGTTGTTGAAAACTATCCAAGCTTTTTCATGGTCCGTGGAGAGAGAAGGATTGCGCCAGTATCCAACTTGGTCGTTTGCATTAATGCTTACAAAAGTAACGATTAAGTACTAATAATTGTAAAAATGCGCAAAGGTTAACACTGTTAATTAACAGTTGTTAATATTTCGCCACGCCTTCACAGGCGCCACGCCGACCGCACTTTGCGCCGCACGGCCACTATATTGAACGCCACGATCAGGCCCGTCAGCACCAGGCCCGTCAGCACCGACACAAGAACTCCCTCTGGCTCGGCACCAAGTCCGGTGATGGCGCCGAGGTACGACCACCGCATGGCGAACATGCCGCCGAGTGCCAATACATACGCCGCCACCGACGACACGGCCACGAGCTTAATATACGGCGCTCCGACGGTGCGCAGGTCATAGCCTAACATCAGCAGTGCGTGCAGTTTGTCGCGGTTCTTCTCCATGATCAGCGACACCGACAGCAACAGGATAAAGAAGCTGAGCAACGTAATGACGCCTCCTATCACCAGGATTATACCGGTCACTACCTTCAGCAGGAAGCTGGCCTGACTGGCGCTCTTGTCGCCGGCCATTTCCCAGCCGTGTTCCTCCAAGAATGGCGCGATGGCCACGTCGCCGGGGCTGCTCACGTCCACTATGACGCGCTGCGGCAGCTTCTCCGTGCCGTCGCCCAGCTCGCGGTTGGCTTCCTGCAGGAAACCCTCGGGCACCAGGATGGTGTTCAGACGGTTGGAGTAACCGGCTATATGGCCGTGCATCTCCTTGCGGCGCATCCCTGACTCGTCGGTCAGCACCAATGTCATGGGGATGCCGCTCATTATTCCCTCTGACATACGGGGCAGCCCGGCCGAGCCGGCGAAGCCGAAGTTATACAGCGTCAGATAGTCCTTGCTTATGATGACGGGCACGTCGTCGCTGCCGGGACGCCACGACCACTGCGACGAGGGCACGTCCACGAATTTGTCGGGGATGGATTCGAAGAACATGTACGTGCTCATGCTGTGGCTACCCCCCTGCACGGACATGTATGCCTTGAAATTGTTGGAGGTGAACAGGCCCACGTCCCTGACCCACGGCTGACGGCGCAGGTCGTCGATTTCTGCCTGCGTGAATCCCTGATCGGCACCCTCTAAGGTCTGGCGCGAGGTCACCTTCTTGTTCAGCACCAGATAGTCGGTGGATATGAACGAGTCGTCGGCCTCCCAAATGCCCCGGGCGTCCTGATAGAACTGCAGGCCGCCCAACACGATGGCCAGCCCGATGAAATTGGATATCACGAAACCCACGATGCGCGGCACCGAGGTGTTTTTCCGCAACAGTCTGCTTACGAGTTTCATAGATGCATTCGTTTGTTATAGTCGAGCAGCAGGTGGTTGCCTACGCTTGTCGAGATAATGCCGGCACCCTGCCGTTTGGCCTCCTCGGCTATGATTTCGGCAGCGATGCGGTTGTTCTCCTCGTCCAGGTGCGACACCGGTTCGTCGAGCAGGATGAAGTCGAAGGGCTGGCACAGGGCGCGGATTATGGCCAGGCGCTGCTGCTGCCCTATCGACATGCGGCCGGCGGGATAATCGCGACGGAACAGTATGCCCAGCCGGCGCATCCACTCCTCTATCTGCGCCGGCCCGGCATGGTCGGTAAGTGAATTCTTGAGCTGTATGTTGTCCCAGGCCGAAAGCTCGGGAAACAGGGAGAGTTCCTGAGGGAGATAGGCAATGTTTACGCGGCGTACGCGCTGCCAGTCGTCGGGACTGAGTCCTGACACGTCACGGCCGTTGAACAGCAGCGTGCCTTCGTAGTCGGTGCGCGCTCCGAATATATAGGAGCACATCGACGACTTGCCGCCGCCCGACGCGGCCTCAACCAATACGCTCTCGCCCCGGCGAAACGTCAGGTCGGCGTTCCACACCTCCGAGGCGGGGATGCTCTCGCCCTTGAACACGCGGGGCAGCATGCCACGCAGCGTGATGCTCTCAAGCGGACTGAACTCCATCCCTTTCATTATCCTTATCTCCTTCTTCCTTATTGCAGTATTGCGACCTGTCCGGTCGTGGGGTCAATTCATGCTTAAAATCAGCGCCTTAACCGCATTGACATTCTGGTCTTTCGTCTCCGTCTCGCATTCCAGGATGACGCTGCCCGATTTTGGCACCAATTTGACGGTCACGAATTTCAGGGCGTTGTTCTCGCCGGGATTCTTGATGAAATCGGACGAAAGCACCACGCCCATGATGGAGCCCTTGAGTTTCTGACCCATCAGTGCGGGGCTGTTGGCGCCGGTCATGGTGCCGCGCTCGAATGTCACGAGTTTGCCCTGCTTGGCGGGACGGCAGTCCATCTCGTTCAGCAGACCCATCAGGTCGGACGTGCTGCCGTCGTTGGTCTGGATGGCTCCCTGATACGCGCCCTTGTCCTCACCTCCGACGGATACCGCCACGGTGCCGTCGATCGAGCCGAGTGCGCCGAACACCACCGACAGCATCGACAGCTGGCCCTTGGTGTGCTCCTGCAGCTGCTTCACCAGCTTGGCGGGAACGGCAATGCCGATCACGCCATCGGCGTTGGCCTTCAGGTCGTTGAACAGCGAGGTGTCAAGTTTCTCGGAAGCATACAGGAATTTGGCGTCATTACCCTTGTCGTTGAGGATATGGGCAGTCAGCTTCATCATGCCTTTCTCGAAATTCATGGTGAACGATGCGAAATTGGCGTCCTCGAACACGGTGCTTGTCATCATCTTGACCACAGCGCGCTGCTGGAACGGTGTGTTGGCGGTGTTCATCACGCCCGCCAGGTCGCACCACCCCGACACCTCGGCATCGCCGTTGGTAAGAATCTTGCTGAAATTGCCGGAAGCGAACGACTGTTTGTCGCTCAGGGCCATGTATTCGCGGATCTTGTCGGGATCGATGGTGCTGCCGCCCGAGCCGAGAATCCAGAACTGATTGCCGGACATGGCCATGTCGCCGGCGTGGCTTACGCCGTTGCTTTCCTCCACGGGCTGTCCGGACTTCTTCTGCATCCATGCCTTGAATTTATCCGTGTCGGTCAGGAATCCGGTCAGATATACCTTGTATCCGTCGCCGAACGCCACGAATGCCGAAGGTTCGACACCGGTATCGCCGTTCAACGCCTGCATGAATTCCTGATTCGACGAGTTTTTGTCCAGAGCCGCCTTCAGGTCGGCGTCAAGCTCTATCCTGCCATCTTTGACCTTGGCCCCGGCCTTGTCAAGAAGCGACTCGACATCGACCTGCACTACGAACGACGCCGTGTTGGGTACTTTCTGCAGCAGTTCCTCCACTTCCGCGCCGCCGTTCTTGCGGCAGGAGGCAAACGAGAGCGCCAGCAGTAGGGCGCAAAGATAGCATATTTTTTTCATAGCCTGTGGTTTAGGTTTATACTAAAAAAACTAAGGGCGTCCTCGCGAACGCCCTGTAGTTGTATATCGCTGTTTTAATTTGAGTGGGTGGAGATGGATTCGAACCACCGTAGGCGTAAGCCAGCAGATTTACAGTCTGCCCCATTTGGCCACTCTGGTATCCACCCGGGCTTATGTCTTTGCGCTGCAAAGTTAACACTTTTTTTGTTTCCCGCAAAATTTCGCATCAGGAATTATACTTTTCACTCTTTTTTTGATTTCGGGACGCCAATATTAAGGAATTTTTTCTTTATAATGATGCGCAATTAACTTTTTTTCGTTAACTTTGCAGACTGAAAAAGGTTATAAATATAACAATGACTGCGACCTGACAGGACCCGTCGTTTTCCGGCCGCAATCAACCCGGAGGCACCCTCCTCTGAAAAGACAAGGCATGACGAATGCAAGGAACAAAATATAACAAAAACCCAAAATAATAATTATCTGTTATGGATACACTTAACCTGTCGCAGTACGGCATTAAGGATGTAAAGAAAATCATCCACAATCCGAGTTATGATGAGCTGTTCAAGGACGAAACGAACCCCAGCCTGGAAGGCTACGAGAAGGGCTACGTTACCGACCTTGGCGCCGTAGACGTATTCACCGGCGTATACACCGGCCGTTCGCCTAAGGACAAGTACATCGTTAAGGACGAGGTTTCCGAGGACACCGTATGGTGGACAACCGAAGAGTATAAGAACGACAACCACCCCATGACCACCGAGGTATGGGACAAGATTCGCGAGAAGGCTGTAAAGGAGCTGAGCGACAAGACCCTGTACGTGGTTGACTGCTTCTGCGGCGCCAACGCCAACACCCGCATCGCAGTGCGCTTCATCATGGAGGTGGCATGGCAGGCTCACTTCGTGACCAACATGTTCATCCGTCCCACCGAGGAGGAGCTGAAGCACTTCGAGCCCAACTTCGTTGTGCTGAACGCTTCGAAGGCTAAATGCGAGGACTACAAGGAACTCGGCCTCCACAGCGAGACTGTAGTGGCATTCAACATCAAGCAGCGCGAGCAGGTGATCCTGAACACCTGGTACGGCGGCGAGATGAAGAAGGGTATGTTCTCGATGATGAACTACTTCAACCCCCTGCGCGGCATCGCTTCGATGCACTGCTCGGCCAACACCAACATGGACGAGACCGAGACCGCTATCTTCTTCGGCCTCTCCGGCACAGGCAAGACCACTCTGTCCACCGACCCGAAGCGTAAGCTGATCGGCGACGACGAGCACGGATGGGACGACGAGGGCGTGTTCAACTACGAGGGCGGCTGCTACGCCAAGGTGATCAACCTCGACCCCGAAAGCGAGCCCGACATCTACAACGCCATCACTCGCGACGCCCTGCTTGAGAACGTTACCGTTCGTCCCGACGGAACATGCGACTTCGCCGACAAGAGCGTGACGGAGAACACCCGCGTTTCCTATCCTATCTACCACATCAAGAACATCGTCAAGCCCGTCAGCAAGGGTCCGGCCGCTAAGCAGGTTATCTTCCTGAGCGCCGACGCATTCGGTGTTCTGCCTCCCGTTGCCATCCTCGACCACGAGCAGGCCAAGTACTACTTCCTGAGCGGCTTCACCGCCAAGCTGGCAGGTACGGAGCGCGGTATCACAGAGCCCACGCCCACATTCTCGGCTTGCTTCGGCCAGGCCTTCCTGGAGCTGCACCCCACCAAGTATGCCGAGGAGCTGGTTAAGAAGATGAAGCTGAGCGGCGCCAACGCTTACCTCGTGAACACAGGCTGGAACGGTACCGGCAAGCGTATCTCCATCCGCGACACACGCGGCATCATCGACGACATCCTGAACGGTGACATCGACAAGGCTCCCACAAAGAAGCTGCCCTACTTCAACTTCACCATCCCCACGGAGCTTCCCGGTGTAGACACCAAGATCCTCGATCCGCGCGACACATACGCCGATCCCGCAGAGTGGGACAAGAAGGCCAAGGAACTGGCCGGCATGTTCATCAAGAACTTCAAGAAGTTCGAGAACAACGAGGCCGGCAAGGCTCTGGTTGCCGCCGGTCCTCAGCTCTGATAAGTCATAACCCCTATAAAAAAGGCGTGCCTTTCGGCGCGCCTTTTTTCGTCGCGGAGCCGTTCTGTTCCGTACCGCAGGTACGGCCCCTTCCCTTCTCTTTCCCCCTTCCCCCTCTCCTTCCCTTTTTCCCTTCTCCGTTCCTTTCCCCTTGAATATCAATACTAATTTAGCCATTTATTTGTCAGAGTGCCCGATATTTCCCCTCTTTCTTGGCCGTCTCGCGTTTTTTGGCTATCTTTGACACATAATTAATACAATAACCATACAACTGCTCATGAACCTTAAAAAAATCTCCCTCCTGCTGGCCGCCTTTGCGATAACGGCACCGGCCATCCGGGCGGAAATAGTAAACATCACCACCGACCATAATTCCCTGGTGCTCGACGCCAAGAAAGACGGAGGCCTTGATTTCCTGTACTATGGCACGCGCCTGACCGACGCCGAGGCCGCGGCTCTGCGCGACGCCGGCATCCCGGCCCTGGACGCATTCCCCTTCTACGGCACATTCCCCGAGCATGAGTCGGCCATGGCCATGACCCATGCCGACGGCAACATGACCATGGACATGGCCGTGCAGGGAGTCACCACCGCATCCGACGGCAAAGGCACAGTCACCACTGTCACGATGAAAGACCGCTTCTATCCCGTGACCGTGGCGCTGAAGTACCGCACGTTCCCCAAGGATGACATCATCGAGATGTGGACCGAGACCACCAACAACGAGAAGAAGAACATCACCCTGCGTCAGTTCGCCTCCATGTCGCTGCCCGTACGTTACGGCGACGTATGGCTGCAGAACTACCACGGCGCATGGGCCAACGAGGCGCGCGTCAACGACGAGCCCCTGCGTCCCGGCATGAAGGTGATCAAGAACCGCGACGGCGCCCGCAACGCCCACACCAGCCGTGGCGAGATCATGCTCAGCCTTGACGGAAAAGCACAGGAGCAGACCGGCCGCGTCATAGGCGCCGCAGTGGAATACGGCGGCAACTACAAGCTGCGCATCGACACCGACGAGAGCCTGCAGCACCGTCTGTTCGCCGGAATGGACGAAGAGAACTCGGCCTACAACCTCAAGCCGAAGGAGACGTTCGTGACGCCTCCCGTGGCCATGACCTATTCCGCCGACGGCATGGGCACCGTATCGCGCCGCTTCCACCGCTGGGGCCGCGAGAACCGCCTGGCCAACGGCGACAAGGAGCGCAAGATTCTGCTCAACTCGTGGGAAGGCGTTTACTTCGACATCAACGAGCAGGGCATGGACCGCATGATGCAGGACATCGCGTCGATGGGCGGCGAGCTGTTCGTGATGGACGACGGATGGTTCGGCGTGAAGTATCCACGCAAGAACGATTCCTCGTCGTTGGGCGACTGGATGGTGGACACCCAAAAACTGCCCAACGGCATCAACGGCCTGCTGGAATCGGCCAAAAAAAACGGCGTGAAGTTCGGCATCTGGATCGAGCCGGAAATGACCAACACCATATCGGAGTTCTACGAGAAACATCCCGACTATGTGATCAAGGCTTCGAACCGAGACGTGGTGAAAGGCCGCGGCGGCACGCAGCTGGTGCTGGACATGGCCAACCCGAAGGTGCAGGACGTGGTGTTCCACATCGTGGACACGCTGATGACCAAATATCCTGACATCGACTATATCAAGTGGGACGCCAACGCGCCGATCATGAGCCACGGATCGCAGTATCAGACTGCCGACAACCAGAGCCACCTCTATATCGGCTACCACGAGGGCCTGAAGAAGACACTGGAGCGCATCCGCGCCAAATATCCCGACGTCACCATCCAGCTGTGCGCCAGCGGCGGCGGCCGCGTCAACTGGGGTCTGCTTCCCTGGTTCGACGAGTTCTGGACCTCGGACAACACCGACGCGCTGCAGCGCATCTACATGCAGTGGGGCACCAGTTCCTTCTTCCCCGCCATCGCCATGGGCTCGCACATCAGCGCCACGCCCAACCACACCACGTTCCGCACGGTGCCCATCAAGTTCCGTTCCGACGTGGCCATGAGCGGACGTCTGGGCATGGAAATCCAGCCCGCCAACATGAGCGAGGAGGACAAGGCCCTGTGCAAGCAGGCCATCGAAGACTACAAGAAGATACGCCCCGTCGTACAGTTCGGCGACCTCTACCGTCTGCTGAGCCCGTACGACAACAAGGGTGCCGCGTCGCTGATGTATGTCAATCCCGAAAAGGACGACGCAGTGTTCTTCTGGTGGAAGACCGACCCGAGCTACGGCCAGAAGATGCCGCGAGTGCGCATGGCCGGCCTGAACCCCGACAAGCTCTACACCGTAACCGAGCTGAACCGCATCGACAACACTCCACTACCCTTCGAGGGCAAGCAGTTCACCGGTAAGTTCCTGATGGAATCGGGGCTGGAAATCCCCGTCAGCCACGACGTGGACTGGCACAAGAGGATGGACTATTCATCGCGCGTGCTCCGTCTGAACTGACCAAGACAACACACAACAAGACCATCATAACGACCTTAATGGCTCAATAACTAATACTACACACAACACACGTCGGGGTACATGGAAATGTGAATTTCCGTGTACCCTTTTTAAGTGCCTTAGGAGCTATGCCTTACTTACAGAAATCTTCCTACCGTATGCCTCTTCGCCTGTTCTGTATATTACGCCATATCCATTTTCTCGGCTGATCCAATATGACAGCCGCCAGGAACCAGCAGCAACACGTAAAGAAAATAAGCACTATCACTTCAATGCCATTATAGTTATGGAATATGTCCTGATTTATTTGCATAAACAAGTCTATGAGATTGAAGTTGATATGCAACAGATACACTGAGAATGCAGACTGAGCCAGGAAATTAACTACCGAAGACTGAAATGAGAACTTAGTAAAAAGTAGCGCTAAACTCACGGTAGCCACAATTGTAAAAGGATTCAGATACGGCGACATCGACAAGAAGTAAATTCCGCTATAAACGTTTATGAATCCAAGTCCCGCATTAATGAATACGCATCCTGCGAATATAGCTGCTAATTTAGACGGACTATAGTTATCGCCAATGTTATATTTGCGTATATATCTGGCAAGCAGATATATGCCGGTGAATGATATGACAGAATATCCGGATGCGAAGAAATTTGCCTTACCCAGCCAGCCACACAATGTCTGAACCGCAAAGAACACGATTAATATCGTGCGCAGACGTTTACGTCCGGTATTTTCCACAAAGTCGTTAAATGCCGGAGCAAGCAGAAAAAGCATCAGATATGCAGGTATAAACCAATTGCCTAATACAAAAATTTCTTTAAGTGAAGGCCAATCCTTATTTACCTGCCCTGTCAGCATTGCAATAATAAAAGCAATTGTCAGATAATAAAATACCTGAAAAAGCAAATCCACAAATTTATGCCGTCTGGGTTTGATGCCAAACCAGCCGGATATGAATACAAATAAATTCACGCATATCAGGCTGAACGCTTCAATAAAGATTCGTGTCAACGTAGCTTCCGGCGCCGATATCAATTCCAGACGAGTGGGCTCCCCAAGCGAAAGGTAATCCGAATGAACTATAAGAACCAGAAACATTGCCATGATACGCAGCAGTTCCATATTGCTCTGTCTGGGTGTGATTACTTTCTGATATATTTCCATATAACACCTGTTATAACACCCGCAAATTTAGAAATAATCCTCCGATTCCACAACAATGGCACCTTCAAATATCTTAAATTGACATCCCTTATCAGCGACATCTGAGATTACTTTGCGCATTTTGACATAAATTTTGCAAAAAACACTTGATTTATTCAGGATTTGTATATATCTTTGTATTAAGATAACACGAACGCTGCCATTCTCTCCTCCAGCTGTTGATATTGATCAGCACGGCATTAACCTAAAGGCTATGACACACCAGAATAACTCAACGCCGCTCGGCCAAGACATACTGACAGAGATAACCCCTCTGTCGGACTGCGATTTCTTCTATATGGTGGACCGCACCAAGGATGCGTTCAATTTTCCCATACACAAGCACAACGAATTCGAGATCAATTACGTGGAGAACTGCGCCGGTGCCCGACGCGTGGTTGGCGACAACATGGAGACAATCGGCAACCGCGACCTGTGCCTTATAGGCCACGGCATAGAGCATGGATGGGAACAGGCCGACTGCACCAGCAACAATATACGCGAGATAACCATACAGTTTCCCGCAGACATTTTCGGCGAGGAGATGCTGAAACGCACCCAGATGGCCAGCATCAAGGCCATGCTCGACTCCTCGTCCAAAGGCATCGCCTTCCCAGAGTCCAGCATCGAGAAGGTGTCAGATATCATCAAGGCCATGAATGACACGGAGTCGAGTTTCGACAAAATGATAAAGCTGCTGGAGTTGCTGCATGTACTGTCCATCGATCCCGATTCGCGCACGCTCAGCAGTTCGTCGTTCAGCACGGCGGCCGTATCGTCCGACTCCCGCCGGCTCAAGAAGGCCCAGGACTATATCATCAAGAACTATAAGAACGACATACGCCTGAACGACCTGGCCGACCTTGCCGGCATGTCGCCCAGCAGTTTCAGCCGATTCTTCAAGCTGCGCACAGGCCGGAGCATCTCGGATTATGTCATATCCATCCGGCTCGGCATAGCCAGCCGCGAGCTGATGTCGTCAACGAAGTCGATATCCGAGATATGCTACAACTCCGGATTCAACAACGTGTCGAACTTCAACCGCATCTTCAAGAAGAACAAGGGCTACACGCCCAAGGAATTCCGCGAAATCTACAAGCGCAACAAAATCCTGATCTGATTTCTCGGACAGGAGAATATCTATTTTTTAGACAGGAGAACAGGAGAAACAGGAGGCCTATTTCAAGTAGACTCTCCTGTTTCTCCTGTTCTCCTGTCTAAAAAAACATACTCTCCTGTCAAAAATAATCTGCTGTCTCAGAACTGGAAGGTGAGGCCGAGGCGGGCGGCGATGCCGGGCACGGGTACGCCGGGCAGCCACTCCTGATGCAGACGGTTCAGTAGATTGTCCACATACACCTCGGCACGCAGGTTCTTCAGAATGTCGTACGTTGCGCTGAATCCCAACATCGACAGGTTGCCGATGCGCTGTCTTGTCAACTCGCTTCCATCGGCCCCGGCTATCAGCAAAGGCACCTTGCGGCAGGCACGCAGATCCCAGTCAACGCCTAATTTCAGCGTGCTCCAGGGATTGCCGCGCACGCCGATGTGCGCCGTCACCTCCGGCATATCCCATCCGCTGAACCATGCCTTGTCATCCTCCTGAGGCATATAGTTCATCTTAGCTTCGATGCCGAAGTATTCGCCGTAATTATAAGCCAATGTGATGCCGATCTGGAATCCGCTCAGATTCATGTGTGTGCCGAGATAGTTTTCGAATACCGGCTGCGAGGATGCCGCCGAACGGCCGTACAGGCTCAGATAGGGCGTATACCAGCATCCGAAGCTCCGGTGAATGGTGCGCTTATAGGCGCCTTCCATCTCGGCGCGGAAGCCCGCGAACGGGCCGAATCCGAATTTCAGACGGGCCTCGACAGGAGTATATGCCGGCGTCATGTCCACGATGGCCGGTGCGCAGAATTTGGATTCCGACACATTGCCGTGCAGCGAGTTCAGCTCCGTTCCTCCCGTGGCCGAAAGCTCCAGCCCCACGCCGCGCGTGTGCCAGCCGAACCTCACGTCCGGTGCCAGACGCAACGCCGTGCCGTTGTCGGCAAACACGTCGATGCGCGGGCCTCCGTAGAAAGTAATGTTATCACCCTCCCACTTGTAGTAGGGAGTGAACGAGAAACGGCTGTAGTTTTTCGGCATAGCCGGTGCAAGCCGTGTCTTGTCGGTATATAGAAGGAAATCGGCGGAAAAATCCAGACCTACCACCGAACTGTCACCGAAGCGGTAACCGGCGCCTAATTCGGGCGAAATCAGCGTCTCGCGGTTGCCGGGGCATTCATCGGTAGTAAACGACGTATAGAAGCTGCGGAACGCCGTATAGTTCACGTCCACGCCGGCGTAATATCGGAAACGACGCTCGGCATTCGATGTCCACTTAGCGTGAAACCGTGCCTGGTTCAACGTCTGTGTCGGAGCGTCCGGCATATCGGCCATCGGCAGCGGATTGAAGCCGTAGTAATTGAAATACGTAAGGTTATAACGCGCATCCACGTCCAGCATACCATACTTAGGGGCATTATGTCGCAGATACAGGCCTAACGTCTCGTCATAAATCTTGCGGCGCGTGTCCTTCACCGCATCCGACAGTTTCGGCTTCCACAGCGATGTGGAATTATGACGCAGATAGACGCCGCTCAGAGTCTTTCCGTCGTCCACGAACCGGTATCCTGCATTGACTATGGCGTCGAGGCGCGTGCTGAGCTGCAGCTCGGCATATCCGCGATAAGGCCAGCGGCTGCGTGTGTCGTTCCATCCGGTGGCAGGCATAGGCACGCCGAGAGGCGCGAAATCGGTCACCACGCCGTCCATGTCGTAGTCCAGATGACTGTCCGTGTTGCCGAGACGCAGTCGCTCGGGGAACGTGTTGACACGGTCCTGCAGTATGACCTCGGGCTTGTAGGTGCCCTCCACCTCCACGGTGGGGTTATATTGAGCCGACGCCGACAGCGCGAACAGCAGGGCGGGAATCGTCAGTATCTTGGTAGCTTTCATTTTTTCAGGGACTTGAGACGTGAATTGATGGCCGAGAGGATGTCGGCCTCGTTGCCGGGATAATTGTCGCGGAGGGATGTGAGGTATTCGCGTGCCAGTTCGGGACGTCCTAACTCGCGGCAGGCGTCGGACAGGACTATGAAGCCTTTGGCCAGCCAATAGGTGTGGGGCGTTCCGGTGTCGGTGAATGCGTTCATCATGTCGAAGGCCTCCTGCGCGTTGCCGGCATCAAGTCGACGCTGTGCCAGCGTCACGGCCGAGGCGGCGCCCACGGGGCTCTCGGGATTGCGCGACAGGGACTCGTACAATGCGTCGGCCTCGTCGTCGCGTCCAAGTTTGCTCAGTGCGTTGGCCTCGTAATAATCGATATCGGCGGTGTCGTCGGCACCGAGCGAGCCGGCTTTTCGTATACGTTTCAGCAACTCAAGCTGCTCGGTCGGAGCGTCGCCGGTGCGGTCGTTGGCCGCGGCGGCGCGCAGCAGCTCGTCCACGTCGGCATCGGGCGTGATGGCCAGACGCTTGCGGTAGGCCTCTGCGGCCATGGCCGTCTCGCCAAGTTCCTCGCAGGTCAGCGCCTTCTCCAGCAACGCCGCCGACAGCCATTTGCTGCGCGGATAGTCGCGCACGAACTGGTCGAGAAGCGTTATCTTCTTGCGCTGACCCTCGCTCTTGCCCGACAGCATCGCGTAACGGTAAGCGGCATAGTCCGAGTCGTTGGCCTTGTCGGATATTGCATCGGTGTATAGCTGGCGCGCTCCGGTATAATCGCCTGTGTAATAGAGGCAGTCGGCACGGCGTATCAGCGCATCGTCGCGCATGGCCTTGTTCAGCGCGGGACGGCTCTCCAAAGCCTTGGAGAACGTGGCGGCCGCCTGGCCGTAGCGCTCGAGGCGATACTGCGCGTAAGCTAAGTCGTAGAGGCCCAACGTGCGGTTGGCCGAGGCGGGCGCACCCTGCACATAGCGTGAATAGCTGCGTTCGGCGGCGGTGAACTGACCCGCCTCATAACGGGCGTCGCCTAACCATAACAGCGACTGCAGGGCCAGATCGGCGTCCGACGTCTTCATCTCCGACGCCTTCTCGAAATATGGCGCGCTTCCGGCCACATCGCCGTTGGTGGCCATGCTCACGCCCTGCGCATACAGGGCCTTCTGCTTCACGTCAAGCATCACCGGCGTGGGCGTGCGGGTGCCGTCAACGGTGCTGATGGCTTTCAGATAGTTATGGTCGTTGTAGTACGCCGTGGCGAGGTATTCGCGCATCTCCTCGGCATGAGGCGACGCAGGCCAGCGACGCATGTATGTCTCGATCAGTTCGGCCGACTTGCCGAAAGGCACGCCGGTGCCGCGTGTCTGGGCCGTGATGTAATTGTACATCGCGGTCTGGGCCACCTCCGGATCGGCTTCGTATGCCGATGCCTTCTCGAAAGCCAATGTGGCGCCACGCACATCGTCCTGACTCAGACGCGTCTGGCCTAAATAGAGCCACGCGCTCTGCAACAGCGGCCCGCGCTCGGCGCTTTCCGTCACGGCCGTCAGGCGTTCGGCGGCTTTGGTGTAGTTTCCTTCCTCATAGTCGATCACGCCTAAGGCATACAGAGCGTCGTTGTTGACCGGGCCATGATTCAGTTCAAGGTATTTCTCCAGCTCGCGACGTCCCGTCTCGTCCTCCTCAAGCTTGAAGCGGCTCAGACCGGCTATGCGGTATATCTCGGCCTTAAGTCCCGGCTCCACATCGCGTGATACGAGTTTCTGAGCCTTTTCAGCGACCTTGCGGTATTCGCCGCGCATATAGTCTATCTGCAGCATATAGTATGCCGCCTCCAGGCCCTTCTCGCCTTCCGGCACCTGCGCGAAACCCTGGTAAGCCTTGTCGTAGTCTCCCTCTATATAGTCGATGTATGCGTCATAGAAAGTGCGCACGGCATCGTATTTGCGCCCCTTGACACTGCGCAAGGCGGTGCGGGCCTCCTTGTAATAGCCCGTCTTTAACAGACACAGTGCCTTGCGGTATGAATAAAGCGAGCGTTCGGGCTGAGAGAGGCCCTTTATGTCTTCGGCCTTGTACAGACGCAGTGCCTCGCTCCAGTCGTGAGCGAAGAAGGCCGCATCGGCAATCATCAGACGTGCCTCCAGTGCGTGTATGCCCGTGGGATTCTGTTCGGCATACGACCGCAGCATCGGCACGGTGCCGGGCGCATCCAGCGTCCACGCATCCTGCAGCGTGCGCCATTCCCGGTCGTCGTTACCCTCCGAAAAATCGAAGCCCCGCGCCGCGGGACTCATCATAATGGCCGCGGTCATGACCACAGCCGACATCCTCAGCTTCTTCATGACCGCAAAGTTACTAATTTTTATCTACAATATCCCTCTTATTATTATATTTTTGACACACCGAGGTGCGGACCGTCCTCAGCCACGCACCGGGGCGGCTTCCCCGCCGCCATTCAGGCATCATCCTTGATAAGCCAGGAATCGAGGGTGCGGGTTGCCGTAGAAATGTTGACACCGACTTTCACTATGGGTTTACCCAGCGAGAGATAAGGTCGGTCGTAATGCTTCTCATCTATCTGCTTTAGCGCTTCCTCTGGCGACTTATCAAGTTTGAACTCAATGATATATATTGCTTTCGGACCATCCAGTATCATATCGATACGTCCGTCGGACGTGGCTCTTTCCACATCGACATTCAAACCGACCAAACGCGAAATAATGTATATCAGGTCTTGATAATGTATCTCAGTGTCAGGATTTGTGCGATAGGAATTGCCGGCCATGAACTCCTGAATCATCGTCAGAAAACGGTCGATATCTCCTTCACGGATAGACCGACGCAACCCGTTGACCCATATATGCCTTTTGTTTTCCGACATGCGGGTCCATTCGCGTGCAAGTCCCTCGAAAAACGAGTCGCGCACTTCCTGGTTGGGATAACCCAGCACAAGCAGCTGGCCATCAAACGAGTCCATCACCTGCTTGATGGTAAGGTATCCTGTGTAATAAAAAAGAACTTCCAGATCGTTGCCTAACACGTCACCGGTTTCAAGAACACGAGGAGACACCAAAGTTCCTTCAAGGTCCCTGAGTGGAGAATCCCAATCCTTCAATCGGTCATACAGTCTCTTGGACGCTCCGGACTGATACCAGTAGTTGCTCAGTTTCTTGTCAGCAAGGGCATTAAGCAGACTGAACGGATTGTACACGTCCGTCATATCTTCGGCAAAATGATAGCCGTCATAATTGTGTTTCAATGCCTGCAGCGTCTGCTCGGCGCTCCATCCCTTGCTCCGGCCAAGCTCCCTGATACCCTGCTGGAAATTATCGACAAGTTCGTCAGTCGTGATTCCGCATATTGCCGAATACTCCGGATTCATCGACAGGTCACGCAGATTGTTCAGACCACTGAAGATATTGACCTGTCCTAACTTTCCGACACCGGTCAGAAACACGAATTTCAGATAGTCGGAACAACTTTTCATCACGCCGTAGAATCCACGAAGGATATTGCGGTATTTCTCTACCAGCTGTTCATTGTCCTGCGCGTCAACTATCGGTTTATCGTATTCATCGATCAGGACGGCGACACGACTCCCCGTTTTGACGTACGCCGATTTGATGACTTCCCGGAAACGATTGTCCACGCTTGGGACATTGCCGTTGCGCCCATACGTTGCCTCCCAGTTGTCGAGGTGCATTTCCAGCTGCTCGTACAATGCAGACGGATTCGTATAATCCTTTCCGTTAAGGTCAAGATGCAGTACCGGGTGACTGTTCCATTCCTCGGGTTCAAGACGGTCGATGGCGAGTCCACTGAACAGTTCGCGATTGCCTCTGAAATATTCCTCCAATGTAGACACAAGAAGGCTTTTACCGAAACGGCGGGGGCGACTCAGGAAATAATATTTTCCCTCGGTCACCATTTTATGGATGTATGCGGTTTTGTCGACATACACACACCTGTTCCGGATTATCTCACCGAAACTCTGGTCTCCTATCGGGTATTTCACCTCCGCTGCCATCGTGCCATTCTTTGATTTGGTGTCTATGTTGCAAATATAACACTTTTTTCGTCTTGAAATAAAAGATCAGTGTAAAAATTATATACGGATTATAGATACTCTCACTTTTTGATATTAATTGTTACCCTTGTAAACAAACAGTAAGATTATGGCGGGTTATTCCCTTACACTTAACTCCAAAGAGGATTACAGGCTAATCAAAAAGCTTTTAAAGGCCTTTGATGGAGCCTCGATTCGTCCTGTGGAAACAAAGAAACCTCGTATCGAACGTCTCCTTGAAGAAGCAAAGACCGGCAAAATAACCGGACCTTTCCATTCGACAGAGGAACTAATGAACGACCTTCTAAACTAAAGCATCTAAACTCTAAATAAAAACAAATCTTCTCTTGATCCCCGGCCCGTCCAGCCGGGGATTTTTCGTGGTCAGATTATCTGGAGGAGGTGGAGGGTGTCGGCCAGCTCGGGGGCGGACATGGTGCGGCGGACGGAGAGGGTGCGCACCAGCTCGTCGACGGCGGGATGCAGGCGGCGGTTGTTGAATATGCGGCGCATATAACTGTTGGCGCGGTTGTACAGACTCTCGATCTCGTCGTCTTCCAGGCCGCAGGTGTCGCGCCCTTCCTCCACAATGCGCTCGTGCAACGCCTTCATGATGTCGGCGGGCACCTCGCTGCCAAGGCGTATCATGGAACGTGCCATGACGTTGCTCAGCGCCATGGCGGCCGTAAGGTTGTAATTATTCACCAGATTGGTCCACACCGCCTTGGGCGACAGCGACGGCGAACCGCAAAAATAATATTCGTGGCTGAAGGTCATCATCGGGCCTTCGGAGTCGAGCGACACCGACACCAGACGGTCCAGGGCGTCGAGAGCCGCTATCGATATGGTCATCCCGGCAAGTCCATAGGCCTTGTCGTCGTCATTTATATATTCCAAACTAAGAGTACTCATATCTTCAAAACGTCACGCGAACCTTATTTGTTTCGCGAAACCTGTTTGTTAAGCTATCTATGCTGTTTGTTAAGCTATCTGTATTCGTTTCAGGTACACTATATCTGTTTCAGGCGTACTTTGTCCGTTATGCTCAGTTCCACCGTCGCTCCCTCTGTCATGGGCAGATTTTCCTCGATATGCCCCACGGGGAAGTCAATCGCCACAGGGATGTCGCGGATGCCAAGCCTCTGAAGTAACGCATGAATCATCTGCTCCATCCGTTCGTACTTCTTCGACGGTCTGTAGTCTGTGAACCGGCCCACAATCAGCCCCTTCAGACTACCCAACACGCCCGACATATAGAGACGTAACAAAATCCGTTCCACCTCGTAAATCTGCTCCGACACATCCTCAATGAACAGCACCGAATCCCGCTTCAAGGCAGAACCCATCAGGTCGTAGGGCGTAGAGGCGAGTCCGTTCAGCACAGCAAGGTTACCGCCAATAAGACTACCCACGCCATGCCCCTTGCGGCTGAACGGATGTTTCTCTACCTCATAGTTCATCTTGCCGCCGCGCAACAGGTCGAGCATCGTGCGCGTCACCCGGCTGTCGGGTCTGAGGGCAAACTGTTTGGCCATGGATGAATGCAGCGACGCCACACCATGACTCTGCAAGCAAGCGTGCAGGGCTGAAATGTCGGAGAAACCGATCAGCCACTTGGCATTGCCACGTATGTCAATCCGCGACAGATGCGGCAACAGTTCGGCGGTACCGTATCCTCCGCGCGAACACAATATGGCGTCCGTCTCCGGATCAAGCCACGCTTCGGTCAGGTCCGACAGGCGCGACTGCAGCGACGACGCGAAGCATCCGTCCTCGGGTCCGAACACATGAGGCATCAGCCGCACCTCGAAGCCCTGGCTTTCCAAAAACGCCTTCGCGCCATCGACGTATTGCCTTTCTATGGGCGATGCGGGCGTCACCACGGCTATGCGCGACCCGGCATGAAGCGGCCGCGGAAATATCATCTCCTGCTCCATCTCAGAAACTCTTGACGGGTATCCCTTCCGACCGGAAGTAATCGGCTATGCGCTGCAGTTCCTCGTGCGGCACTTTCTCCAGATGTTCGGCCGGCGTGTCGCGGTCAATGCTGTACAACATCACCTCGCGGGGCCTGACTTCTTTATAGATACGTGCCAGCGCCTCAAGCTCGGCAGGTGTGGTGTTGTCTATGCGCGTTCCCTCGTATTCGCCGCGCAGCAGCATGGTCTGGATTATGCCGGTACCGGAGAACTGCTTTAGTTCGCGTGTAAGTTTTTCTACTGTAAAGTACTTGGACACAGGGCGGTCCAATGCCTGCATGGTGCTTTCGATGCCCGAGTCGAGTTTCAGTATATTGTTGTCCACCGATTTCAACGCCTCCGCCACTTCCGGATCGTCGATGCGTGTCGAGTTGGTCAGCACCGACACCTTCGCATCGGGATAATACTTGTCGCGCAGACGTATTGTATCCTCGATCACTCCTGCGAATTCCGGATGAATGGTCGGCTCGCCGTTGCCCGAGAACGTGATTACATCCAGCGGGTCGCCGGCGGCGTGCATCTCTTTCAGCTTCGCTTCAAGCCGTTCGGCCACCTGTCCGCGCGTGGGCATACCGGTCTTGCCGGGGCCTTGCGAATTGAATCCGGCCTCGCAATAAAGGCAATCGAACGTGCATACCTTACCATCGCTCGGCGTCAGGTTCACGCCTAACGACGTGCCGAGCCTACGGCTATGTATCGGCCCGAATATCGTGCTGTGAAACAGTATCTTCTGATCTTTCATCGTCAATTATTCTATATCGCCGGCGCCTTCTATTTTCTCTATAATCAGCGACGGCGGAATGCCGTTGAGGCAGTGATAGTCGCCGCGCGCGCAGGGCTTGTTGCCGAACACCGAGCATGGACGGCACACCATATCAAGCTGCACGGCATCGTGCATATCCTGATTCCACCCCATGAATCCGGCATACGGATGCGTAGCGCCCCACACCGATACGGTGCGGAGTCCCACCAGTGACGCTAAGTGCATGTTGGCCGAATCCATGGAAAGCATCACGTCGCAGTGGCTCAGCAGCGACAGTTCGGCCCTGATACCTATGCCGGCGCGGGCCATGTTCACCACATTTTTCCGCGTGCCGGTCAATGCGTCGATGTCGCGTATCTCATTGTCGCCGAATCCGAACACGAATATCTTCCACCCCGGCTTCACGGCAAAGTGGTCTATCACCTTCTTCATCAGGTGCATGGGGTATATCTTGCCGGGATGTTTGGCGAACGGTGCCACCGCAAGCCACTTTTCGCCATCTTGCTTCGGGCCCGTAACCTTGGCGAAATCCCCGGGGTCTCCCTTACCGTCGCCGAACAGCGAGCGGAACCGGTCGGCCAACGGCAGTCCGGCCTTGGCGAACACATCGCGGTACCGGTCGGTCATGCGCCGCAGCTGCACCTGTTCCTTCGCCTTACGGCGTGTCAGCGCCTTCTTGGCCCTTCGCCCCTTGTCAAGCCGGAATATCCGGACTCCCTTCATTCGCAGAGCAATGCCCAACATACGTGTGCGCAGCACATCGTGCAGGTCCAGGAACGTATCGATGCCATATTCATCGCGCAATTCCCGCGCCAGCCTCCACATTCCCCTCATGCCCTTGTAACGCTCCAGGTCCACTCCCGCCACGGTGAGGTTGGACGGCGCGTCGGCAAACATCTTAGACGGATGCTGACGCGTGAGGAAATAGAAATTCCTCTCCGGGCTTGCAAGGCATGCGTCGTACACCTCGGGCAGCGTCATTGCGATGTCGCCCAGCGCGGAAAACCGCGCTATCAGTATATTGTCACGCTTTCTTGCCATACAGCACCGGGTTGGTGGCCGGATCGTTGTACATCTTCATCTGGCGGTAAACCTTCATATACTTTCGGCCGGCCTCGATGTCGTCGAGCAACTGGGAGATGGCCGTGGTAAGGTCCTCGCGCTGTTCCAGCAGCACGTCGAGTTTGCCCTGACACTTGGCCACATGCTCGGGGACGGCATCCTTTCGCTCGGCCTGCTCGCGCATGTGCCATATCTTGAGCGCCAGTATCGACAGACGGTCCAGCGCCCATGCCGGCGACTCGGTGTTGATCGTTGCGTCGGGACGGGCCTTCACGTCCTTGTATTTCTCGCGATACCATGTGTCAATCTCCTCCACCATGTCGGTGCGCACCTGGTTGCTGCGGTCTATGCGGCGCTTCAGTTCCAGCGCGGCCACGGGGTCGATCTCCGGATCGCGGATTATGTCCTCCAGGTGCCACTGCACGGCGTCGACCCAGCACTTGGAATACAGTATCGATTCAAAACTACCCTCCTCATACGGATTATGTTTCTCGGCGTCCACGTTGTCTGTCTTATGATAGTCGGCCACACAGCGGTCGAACACTTCGTTCGCATTTTTCATGTGATAAGAGGTTTTACAGAGGTTTTTACTTTTTTTGATTAGCAAAAATAGCGATTTAATAGAAAAAGGCCAAAAAAATTCGTAAATTTGCACATAATACCAACAATGGGCACGGAAGTCATGGAAAACAAGATAGAGAAATACACCTATACCCGGTCGCTGTGCATGGTGCTGTACCGTGCGGTGACCCTGGAGGCTCCGGGCATGACGCTGCGCGTGGAGCATTCCATATCGCACGGGCAATACTGCCGTCTGCTACGGGCCGACGGCAGCGTCGTGCAGGTGGACCGCGACCTTGCGGGACGTCTGCTGAGACGCATGCGTCTGCTTGTGGACGCCGACCTTCCCTTCCGGATTTCCGTCAGACCGAAGGCCGAAGCCATCGACATATTCCGCAAG
The DNA here is from genome assembly GCA_900542185.1 of uncultured Bacteroidales bacterium. Taxonomy (GTDB): domain Bacteria; phylum Bacteroidota; class Bacteroidia; order Bacteroidales; family Muribaculaceae; genus Lepagella. The sequence continues at coordinate 24,457 of UQMZ01000004.1, forward strand.
GAGGGGCTGTCCGAGAAAATAGAATTGCTCGACACCATTCCCGGCAATGAGGTGAGATGCTACGAATTCGACGGTGTCCTTGACTCCTACATCGGCGACTTAGTGGAGCGCAGCGCGCAGTTGCGCGTGTTCGACCTGCGGATGTACAAGGAGGGTCTGCTGCTGTTAGGCCCCGACCCGGCCAATCCCGCCGTGCCTGTCCGTCCGGTGCGTCAGGCCAAGATGTACAGGGCTTTCCAGCAAAGCCTGGAGTTCAACAGGGTGATACGCGTCAGCTGCGCCGGCGAACTGAACCGCGTGGTGCTGAACAACGACACCAAGATGCTGATCAACGTGGCCGAGGCCATGCACAATAAGCTGTTGGGCCGCATCTCGGACGAAATCGCATCCCGCCACCGCCGAGGCGAGGCGTCGCTGATAATGCTGGCCGGCCCGTCGTCGTCGGGCAAGACCACCACCTGCAAGCGGCTGGCCGTGCAGCTGATGACCAACATGATGTCGCCCAAGATGATAAGTCTGGACGATTACTTCGTGAACCGCGTGCATACGCCTCTCGACGCCGACGGCAACTATGACTACGAGAGCCTTTACGCCCTGGACCTTAAGCAGTTCAACCGGGACCTGAACGACCTGCTCGCGGGGCGCGAGATAAACCTGCCCACCTACAGCTTCGAAAAGGGCGAACGCATATATAAGGACCGTCCACTTAAGCTGGAGAAGGACGACGTGCTGCTGATAGAGGGCATACACGGCCTGAACCCGGAACTCACCGCATCCGTGCCCAAGGAACAGGTTTACAAGGTATATGTCTCGGCGCTGACATCGCTGCGCCTCGACAACCACAACTGGATCTCCACATCCGACAACCGCCTGCTGCGCCGCATGGTGCGCGACTCCAAATACCGCGGCACCACCCCCTCGCAGACCCTGGAACGCTGGCCTTCGGTGAGGCGCGGCGAGGAGAAATGGATATTTCCCTTCCAGGAGAACGCCGACGCGGTGTTCAATTCATCGCTTATTTTCGAATTAGGCGTGATGAAAGACTATCTGGAGCCGCTGCTGCTCAGCGTCAGTCCCGACGATCCGCATTACGCCGAGGCTATGCGTCTGGCGGACTTCCTGGGATGCTTCCTCTCCATTCCGGCCGAACAGGTGCCGGCCAACTCGCTGCTGCGCGAGTTCCTCGGCGGATCCTCGTTCCATTATTAATGACCCATTCCCTCTCTCCCACCGAACAATGAAGGAATTCTCACCCGAAGATATCGAGAAAATCGAACGGCTCATAGACTCCGAGCAGCGCCAGGAAGTGCTGCAGGAACTGGAGGGAATGCACCCCGCCGACATCGCCGAACTGTTCCAGCACCTCAATCTGAAACAGGCCGAGTGGGTGTTCGAGCTTATCCCCAACCGCGAGGAGAAGGCCGACATCCTGATGGAACTCGACGAGGAGGACCGCAAGAAGCTGATGGAGGGGATGGACCCCGAACAGATAGGCCATTACATCGACCTGCTGGACACCGACGACGCCGTCGACCTGATCCAGGAGCTGGACGAGGAGGACCGCGAGGAGGTGATTCAGAACATCGGCGACGTGGAACAGGCCGGCGACATCGTGGACCTGCTGCAGTATGACGAGGACACGGCCGGCGGTCTGATGGGCACGGAGCTGATCTCGGTCAACGAGAATCTGTCGATGCCCGACTGCCTCAAGGAGATGCGGCGACAGGCCGAGGACCTGGACGACATCTACTACGTCTATGTGGTGGACGACGACAACCGTCTGAAGGGCGTGCTGCCGCTGAAGAAGATGATCACCCATCCGTCTGTATCGAAGATAAAGCACGTGATGGAGGACAATCCGGTGGTAGTGAAGGTAGACATGCCCATCGACGAGGTGGCCATCGACTTCGAGAAATACGATCTCGTGGCCATGCCTGTGGTGGACAGCATCGGTCGCCTGATGGGTCAGATCACCGTCGACGACGTGATGGACCAGGTGCGCGAGCAACAGGAACGCGACTACCAGCTGGCTTCGGGTATCTCGTCGGACGTGGATGCCGACGACTCGGTTCTGGCCCAGACCAAAGCGCGCCTCCCCTGGCTGCTGATAGGCATAGCGGGAGGATTGCTCAGCTCGCTAATCCTTAGCGGATTCGAGGCGCAGTTGGCGGCCGTGACCGCATTGGCGTACTTTATTCCGCTGATCGGAGGCACCGGAGGAAACGTGGGCGTGCAGGCGTCGGCCATCGTGGTGCAGGGCCTGGCAAACGGCCGCCTGGATCTCAAGGAATTCTGGCAGCAGCTCTGGAAGGAACTCAGGATATCGTTGCTGACCGGCGTGGTCATATCATTAGCGGTGTTGGTATACACCCTGTTCACCGAGCCTGGCAGCTACGGCCTCACGCTGGCGGTGGCGGTCTCGCTGTTCTGCATCGTGGTGTTCTCCACCGTGTTCGGCGCGCTGGTGCCCCTTACTCTCGAGAAACTGAAGGTCAACCCAGCATTGGCCACCGGCCCGTTCATACAGATTACCAACGACGTGGTGGGCCTCCTGATTTACGTGGGCATGGCCGCATGGATGCTCAGTATTTTCCCATCCTAACTCTGAACCTCTCCCACAACCTCATATAGCAGATGGCAGAAAAAGCAAAGAAACCGGTGGAAACACCGTTGATGAAACAATATTACGAAATGAAGAAGAAGCATCCGGACGCGGTGCTTCTCTTTCGCGTGGGCGATTTCTACGAGACCTTTTCCGACGACGCCATAACGGCGAGCGAGATATTGGGCATCACCCTGACGCGCCGCGCCAACGGCTCGGCCACATACGTGGAACTGGCGGGATTCCCGCACCACGCCCTCGACACATACCTGCCGAAACTGGTGCGCGCCGGCAAGCGCGTGGCCATCTGCGAACAGTTGGAGGACCCGAAGCTGACCAAAAAGCTGGTGAAGCGCGGCATCACCGAACTTATCACGCCCGGCGTCAATATGTCGGAGGGCGCGCTGAACAACCGCGAGAACAACTTCCTCGCTGCCGTGCATTTCAACAAGACGTCGGTAGGCATCGCCTTTCTGGACATATCCACGGGAGAGTTCGTGTGCGAACAGTGCGAACGCACGGCCGCCGACAAGCTGCTGACCAAGCTGCAGCCCAAGGAACTGCTGCGTATGCGCGGCACACACCAGGAATACGAGAACTCGCTGACTTACCGTTGCAGCGTCTATGAGCTGGACGACTGGATATATACCATCGACGCGGCCTCGGAACGTCTGCAGCGCCATTTCGACACCATGTCGCTGAAGGGATTCGGTGTAGACGCCATCCCCGACGCCGTGATAGCCGCCGGCAGCATACTGCAATACCTGGACATCACGGGGCATACCAACCTGAAGCATATCAGCTCGTTGCGCCGTATCGGCAACGACCGGTACATGACGCTGGACCGTTTCACCATCCGCAACCTGGAGCTTGTGGCGCCCCTCACGCCCGAAGGCATGTCGCTGCTTGACGTGCTGGACCATACCGTCACCCCGATGGGCGCGCGTCTGCTGCGCAATTGGATTCTGTTCCCGCTGATCGACCCGGTGGCCATAAACCGGCGCCTGGATGTGGTGGACTATTTCTTCAAGGACGTATTGCTGCGCGACCGCTCCACCGAGATACTGAAACGTGTGGGCGACCTTGAGCGCCTTGTGTCACGCCTGGGCTTGCGGCGTATCGGTCCACGCGACACGGTGACGCTGCAGGCGGCGCTGGAATCCGTAGCCGAACTGCGCCGCCTCATGTCCGAGTCCGATTCCGACATACTCCGCGAGATGGCCGGGAGGATGCAAGACGTGTCGGCGGCCACAGACGCCATCAGGCGCACGCTGATGCCCGATCCGCCGGCTAAAGTGGGCGGCGCGGGACGCATCATAGCCTCGGGCGTACACCCCGAGCTGGACGAATGGCGCGACCTGCACGACAACGCAAACCTGCGTCTGGAGCAGATCAGAGTGCGCGAGACGGAACAGACCGGTATTCCCTCGCTCAAGATAGGATTCAACAATGTGTTCGGCTACTACATCGAAGTCCGCAACACGCACAAGGACAAGGTGCCTGCGGAGTGGATACGCAAGCAGACGCTGACCGCCGCCGAACGATACATCACTCCGGAGCTGAAGGATCTGGAGGAGAAGATAATGCAGGCGCGCGACCGGATAGACGCGCTGGAGGCGGAACTGTTCAACCAGTTGCTGGACGGTCTGTCGCGGTTCATTACCGACATGCAGACCTTAGCCCATGCGGCCGAGCGTATCGACGTGCTTCTGGCCCTGGCCACCGCCGCCGAGCGTTTCAAGTATGTGCGTCCCGTAGTGGACGATTCGATGGAGCTGTCCATCACCGAGGGGCGCCATCCGGTGATAGAGCGCCGTCTCCCGGCGGGCGAGGCATACATATCCAACAGCGTGCGCCTGGACTGCGACAAGAGCCAGATCATGATGATCACCGGACCGAACATGAGCGGTAAATCGGCGTTGCTGCGCCAGACAGCCCTGATTACCCTGATGGCACAGATGGGTAGCTTCGTGCCGGCACAGGCCGCGCACATAGGCTTTGTGGACAAGATTTTCACCCGTGTAGGTGCCAGCGACAACATCTCGTTGGGAGAATCCACGTTCATGACCGAGATGAACGAAGCTTCGGCCATACTGAACAACATGACGGCACGTTCGCTCATCCTTTTCGACGAATTGGGCCGTGGCACCTCGACCTACGACGGCATATCCATAGCATGGGCCATCGTTGAGCATATCCACGAGAACGGCCGCTGCCGTCCCAAGACACTGTTCGCCACCCATTACCATGAGTTGAACGAGATGGAGGGTACGTTTCAGCGCGTGGTCAATTACAACGTGTCTGTCAAGGAAATAAACGGGCGTGTGGTGTTCATGCGCAAGCTGGAACGCGGCGGCTCGGAGCACAGTTTCGGTATCCACGTGGCCAAGTTGGCGGGTATGCCGCCGTCGATAGTGCGCCGCGCCGAACAGGTGCTCAAGCAACTGGAGACAAAAGAAACGGACGCGCCCAAGGCCAATGTGGCCCAGTTAGGCACCGCCCGCGACGGGTATCAGTTAAGTTTCTTCCAGCTTGACGACCCGCTGCTTGAACAGATCCGCGACCGCCTGCTGACCCTGCAGATCGACAATCTGACGCCCCTCCAGGCCCTCGAGACACTGCACGGCCTGCAGTGCCTCCTCACCGGCAAGCAACCATGACAAATCGGCTGCAAGCCTGAGCTGTCTTTAATTTCAGTAGCTATGAAGGCTTTTGGATATGTGGCATAATTATTATACTTTTGCATTATGGATACCATAATAATTGGACAAGGATACAATCTTGCTGAAAATTCTTCAGTAGGGAAAGAGCTGGTAGACCTATTTCAGTCACACCGATTTACTTCATTCACATGTCTGGTAGCATTTGCAAGCTATGGAGGAGTTAGTGCATTAAGACAAGAAATACTGAATGCCAAGACCAATAATGTAAACATCAAGGTTGTTTTAGGTGTAGATCAGAAAGGAACTTCAAAAGAAGCCTTAGAAGAAGTTCTTTCCTGGGACGTTAATGCGTGTATATATCACACAAATGATTTCAATATTTTTCACCCCAAAATATATTTGTTTGAGAACGAAGATATTTTCACACTGATAGTGGGGTCCAACAATCTAACTGTACCCGGTTTAGTACAAAATGTGGAATGTTCTTTAATGATTAAAGACATTAAAAGCAATCCTGTATTGGCAAAATTCTATGATTATTGGGACGGAATTCTAAATGGTACAGAGATTAATCTTTACCCTATCACTCAAGAACTCATCGATAATCTATATGCCGATAATATCATAACGCTTGAATCGCTGCGTATTGAACGATATGATAATGGCGAAGACGAACAAGAGGGAGCCGGCGAAACAAAAAGACTGAATTTTAATAAAGCAGGTGTGCAGTCCCTTCCTTCTTGCTTTACTCCCAAACGGAAACAAAGACAGGTCAAAATCAAATCTAAAAATGACAATCCGACTACAAACTCTCGTTCTGAAGTTGTCAAGACCATAGGCGAGCAAGTCTTAATTGCAGAGATTGGAGGAGGCCCGCGATGGAAACAAGTAAACTTTCCTATAAAAATATTTCAAGATTTCTTTGGTGCGTCACGCGGAGACAATAGTTATAAAATCGAGCTGTTGAATATCGCAAAAGACGGGACATTAGGAGAAGTAGAGGAACGACAGGCAGTAACAGTAAAGAGTAACAATTTCCGATTCGAGATTAATTGTGAAGAAACAAGCAGCGAATATCCGGGGGTACTCAATCGTCCAATCGGTTTGTTCATCAAACTGGATAATTCAGAATTTCTGTATCAGGTTCTCATGCCCGATTATCCTGCTTATAAGAAGATTAAAGATTACCTGCAAATTGAAGCCAAACCTAAGCGGGAGTACGAACTTAAGCGTGTTATCGTTGATGTAGAAGCCATTCATGCCCTCTATCCTGAACTTATAATATAATGGGATATCATTTTAGAACATTAAATTATTTAGGCAGCAAATTACGGCTCCTTGATTTCATCGAGGAGAATATCCAGCGTATAACAAATGACAAACAAGGAGTGTGTGACTTATTTGCTGGTTCCGGATGTGTCTCATATAAATTATCTGAACATTATGCAGTAACATCATGCGATATCCAGAACTACTCAACAGTAATTTCAAATGCTTTATTAAAGAAGTTCGATATAACAAACAACGATATTAATGAATTAATTCAAATCATACAATCGGAGAAAACATTGCATGATTGTTTTATTCCATTAATCGAAACTGAAGAACAAGCTATACGATTCAAAGACCTTGAAACTTTAACAGAAATACTCGAAACAGGCTCAATAGAAGTTTTTCGTTTAGAGAACAAAAGGACCTGTTTGAATCATAGGCTACATGAAGTATTGGATAATCTTAGCAAGAATGACTTTTTAAACAGAAAATCTTTAATAAGTCGTTATTATGGAGGCATTTATTTTTCATATCGCCAAGCCGTGGCTATTGATATAATACTTGAATCAATCCAGAATCACATTGCCGAAGATAAACGCGACTTTTTTCTTGCCGCGCTTTTAAGCACAGCAAGTGATGTAGTCGACACAGTTGGTAAGCATTTCGCCCAACCCATTAAGGCTCGCGATGCAAAAGGTAATATTAAAATCACTGTATACAATAAGGCGCTACAGGATAAAACCATAGATATTATCGAATTGTACAAAGACTGGATATATCGCTACAAGTCTTTGCCGAAGTCTGATTATGTTTGCCAAACAATACAAGGAGATTACATTAAATGCTTACGGAACTTGCCGGATTCTGTAAAAACCATTTACGCAGATCCTCCATATACAAGAGATCATTACAGCAGGTTCTATCATGTACTGGAAACAATAACATTAAGGGATTCTCCTGAATTGACAACTACAAACATACGCGGAGAAAAACATATAAGCAACGGAATTTATAGGAAAGACCGTCACCAATCTCCATTCTGCATAATGAGTAAAGCCCACGATGCATTTAAAGAAATGTTCGAGATCACATCCTCTGGTGACAAGAATCTGGTGCTTTCGTATTCACCGTATGACGAAACAAAAAAAACTCACCCTCGCGTAGTGACATTGAGACAATTGTTGGATTTGGCCAGAGTCTATTACCAACACGTCGATTTAATTTCTGCAGGTAAATTCAAGCATAATAAGCTGAACTCAACAGAACATTTTCTTGATGCCTCATCTGAGGCTGAAGTGTTAATCGTCTGCACTAATGAATGACTTATGATGCTAAATAATAGATTCATCTATGAAGCCGATTCCTCAATTGGCTCATATGATTGTCCTAACATCCTTATAAAAGGAAACAATAAGGAAATTCTACCCGAACTCATCAAAGAATACGGTGGAAAGGTAAAATGTATCTATATCGATCCACCGTATAATAACGGCGATTCCTATCATTACTATGACGATAATATAGCTGAAACAAATTGGCTTAGAGACATCCATAACGTGCTTATATATTTAAGAATGCTAATGTCAAAAGACGGAAGCGTCTGGATTTCAATTGATGACAGAGAGATGGCATACCTAAAAGTCGAGGCAGATAAAGTTTTTGGGAGAGAAAACTTCGCCGGCACTATTGTATGGCAGCAACGCAAAACCCGAGAAAACCGGGCCTTGTTCTCTTATAACCATGAATATATACTTGTATATGCAAAAGATATAAAGAAATTCAAGAAATCAAGGAATCTGCTTCCTGTTGATAATGATTTTATTGACAATAAATACAAGAACCCTGACAATGATCCACGTGGGCCATGGCAGTCTGTAAGCGCAAGTGTACAAGCAGGTCATGCTGTCCCAAGCCAGTTTTATACTATTGTATCGCCTACCGGAATAGAACACAATCCTCCTAAAGGTAGATGTTGGGTATATAATGAGCAGCGTATGAAGACCGAAATATCCCTTGGGAATATTTGGTTTGGCGCCGATGGTTCAAACGTGCCACGTATTAAGAAATTCTTACGCTCCGCCAAGATTGGATTAACACCACAGACACTATGGTCAGATGATAGGTACGGAACCACCGACAGCGCAAAAAAACACTTATTAAATTTATTTCCAAATCTCGAAAAGGTTTTTGAAACACCTAAACCTGAAGAACTAATCGCCCAGATTCTTCATATAGCCACTAATGAAGGAGATTTGGTATTAGATTGCTATGCCGGCTCAGGTACTACTCTGACAGCAGCTCACAAAACAAAAAGACATTATATAGGCATAGAGATAGGCGATGACACTACCAAATTGATAGTTAACCGCTTGAATAAAGTCATTGAGGGAGAAAAAGGAGGAATCTCTGAAATCCAACAATGGAAAGGAGGCGGTGAATTCACATACTTTTCTTTTGATAAGTCTCCAAGAATCGACAATTCATTGTGTAACGCTTCCAGAACAATACAAAAGAACCCAGTCTATCATCAACTTAATCTATTCTCTTTATTTGAGGAATATGGCGAAAAACCGTTCTTGAAAAATGAGATTGTACGTGAACCAAATTCCATCTATTATGGACATCACAAAATTGAATACGCCCGAAACGTACTCATATCTCTTGTAAAAAGAGACAATGAAGATATTTTTATCAATCGTTCAGCGACTTTATACTATACCGGCAAGAAGTTCCCATCAACTGTTGCCTTTAATAAATTATATTATTTCATGCCCTACCTAAAAGGGAAAGGGATTCGAGATCTGTATATCATTAAGGTTGCTAGAATTGGATCCCGCAAGGAAGGACAACCGGACGAAAACAACAATGATCTTCGTCTGGTTTTTGAGATAGAATTCGTGAAACAATTATTCGCCGATTATAAATCAATCGATTTAAAGATATGGCGAACATTCACGGATACTATTTTATCTGAAATTATCCAAGACCCTATGCTGAATGATTAATCCTGGTCGGCGGCGAATTCCATCAGGTAGGCCTTGATGAAGCCGTCGATGCCGCCGTCCATCACGCCGTTCACGTCCGAAGTCTGGAAGTTGGTGCGGTGGTCCTTGACGCGGCGGTCGTCGAACACGTAGCTGCGTATCTGCGAACCCCATTCTATCTTCTTCTTGCCGGCCTCAACCTTGGCCTGCTCCTCCATGCGGTGCTTCAGCTCCTTGTCATACAGGATGGAGCGCAGCTGACGCATGGCGTTCTCCTTGTTCTTGGGCTGGTCGCGCGTCTCGGTGTTCTCGATCAGAATCTCCTCCTCCTCGCCGGTGTAAGGGTCGGTGTACTGGTAGCGCAGACGTACGCCGGATTCCACCTTGTTCACATTCTGACCGCCGGCGCCGCCCGAACGGAAGGTATCCCACGACACACGTGCCGGCTCCACCACTACCTCGATTGAATCATCTACAAGCGGAGTGACGAACACCGACGCGAACGATGTCATGCGTTTGCCCTGCGCGTTGTACGGGCTGACACGCACTAAGCGGTGCACGCCGTTCTCGCTCTTGAGGAAGCCGTAGGCATAATCGCCCTCTATGTTGATGGTCACGGACTTTATGCCGGCCTCGTCGCCGTCGAGCAGCTGTGCTATCGATGTCTTGTAGCCGTGACGCTCGGCATAACGCAGATAGAGGCGCATCAGCATCGACGCCCAGTCCTGGCTTTCGGTACCGCCTGCGCCGGAATTGATCTTCAGCACGACGCCCAGCTTGTCCTCCTCGCGACGGAGCATGTTACGGAGTTCCAGCTTCTCGACATCCTCCAGGGTCTTGGCGTAAGCCTCGTCAATCTCCTCCTCGGTCACCAGTCCTTCCTTAATGAAGTCCATCGAGAGTTTCAGTTCCTCCAGTTGCTTTTCCAGAGCCGTATACGAGTCAATCCAGAAATGGATACCCTTGATTTTGCGCATCTGGGCCTCCGCCTTCTCGCGGTCGTCCCAGAAGTCAGCCACATGCGTGCGCAACTCCTCCTCCTCGACTTCAATCTTCTTCGACTCAATGTCAAGGTAACGGTTCAGGTCCTCTACTCTCTTTTCTATATCCTTCAGCTGGTCACCAGTTATCATATCTTTCTTATTTCGCTGCTATTATTCTGCAAAATTACAAAAAATCACTCTATTATGAAAATCCGGCGTATTATCTGCATTCCACTACACTTTACCGAAGATATATGGACCAAACTCTTTGACGGACTCTGTTGTTACGTATATAGTTACGAAACAATCTAAAAAAGAAATATTATGAAAGAATTAATTGAAAAGGGAAAGACCTGCAAGCATGACATTCTGACCCATGTCTTGGGTTATCATAAGGAAGACCATGTACGTCACATCGTGCACCTCGCTATCGCATCGGCGGCATTAAGCATCGCCATCACCACGCTGTGCAAGGTGGCCCGCATCCATCACGACGTGAAGCGTCTTGAACATGACGTAGAACCGCATAAGAAACACCACCTGATCTGAAGTCAAAAGTCAGAGTGATGAGGTATTAGTTATAAATCCTCATTGTCAGGTTCCAGATTCGCAAGCATCTCGCCGCAGGTCAGTCCTGTGGCGGGATGTTTCCATATCGGGGCTAATTCCACCATCGGCTTGAGGAAGAATTCGCGCTCCTCCAAGTGCGGATGCGGCACTTTCAGTTCGGGGGTGTCTATCTGCATCTCGTCCACGGCCACGATGTCGATGTCTACGACACGGTCCACGTAACGGCCTTCGGCGTCGCGGTGGACACCGCCGCCCAACTCCCGCTCTATCTCCTGCAGCCCGGCAAGCATCTGCATTGGTTCCAGGTCGCTGACAAGCCGCACGCCGATGTTCATGAAGGCGTTGTCGCTCTCGTAGCCCCACGGCTGCGACTCCACTATGTGCGACAGTTCCATCCAGCCGTAACGGCCCATGATGCGCTGTGCCGCTCGGCTGATGTTGAGACGGCGATTGCCTAAGTTACTGCCTATGTTCAGAAAATAATTCATATACAAGAAAAGCGCGTGGTGACGGCTGGCTTTGATTCAGCACCGTTACCACGCGCTTTGTTATCGGGTTTTATTTCAGTGTCTTCTTAACCTCTACTTCCTCGTAGGCTTCGATCAGGTCGCCCTCGCGGATATCGTTGTATCCCTGCACCGAGAGACCGCAATCGTAACCCGAAACGACCTCCTTGGCGTCGTCCTTGAAGCGCTTGAGGCTTCCCAGCTCGCCTGTGTAGATCACGATACCGTCGCGGATGACGCGTACCTTAGACGTGCGCTTGATCTTGCCGTCGCGCACCAGGGCGCCGGCGATGGTGCCCACCTTCGAGATGTGATAGGTCTGCAGCACCTCGGCCGTACCGGTGATTTCCTCCTTGATTTCGGGCGAAAGCATACCTTCCATGGCGTCCTTCACCTCCTCTATGGCTTTATAGATGACGGAGTACAGACGGATCTCGACTCCCTCGCGCTCGGCTTCCTTGCGGGCATTGGCCGAGGGACGTACCTGGAATCCGATGATGATGGCGTCGGATGCGGCGGCCAGCGTGACATCGCTTTCGGAGATGGCACCCACTCCCTTATGCAGCACGTTTACCTGCACCTCGGGCGTGGAGAGCTTGAGCAATGCGTCGGAGATAGCCTCGATCGAACCGTCCACGTCGCCCTTCACCACCAGGTTCAGCTCGTGGAAGTCGTTCAGGGCGCGGCGGCGTCCCAGCTCCTCGAGACCCAGACGCTTCTTGGTGCGCAGTCCGAGTTCGCGCTGCAGCTGCTCGCGCTTCGTGGCGATTTCGCGTGCCTCCTGCTCGGTGGGCATCACGTTGAACGTATCGCCGGCCGTGGGAGCACCGTTCAGACCCAACACCTGCACAGGCGTGGCGGGCCCGGCCTCCTTGACGCGCTGGTTACGTTCGTTGAACATGGCCTTGACCTTACCGAAGTTGGTTCCGGCCAGTATCACGTCGCCCACACGGAGCGTACCGTTCTGCACCAGTACCGTGGCTACATAACCGCGGCCCTTGTCCAGACTCGACTCTATCACCGAGCCGATGGCGGCGCGGTCGGGATTGGCCTTCAGGTCGAGCATTTCGGCCTCGAGCAGCACCTTCTCCATCAGCTCGTCGACGCCGATACCCTTCTTGGCCGAGATGTCCTGGCTCTGGTACTTGCCACCCCATTCCTCGACGAGGTAGTTCATGTTGGCCAGTTCCTCCTTGATCTTGTCGGGATTGGCGGCGGGCTTGTCTATCTTGTTGATGGCGAACACCATGGGCACGCCTGCGGCGGAAGCGTGGTTGATTGCCTCGATGGTCTGGGGCATCACGTCGTCGTCGGCGGCCACGATGATGATGGCCAGGTCGGTCACCTTGGCACCACGGGCACGCATGGCCGTGAACGCCTCGTGACCAGGAGTATCGAGGAACGTGATGTGGCGTCCGTCGTTCAGTTTCACATTGTATGCGCCGATGTGCTGCGTGATGCCGCCGGCCTCGCCGGCTATCACGTTGGCCTTGCGGATATAGTCCAGCAACGACGTCTTACCGTGGTCCACATGACCCATGACGGTCACGATGGGCGGACGGCTCTGCAGCTCCTCCTCCTTGTCCTCCACATGCTCGATAGCCTCGGTCACGTCGGCGGACACGAATTCCGTCTCGAATCCGAATTCCTCGGCCACGATGTTGATGGTCTCGGCGTCCAGACGCTGGTTAATCGACACCATCACTCCTAAGTTCATACAAGTGGCGATGACCTTGTTGACGGGGATGTCCATCAGACTCGCCAGGTCATTGGCGGTGACGAACTCCGTAATCTTAAGCACCTTGCTTTCGGCTGCCTCGCGCTCGGCGTTGGCCAGCTCACGGTTGTGCATCTCCTCGCGGCGTTCCTTGCGGAACTTCACGCTCTTGTTAGTCTTCTTGGTGGTGAGGCGCGCCAGAGTCTCCTTGACCTGCTTCTGAACGTCCTCGTTGCTGACCTCCTGCTTGGGGGCTGCGTAAGGATTGCCGCCTCCGTTACCGCCGCGACGTCTGCGACCGCCACGCTCCTGACCGGCCACACGCGGCTGGTCGCCGCGACCCTGGCCCTGGTCCTTGCGCTTGTCGGAGCCGAATCCCGGCTGCGACGCGGCCTTCTCCACATTGACCTTCTCCTGACCGATGCGCTTGCGCTTACGCTCGGCGCGGCTCTTTTTCTTGGGACGTGTGGCCGAGTTGATGGCCGACAGGTCTATCTTGCCCACCACCTTCAGGCCCGGGGCCGCAGGGGTGGAACCGGGTGCGCGGAAAGGCTCGTTGCTCTCCGGAGCCTTGGCTTCGGGCGCGGGCGTTTCCTTGGCCGGAGCCTGTGCGGGCGCAGGCTTAGCTGCCGGCGCTTCCTCTTTCTTCGCGGGTTCGAGCTGCGCGGCGGTCTTGGGAACTTCAGGTTTCTTTTCTTCTTTCTTCACTTCGGACTTAGGCTCTGTCACCTGTTTCGGAGTTTCGGGGGCTCGTTGTTCCGTAGCCTTGGGCGCGGGGCTCACCACTTCCTTCAACTCGGGCTTCGGAGCCACGGGGGCTTCCTCCGGCTTCTTCACTTCAGGTTTGGGTGTTTCTGGAGCCTTGGGTGCCTCGACAGAGGGCTTAGGCTCGGACATCTTCTCCTCGGTCCTGGCTTCGGCCTTTGGCTCGGGTTTGCCCGCTGGCACAGCAGCACGCTGAGACCCAAGATGGTCCAGGTCGATCTTTCTTTTTATCTTCAATCCGCCATGAGAAGCGCCCGCAGGCGTCTCGACACGCGAATTGCGCTTCTCCTCGCGCTTCTCCTCGCGGTCCTTCTTTTCCTCACGACGGGTGGTAAGGTATTGCTCGGCCTCGGCCTTCGCATCCTTGTCTTTACTGAACTCCTTGTACAGCAAGCTTACGGCATCGTCGTCGATACGGGCGTTCAGGCCCCCTTCCACTTCGATGTTGTGCTTCTTGAGATAATCAAGAGCCGTGCTTACCGCTACGTTCAGGTCTTTTGCTACTTTACTTATTTTCGTGCGCATTCTGCTGTGTTTGATTCTACTTAAAGAAGCTGTTAAACAACTTCACCTGCGGCTGATGTGCCGCGATGCTCTCATGTCCGCAGTCCACGGCCTGGGCCGTGTCCGTATCAGTCCTCGAACTCGGCGCGAAGCACGTTCATGACATGCTCCAGGGTGCTGTCCTCGAGGTCAGCGCGGTCCAACTGCTCGCGCGGGGCGTTCAGCACGGCCTTGGCAGTGCCCAGACCCAGATTCTTCAGCGCCTCGATCACCCAGTCGTCGATTTCGTCGCGGAACTCGTCCAGATAAATGTCCTCTTCGCCATCCTCTATGTCGCGGTATACGTCTATGGCGTAACCGGTCAGCATCGTGGCCAGGCGGATGTTCAGGCCTCCCTTGCCTATGGCCAGGCTCACCTCTTCGGGACGCAGGAACACCTCGGCCTTCTTCTCCTCCTCGTCCAGACGGATGCTGGAAATCTTGGCGGGGCTAAGTGCGCGCTGGATGTACAGCTGCGGATTGGCCGTATAGCTGATCACGTCGATGTTCTCGTTGCGCAGTTCGCGCACAATGCCGTGGATACGGCTTCCCTTGATACCTACGCAGGCGCCTACGGGATCGATGCGGTCGTCATAACTTTCCACGGCAATCTTGGCACGCTCGCCGGGCTTGCGCGCCACGCCCTTGATGGTGATCAGGCCATCGTGAACCTCCGGAACCTCCTGCTCGAACAGTCGACGCAGGAACCGCTCGTCAGTGCGGCTCACTATCACCTTGGGATTGCTGTTGGCATTGTCCACACGCTTCACCACCGAACGAACCATGTCGCCCTTGTGGAAGAAGTCGCCCGGAATCTGCTCCTCCTTCGGCATTATCAACTCGTTGTTCTCCTCGTCCAGCAGAAGCATCTCGCGCTTCCATATCTGGTGCACCTCGCCGGTGATCAGCTCACCCTCCAGATCCTTGAATTTATTGTAAATGGCCTCCTTCTGAAGGTCAAGTATCTTGGACTGAAGCGTCTGACGCAGATTCAGGATGGCACGGCGACCGAATTTCTCGAAGAATATCTGCTTGGTAACCTCCTCGCCCAACTCTGCCTCCGGGTCAATCTCGCGGGCTTCCGTCAGGCCTATCTGCATGTCCTTGTTCTCCACTGCACCGTCGGCAACCACCTCAAGATTCTGATAAATCTCGCAGTCGCCCTTGTCAGGATTCATGATCACGTCGAAGTTCTCGTCCGAACCGAACATCTTGCCCAACACGTTGCGGAACGATTCCTCCAATACCGATATCAATGTGGTTTTGTCGATGTTCTTGATTTCCTTGAATTCCGCGAACTGGTCGACCATGTTCACTGTCTCTGCTTTCTTTGCCATAAGGCTTGGTTGTATTTGTTTGCGGTGCCTTTCCGATCCGCCGTCGCGGATACTATTGACACCGGTGGGTTTAAAATTTCAAATCTACTCTCACCATCTTCACGTCGCCGTATGCGAAGCGCTCTTTTCTGGCCACAAGCGTGGCGCGCTTGGCGCCTTCCGGCTTCTCCCTGACACTGTATTCCACTACAAATCCTGTGTCGTCGGCCTCACGAAGCACTCCCTGCAGCTTGCGTCCGTCCTGTGTCAGAACCTCTACGTCCTGACCCAGATTCTTGACATACTGGCGCTGAACCTTGAACGGACTCGTCAACCCCGCCGAACCTACTTCAAGCTCATAGTCCTCGCCGCCTTCTTCGCGCGGAAACTCCGTGTCCACGCCCCGGGCAAGCTCGGTACAGAAGTCTATGTCCACTCCCTCGTCCGAGTCGATTTCCACAACGAATCTGTCACCCGGCTCCTCGCGAACGTCTATCAGGTAATAGTCCGTGTCAGCAAGCCGTTCGGTTATATAGCGCGTCAGTTCTTCTATCTTCATATTCAAGTGTCACAATATCTGATTGTCACATAAAAAACGAAGGAGACTGACGTCCCCTCCGGAATTCTTTTGCAAAGATAATACATTTCCCTCCAAAATCACTCGCTTTCAGGTCTCCAGAGGCCCGTTTCCTGGATTTTAGATGTATATTTAACTATATTTAACCTATTTTATATATTATTTGCTATATTCTCATCAAGACCTGTGCCTTCTTCTACCCACGCATCTATTATGGCCCGCGACAACGATCCCGGTAGCGGAAGTTCCGGCAGCGAATCACGTCTGTACCAGCCTCCGGAAGTCAGTTCGCCGTCCGCAAAGCGTATCTCTCCGCCTGCATAACGGGCGCGGAAACCTGTCATCAATTGCGAGGGGAAAGGCCAGGACTGAGAGCCTATGTAACGGATGTCTTTGATTTCAAGCGTGGTTTCTTCCTTCACTTCGCGTTCCACGCATTGCTCCAGGGTTTCTCCGGGCTCCACGAATCCCGCGACCAAGGCATACATGGGCCGTTTGAAGTTGGCCGCATGAACAAGAAGCGCCTCCTCGTCCGGGCCTTCGCCGCGCGTCACCAACACCACGATGGCCGGCGACAGACCGGGGAATATCTCCTGCCCGCAGCCCTGACACCGCACGCCGATGCGCTGGAACCGCTCGGTCGGAGCGCCGCAGAATCCACAGTAACGGTTGCGCTTCAAGAAGTAATCCCGCTCCTGCGCGCCGCTCGCCTCGCGCCATGTCTCCGCATCATATTTCCCGACTTCCTCTCTTCTTACCATCACTGTATTACCATCACTGTAGTCTATCACTCATCACTCTGACCTCATCACTCATCACTCTGACCTCATCACTCATCACTCTGACTTATGACCTACACCAGTTCGCCGTCCAGATCCTTGATAAATCCCTGCATCGCGGGATTCTCCTCCATTACTTTCTTAAGGAATTCGGTGGGACGCAAATATTCAGGGCCTCTGTTCGACTTATCGATTTCCGCATGTATTGCCAGGAAATCGTTACGCAATTCCTGACGCAGGAAGTCCGTGAGGCGTCCCATACCGGCCTCGAACGCCTGAAGTTGGGCCGGATGCTGAACCAACACCCTGTACAGCAGAGACTCGTTCTGGTCGGGCACAGGCTTGGCACTACGCATCGCTTCGCACAGCATGAACTGGTCGGGATGCTCGACTATATACTTGTGCCATGCGTTCATGAAACCCTCCGGAGTCACGAATTCGCGCAGGCGTTCGCGCTTATACTCGGTCTGGGGCATGGCATTGAGCGAGATGGTGCCTCTGGCGGCACGTTTTGCCCCCGCATTCGGGTTTACCGGAGCGCCATGCTGTTTCTGGGCCTGCGTCGCTTCCTGGTGCCGGGGCTGCGAAGCGGCAGGCTGCTGAAATGCAGACGGCTGTTCGGCTGCCACAGACGTCTGTTCCGGTTTATGTTCAGGTGCCGCTGCACGGGCCTGTTGCGCCACCGGATCGCGCAAAGGCTGCTTCCGTGCAGGTCGATCAAAAGGGGCCGGCGCGGGATTAAGAAGCTGACACAGACGTATCAATGTCAGTTCAATCAGAAACTGCTTGTTCGATGCGGTACGGTACTGCATGTCGCACTCGTTCAGAAGTTCCATGGCCGAGTAATACCACGGCAACGGCAGTTGCGAGGCCTGCTCGGACAGACATGTCGAGATGTCGTCGGGCGTCTCCAGCAGCTCCTTGGTGCGCGGATCGGCCGCCACCATCAGGTCGCGGACATGCTGCGCCACGCTGTTGATGAAGAACAGCGAATCGAAGCCCCGGTCGCGCACCTCGCCGTACAGCAACAGTGCCCCGGCCACGTCGCCGCGACGGAAGTCGTCTACCAGCTTGAAGAAATAGTCGTAATCCAGCACGTTCAGATTCTCAAGCACCGATTCGTAGGTGATGTTGCCTCCCGAGCTGGAAGCTATCTGGTCGAAGATTGAAAGCGCGTCGCGCATGGCGCCGTCGGCCTTGCGCGCTATCACGCCCAACGCCCGCGGATCGGCCGTGATGCCCTCCTGTTCGGCCACATACTTCAGATGGTCGGCGATGTCGTTGACCGTAATTCGCTTGAAGTCATATATCTGGCAACGGCTCAGAATGGTGGGTATCACCTTGTGCTTCTCGGTCGTAGCCAGGATGAACACGGCATACGACGGCGGCTCCTCCAGCGTCTTCAGGAAGGCGTTGAACGCCTGCGACGACAGCATGTGCACCTCGTCGATGATGAATATGCGGTACTTGCCTATCTGCGGCGGTATGGCCACCTGCTCGGAGATCTCGCGGATATTGTCAACGCTGTTGTTGGACGCCGCGTCAAGCTCCATCAGATTATAGGAATTCCCCCGCTCTATGGCCTTGCACGACTCGCATTCGCCGCAAGCCTCGCCCTCGGGCGTAGGGTTCATACAGTTCACCGTACGCGCGAAGATGCGCGCGCAGCTGGTCTTGCCCACGCCGCGCGGCCCGCAGAACAGATACGCCTGCGCCAGGCGCCCCGTCTTTATGGAATTGCGCAACGTGTCCGTCAGCTCCTTCTGTCCCACTACGCTGCGGAACGTGGCCGGACGGTACTTACGCGCGCTTACTATATATTTATCACTCATATTTGTCTGCAAAATCGTCTGCAAATATATAAAAATTCCCTTTCTGAAACAATATTAAAAATACTGCGTTATGCAATTGAGGGTATCACCTGTTAATATTCATGCACATGAAGAGTATGTTATACACCCGCACCGGCGACACCGGCGAGACATCGCTGGTGGGAGGAGAACGCGTAGCCAAGGATTCGCTGCGGCTGGAATCGTACGGCACCATCGACGAACTGTCGTCGCAGTTAGGCGTCGTCGCGGCCGCACAAGGCGTAAGCGACGAGGTCAAAGGCCAGCTGCAGCAGATACAGAACGAACTGTTCAACATAGGCGGCTATCTTGCCACGGCACCCGGCGACGCGGAACCGCCCTGCCCGAGTCTGGAAGACGGTGCAATGATTCAGGACCTGGAGGGCTGGATCGACGCTCTGGACGAACAGACACCCAAGATCCGCGCGTTCGTCCTGCCCGGAGGCCACCCCGCCGCTGCGCTGGCCCATGTGGCGCGCACCGTATGTCGCCGGACCGAAAGAAACATCCTGGCGCTCAGCCGGAAAGAATATGTCGACCCCGCAGTGATACGCTTCGTGAACCGGCTTTCCGACTATCTGTTCGCCGCCGCCCGCTACATAAACTTCACCAACGGCGTGGCCGAAATCGTCTGGCAACAGAAACCGAAACAATAAATTACCATTCCGTTTCGTTGACGGAAAAAAGATAATTACTAATACGCAGGTCAGGGACTTAAGCACTCCTCTGGATTTACGGGATTAGGGTTAGAATTGAAACTTTTAAAAACTTATAGATATGTACTGGACACTTGAACTGGCGTCGAAGCTTGAGGATGCACCCTGGCCCGCGACGAAAGAAGAACTGATAGACTATGCACTGCGCAGCGGCGCCCCGATGGAGGTGATCGAGAACTTGCAGGAGATCGAGGACGAAGGCGAGACCTACGAATCCATCGAAGAAATCTGGCCCGACTACCCCAGCAAAGACGACTTCTTCTTCAACGAGGAGGAGTATTAAGTAGAAATTTTAACATAAATACCTAATAACCAATGGTCAAGCAAAATATGATTTGTTTGACCATTGGTGTTTTATAGCCCTAAACAGCGTGGTTTGTTTGGCTAAAATCCGATTTTTTGGAGGAAATATTGAATTTGTTTGTATATAAATCAGTCATTAATCGGAGATGTGGGAATATTGGGTAATACAAACAAATAGACGATTGTTTTCAACTTATCGGCACAATGGAAGATGAAGACGACCGCCGCTTCGCATATCGGTGCATGATGCAGGCCCACAAGATGCTGAAACCATCACATCTCAAACGCGGAATGGGCGGAAGACGATAAGAGATAGTAACAACCTGACAGGGCTGGCGCATGAGCTCACGAAATAATACCGAATTTAAAAAAAACAATTATCTTTGCATCTTGATATATACACCCAACATTAATAGACAGTCAAATATTTTAGCTTATGGTTAATAAGATATTCAAGAGAATCGCAAGAAGCTTGTTGATGATTGCCATTCTGGCGATTTCATCTGCCGCAGACTTAGCGGCACAAACACCGTCGGTGCCGTCTATAAAAGCAGTGCATGAATATGCCGATAAAAACGGCATATCGCCTAAGGACTACATATTCAAGCTATTTGAAAAATCGGATATTGTCGTATTGGGAGAACGCGACCATCGTGACTCGATACAGTATAATTTTATTCTCGACCTGCTTGCCGATCCCCGCTTTGCCGAGCGGGTGGGCCACGTCTATACCGAAGTCGGAGGCATAAATATGACAGAGGAGGTCAACCGACTGCTGCAACGCTCCTACTCTTCAGAAAACGAATTCATGGACAGCCTTTACACCTATTATAGGAAAGGAGAGTGTTTCTATCCGTTATGGGAAAAATACAACCGCATCAAGTTTCTCAAAGGCCTGTATAAAATCAATAATAAATCCTCCCGTAAAATACATTTGGGTCTTACTGACTTAAATTTCTCGTGGGATAGTATTCACTCTGTGGATGATTACAAGGCTTTCTGGAAATCCCTAAACAAGACCAACCGCGACAGCCTCCTGAGCGCCAACTTCGCTTCGATGTATAAGCGCCAGCTCCCCGTCAAGGATGCCCGCAAAGCCCTGGTGATAACCAGCCAGCCACACGCCATCAGTTATTCGGGCTACTTTAAGCCATGGAAGCGCGACTACGGTACGCAAGGATGGTGGATGAAAAAGACCTTTGGCGAAGACAGGGTCAAGATAGTTGTGCTAAACTGGTTTGATTGGGTATTATGGAACGGACAGAACTGCCCGATGACGGGCAACGGTGTCTGGGACGCCGCTTTCGAACGAATGGATTGTCGTCCTTTCGGCATTGACCTGCAGGATAATCCTTACGGAGCAACAGATTATAATGGAGATGCCGGAGGCGGTCCAACATTTATCAAGGGTATGAAATGGCAGGATGTGGCCGACGGTCTTATTTATGACGCACCCCTGTATGACCATGAGGCTGCCATAGGGATAAAGGGAATTATCTCAAAAGAATTCGAACCGGAAATCAGGCGTCGCACAGAGTTATTTTGGAGAACGGCTCACCCCAAAGATACTATCGTCCCATTTGATGAAATTATCGAAGAATATAACGTTCCCATCACTGCTCCGGCTACTTTCAAAAGCAACGAAGAGATAAAGCGATTGATTCAGGCAGTAGAAGAACAGCAACAGGATTAACACCGTACAATAGGTGGACATCCCGCAACCGACCACAACTGTAGTTAAAAACGCGAATTGATGCCTCTTTTTATCGCCTTTTATCGTAAAATACACTTGTCTATTCATGAAAATTACTTTGTAATATTCTGATAACAAGCATTTAATACATTCTTCAACGAGGAGGAATATTAAGTCTCGGTGCGGTTATAATTAAGGTTGAACCAATACAGTTCGCAACTAAGGTATCGTCCTTAATAAAAGGATAATGCCTAAATCTTCGAGATATGACACAGCTCACTATTAACGTTGAAGACAAATCCATTCTTCCGCACCTGAAAAAGATTCTTAATGCGATTGAAGGCGTGAGCATTGCCAAACCTTCAAGAAAAAAGATGTGCGGACTGGACGAGGCCCTTGAGGATGTAAAAGCCGGACGAGTACACCATGCCGACAGCGTGGACGACATGTTCAAACAGGTTCTCGGAATATGAGCTATCAGATAGTCTATTCCACCAAATTCAAGAAAGCTCTTAAAAAATGCTTTAAGAGAGGATTAGACATTGAAAAGCTCCGTGAGGTATTGAAGATTCTTGAAGCATAAGGAGTACTGCCTCCCGAATATCGACCTCATAAACTCTCCGGCAAGTACCAGGGAAACGAGGAATGTCACATTCAGCCCGACTGGCTTTTAGTCTGGGAACAACGCGACTCGGAACTGATTCTTCTCCTGATTGACACCGGCTCCCACTCCGACATCTTCGGTTAAGGCATTATTTTTGAATCAAATCACAATCCACCTTGTATTCAAGATGGATTGTTTTATTATACAGACTCATATCGTGGTTTGGCTGGCTAAAATCCGATTTTCGAGGAGGAAATAATGAGTTTGTTTGTATATAAATCAGTCATTAATCGTAGATGTGGGGATATTGGGAAATACAAACTGATCGCTGCGGCAAATGCCACTTCTTTATTATATTCCCTTTTATATTACCTTTTATATTCCCTTTGAGAAAACCTAATGCCCCGGCTATCATATTTACAATAATCATGAATGCATCCCCCCCGGATTGCATTTCCGAGGGGGATGCATATTCTTAACGCCAAAGGATTCAATATCCTATCGTAAAACGCTCCTGATGGTGGGCCGGTGTCTCCAGTTCGTCAACCATAGCCTTGGCATAGTCTCCCACGGTGATATGACTGTTTCCCTCGCCGTCTACGATAAGGTCGTCCTTACCGAGGCGGTAGTTCCCTTTCGCCTCCCCGGGTTCAAGGGATCCTGCCGGAGAGAAGAATACCCAGTCGATGGACTTTTCATTGTTGAGGGTGTTGAGATAGAATTCACCCAGGGATTTCACGCCGCCCATGATTTCCGCCGGGATTGCGCCGCTGTCCACGACGCGAAGGCCGGGCGCGCAGAAAAGTGTGCCGGCCCCTCCTACGATGAGCAGTCGTTTCACACCGACTTCTTTTGCTGCCTGGAGGATGCGGGGATAGTTCTGCAATGTGAGATTATAGATGTCGGGGTTAGTCCATCCGGGGTTGTAGGCGCTGATGACCGTATCGTATCCTTTGAGAGCTGCCGCAAGGGCCTCGGTGTCGGCCACATCAACCTTCTTTAGCGTCAACAGAGGATTATCGACCTTGACGTTGTCTGGGTTGCGCACAAGTGCTTCCACCTGATAGCCGCGCGAGAGGAGTTCATTCAGAATGGCGCTTCCTACAAAGCCGCTGGCGCCGATAAGTGCTGTTTTCTTCATATCCCTATGTTTTTATTGATTTCGGATGCAAAGATAGCGGCATGGAAGCCCGATTGTCAAGAAGGCACCTGAATGACAGATAGTTTCGTCGCGGTTACCGATATAGATTATCAACAGCTTACAAAAATCGGGTTAACTTATTTTAACTGCAGTCCAAAACGGCTGTTGCTCACTTCAGGAATATTAGTTACTTTTGTAGAGCTTTTTAATATCAAGCATATTATGAACGAAGAATTATTCCCAAGTTGTCCTATCCGCAACATTCTGTCACGTTTCAGCGACAAATGGTCGTTGCTTGTTCTGTATACGCTGAACCTTCAGTCCACCATGCGTTTCAATGCCTTGCGCCGTGAGATTCCCGACATATCCCAGAAGATGCTCACCAATACCCTTCGCACTCTTGAAGAAGACGGTCTTGTTACGCGCACTATTTATGCAGAGGTACCGCCGAGGGTGGAATACAGCATCACCGACCGGACGCGCTCTTTGCTACCCCATGTCAATTCTCTTATAGCCTGGGCCAAGGAAAATATGCCGGCAATCCTCAGAGACCGGGAATCTCACGGCAAGCTGAAGAAATAAGCCGCGGCGTCAGCGGAGCGGGGAGATGCGGAACGAGTGGGAATAAGTCGCCGCCGGCTTAAGCTGATATTCCGGAAGGGGGCCGGGGCCGCAGCTGGCGCTTCCCAGTCCGCGTGTGGCGCAGTCGATGTTGAGGACCGTGGCCGGACAACGCGCCTGCTCCACCTCATGGACATATTTCAGATTCCATAGACCCTCGTCGGTGTAATGCAGCGCCGTGAAGTCGAAATTACCCTGAAGCGCCTCAATCCTGATACCGCGGCCGTCATTATCGGCAAGTGTCAGCCAGCGGGTATCGGTTCGGGTGCCCATGCTCTGTGGCCGGACGTAATTCTCCTTCATCGCATCGACGGTCGATCTGTAACGTCCCACGAACGCGGCGGCATGCCGGTCGGGGTAATTCTCGATCGGGCCGCGGCCATACCATTCGATATGCTCCAGCGAATCGTCGAGCATGCTCCTGAGTCCGAGACGGGGCAACGAACCCTCTGCGGGGGTGGTATAGGCCGCGTCGAGGTCCATCGTGCCGTCGGCATAGACGGTATAGGTCACTTCATAAGGCACCTCAACCTCTCCGGCCGTGGCGGCAAGCCGTGTCGATACTACCGCTGTCCCGGCCAGTGAATCCAAATGACAGGAGAAACCTTCCAGGCGGTATGCGTATTCATGGAAATTCCTCGGCTCGTTGTTATTGGTGCGGTAACCGTAGAACACGGGGCCACTCCCCCGGTCTATCATCTCCTTGCCTCCGTAACACAGGTTTTCGAGGCAGCCGGTAGCTTTGTCGAACGCGATGTTCCAGCCGTCACCGTTCAACATTACCCGGCCCTCCGTGTCCTCCATGCCAATCCGGCCGTCGGCGTATATCTTCCCGGCCACGAATCCTCCCTTCAGGGGCAGCTGAGCGGAGGCAACCACGTGACCGGCCTCGGCCCAGAGACTCGCCTCCTTGGCAAGCACCTCCAGATTGATGAAGTATTCCGCATCGGGGTCCGTCATGTAACGCTCCATCGGAATTGACACCGTACGGTTCTCCGTGGGCTTGCAGTCCGGCAGGCCGAAAGTCTCGGTACGTATGCACCTGCCGTTCTCCATTATCCGGTACCGGAGATTGAAATCAGTGAGATTGTGGACCGTATAGTCATTCTGTATCGACACACTGTTCGGGTCATTGAGTCTGAAGCGGAGATATTGATATACATTCTTCACCTCCAGCAGTTTGGGCGTGACCTGGCGGTCGGCGGTCACGATACCGTTGCAGCAGAAGTCATTGTCGTTGGGCGCGTCCCCGAAACTGCCGCCGTAATAATAATGGTGGTCCGGTTCGCCGGGCTTGTTAAGGGCCTGGTCCACCCAGTCCCAGATGCAGCCGCCGATCATGCGTTCAGAGCGATCGGCTATGTAATCCCAGTAGCTGTCCAGATTGCCGATGGAATTACCCATGGCATGATTGTACTCGCATAGGAAGAACGGCTTCTGATTGCCGTTACGGTCAGACTCGATCATGCTTTCCACGGATGGATACATGCGCGAGTCCATGTCGGCTATCTCGTTCATTCCCTCGTAATGTATGGGACGCGAGGCGTCTATGTTCCTGACGGCCTCGTATTCGGCCACGGCGTTGCAACCGCCGCCGCTTTCGTTACCCAGACTCCAGAACACTACCGAAGGATGGTTCTTGTCGCGTTCCACCATCCGGACGGCACGGTCCACGAAGGCCTCGCGCCATGACGGATTGTCGGTCAGCGAATGGTTGCCGTGGCACTCCTGGTCGGCCTCGTCCATCACGTACAGGCCGTAATAGTCGAACAGGGCGTACATTTTCGGAGCCTTGGGATAGTGGCTGGTACGTATGGTGTTGAGGTTGTTACGCTTGAACATCAGTATATCCTGGATCATGGTCTCCACGGGCACCGCCTTGCCCAGACGGGGATGCGTGTCATGATGGTTGGCGCCCTTGAACAACGTCAGCATACCGTTGACATATACCTTGTTGTCCTTGATCTCTATGTTGCGGAAACCATACTTCTGCGAGGTGGCTTCGGTCACATTTCCATCCTTATCGAGCAGTTCGATGTCGACTGTGTACAGGTTCGGAGCCTCGGCGCTCCACAACCTCGGGTCACGGATCGAAAGCCTTGCGTCCACGGTTTCCTCGCGACCTTTGGCCACGGGTACGGTGCGCGAGGTGACGGACCTCAGCGTCCGGCCGTCGGCGTCGGACAGGGTGACGCGCACGGCGGCGCTGCCGGCGGCATTGCCACGGTTGGACACCAGGGCCTTCACGTCAAGGAAAGCGCGGTCATAACGCGGACTGAGTTCGGAGGTAAGATGCAGGTCGCGGATATGCGTACGGGGTGCGGCCGTCAGATATACGTCACGGTATATGCCGCTCATGCGGAACATGTCCTGATCTTCCAGATAGCTGCCGTCGCTCCAGCGATAGACCTCGACGGCCACCGTATTGCTACCGGGACGCACATACTTCGTTATGTCAAACCGCGCGTCAGTAGTGGGACCCTGGCTGTAGCCCACTTTCTTACCGTTGATCCACAGATACATCGCGCTGTAGCAACCCTCGAACGTGATGTAGACCGTCTTGTCGCTCCATCCGGCCGGAAGCGTGAAGTCCCGGCGGTACGAACCCACGGCATTGGGTTCCTTCTCCACCGTGTAGCCCCTCTGCCCCTGGATGAATGGGGGATTGTTGCGGAACGGATAGGTTATGTTGGTGTAGATGGGCGTGCCGTATCCCTGCATCTCCCAGTTGGACGGCACGGGAATATTGTCCCAGCCGTCGACATTGTATGCAGGCTTGTAGAAATCGCGGGGACGTTCGTCGGGCGACTTGACCCAGTGGAATTTCCATTCTCCGTTCAGCAGCATATAGCGCGTTGAGGCCGTGCGCAGCCAGGGCCTGGCATAAGTCGGGTCTGCCTTCATCTCGGCCATGTCGGCGAACGGTATGAACGTGGCCGAGGCCGGTTCCTTGTTGATTCCGATCACCGCCTGGTTTTCCCAGTCGTTGTTGCTCCTGGTCCGTGCAGGCTCGGGCTTTACGGAGAGGCCGGACGCTTCCACCGTCCAGCGCTGGAACGGAGAGGATGCGGACGCCGCGACCTGTATCAGCGGTTCGCCGAACTGAGGCGCGTCGGTCGACGACAGGCACAGGCCGTTTCCGGTGCCGGCAAAGGTATAGGTGCCGTCCGGGTTCAGGGTCACGTGCCACAGCTGGTTGGCGTTCTGCGGGTCAAGCGTCCACTGAATGGCGCGGGTGCCCGGCCTGGGGGCGTTGCTGTTGTCGATGGCAAACGATGAAAGCGGCGAGACGATGCAGTAGACACCCTCCGACACCTTGACAAACTGCCACACCTGCGACTCCTTGTCCTTCACCGGCTTGGACAGCATAATCCCGGCACCGGGAGAATAGCTTTCCTGTGAATCCATCACAAGCCCGGTGGAGCCTTTGATCACGTAATTGCGGCCCGGCACTATCCTGTCGGCCGGGGATGCCACGCAGGTGCCCGTGATTGCCGCGGCGACGCACAGCGCCTTTAATGTATGAAACCGTATCATCAGTCTTTTGTTTTAAGTATTTCGGATTGCTTGTAGACACCGAATGTGTTCAGTGCCGGCGTGGCGTTTCCATCCAGTATGCGCAGACGCACATAGCGGGCGGTGACGGGATTGAAACGGACTATCCATTTATTGCCTACACTCTGCAGGTCGGACGCCTCGGGAATCGGGGTCCAGGTGCGTCCGTCGGACGAATGTTCCACGGCCCAGCGTGTGGTGCGGTGTCCCAGGCGTATCACCTCGCGCAGCATCAGGCAGTCGAATGTCTCGGACTTCGGCATACGGAAGATGATGTCGGAAGTCGCGACACCGTCCTTGCCGGCGTAGTATGTATCGACATCATCGTCTATCAGGTATTCGGGCGCGAACCGTGCGCCCCTCCGATTGGTGGCGCTCACGCGGGAGCCGGCCAGCAGGTTCCGGGCGAATGTCTCGTCGATCCCTTTCCTGAGGGTCGCCACCCGCAGCGAGTCGATGGGACTGATCAATCCCCGCCGGTCGGGCGGCAGGTTCAGCAGCAGCACACTGTTGTGTCCCACCGACGAACAGTAGATATCCCACAGTTCCGGCACTGTCTTGACGCGGCTGTCCTCCTCGGCGTGGTAAAACCAGCTCGGTCTGATAGACACGTCCGTTTCGGCCGGGATGTAGGCGTTGCCCAGCTTCACCCCCTGATTGAGCGCATCGTAATAATTCGCCTCGTCGCGGATGGCGATGGAATCGGTGGTGGCCCAGCATGGATTGCCGCACCGGCCGGCCTCGTTCCCCATCCAGCGGACATCGGCGAAAGGATAGGAGTTCTTCGTGCCGAATATCACGCAATCCGGCTGGTTTTCCCTCACTATACCGTACCATTCCGTATACAGCGGAGTGGTCAGTTCGTCGGCGCCCGCGCCGTCCCACCATGTCTCCCATATCTTGCCGTAACCGGTCATCAGTTCCCTGAGCTGGTTGGCATAGTAGGATCTGTATCCGTCGGTCGAGTAATCCGGCCTGAGATGTTGGTGCCGGTCGTGGGGGCCGAGATATATTCCGGCCTTGATTCCCGATTCCTCGCAGGCGTCCACAAATTCGCGCACCACGTCGCCGCGGCCGTTTTTCCATGCTGCGTTCCGTACGCTGTAATCGGTGTATCCGCTCGGCCACAGACAGAAGCCGTCGGCATGTTTGGCCGTAAGTATCGCGGCGGGAATGCCGGCGTTCTTGAGGGTCTCCATCCACTGCAGGCAGTCCAGTTCCGACGGATTGAAGATTGCCGCGGGAGCACGGCCGTCACCCTCGTTGACGAAATTCTCGAATGTATTGATTCCGAAATGGAAGAATGCGATCATCTCGCGGTCGAACCACTCCAGCTGACGGCTGTTGGGCGTAGGGCCGAACGGCTTTGGCTCGGACTGGGCTTGGGCCACGTTCAGGCCACCGGCAGTAATCAGTAGCGCGCCGGCCGCTATGGCTTTAAGTTTCATGGGTTGTTTCATGTTAGTTTTTCCGCCGTCTCCGGCACCGGACCGGCGGCGATGTATGGTATATGCCGCAAAATTACATCATCCGGGTTATCCAATGTATTAATCCGGGATTAACAACGGGACCGCACACATATAATTTTATTAATCCCTGACAGATTTCCCGGAGTCCTCACGCGCCGGAACCGTCCCGACACATCCCTTTACGGCATCCACGGCGGGTTAATAAATTTCCCGCAGGGTTAACGTCGGAATTAACCCATGATTAACCAGCTGAATAATACCCGTTAACATAATTTTGCACCGGTTCATGACGGACAGAACCGGTAGAACAACAAAACAACTCAATATACTATCATGAGAAAACATGAAAAACCCAAAAGCATGAAGATTCCCGTGGCGCTTACACTGTGCGCGGGCATTACGCTTGCCTGCGGGCTGCCTGCCACGGCGCAAGGCACCACTGCCGTTGCCGCAAGGCAACAGGCCAAAGACACCTACTCCCAATACAGCGGTAAAGTAACCGAACAGTCGGGCGAAGAACTGACCGGAGCCGTAATCCGGAACGTCACCCGCAACATCGCCGTCGTGGCCGACATCGACGGCGCATTCACCATCGCCGGCAAGCCCGGCGACAAACTCGCCGTCTCTCTTGTCGGCTACACGCCGATGGAACTGACCTTAGGCGACCAAAAGACGCTCGACATAAAGATGTCGGAACATTCCGAGGCCCTGAGCGAGGTCGTAGTGGTGGGTTACGGCACGCAGAAGAAGATCTCCACCACCGCGGCCGTATCGAGCCTCAAGCCCGACGAGATTGCCAAGAAACCTGTGGCCAACATCACCAACAGCCTTGCCGGCCGCGTGGCCGGAGTCATCGCCAAGCAGGGTTCGGGCGAACCGGGCGCCGACGGTGCCTCGCTCAGAATCCGTGGCGTGGGGACGCTCGGCAACCAGGAGCCTCTGTGCGTGGTGGACGGCGTGCCGCGCGACTTCTCCAAGATCGACCCCAACATGATCGAGAACATCACCGTGCTTAAGGATGCGGCGGCTGTCGCTCCCTACGGTATGGCGGGTGCGAACGGCGTGATCCTGGTCACCACCAAGAAAGGCGCCGAGGGGGCGCCGGTACTCTCATACAGCGGATATGTCGGTTTTCAGAACCCCACGCGCATCACCGACCAGGTCAACTCCTACGAATACGCCCTGATGAAGAACGAGGCGGCCATGAACGCAGGATACCCCAACTATTACGCATACTCACAGCATGACCTGGAGATGTACCGCAAGACCGTGGAAGGAGCTCCCGACGCCGATCCCGACCGCTATCCCAACAGCAACGGCCTGCGCGACCTGATACGCCACAACACGGCCATCACGTCGCACAACCTGTCGCTCAGCGGTGGCACCCAGCGCGTGAACTACTACGTAAGCCTGGGATACCTCTACCAGCAGGGCATGTGGCGCACCACCGACTATCAGCGGTTCAACCTGCAGTCGAACATCTCCGTCAAAGCCACCTCCACCACCACCGTCGACCTGAACCTGGGCGGATGGCATCAGAACAAGAAGTATCCCGGCGTCTCGGCCGGCGACATAATGTACCAGGCCTACCGCACTCCTCCCGTATCGGCCATCAAATACACCAACGGCCTCTGGGGCCAGTATGTGGGCAAGTCACTTTACGGCATGGCCTTCCACAGCGGCTACGACAAGCAGCCCAGCTCCCAGCTCAACGCCACCCTGTCCATCACGCAGCAGCTCCCATTCGTCAAGGGACTCAGCATCAAGGGCGTGATAAGCTACGACCCATACCGTTCCAAGTCGAAGAACTGGCTCACACCCATGCCGGTGTACACTCTGGACGCATCCACCGATCCATACACCTGGACCGAAGGCTTCCAGGGTCCGGAGAAACCCTATCTGTCGGTGTCGTACTCAGAGGACGCCACCTTCACCTATCAGGGCATGATCAATTACAACAATTCCTTCGGCCCGCACCAGGTCACGGCCCTGGCCGTGATCGAGGCCCGCGACAAGAACTGCTGGAACCTGGGGGCGCGCCGCAACAACTACGGCATCCTGGTCGACGAGATCAACTCGGGCAGCAGCGATCCCAGCGACATCAGCAACAGCGGCACCTCATGGCGCGAACGCCAGGTGGGCTACGTGTTCCGCGCGGGATACAACTACGACAACCGCTATCTTGTGGAGCTGTCCGGACGTTACGACGGCCATTATTACTTCGCGCCCGGCAAGCGCTTCGGCTTCTTCCCGGCCGTGTCGCTGGGCTGGAATCTGGGCCAGGAGGCGTTCATGCAGAACATCCAGTGGCTCACGCATCTTAAGATACGCGGTTCGTACGGAGAATCCGGAAACCTGGCCGGCGGCTCCTACCAGTACCTGAGCGACTACGGCTTCGGGACCGCCGGCAATTTCGGAGGCATCCCCGTGATGGGAATGTGGGAGAACATACAGGGCAATCCCAACATCACCTGGGAAAAGGCAAAGAAGTTTGACATCGGCGTCGAATTCTCGGCATTCAACGGCATGCTCCACCTTGAGGCGGACTATTTCTACGAGAAGCGCTCCAACATGCTCATGGCCCCCAACTCGGAAGTGTCGGCCGAATACGGCATTCCGCTGTCGCAGGTCAACGCCGGCCGCATGCACAACCAGGGCGTGGACCTGATGGTCAGCTTCAACAAGCAGTTCACACATGACTGGTACTTCGGCGTCCGGGGCACGTTCACATACGCCCACAACACTCTGGACCAGATCTTCGAGACCGACGCCACCTACAACAATCCCAACCGCCGCCGCACCGGACGCCCCGACGGAACCATGTTCGGCTACAAGTGCCTGGGCTATTTCACATACGACGACTTCAATCCCGACGGCTCGCTCAAGAGCGGCATCGCCACGCAGCCCTGGGGACAGGTATATCCCGGCGACCTGCGCTATGCCGACCTCTCCGGTCCCGACGGAGTGCCCGACGGCAAGATCGACGAGAACGACATGACCGTGATAGGCCGTTCCAACTGGAATCCTGAGATCGTGTTCGGACTCGCTCCGACAGTGCGGTGGAAAGGTTTTGACCTCGACGCGCTGTTCCAGGGCGCCACTCGCACCAACATCTCGCTTGGCGAGACCCTCGTGATGCCGTTCTTCGATTCCGGCTCGGCCACCAAGCTGCAGTTCCGCGACCACTGGACTCCCGCCAACCAGAACGCGCGCTATCCGCGCCTCACCAGCGAAGTGACCGTCAACAACCACCGCCAGAGCTCGTCATGGTGGGTACGCGACGCCACATACGTGCGACTCAAGAGCATCGAGCTGGGATACTCTCTCCCCAAGAAAGCGCTGGATTTCCTGCACATCTCGCAGCTACGCGTATATGTCTCCGGACAGAACCTCTGGACATGGACCCCGTTCATGAAGGAGATCGTCGATCCCGAGGCCGGTTCGGCCAACGGCAAGTACTACATGCAGCAGGCTGTATATTCGTTCGGTCTCAACATCACATTCTGAACCCCTAAGCCATAAATAATCATGAAAAAATACAGAACACTCCTCAATATATGCCTTGGCTCGGCAATGCTGTTCGGTCTCGCGTCGTGCGAAGACTGGCTTGAAATCGAGCCCAAGGACCGTTTCAGCGACATCACCGTGTGGGGTTCGGAGGAAAACGCCACGATGTTCCTCAACGACATCTACAACCAGTTCCCGCACCTCAACAACGAGACGCAGTGCTTCGACCAATACTCCGACAATTCCTACGTCGGGGCCGAATGGATGAACGCGCGCACCACCATCTATACGGCCGCGCTGTCGCCCACCAGCTGGCTCGCCGGCCCCTGGGACATGTGGAAATGGGGCCGCGAGAGCAACAGCGACGCCAAGGGTCAGTACGAGCGCATCCGCTCCTGCAATCTGTTCATCAACAAGGTAAGCGAGAGCGATTTCTCCGAGTCGTTCAAGCGTGAGCGTCTAGCCGAGGCCCGTTTCCTCCGCGCATGGTTCTACCATTACCTGTGGATGGCCTACGGCGGCGTGCCCATCATCACCGACGTGCTGGACAGCAACAGCGACGACGAATTGTACTATCCCCGCGCCACGGCCCGCGAGACATTCGAGTTCATCGACAAGGAACTTGACGAGATATACATGGACCTGCCGCTGACACAGACAGGCACCGACTCCGGCCGCGCGACACGTGGCGCCGCCCTGACACTGAAAGGCTGGATTGAACTGTTCCATGCCTCTGAGCTCCGCAATCCGGACCATGACGTGACCAGGTGGCAGAATGCCGCAGCCACGCTCAAGAAGGTGATAGACCTCGGAATCTATGAGCTGCAGCCCACCATCCTGGACCTCTGGACCGAGGCCACCAACGGAAATCCCGAGGTGATCTTCGACTTCCAGATGTCCAAACAGAACGGAGGGCGTCGCGAGGGTCTGTTCGGCCCCGTGTTCGTGAAGGGCGTCCAGTCCAGCTGGGGCAACATGCAGCCCACGCAGGAGCTGGTGGACGATTACTGTATGGCCGACGGCCTGCCCATCGGCGAATCGCCCCTCTACAACCCGCAGAAGCCTTACGAGAACCGTGAGAAGCGTTTCTACCAGAGCATCCTCTACGACGGCTCGATGTGGCAGGGCGAGGAGATCATAACCCGTGTAGGCGTGGGCAGTCCCAACGAGATTGACACCTCCTCGTCGAGCGATGTCACCAATACCGGCTACTATACCCGCAAGACACTGGATGAGAGCGTCAACGGCGCCGACAACCTGCAGATGAGCAACGGCATGGCCAACTACATCTTCTTCCGCTACGCCGACGTGCTGCTGATGTACGCCGAGGCGCTGCTGGAGACGGGCGATGTTCCCGGTGCCACCGAGTGGCTTGACAAGGTGCGCGCTCGCGGCGGCAATATGCCGTCCGTCAGCGAGACATATCCTTCGGGCGTCACGGTCAACAAGCTGCGCACCATCCTGCGTCGCGACCGCCGCATCGAGCTGGCATTCGAGGACAAACGCTACTGGGACATAATCCGCTGGAAGATTGCCGACGGTCCCGACGGCGTGATGAACCGTCCCGTAGGGGGAATGAAGATCGAGGACACCGACGGCGACGGCGTATGGGAATACAACTATCACGAAGTATGCCCGCGTACGTTCCTGGAACGGATGTACTATCAGCCCATCCCGCAGTATGTCCTGGACCGCAATCCGGCCATCCGTGAGCAGAACGGCGGCGAGGACGGATGGGTCAACGGCCAGAATCCCGGATATTGATACCTAACCATTTACAGACTTTAGACACATGAAACTCAAGAATATAATTCATATCGCCGCCGTGTGCGGCATGGCGGGATGCCTGGCGGCGTGCAGCGACAGCGAGCCCACCACCGTCTACATCCCCGAGGCCCGGAGCCTGAACATCGTCAACTTCGACCTGGCCGAGCCCATGAGCCAGACATTCCATGTGGCCGTGACCGCCAGCGATTATGTCACGACCTCGGGACTCGATGTATCCTCGGACGTCACCGTGACGCTCTCGGTAGACCCCGCGAAGGTGGAAGCGTACAATTCCGCATGCGGCACGGACTACGAAATCCTTCCCGCCGACTGCTACACACTCCCCGAGAGTGCCGTGATTCCGGCGGGCGCCACCAGCTCGGACGACCTGACCGTCAATGTCGACGCCCGGGGTAAGATCCAGCCCTTCGACTCGTATCTGCTGCCGGTCACCATCTCGGCGGTGACCGGAGCCGACATCAATCCGCAGCAGTCTACGGTCTATTACCTGATGAGTGGCGCGGAGGACGTGTGGAACATGCCGCTGGCCGACCGAAGCGCCTGGCAGGTTGTGGAAGTATCCTCGGAGGAAGCAAGCGGCGAGGGATCGGACAACGGTCATGCCATCCACGCCTTCGACGGAGATTTAGGCACATTCTGGCACACGCAGTGGAAAGGGGGCGAGCCTCAGCCTCCGCATCATATAGTGGTGGACATGGGACAGGAAGTCAGGATGCTCGGATTCCAGTACGTGAGCCGCAATCACGGCGAAGGCTGGCCCCAGGAGATGACCCTGGAGACAAGCCTTGACGGCGAGAACTGGGAAGGCGCGGGTACATATTCCGACCTGCCGGCCGAAGGAGGCGCCGAGTTCCGGTCCTATCTCCCCGGATTCAAGCAGGCCCGTTATTTCAGGCTCACCATCACGGCCGTCTACAACGGAAAATGGTCGACCCACGTAGCCGAAATCAACGCGATCTCCATCGTCAAGTAACCCTGTTGCAACTTCATTCACAAGCAGGCCGGCGTCCCCGCAAGGGCGCCGGCCTGTGCTTTCCGTCCGGGTCATCCTGACTCCTGAAGGTCAGCCCAATTCCTCGAAGGAATGGGGATATTCCTCGCCCATCATCCTGAGATAGTCGCGGCAGAAGGTCTGATAGACCGCGCGGGCACGGGTATGCCGTCCGGTGGCATGCGCCACCCTGACCAGATAGTTCAGCGCCGTTTCCGACAGCGGGTCGGTCTCAAGCATCGTGTAGCACAGGCGCCGTACCAGGTCGTATTTCCCCTCCTTATAGCTGCGTGCTATCTCCGCCGCTAAGTATCGCACCATATAGGAGTCCATCTTCTGCCGGAAATAGTCGAATATCGGGTCGGATATGCCGGACAGGAATTTCCCCTTGATGACGATGGAGTTGATCTCATCGGCCTTATCGGGCGCGGGCACAGCGTCGCTGAGGCCGGAACTGAGGGCGTACAGGCGCCCGATGTCGCTTACGCACGGTTCCTGGATATCGATGCGGAACATCCCCTGCTCGTACACCAGCGAAATACCGTCGATGTCTGCCAGGGCCTTGCGCAGTTTGTTGAGAGTGACGTTGCGCAGGTTCTTGACCTTTTCCGGCTCCTTGTCGGCCCAGAACGTGACGTTGAGGTCGGACGAGGTGACACCGTCGTGGCTTTCGGTATGCAGGAGGATATAAAGGAAAATCAGCTTGAGTTTCGGGCTGAACAGATGTGTTATGGAACGTCCCCTGGCGTCTATCGCCGAGAACGGACCGAACAGCGAGATATAGTTGCTGCCGGGCGCGACGGGAAGGTCCTTGACCGAGTCCTCGGAGAACGCGGCCGGCACACTCGCGGATTCCGCACGGGTATCCTCGTGGGATTCCGCAGGTGCCGGAGTCCTGGGTTGCTCCGGCTTATCTTCCGCGACTTCCCGAGGCCCGGTTCCGCGCGACCGTCTGCGACGTCTGATCACGATAAACACCGTCAAGACAAGTATCAGCAGCGACACGGTCAGAATCACGGCCGTCCTGACGCCGTTTTTTCGGGCCGGAGCGCTCTGCAGCTGGGCCGCCGACACCGGAGGCGTCGATAAGGAATAGACTGATGTGAGGGTCTGGCCGTATTTCGCGAACTGCTGCACCACACAATATATCCGTTCCTGCGCCGGATTGTGGTATAACGCCACATTGGTGGCTATTTCCTCTGAAATCAGCGGTATCGTGTCGCCGACGGCAGTGCTATTGCCGTCGGACATGGCGATGCGGTACAGCTGCAGCGAGGAATGGGGCCGGTATTCCGGATAGGTTATGGCATAGAAATGCTTTCCGTCGGGATCCGGCAACAGTGTCCGTGCCGGCACGCGGTCCTCGGCCGGGGCTTCACGACTCCATAGTTTCCTGACCGTACGGCGTTTCAGGTCAATCATGTAAAAGTCGTAGTAATACTTCGTGCCCAGGTCCTGCAGACCCTGGGGATTGCCCTTGCCGCCGTACAGATAGATAGTGTCCTCGGAAGGCGTCAGCATCATCGATGTGTAGAATCTGGGATCTATCCGGTCTCCTCCCAATGGGATCGTGTCCCATACATGCCGGTTCAGGTCGTAGCGCACGAGCCTGTCGGCGTATCTGCGGTGGCCGTAGCCGCCGAACAGCAGCAGGGAATTGTCCTTCCTGCGGTGAACGGCGGCATGATGGTGCCATACTGCGTCGGGCGATGTCGCGCCAAGAAGGCGCCATTGACCCGTCGCAGGGTCCAGTTCGGCAAACATGGCATCGTCATACACCTCGTAGGGTATGATCCGGCCCGTCGCTGCATCCAGCAGGCTCATGCCGTGACGCACAGGCAGGGAGTCGCCCCGGACGGGCACCGACGTCAGGCTGCGCCTGCGGATATCGAAAGTCTTGATCGTGTCGCAGCTGTAGGAATACATCATCTGGCGCGACGGGTCGAACATGAAGCCTGTAGGGGTGTCGGAACATGCGGCCCACTCCCGCTCCCAGTAGTACGAGCGGTTTATCAGCCAATATGGATGCGTCACCTTGCCCACGGCGTTGCCTTGGCTGTCATGCACGGTCTCGCCGCTGCTTTCGGCCAGCGGAATGACAGTCTGCCTGCCGTCGGACGTGATGCGAAGGTTACGGATGGAGAAGGACGCGCTTTCCACCATGTGTCCGCTCATGCTGAAATTCAGCTGTGGAGCGAAGTCCGATTTCCTGAGTTCGGGCAATCGTATGGTTGCGTGACGCTGGCCGATCGCGATGTCGATCACGCCGCGGGGCCTGTCGACTTTCAGGGATACCGGCATTGACTTCTCCCGGAGTTCAGACCCCCGGAAGGTGGTGGAGTACAGGTTCCGTTCGCCGCTTTTCGCAAAGATGAACGTCCCCAGGTCGGCCGGTTCGTTGTAGCTGAACGTCAGCACGAACGCATTGGAGTCATATCGGTTGTGGACACAGAATATGTTGCCCGGGCTGGTGAGGTTGTGGTTGCGGACAGTGAATTCCAGCTGATACGCTTCCACGCTGCGTGCGTCCGACAGCTCTGCCGGGATTGCAAGCGACGAGCGCTCGTCGATATCATTTTCGTTTCCATGGAACTGCAGCCCCTGGGACAGCGCGTACTGGAAACAGCTTAGGAGTATTAGAAGTATTATAGATTTTTTCATGGACGGATTCCGGTATTGGCACTCAAATCCAATTTCACGACAAAGATAATTCATTCTTCTTATTCAGCCAATATCCTGCACTATTTTCCCTGAAAATTCTCGCATCCGTCCTAATGGCCCGACAGCAGCGGCAGATAATCGCCGTAGCCGGCGGCTTCCATTTCGGGTTTGGGGATGAAGCGTAGCGATGCACTGTTGATGCAGTATCTCAGTCCCCCTTCCGAACTGGGTCCGTCGGGAAACACATGGCCCAGATGGGCATCGCCTGCCGAGCTACGCACTTCCACACGCCGCATGCCATGCGAATTGTCTATATGCTCCGTCAGCGCATCGGGCGATATGGGACGGCTGAAAGCCGGCCAGCCGCATCCCGAATCGTATTTGTCGGTAGACACGAACAGCGGCTGTCCCGTGGTGACATCCACGTATATGCCCGGTCTGAATTCATGGTCATACTTGTTGGTGTACGGCCGCTCGGTCGCGCCCTGCTGTGTCACGGCATACTGCTCGGCAGTCAGCTTACGACGCAGTTCCTCGTCAGACGGTTTTTGGTATATTTCTTTCATTGTCTTCCTTTCAAGCTTTTGATGGCATGTATCACGCCCGGCAGTATGCCCGTTGCATCCGCACATCGACACACTCAACACCATCATAATAAACACCTTAAACATCACCATGTCAACACAGTTCGCAGTGCTATGGTTCGCAGAATATCAACATCCGAATCATGTCAATGAATTATATTCCTCAAGTTTATTGATTTACCTTAATTTTGATTAACTTTGCGTATGGAATCTACGCAAGGAAATGAAATTATAATATATCAGCCCGACGAGGACCTCTCTCTTGACGTAAGAGTGGAGGATGAAACCGTGTGGCTCACACAGTCCCAGATAGTCGAGCTGTTCGAATCAAGCAAAGCAAATATCAGCGAACATCTCAAGCACATTTTTGACTCAGGCGAATTGAGTAAAGAGGGAACTGTTCGGAAATTCCGAACAGTTCGACAAGAGGGGAATCGTAATGTGACCCGAAACATCGATTTTTTCAATCTGGATGTAATTATTTCTGTCGGATATAGAGTCAATACAGTCCGGGGTATTCAATTCAGACAGTGGGCCAATAAGGTTCTGAAAGAATATCTACTACGTGGTTATGCCGTAAATCAAAGATTGATGCAACTTGAAGATCGCATAGACCGTCATTTCTCAGAATACGACAGGCATCTTTTACAGCTTGATGAGAAAGTAGATTTCTTTGTCCGCAGCTCTATTCAACCTAAAGAAGGCATATTCTTCGATGGTCAGATATTCGATGCGTATGCCTTTATCGCCGGTTTGATCCGCAAGGCTAAACATAGAATAGTCGTTATTGACAGCTATATTGATGATTCCGTTCTTGTTCAGCTGTCAAAGCGGAATCCCGGCGTAACCGTAGACATTTACGACGGGCAGATTTCCAAGCAGCTCCGTCAGGATGTGGAGAAACATAATGCGCAGTATCCCGGCGTGACTCTACACAAATACCCCAAAGCCCACGACCGTTTCCTGATAATCGACGAGGAGGTCTACCATATCGGCCATTCGCTGAAAGATCTCGGCAAGAAACTGTTCGCCTTCTCCAAGATGGATGTCATGACAGGCTCGGAACTTATTTCTCGACTCTAAAACATAAACGTGATTCATAATACTCATAGTGCTATGATTCGTAAAGCTGAAAACAAGGATATTAATGATGTGTTGAGACTGCTGGTGCAGGTGAATGACGTGCATGCCGAAGTGCGTCCCGATCTGTTTATCAAAGGACATACCAAATACACGGCCACGGAACTTGAAGATATTTTTGCCGACCCGGCTACTCCCGTCTTTGTGGATGTCAATGAGGAGGGTCGTGTGCTTGGCTACTGTTTCTGCGTGCTTCAAGACAATACCTCGAGCCATCATCTGCAACAAATCAGGACTCTTTATATCGACGACCTATGCATAGATGAGACTGCCCGAGGCAAAGGCGTGGGCCGACGGCTGTATGAACATGCAAAGGAATATGCCCGTATGCAAGGCTGCCATAATCTGACCCTCAACGTATGGGACGGCAACAAAACGGCCATGGGCTTCTACCGCCGCATGGGCCTCGCCACCCAGAAAACGACCCTTGAAACCATACTGTGAATCAGCCTCTATTTTTGTCACCGCTCCTGAGTCATTAGTCACACGCTCCTAAGTAATCCGTCCTTAGCATCCGTTCCTTAGTCATACGCCCCATTAAAAAATTTGTTAAAAATTTGGAGAATACCGGTATTTATTATAATTTTGTACTGAGTTCAATTTTAGACTGAATTAATAATATGGAATCGAGACGCACTGAAATAATGAGACAACTTCTGGACGCCGGCATAAGGCCGTCGGCCCAGAGGATTGCCATTATGGAATACATCTCGGCTTGCGAATGCCATCCCACGGCCGACGAGGTGTATTCGGCATTGGTGCGCGAGCATCCCACATTGTCACGCACCACCGTATTCAGCTGCTTGAAATTGCTCGCGGAAAAAGGATTGTTGAACGACATAGACATTTCGGCCGAATCAACAAGATACGATTCCGCACACAGGCAGCCGCATGCGCATTTCATGTGTCGCGAATGCCATAGAATCTACGACATCCCGTTCGACCTTGGGATACTGCCGGCGCCCTCTGATTTCGAGTGCGACAACGTCAACGTATTTTTCAAGGGGCGATGTCCCGAATGTCTGAAAAAGCTTGAAAACAGCCAGGAATGCAGGTGAATTGACATTTACCGACATAAACAAGCTATAAAAATACAAATAAATAAATACAAGAAACTAATGAAAGACCTGAAAGGAACAAAAACAGAGAAAAACCTTATGGACGCTTTTGCCGGCGAATCGATGGCCCGCAACAAGTACACCTATTTCGCATCGAAGGCACGCAAGGATGGCTACGAGCAGATAGCCGCCATCTTTGAGGAAACGGCCAACAACGAGAAGGAACATGCCAAACTGTGGTTCAAGCTGCTGAACGGCGGCGAGATCTCAGACACGATGGACAATCTCCGTGCCGCAGCCGAAGGCGAGAACTATGAGTGGACCGACATGTATGCCAAGATGGCTGAAGAGGCCGATGCAGAAGGGTTCACCGACATCGCGCATCGTTTCCGCGCTGTCGCAGCCATCGAAAAGCACCACGAGGAGCGTTATCGTCGTCTGCTTCAGAACATCGAAGAGGGCATAGTATTCTCTCGCGAAGGCGACACCGTATGGATTTGCCGCAACTGCGGCCATCTGCACATCGGCAAGAAAGCACCCGAGGTATGCCCGGTATGCCATCACAAGCGCAGCTTCTTTGAAATAGAAGCCAAGAACTATTGATTCCGGGAAACCGCGAAATAAAACCCTATACTGCAAATCGGCATGTGCACGAGTTAATCGGTGCACATGCCGTAATTTTTATATAGCGGTCGATACCTGCCTGGTCAATGCCTGTCGATTGTCAGTACTAACCGTGTAATCCATCAACACTCTGACGAATAGCTTATATCTCTTGTCCGGGAAATTGAGTCACGCAATCTTCCAAAATATTCCGGTTCTGACTGCGTTACATTTTACGAAAACCAAAAACCTGTATGTTGCATCTTGACAAATTCCGCAACGGAATTCATTATGTCGTGCCGTTGCTGATCATGACCGTGGCCGGATTCACGTTCAACACATCGGAACTGATTCCGGTGGCGTTGCTCAGCGACATCGGCGCTGACTTGGGCGTAAGCGAGGCCAGGACCGGCCTGCTTATCACGGTCTACGCCTGGGTCGTGGCATTGCTGTCCCTGCCGCTGATGCTGCTCTTTGCCCGAGTGCCTTACCGCAAACTGATGCTCGGCATCATCGCTGTATTCATCATCTCGCACGTATTCTCCACGCTGGCCGGCAGCTACGGCATGCTGATGGCCTCGCGTATCGGCGTGGCCCTGACGCACTGCATATTCTGGTCCATCGCACCGGCTATGGCCGTGGCCGTGGCACCGCCCGATAAACGTGCCACCGCCCTCAGCGTACTCGTGGCCGGCGGTGGCATAGCGCTGATTGTCGGCCTCCCCATAGGACGGCTCATCGGTCTTGTGGCCGGATGGCGCACGGCCTTCGGCTCAATCGGCATCCTTGCCACGGTGCTGTTCGTGCTGATGTGGCTGTTCTATCC
Source organism: uncultured Bacteroidales bacterium (assembly GCA_900542185.1). Lineage (GTDB taxonomy): Bacteria > Bacteroidota > Bacteroidia > Bacteroidales > Muribaculaceae > Lepagella. Next base: position 66,844 of record UQMZ01000004.1, read on the forward strand.
GAACGTAAGACGCGAGGCCGATACAGTGTCGCGCAAGCAGCTGATCCGCGACATGCTGCACTGCCCGCAATTGCTTATGATTTACCTTATAATTGGCGTTATAGTCACCGGACACTACACCGGCTACAGCTATGTCGAGCCGTTCTTAGGTCAGATTGCCGGATTCAGCGAATCAGGCATCACATGGACACTAACTCTGTTCGGCGTGGCCGGACTCTTAGCCAGCCTGATAGCCGGCGAGGGCTACACCCGTCATTCGCGCGCCATCATCACGACGTCATGCCTCGGCATCCCGCTGATGCTGCTGTTGCTGAGACCGGCGGCCGACTTCAGCCCCGTGTTGCTGGCGGCGCTATGCGTGCCCTGGGGCATGTCGCTGACCGTGCTGAACATCGCCATGCAGAACGACATAGTCCGCCTGTTCCCGAATGATTCGGCCGTGCCGATGAGCCTGTATTCCGGAATTTTCAACCTTGGCATCGGCGCCGGAGCGCTTGTGGGTGGCATCGCCACTAATCATTATCTGCTCGGACAGATCGGTTACATAGGCGGCGCAATCGCACTTTGCGCAGCCATATACTGCCTCTTAGCGTACATTCCCGCTCGTCGCCAAACCCTATCCTGAATTGTTTTGCTTAAAAAATATAATTCTATTTATGACCGATGCAAAAACTGAATTGATGGCGCGTCTCCGTTCCAAATACGTGGCCGGCGAACCGGTCAAGGTTCTGTTCGTGTGTTTAGGTAATATCTGCCGTTCTCCGGCTGCCGAGGGGCTGATGGAGGCGGTCGTGGCCGCTCACGGCGACAGCCGTAACTGGGTGATAGATTCGGCCGGTACGGGCGACTACCACATCGGCGACCTCCCCGACCGACGTATGCGTGCTCATGCCGCGCGACGGGGCTATGACCTGACGCACCGTTGCCGTCAGATATCGATGTCCGACTTCTTCGACTTCGACCTCATCATCGGCATGGACGAGTCCAACCTGCGCAACCTGCGCCGACTTGCCCCTACCGTGGAGGCGGAACAAAAAATAATGCCGATGTCGGCCTTTTTCGACAACACCCGGCATTATGATTATGTCCCCGACCCCTATTACGAAGGGGCCGAGGGCTTTGAACTTGTATTGGATCTGCTTCAGGCAGCCACCCGAAACCTATACGAGGCCATTACTCGCCGGCCGGAGCCAGCTGCACGGTGAAGTGGCGCATCAGCGGGGCTTCCCACGTGATTTTCACGCCGCGTGTTATCTCGTTGCGGCGGTCGTACACGTTCTTCAGGGCCGCAGCCACTACGTTCATGTGATTGTCTGTATACGTGCGGCGCGGAATGGCCAGACGCAGCAGGTCGAGGCCTCCGAAGCGGTTCTCACGCGTCACGGGGTCGCGGTCGGCCAGGATGTAGCCGATCTCGCAGCCACGTATGCCCGCCTCGAGGTACAGCTCTACGGTAAGCGTCTGTGCCGGAAATTCCTCCTTCGGCACGTTGGTCAGTATCTTCGACGCATCCACGAATATGGCGTGGCCGCCGGCTGGACGCTGGTAGGGTATGCCGTATTCATCGAGTTTTTTGGCCAGGTATTCCACCTGATGAATGCGCGTATGCAGGTTCTCGAACTCCGTGTTCTCGTCCAGACCCACAGCCAGGGCCTCCATGTCGCGGCCGTTCATACCGCCGTATGTCAGGTAGCCCTCGAACGGGATGGCGAAGCGCTGTGCACCCTCGGCCCAGTCCTGATGGCGCGTGGCGAAGAAGCCGCCCATGTTCACGATGGCGTCCTTCTTGGCCGACATGGTCATGCCGTCGGCCAGAGCGAACATCTCGCGCACTATCTCCTTGATGGTCTTGTCGGCGTAACCCTCCTCGCGAGTCTTGATGAAATATGCGTTCTCGGCAAAGCGGGCTGAGTCGAATATGACGCGCAGTCCATGACGGTCGGCCAGCTCGCGCACGGCGCGGAGGTTGGCCATCGACACAGGCTGTCCGCCGGCCGTATTGTTGGTGATGGTCACGATAATGAACGGCACGCGACCCTTGTTGTCAGTCACGGCCTTCTCCAGCTTGTCGATGTCCACGTTGCCCTTGAAGGGATGCTCCAGCTGGGTGTCGCGGGCCTCGTCGATGGTACAGTCCACGGCGAATGCCTTGCGGCTCTCGATATGACCCTTGGTGGTGTCGAAATGCGAATTGCCCGGCACCACGTCACCGGCTTTCACGAGTGCGCTGAACACCACGTTCTCGGCCGCACGGCCCTGATGCGTCGGGATCACCATCGGGAAACCGGTGATGCGCTCTATGGTGTCCTTCATCCTGAAGAACGAGCGGGCGCCGGCATAGCTCTCGTCGCCCATCATCATGGCGCTCCACTGACGGTCGCTCATGGCGCCCGTGCCGGAGTCAGTCAGAAGGTCGATATAGACCTGTTCGGCCGGAAGTTGAAACACATTGTAATGCGCTGCCTTGATCCATTCTTCACGCTCCTTGCGCGTGCTGGTGCGGATGGGTTCAACCATCTTGATTCGCCACGATTCGGCAAAAGGTAATTCCATGATATTTTATTTTTTAGGTTAATCTAATTTGTTAAGGCTGATGGCACAGCCATATCGCTTGCTTTCAACCGCAAATATACAAAGAATATTCCGATAAAACAAAAAAATAATAACGTGTAGTGGCACAGGCTTTCCGAACCGCGCATAGACTCGGTCCACCCGCCTTATCCGTATCAACAGAACCGCATTCAGTAATTTCACGATTTAATCCTTTACGGCGCCAAGTACACGGTGCATAAAATTGACGTAATATTATTTACGCTCTATTGCATATATGAAACTAATTAGTTACTTTTGCGTTTATAAAATATGGCAATATGAATCGAAACGTCAGATACACGGAAGCATATTTGGATTTCCGACAATCTTTAGGAGCCCGAGCCTTGGAGAAACTTGACTATTGCATCTCTATTCTCCAACATGAAATGCCGCTATCCAAGAAATTCGTCAAAAAGATTGTCAGTTCCGATTTCTATGAACTTCGAGTATCTGTTGACAATGAGATCAGGGTGCTTTTATTTTCCGCAAATAATGAAAATATCAACCTTGCAACCGAGATTATAGTCCTGAACGGATTTATTAAGAAAAGCAGCAAGGATTACGATAAACAAATCAAGAAGGCATACAATATTCTAAATTCATTGTTATGAACACGACATACCCACGACTTACAAAAGAACAATTGGAGAAACTACGCGATACGGATTTTTCCAAGAACCCGGCATTGACTAATGCGGAAGACGAACTGTCACAAAAATATGGAGTCGCCGGATCTCCCGAACGACTTGATTTTGAGAACAAGGCTAAAGCATGGTATTACGGCGAAATCCTACGCGACCGTCGCAAACAGCTCGGCCTTACACAGAAAGAATTAGCTGAGGCCATAGGACGAGAGCGGACCTATATAAACCGCATTGAAAAGGGTGAAACTGACATGCAGCTGTCTTCTTTTCTCAGAATTGCATCGGCTCTTGGCATAGCCGTCAATCTCACAATGTCATAACATTGGATGAACAATCCGTTTGACTATATACCGGACAGGGAGTGCGACGAGGCGTTCCGGGAGCTGTGCGGCAGACTGGAGGCGCTAAAGGGGAGCGGCCAGGCCGATGACATCAACTTCATGCGCGAGCTGGAGGCGGGCAAGATGTTAGGTGTGCTCATCGCGGCTGATGCCGACGGTGTGCGCCATACCCTGTATGCTTTTTCGGGGCAGTTGGGTCATGGCGGATTCCATTATCCGGGCTTCGTCGGGCCTGTGTTCGACTATCTGCAGCCCGACGGCCATTTCAAGACCCACGAACGAGACATCTCTCGTCAGAACCTTGACATAGCCCGGTTCGAGACCGAAAGCCTCCGCCCCATCAAGACGGAATACGAGCGTGTCCGCAACGCCCTCGATGCCGAGGTATCTGCAACGCGCGACAGGTACCGCGAATCGAAGGCTACACGCGACGCACGACGAAAGACCGGCAACGTCAGCGATGCCGAGCTTACAGCCATGATTCGCCAAAGCCAGTTTGAGAAAGCCGAGCTGCACCGCCTCAAGAAGCGTGCCGCAGCTCAGCTTGAGCCGTATGCCGCGCGGCTTAAGGAGGCAGAGGCACAGCTTACGAAGATGAAAGAGAAGCGGCGCGCCGACTCGGAGGCGTTGCAACAATGGCTGTTCACCAATTTCCGACTACTCAACGCTCGCGGCGAGAGTCTGAGCCTGAGCGAAATCTTTGCCGACACACCGATGCGGATTCCACCGTCGGGTGCGGGTGAATGTTGCGCTCCGAAGCTGTTGCATGCGGCTTATCTACAGGGATGGCAGCCCGTGGCGATGGCCGAGTACTGGTACGGCCGAGGCAAGGAGGGCGAGGTGCGCATTCACGGACGGCATTACCCGGCATGTCGCGGAAAGTGCCGCCCGGTATTGGGCTGGATGCTGCAGGGACTCGACATCAAGCCACCCCTTGACAGCGACTGCGAAGTCACCGCAATGCGTGAGCCGGAAATCATATTTGAAAGCCAATGGTTCTGCGTGGTCGATAAACCGTCGGGGATGCTTTCGGTGCCTGGCAAAGGTTCGGCCTTATCCGTCCAGCAATGGCTGGAGGCCAAATATGGTCCCGAACGTGACGTAAAGGTGGTCCACAGGCTGGATCAGGACACGTCCGGTCTGCTGATGGCAGCTTTCGGTCCCACAGCATACAGGGCGTTGCAGTTCATGTTCGCCTCCCGCCAGGTGAAGAAAACGTATGTAGCCGATCTGGAAGGCGACTATCAGTCGCGGGGCATTCCGCAGAAAGGGCGGATAGAGTTGCCGTTGTCGCCCGACTGGCTGGACCGTCCGCGCCAGCGCGTGGACCTTGACAACGGCAAGAATGCCGTGACTGATTATGAATTCCTGTCCGTCTCCGACGGTCATAGCCGCGTGAAGTTTCATCCCCTGACCGGCCGCACACACCAGCTGCGCGTGCACGCCGCCTCGGATGCCGGCCTCGGTATGCCCATCCTCGGCGACCGCCTCTACGGCCACGGCAACCGCCTCTGCCTCCGCCTTCACCTCCACGCCAAGACCCTGGAATTCACCTCCCCCTTCGACCGCCGCCCCTGCCGTTTCGATTCCCCGCTACCCTTTTGAAGTCCGGGATTTTTTGTAACTTTGCACTTTCAACTTCAAAAAATCAATAACAACGCATTAGCAACATGAAGAAACTTTACGCAATTACCCTGTGCTGTCTGGTCGCTCTGTCGGCCAGTGCCGACGGCCTCCGCTTCAAGGCAGGCCATGCCAAGAAAGGCATGAAAAAGCTGGCCCGCACCGAGGGCGCCGCTCCAGTATGGCGCCCCGTGAGCCAGGCCGACTATATGCACGACGGCGAGGACTGGATGCTGTTGGGCACGGTCAACTTCAAGTACGATGTCCGCGGCAACCGCACTGAGGAACTGGTGGACGAAGATGGCTTACAGACCAAGACCCTCACCACCTACAATGAATTCGACCAGCCACTGACCAGAATCGAAACTGAAAGCTGGGACGGCGAGGCCTGGACCAATCTGGCCAAAACCACTTACGTTTACGATACCAAGGTCCATGATTTCTTCACCGAACGCATGGGCTACGACTGGGATGAAGAGTGGGTGGCAAACTACAGATGCGAGACCAACACCATCACCCGCAACGCTGACGGCAACATTACCGAAATCATAAAGTCGCTCCCGTTGGGCGAAGGACTCCTGCCTGCTTATAAATCCGTATGGAAGTATGGAACCGATGGTAAAGCCAACGAGTATTATTACTATACGATTGGTCAGGACAACGAATGGGAACTTGACGACGACATCTCGTATCGCGACATCGTATGGGAGAAGACCGACGGCCAGATGACCATCTACGGCGACATGCTCGAGCTTGTAGAAGGCGCCAACCTGATGAAATCGGCTGTAGTGTATTATGGCGACGAGCCTGACGGCCACTACCTGGTGGAATGGAGCAACAACGACAAGGACTTCCTGATAAAAGAGACCACCAACGACATCAACGAAATCGGAGCCACTACCCGCATGGAAGTGCTGGACGCCAACGGCTCGATGCGCTTCACCGTCACCGAATACTTCGACGAGGAAGGCAACATCACTACCGAACCTGTCTACATCGCCGTTCAGGAAGCAACTATGGACGAGCACGGCAACATGGTTGCATTCACTGCGAAAGAGACTATGGAGGGAGTCGAAGAACTGGTAGACGGCCAGAAATCCACCTACACCTACGATGCCGACGGCAATGTTTCCGAAGTGATTACCGAGCAGTATGATTACGAAACGGAGGAATACTTCCCGATGGAGCGTATTGTTTACGGCGAATATATAAACGTGGCTTCGTCCGGCATTCAGTGCATTCAGACAGTCAGGGACACGGCATGGACTGTCCGCGGCGACGAGGTTACAGCAACGGCATCAGGTCTGAACGGACTTTCTGTCTACAACATGCAGGGCGTATGCGTGAAGCGTGCTGCCGCCGACACCGCATCGGCCACCGTCAGCCTGACAGACATGGCGGCCGGCATCTACATCATCCGTGCCGACGGTACAGGTGCCACCTACCGTCTCATCAAGCACTGATCATAACGGCGACTCCCTGAGTCATCCGCAACAAATAGTAGCGCAGGCTCTCCGAGACGCGCATGGCATCGGACCCAAAGCTTACATCTATTCCATTAGGCTTTCTCCCGTGTTTATGCGCGTCTCGGAGAGACTGCGCTACTATTTTTATATCAGGCCGAAGTGGCGCAAAGCGTTGGCGATGCCGTCGGCGTCCACGGCGCCGGTGACGTAATCGGCCTGCGACCGGACTCGCTCGGAGGCGGTGCCCATGGCCACGCCGGTGCCGGCCTTCTGAAGCATCGGCAGGTCGTTCTCGCCGTCGCCGAACGCGATGACGTCCGCAAGGTCCACGCCACGGTATGAGGCATATTCCTGAATGGCAGTTCCCTTGTCGATGCCCGACAGGTTGATGTCGGCAAATATGTCGCACCACCTGGACGCAGCCAGTCCGGGCAACTGAGGCATCACTTCCTTCTCCGTCTCCGGATCAATGAAGAAACACAATTGGCCCACAGGGTGATCAGGATAAAGCGTGGTCAGGTCCCTCACCGGAGGCATCCACTCCCCTACTGTGGCCGACATTTCCCGCACGCGCGGTGTTAGGCGGTCTATCACGAATCCCTCGTCCGTCTTGGCCGCTATGGCGAAGTCGTATTTGCGGCCAAGCTCCAGCGACTTTTCAAACAGTTCCTGCGGTATGTGCTGCCTCCAGGCCAAAGTGCCGTCTTTCAACACACATTCCGACCCGTTAAGCCCGATGACAGCCGAATAAGGCAGTCCGGAAATGTAAGGGGTATCCGTAGCCCCTCGACCTGTGGCTATGACGATCTCCACCCCGTTGCGGTGCAGGGTGTCTATGGCCTTCACAGCCGACGCCGGGATGCTGTGCTTCTCGAAACTCACCAGCGTCCCGTCTATATCAAAAAATGCAATCTTCTTCATAATCCCGGTCTTTATGGTAGCGCAACCGCCGTTTCCGAAACCACGGTTTCGCAACTGCAAAGTTACACCATAAACCCCAATTAATCAAGAACACAACAAGGGCCGTCCGATTATATCCACGGACGGCCCTTATATTAAGGTTTATTCAGTTTGTCTTACTTCACCATCACCTTGACGGTGGTGCCGTTTACGGAAACCAGATATACTCCGGCCGTGACGCTCACGGTCTCGTTGACGGCGGGCGTCGCATTGGAGTAGATCACCACTCCGTTGGGCGTCGCTACCGACACCTTGTCCTCGGCATTGTCGATATGGATGGCATCGGAAGTAGTGTAGACGCGTGCGCCTCCGGTCAGGACGTCGCTGAGTCCGCTGATCTCCTTGACCTGAACGGTGGATTTGTTCGAGAGGTCGCTCGTGCCTTCCTTGTAAAGAGCCACCACATGATATGTGTGCGTGCCTTCGGCGGGTGCCACATGCCTGAATCCGGTGGACGTCAGCATAGTCTCGTTCAGTTTCTTGCCGTCGCAGTACACGTCATAACCCTCTATCTCGGCGCCGTTGCCTACCTGGGCGAAGGTGATGTCGTCGATGAAGATGGCCGATACGGCCGCCTGCACGTAACGGATAGCGAAATACTGTGCGCCTTCCGGAACGTCGAAGCTATACTGCGTGTAGGTGTCGGCCAGGGTGATGGGCTCGCCTACGCGGACAAAGTCATCCTTCTCCTTGCCGGTGGTGGAATACAGCACCTCGATCACATGGCTTCCCCACAGCGAGCTGCCGAAGTTGCCGAACGCCCAGAACGAAACGGTCTGTGCCGTGCCGTTGAGCAGCGGCGATATCAGCCAGTCGTCGTTCACATCGTCGTCGGACTGTGCGTCAACCGGGAATGCCGCGAAGCACTTGCTGCCCGAATGGGTGAAGTTTCGTTCCTCGTTGATATTCTCCCATACGATGAATGCCGAAGGTTCTCCCAGTCCGGGGAACTGGTCGCCCACTATGGGATATGTTGTCAGACCGTCGCCGTCGATAAACGACCAGCGGCCCGCGCGGTTGATGCTGAACGGCACGTACTTCTCGCAGTCGTCGGTCATGGCGGCCGTCACGTCCGGAGCGCTCCATGTCAGCACCACGTCCTTCTCCTCCTGAACGCCGGCAAGATCCCTGACGGCCGGCAGGCGCGACTCAAGCACCTCGACCTCCACGGCCTCGCTCTTGTTGTTGAAGTTCAGCTGATCCTTGCCATAAACGATGTTGAAGTGGTAGTCCTGCGTCCTGTCCCAGAACAGACCCGGGGTCTGCTTGAAGCTGGCAGTACCGTTCTCGCCGGCCTTGACCGATACGGGGTCGCTCTCGGCCACCTTCTCGTTGTTGCGGTAGAGTTCCACCACGAACGCGTCGGCATTCTCATATCCGATATTGCGGAAATTGGCGTTGAGGATATTTTCCTCGCCCGGCTCCAGCATCGGGGCCTCCATCGTCAGAGCCATCATGTCATGATCGGCAAACTGACGTATCTGGATGTCGTCGATCAGGAAATACTTGTCGTTCTGCTTGTACATACCGGCAAACTCCACATGCAGGCCCGGCTGAACGGTCTGTCCGCGGTATTTGTCGAGCGAGACGGTAATGATGTGCCATCCGGGAGTGCTGAAATCATTGGTGGAGATCGGCGAGCTCAACGCCACGTCTCCCTCGTAAGGATCATGCAGGATGGGATAGAATATATATTCATCGCGCGTCTTGCCCTCCTCCTCGGGCTGGACGTAGAACCGGAATGAGAACGCCGAGAGGTCGCTGTCGTCCACATTGACCTTGCCGGTGTAGAAACTGGTCTTCGCACCCTCGAATACGGAACGTTCCGTGCCGAAGTTGGGGTCGAACGCAACGGGCCATGCAAACAGGTATCCGTCACCGTCGGGAGTCTCGATGCCGAGTCTCTGCGAGTTGGCCGGATCCACTACCGACCATTCGGGATACCATGATCCCCACCACTGGCCTCCGCTCGTCTCATATCCCCAGTTCACTGACAGCTGTCCGTTCTCGAAGATGGGCATCGAATACGGAGCGCCCACGGGGATGGTGACGGACTGGGAGTAACTTGCCGGATCGAAACGGTAGGAGCCCACCGTATTGTAGCCTGCATCGGTCACGGAATAGACGGTGCAATAGCAGTTGGCCTGATAGCCGTCGTTCACTGCCTTGAAGGTAAGCTCGGTGGTGGTGCTGGGATGGAACTCGTCGCCCACATAGTATTGGCCGTTGAGGATAACGGTATATTTGATAAGCGAAGGATCTATCTCACGGCCCTGGACGTCGGTGGTGGCGGGAGTCCATTTCAGGTTGATGACGCCGGTCTCAGGCTCGCTGATGACCAGATCGGTCACTTTCGCGCCGAAATCGACGCCGGTCACTGCGGAGCCGGACACATACTTGCCGGCACCGTAGCTGTTGTAGGCAGTCACCTTGTAGTTATAGGTGCCTCGTTCCGGGCACTTGTCCTCGAACGTGTATGTCTCGCCGAATGTGGGGCTGCGGAACGTCTTGACTACCTGTCCGTCGCGCTCCACCTCGATTTTGGACATGGCCGTAAGTTTCTGACCCTGCATGTCCACCGTCGGAGCCTTGAAGCTGACCGTCACGTCGGTCGAGCCGTCATAGCGGAACCCGTCGAAACTGAGGTCGGTCACCGTGCCGGGTCCGTATGTGGAATAGGGAGCCTCGATCTCGATGTTGTCTATCTGCAGGTAGCGCTTGTAGAGCGCGGATGTGGCATGGAAGGCGATATAGTATTCGCCGGCCTCGTCCACGGTGATCTCCTTGGCCAGGACAACCGGCTTGGACGCGATGGCCTTGACCGATGTCTCGGGAACGAGCGTGGTGGTAAGGTCCTCGATGGCGTTGCCACGGCCCATCAGCACCTCCACCTTCTCCTCGGTACTTGACGCAAAGCCCGACGCCTCGGCATGGAATATGTAGCTCTTGCCCGGTTCCATATAGATGGGGGCCGTGACAAGATAATGGTTCTTCTTCGAGGTGGTGTACACCTGTGCCGCGCCGTTGCCCGTTTTGGTGTCCTCATAGCGGAACCATACGTTCTGGGTATTATTGCCGGATCCGGAAGCGGTCTTGCCGTCATTATAGGCTGTGAAACGGTTCAGGGCGTCGGCATCGGTGAAGTCCTCGGTCCAGGGAGCCTTGATTGTGCCGAGCACTGTGGTGTTCGATTCCATTCCGGCGCCGGCTTCGCCTGCGAATGTGGCGTACACCGCATATTTTACGGTGGTTACTTTTTCAGGCCAAGCCACCGATTCGGTGAACTCAAGGTCGGGGATATCGGTGGCGATTGTGTCCGTAGCCGCGCCGTTTACATATTTCACCACCGTATATTTCATGTCGGCGGGAGTGACGGCGCCGTTATGCACGCCCTTGTCGACGGCATCCCAGGAAATCTTCATCGACGCGCCGTCGCGGTTGTACTCGGCCTTCACGTTGCCGGGTGCCACAGGCACGTCGGGACCTGCCCATACTCCTGCGGTAGCCTGCGACCAGAGGCCTGTGCCCTCGGAATTGCCGAGACGCACGCGCACATAGTACGAGCCGGCCTCCGGCAGCGTGATGTTGGCTTCGGTCTCCGCTCCCGGAGCGCACGAACCGGTGGCCAGCACCTTGCCTCCCGCACTGACCGAATAGCTCAGCTCACCGCTCAGCTCCTGTCCGTCCAGGGACTTGGCGGGGGCCGTAAACTTGACCTTGCCGTTCAGCGTCGTTCCGTCGAACGACACCTCGGTGCCTGTGGCCAGACCGGGAGCCGAACTCTTGACGGGATTGTGCAGCGACACCATGGAACCCATCCTGGCATAGAACGGCATGGTGAACGCCTTGTACAGGGCGCAGCCGTCGTTGATGTCCACCACATACAGGGCTGCCTCGCCCTTTGCGCGGTTACTCCAGTAGATATAGAACAGGTTGTCGCGCGTGTCGAGGAATCCGGCATTGGAGTCATTGCCGGCCAGACCCAGGTCCTTCACCTTGGCAGTGACGCCTGTATTCTTGTCCACTGTGGCCAGCGAGCCATCGGCGAGAACGGCATACATCTGTCCTGCCGATGTAAAGCCGCAGGCCTGCCAGGGCGAGTCGATTGTCGCGATGGCCTCCGAACGGCCCTGGTCCACGAACTTGTGGTCCATCTTTGCGAACTCATACGTCTTGCCCTCCTTGTCGTTGAAGCACCCGAACACGGCTCCCGTCTCGGGGTCGTAGGCCATGCAGGAGGCAATCATGCTGCTGTCCTCGTTGTCCTGGAACGCCAGATACTTCTGATCGGTCAGATTCAATGTACCCGACGCGTTTTTCTTGACGCTCCACGAACGTGTGTACCACGCATGATTGGCGTCATCGGCAACGTTCTTGTAGGTCCAGAGAATGCGAAGGTCGCCGTAAGCCATACCGCCGCGCACCCGCACGGTATTACTAGTGGACAGGAACCGTTTCAATCCGGCTTCCGCATCGAAAGTGTACTGTCCCGTCTGATTTGGATTGAACGCCGTGTTGTCGCTTTCGAGCAGCGTGCACATAAGCGAGTCGGGCAGTGCTTTGGTCCATTCTCCGGCCTGCGGAGCCTCGTGAGCCACAACCTTGTTCTTGTTGCGCATCGGAGAATAATAACCGTGCTGCACCACTCCCTTGCCGGACTGGATGCCCCGCATTGCAGGCGCCACGGGTGATGTCTCCCAGTATCTGGCCATGACGGTGGCGCCGCCGGCCAGAAGCAACAGAGACATTGCCGATATGGCAATTCGTGCTGTAGTTGTTTTCTTCATATAAAAAGTTATTAATGTTACTTAATTTCGCTATTGCTATGTCGATCAAATATAAATCAATTACAAATAAAAGTAAAAAAATCATAGAACCTGCATATATTTTCTTTAACATTTTTTACTGCATCATGTTTTTTTGACCTAAATCCAATAATTTATCCAAATCCGGTGGTGCGCCTTATACTTAATGCGGCTAAATACGTTAAAATAATGAAGCATATCGTGTGCGCCTTCGACATTGTTCCTCGATAATACCATCTATTAAATAGATTTTTTAGTTATGTTCAGCGAGTCCCGTACCCCCAGAACCCTGCGCCAGATTCTGTCCCAATATTGCACCCCTTACGACGCACTTGTTGAAGATTTTACCAAATGCGCCAGATTGATCAGTGTGAAGAAGGGGCAGCCCATTGTGCGGCAGGGTGAGATAAGCAATCATTTTGTCTTTAACCGTGTGGGATTGTTCCGCGTTAGCCACATCAACGGCAATACGGAAGACACGGTGCTGTTCGGCTCGTCGGGCGATGTCTTCACATCGCTGCACTCATACTATGCCGGCGAACCGGCAATCTTCACCCTGTCTGCCGTCGAGGACTCCGAGGCATGGCTCATAAGCTACGACGACATGCGTATGCTGGAAGAAAAGCATCCGATACTGACCAAATGGATGAACCGGCTGTTGACCGAACAGCTGTACGGGTTTGAAAAGCGCTATCTCTTTTTCACCAACAAATCGGCCGAAGACCGCTTCCTGAACTTCATGAGCATACACAGCGAGTCATTGCGCCGCACACCCGTAAAATACATATCCCGCATCGTACCTCTCAAATACATAGCCCAGTACCTGAACATCAACCAATCCACCCTCTCTCGCATCCGCAAGCGCATTCTCGCCCGCAAGGACCAATGACGCCGACCTTGGCGCTGTCATTTATTTTTCCTAATTTTGCAGTCGTTTGCGGGGATAATGGATACGATAGAACAGACATAGCAGATGAAAGGCATTAAGGTCTCGGGGCCGTGGGAGGTTGTGTTGGTGGTGGCGGTGTGTATATGCGCCTTCTTCATCAACAATCAGGTCATCACGCCCGATATAATGGAATCGCGCAACATCATCGCGGCGCGCGAGATGGTGTACGACGGCCACTGGATCACACCCACCATGAACGGCGACCTGCGCCTGGAGAAACCTCCGTTGCCTACGTGGCTCACGGCCGTGGCCGAGATTGCCTCGCCCGACAACGTCGCGCTGCAACGCGCCATGGCCGGTCTGGCCGCCCTGATGTTAGTGTTCTATTTCTGGCGATTCGCCCGCAAGGTGCTGGACATCGACCCGCTGGCGCCGACCCTGCTGTTGGTCACATGCTATAACGTAATACTGATGGGGCGCACCGCCTCGTGGGACATATACTGCCACGCCTTCATGATGGGCGGCATCTATCATCTGGCGCGGGGTCTCAGCGGCAAGTCGCGTCAGTGGGGCAACTTCCTTGCCTCGGGAGTATTCATGGCCTCTCCATCATGAGCAAAGGCCCTGTGTCGCTCTACGCGCTGTTCCTCCCCTTCCTGCTGAGCTACCCCTTCTTCTATCGCCATCCCATGCGCGGCAAGACATGGCCCCTGGTTACCATGATACTGCTGGCGCTGATAATCGGCACATGGTGGTTCATCTACATCCATATCACGCAGGCCGAGGCGCTTGAGGCAGTGGCCCTGAAGGAATCCTCGTCGTGGATCAACCACAACGTGCGTCCGTGGTGGTACTACTGGCAGTTCTTCCTTGAGAGCGGCGCCTGGTCGCTGCTGCTGCTCACGGCCATGTTCCTGCCGCTGTTCAATCCTCAGCGCCGCAAATCGCGCCGCTGGCTCTTCCCTATGTGCTGGATGTTGGCATCGTTGGTGCTCCTCTCCCTGCTTCCTGAAAAGAAGACCCGCTATCTGCTGCCTTTACTCATACCCGCCTGCTACGTGATGGGCGTGATGATACTGTGGTGGAAGCAGGCTTTCGCCCACGCAAAGACAGCCGCTAAGTCCGACCGTGTAATGTTCCGCATCAACACCTACCTGATGGCCGCGGTGGTGGCCGTAGTGCCCGCGGCGGCATGGCTGTTCCTGCTGCAGCCCGGATACATCTCGATGACGGTGTGGGTTCTGTTCTCGATTATCACGGTAGCCATAGCCGTGTATTTAGCCATGGCCGCCATCAAGCTGCGCCCCATGCACCTGCTGTACGGCGTCACGGCTCTGTTCGCCGCCGCCGAATGCTTCGCGCTGCCTGTGTTGGGCAACGTCATCAACAATCCCGACATGAAAAGCATCCGCGCCACGCGTACTGTCAAGGCTTTGGACGGCATTCCCTTCTATCACGTCGACACCGTGCCGCTGCGCATCGAGCTGGTGTATGCCGCTCACCGCAACATCCGGCCCGTGTCGCCCGATTCGCTACGCGCCAAGCTCCCCTGTGCCCTGCTGACTCACCGTCCCATTTCCGAGGCCTTACCTCAAAGCAAGCTACAAGGCATCGAGGCCATCCAGATAGACCGTTACGACGACAACCGCCGTCCCAAGACCAACAAACGTTACGGCACCCACTTCATCTACTACGTCACGCTGCTCCGCGACTCCGTTCAATGAACAAAAGTGTGGGCCACGGCTGCACAGCCATGGCCCACGTAGCATAGTAACAGGATATTAGTTTCAGAGTATGTCCGGGAGTCCTTACGATAGCCTTGACGATTGGACTCCCAATCTAAACCTAACTATAATTAAGATTATTGAACAACTTTAACGACATACTCTCACTGACCTTTCAGAAAACCATCAATAAACTTTGGATATAATTCCTTAAATGAGTTTCTGTCAATCAAATGTCCCCAGTAGAAGATGCTTATATTGGCGTTGCCGCGAGCATACGTGGAGATAAATTCAGAATACTTGGCCCTTTCTTCTTCCTTGATACGCTCATAAGCCCCGCATTCTCCTATCACGACAGGTATTCCCTGCTTGTTGGAATATTCAATAAGCAGATCCAACTCGCTTTTCAGCATTTTCTCAAACTCCTTGGTCCACAACGGCAGTTCCTCTTCCGGGGTGTCGTCGCTAATGGAGCTGTCAAGATTGGAGAACGCTGCCGGAGTGTAATTATGCACCTCCACCATGATATGACCGGGAATCTTATCCTGAGGTATGACAAGATTTGCAAGTCGAGTTGAGCTTCCGCCACCACTGTATGTGTTAACGATAAGGTTGCGGTGCAGGTTATTGCCGCCGGTGGCTCTGACAGCATCCACAAATGTCTGTGCAAGTATGTTGACAGCATCATATCCACCTTCTGCAGGTTCCGTCCAAGACCCATTCTGATCCAGCAGCTCGTTGTATCCTTCGAAGATGAGGTGATGGTCATACTTATTGAACCGGGTGGCAATCTGAGTCCACAGTGTAGCGAACTTGGCGCGTATGGGCTCGATGTTGGCCTTATCCGCTATGAGCCAGCCACCCTCGTGGTGTGTGTTGAGGATGCAGTAAAGTCCTGCCTTCAATGCATAGTTCACCACCTCCTCCACACGATTCATCCACGGTTCCTTGACCATATTGTTTTCATTCAGGTGTCCTCCCCAGCTCACAGGAATACGCACAGCCTTGAAACCAGATGCCGCTACGGCATCGAACCATTCCTGCTTGGCCTGAGGCATACCCCAGCATGTCTCCCATGCTGACACATCGTCAGGATCAAACCAGTCGCCCACTGCATCGAGTGTATTGAACAGGTTTACGCCCACACCCATATTCATATTGGCGCTCTGAGCGCTTTCCCAACCGGATTCATCGGATGCTTCAGGCTTCTTCTGTGTCACACTGATGGTCTTGACCTGATCCATGGCCTTGAATGTTACCGTACAGGTCCTTGTTGCATTGTCGCCCAGAGGCTCCACCGAAAGCTTGATATAACGGGGCTCGTTCTTGGCAGTTGAATCCGACGGAACGGTCGGGTCGCCGGAGCGATTGGACAGAGTAAGCCACTCCGATCCTTCCGAGACCTTGACCTCCCACGGTGCATTCGTTTCCAATGTCAGCACAGCGCTGCTGGCATACGTGCCGAATTCAAGTGCATTCACATCGGCACCATCCTTTGTGACCGAAATACTGACGGGACCCTCTATGGATATCTTGTCGCCGTCGTCGGTACAGGATGAGAATCCCGCCAAAGCACCTACAAGCCCTGTCCATATCAGGAATCTGTTCATTAAATTATTATGTCTGTTCATGTTTCTTACTGTTGTTGATTGCTCTTGATATAGAATCGGAAGTTATCGTATCCGTTATGCATCTTCTCGCCCGACGATGTGTCGTGATAGATCTTGAAGTTGTCGGAATCAAGCACATCCGTGGCTATGAGGTCACCCCAAGTCGCGAACGAGGGGCCGAACTGAGTCATCGGAATTACTACTGACATCCACTGTCCCGGCATCACCTTGCCTTGAACATGATCGGCCACCTGTGCGCCTACAGTGACACCACACAATGTTATGTTGGTCGTCAATTCCACGTCTTCCTGCAGGTATACCTCGTAACGCAGCTCGACATTTGAAAGAGGTGTTGCAGGATCAATGGCCTCGGGGAACGACTTGGCATGGACATTCTCATTGTTCCACCAGCCGGTGTTGGGGCCCTCGAAGTATAGGAACTTGCCTGATGACACTGTAATGGGACAGCTGTCGGGAATACCGTCACCCCATGTTGCATTGGTGCCCCACTGCCACCACATCGAAGTACCGTTGCCGTCGAAGTCCTCGTATATCCAATCGTAACGGTAGAAGGGAAGCGTAGCCTTACCGCCAAGAGTGGTGACAGACATCATGCCGTTGGCGTCTTTTGTCGGCAACTGTGCCGGCATCGTGAATGTAAGGCTTGTCATAGACTCGTTACCGATTACTTCATCAATGTCGATGTCTATCTCTCCGCCAAGATTCAGGGCTGTAAGATTGGTGAGGTATTTGCCCACTACGGTCACTTGCTGCCCTGGAATAGGCATATCCGGGAATACATCGTAGACTTCGGGTTCCATAGGAGAGCGGGAGAATCCGCAGTAAGCGTTGCCGGCATAGCATTCCACCATAAAGATGCCATAATCGGGAATAGGATTCGATGGCATGCGGAGCCTTATCTCCGTACGATCGGCATTAAGGGTATAATCCGTCACCTCGTACAGAGGTACCGTATCAAGATCCGCTACATAAATGTGTTCTATTTCATGGAGCAATTCGCCTACCAGAGTCACCTCCTGACCGGGAACCATTTCAGGAATACCCTGGGAATTGAGGGGAAGGTCGGCCTTATACAGTTCCAGACTCGGGGTTCCGGCTATCACATGGAAGGCATAGGCAGCAGATCCATGCGTGGTCTCGACTCTTATTTCCAGAGGCAGACTGTCGTCCATACCGCGGACTATCAGGTCGGACGGAATGGTCAGAATAATGTGGGTCGACGTGTTATAGTTGGTATTGAAGTATACGTCCTGATCGTTGATATAGACATGGACGGCATTCTCCAGATTCACACCTTCGATCAGAATCATCTGGCCGACGGAAGCATCGGTGAAGGTAGAATCGGCAAGTTCCGGATCGGTGGTCCGCACACAGTCTATCCTTGGCTGGCCCCCGCCATCGTTGTCATCCTTGCACGACGGCAACGACAGCATTGTCATCCCGGCTACCAGTATGCCAAACAATATAAATATTCTTTTCATGATTCTATTCTTTAGTCATTAAATTTGTAATGTTCCGGTTCGGCCTTGAGCAAAGGATTCTGGATAACATCCGATTCAGGATATGGCACGAAAATGTTATCGGCAGTCACATTGGCCTTGACCGACGGTTCGGAAATCGGGCCGAACGGAGTATCGGTATATACCTTCCAGTCCTCGTTGTTGGATTTGAACGTTATCTCCTGATTCTCGCCTATCTCGATCTCATCCCAGGTATATCCGCGATACTGGTTGTTGAAATATTCCAGCATCTTTGCAGGTTTCCATTTGTACAGGTCGATCAGGTAATACCAGTTCTGATATTCCATGGAGAATTCCACACGATTCTCACGGATCAGGTCATCGAGCGTGACTGTGGCCGCCTCATCGATGCCGGCACGGCGGCGCAAGGCGTTGAAGTAGCGGATATCGTCGCCCGAGATGAACTCTTTGTTGCCCAGACATGCCTCCGTATAAGTCAGATACACGTTGGCCAGACGGATTATGTAGGTATTAAGAGGAGAATTCATGGCCGATACAAAACCATCGTTATCATCGTCAGGGCCGCCGGGCACCCCCTTCTTGATTATGGAAGATGTACCGGTATAGGTATAACCGCCTTCTTCCTTGCATATATAGTCGTAGTGGACGCCCGGAGTGACGAATGTGGCGTCGCGCCGGATTTTCTCCCATTTATATTCACCGTTCTGGCCCTTGTATCGATACTGCATCAGCATCTCGGCGCCAGGGCCGTATGCACTCCATGAGGCCACTCCGCCCATCATCTTGGAGTCGCCGCACAGATCGGAATTCAGGGTATTGCATACATACCATTGACACTCGCTCGAAGCATACCACTGAAGCTGCAACAGCGACTCTACATTGTTGTTGTGACGATACTTGAAGAGATCGTGATAATCCTCCATCAGTGAGGCTCCGCTGTTGTTGATTACATCCAGACACAGCTGCTTGCTCTTGTCCAGATCTTCCTGATTGCGTTCCGTTCTGTTCCACCCCGAACGGCTCAGGTAAACCTTGGCCAGCATGGCCTTGGCACTCCAGCAAGTAGCGCGTCCCGGAGCAAACGAAGTGTCAGGAAGATGTTCTGCGGCAAATTCCAGGTCGCGGATTATGAACTGGAATACATCCTCCTCGTAATTACGCGGACGTACTGGATTGTCCACCACCTCCTGATTGTGCTCGAATAAGATCACCGGTCCCCAGATATGTACGGCATAGTAATATGCACAAGCTCTCATAAGCCGCGCTTCGGCTATTGCCGTCTGTCTGGTCTTCTCGGTCACTTCCGACGAGCATTTGGTACTCACATTGTCTATTGTGGCGTTGGCCATGGTCACGACAGAGAAGAGACCTTGCCATGCCTGACCCAGCTCAGTGTTCAAGGCGTCTACGGTAAACAGCACGAACTGCGGGAAGTTATAGGGCGAGTACACGTCGTTGGCCCGTAAGCTGCCCAGCAACAGGATCGAACGTGAGTTATAATCGAACCAAGCCCTGTTATAGAGCGGGCCGGTCGACGCGACTACAGCCTCGTCGTTCGCATAGAAATTGTCCTCGACATATCCGTTGTCGGGCACCTTGTTCAGGAAGTTGTCTCCGCAGGAGGCCAATCCTACTGCCGCGAGTATTCCTATGATATATTTCAGATGTTTCAGATTCATCGTGATAGTGATTAGAGGGTGATATTGAGACCGAAAGTAAACATTCGCTGCGACGGGTAACGCGCATAGTCTATACCGCGCAACAGCACATTCTGGTTATAGGCACCTATCTCAGGGTCATAGCCCTTGTATTTGGTGAAGGTATAGAGATTCTGCACGTTGAAGTATACCCGCAGGGACTGGACATAGAACTTGCGTGTGAACGCTTGCGGCAGTGTATAGCCGACCGACAGGTTCTTGATGCGCAGATAGGAGGCATCCTCCACAAACATATTGCTGGTACGCGCGTTCTGGTTGTTGGACGATGTGTCGATACGATACGTAAAGGACCCTGGATTGGTGACACACATGTTGTCAAGAGTCCTCTCGCCGTCCGGGTCGATCAAGCCAACCTTAGCGTAATCCCTGACGGATGCGAGCGTAACCCAGCGGTTGGTCGGGTCACTCTGCTCCATACGCAGGTAATTGTAGGCTTTGTTGCCCACTGATGCGGTAAGGAACAGATTGAAGTCAAATCCCTTCCACGTAATGTTGTTGTTGAAGCCCAGCGTCAGCTTGGGTTCAGGATTACCAATATACTTGCGGTCTTTCTCATCGATGACACCGTCTTTGTTTACATCCTCAAAGATGTAGTCACCGTACCATATACCTGTGCCTTCCTTGACTTCCTTGTTTTCCGGGATTGCCACGAACTGTCGGTTGCCGTTGGCATCAAGGATAAAGTCTCCGTTCTTGTCCTTCATGTAGAAATCGGATTCCTTCTCGAACATGCCTATTACGTTGTAGCCGTAGAACTGGCCGACAGGATTGCCGACTGTGGTATATGTGTACGTATCGTTGCCGATCTTGCCCTGGATGCCGGTGCTCTCGGTGTAAAGCTTCAGCACCTTGTTGCGGTTCACCGACAATGTCAAGCCAGAGGTCCATGTCAGGTTACGGTTGGAGATATTGACAGTATTAAGTGTTATTTCAAAACCCTTGTTGCGCATTTTGCCCGTATTGACCCACGGCGAGGAAATCACGCCGCTGATATATGCCGGCAGAGCGGCCTGCATCAGCAAATTGTCAGTGTTTTTCAGATATGCATCGAAAATAAACTCTACCCTATTGTTGAATAATGCGAGATCCAGTCCTACATTGTATGAATGAGTCTCCTCCCATTTCAGCTTATTGTTGGCAAAATTCGCCGGATAGAAACCTGTACCCCATGCAGTAGCCACGGAAGCCATAGTGGCTCCATAGGCATAATTGCCGGCATTCTGGTTCCCTACCAGACCCCAGCCGAGACGAAGCTTGGCGTCCGACATCCATGCCACATCCTTAAGGAACGACTCGTTCTTGAAACGCCACGCCAAAGCAACGGACGGGAACCATCCCCATCTGTTGTCCTTGCCGAACGTCGACGAACCGTCGGCCCGCAATGTGGCCGTAAGCAGATAGCGGTTGTCGAAATTATAGTTGATACGTCCGTAATATGACTCGATGGCGAAGCAACTGCTGCCGCTGTCATTGGTAGCGGTCTTCAGGTTACCCACACCGAGCGAGGTGACATGATTGAAGATATAATCCGAACGGCTGGCAGACATGTTCTCCCAGCGCGATGCCTGCGATTCGTGTCCCACCATGACGTTAAGGCCATGCTTGCCGAAATCCTTAATATAGGTGATATACTGCTTGAAGTTGGTGTAACGGCTGTTGGACGAGCTGCGGCTGCTTTGGCTGGTCTGCTTGAACTGGCCTAAGGTCATGGCCGGCTGGAAATAATACCAGTTGCTGTAGTCGAACGTGCCGCCGTATTCCACACGGGCCGTCAGGCCCGGTATGATGGTCACATTGGCATATGCGTTGATAATGGCCTGCAGTCCCTTGGTATAGTTCTGGCGCGTCAGCGCGTCGGCAAGAGGATTGGTATAGTATACACCGAGCTGGTTATTTTCCTGATAGCCCCAAGAGCCGTCCGGATTGCGCGCGGGCACCTCGGGCAACTGGCGCAACGCCATCATGATTACACCGTTGTCATCGATGGTATTCTTACGCTTTGTACGTGATATCGATGTCTGGGCTCCGATCTGAAGCCATTTGGCCACCTTGGAATCCACATTGATACGGCCCGTGAATCGGGAGAAATTTGATCCCACTGCTATACCGTTCTGGTCGGTGTAGCTGCCACTGACCAGAAACTGAGTCGATTCATTACCGCCACTTACTGTCAATTGATGGTTCCACATTCCGGCATTACTGAAGATCTCGCTCTGCCAGTCCGTTCCGTCTCCGAGAATGGAGGGATCCGCGAATTCCTCCCGTTGTCCCCAGCCAAGCACATCCACACGCTCGTTGTAGAGCTGGGCGTATTCACGGAGGTTCATGGTCTTGAGTCGCTTCGGAATCTGTTGAAGCGCATAGTATCCGTCGTATGTCACGTGGGTTCTTCCGGCCTGTCCGCGCTTTGTGGTGACGATTACCACACCGTTCGATGCACGCGATCCATAAATTGCCGTGGCAGAGGCATCCTTCAGAATCTCCATCGACACGATATCCGAGGGATTGATGGCGGCCAGGGCCGATGTCTTGCCATCCGACGATTTGCCGTCCACGGCCACGCCGTCTATCACATACAGCGGTTCGTTACCGTTCAGAGAGTTTGTACCGCGGATCGATACAGAGATACCACCCCCAGGCGAGCCCGAGTTCTGAGTCACCTGCACTCCCGCGGCTCGACCTTGCAGTGCCTGGTCCACGGAGGTAACCACTGACTGCTTGATGTCGCTCTCGCCTACAGACACCACCGATCCGGTGATGTCACTCCGCTTCATAGTACCATATCCTACTACCACTACTTCATCAAGTAGACTTGCATCCTCCTGCATGATTACGTTGATCTCATTGCTGTCGGCCTTCACTTCACGTGGTGTATAACCGACATACGAGAAACGCAGTATTTTCCCTTTCTCGGTCTGAAGCGTATACTTGCCGTCAACGTCCGTAATGACGCCCTGCGAAGAGCCTTTGACAGTAACGCTGACTCCAATCAGCGGCTCTCCGTCCTGCTTCGATATTACTGTTCCGGAAACCGTGAAATTCTGTGCCGCCATGGCCTGCATCGGATACAGACTCAATAAGAGGCACAGCGCAACAATTGCTTCACTGATGCGCGCCATCGGTTTCCGCCTGATCAGTTTTTCATTGCTCATAGACTTTAATGTTAAGTTATTGTATCGAATATTATTATTGTTCCGAATAGGATTGTCTGGCATGATCACTTTGACACTCTCAGGACAAGCGAAATGGGATTAGGCTTTTTATTCTTGGGCAGTGAAACCACGAGACCGTCAGCCGTGCGGCGGAATTTCGTCTTGCCTGCTCCTATCAGTTCTACTTTCTTGATTCTGTCGGGATAGAACTTACTTCCTTCGGCCAGCGATTTGATGTTGACCATATTGTTTTCGGGCCATGCCAGGACATGGACATATAGAGTGTCTCCCTTCTTGGTGAAACGAATGTCTTCAGGAGTGTAAGGCGTATTTTTGCCTTCATTGAATCCGGCTCCATCGATGGGTGCAATATTCTCCGTGGAAGGGCCCTCTCCGTATACCTTCCATGGACGGGTGCCGAAGATACTCTCCTTGTTGATGTCCATCCAGGCGGCAATGTCTTCGAGTATCTTCTCTTCCTTGTCGTCAATGGTACCGTCGCCACGCACCGGCACACTGAGAAGCATATTGCCGTTTTTGCTGACGATATCAATCAACATCTGCACCACGGTCTCGGCCGACTTATACCAGCCATTGTCGTAAAGGTCTCGATCATAATGCCAGCTGCCGAGACAGGTACACGTCTGCCACGGTTTCTCCTGGCACTCGCCGAGAACTCCTTTTTCCACATCCCATACAATGGCTTCCTTATGATTGTCCTGCAGTTTCTTGCCGAACACCACAGCCTCAAGCTTGCCGTTGTGGCGTTTCATATTGCTGTTGTAGTAATGCGCCACCACATCGAGTCCTGTGTTGTTTATGGGCCAGAACGGCAGTACACTGTCGTCGAAATAGACCAGATCGGGATTGTACTTGTTGATCATGTCGACAGTACGGTTGTAGAAATTGTCGTAATAGGCCTGTGTAGGCACCGACGTTCCTTCGGGCCAGTCCCATGCTGCCCAGACATGACCGCTCAGAGCATGATTCTGGCAATAAAGTTCCTGAGGATCGTATCCTTCCCACCATTTGCCTTTGCCATCTTCCTTGGTGAGCACCCGTGCATCGTACGAAATGCCCGCATACGGACCTTTTTTGTCCGCTCCCTGCGCCGTCTCATACCATGTCCACGCATGTGCCGAATGGATGCTTACTCCGAAGGGAAGTCCATATTTCCTCGCGGCCTTTTCCCATCCGGCGAGTATATCACGCTTGGGTCCCATATTGACCGAGTTCCATTTCTGATATTTGCTGTCCCATAGGTCCATGTTGTCATGATGGTTGCCCATGGCGAAGAAATACTGCGCTCCCACACGCTTGTACAGTTTCACCAGCCTGTCGGGATCCCAGTTCTCGGCTTTCCATTCGTTTATCACATCCTTGAATCCGAATTCCGATGGATGACCGTATTTCTCAAGATGTTTTTTGTAGGCCCGTCCTCCTTCCTCGTACATGGCCAGTCCATACCAGTCGCCGGCTTCAGGTTCACACTGGGGGCCCCAGTGCGCCCATATTCCGAACTTGGCGTCCCGGAACCATTCTGGGGTCTCATACTTGGACAGGGACTCCCATGTAGGCTGGAATACTCCTTGTGCGGCAGGTTCGCGCTGAGCCGATGCAGGAGCTATCACCGCCGACACGACTATGACAGCCAGTAACATTCTTAAATTCTTAAGGTTCATGTTGTCTTAATTGTGTTATTGTGTACTATTTATTCAATTCTGTTGATTATTTCGCCGTTATCACGAACACAGCACCGCCCCGAGGCTCCAATGGGGTTGATGCGGGTAATTTTTTCAGTGTTTTTACCGGATTCCATTCACGCCCGCGGCCGGTATACATTTTCACACTGTATTTATCTTTCAAGTCAAGTTTCCGCCAATCGGGAGAAACCGCAATCTCACTGGTGGTGCCGTTGAGCAATGCCACAAACCATTTGTCTCCGCTTTTACGTGCTATGGCCACATGATGTCCGGGATAACCGTCTAACAATCTGGTGTCATCCCAAGAGGCGGGGAGCAAGCTTAGGAATTCCTGTATGTACTTAGGCTGCGACAGATAGCTCTCCGGGGTATCGGCCAGATGCTGCAATCCTGATTCAAAAGCCACGGTCAGCGCGAGTTCATGTGCATGCGTGGTGGTGTGAGGGTGTTGCGAATCAGAGAAAGTACAAGGCGTATAGTCCATAGGCCCTATGACATTGCGCGTGAAGGGCAACGTCGCGTTGTGCATGGCGGCCACAGGCGTGAGATCGCCGTTATTGTTATACCATTCGGCACCATATACGGCCTCGGCCGACATGAAATTGGGATATGTACGCTGCCACCCACGAGGTATAGTCGCTCCATGGAAATTGACCAGAAGATTATGGCGTGCTGCCGACTCCAGCAGGTCGATGCAATAATTCATCACGTCCATGCCGTCTCCGTTGAAGAAGTCAATCTTCACTCCTGCCACACCCTTGGATTCGAGCCATGCGAACTCCTTCTCGCGGTCCGCAGGTTTATTCAGACGGAACAACGGTCCGGCAGCCTGATCGACCCATGCCGTCGACGAATTGTACCATACCAGTACCTTCACGCCCTTTGAATCAGCATAGCGGACGGCATCGTCTATATTGCCTCCATTGCCCATAACATCCCATTCCCAGTCTATCAGGATATAGGGTAATCCTAATTCCGCTGCCATATCTATGTATTTGACTACTGTCGGATAGTCTTTGGAACCGTGGTTGTAACCCCAGTATATCCATGATACAACACCAGGATTGATCCAGTCCGTGTTCTCATACTGTGTAGGGTCGCTGACATCAGTAATCAGCGTTGACTCCACGATATCCGAGAGTCGGCCGGCCATCACCACACGCCATGGCGACACATACCTGCCGTCTCCGCAAGGCACGGCCGAGGCCTGGGTCACACGGTAACACCCCTCGGGCATACCCTCTGTGCTCAGCAACGAAGCTGACCTTCCTCTATTTATATTAGCTTCCGACACGAGAGCCCATGTATCCCCGGATGTATGGAACAGAGCCGGATATCCATATCTCGGTTTCGGATTGCTTCCTGTCACTGTCTTAGGGAAGAAACCCTCGTAATCATTGCGATGCTCCTGCAGCCAGCGTTCAGTGCCCTCGTCGATTTTGTAGGCGGTCAGTTCATCAGCTACCGTAAAAGGCCCGCTGTGATTTATCTCGTACCGATACGCGATACCGTCGCCATATATGCGTACCACAAGAATACTGTCTCCGCTCTCCGAGCAATTCAGTCTAAACTCCGTGCCCGTGTTTGTGCAGTGACGCCGTTTCCCTGTCTTCATCTCATAGTCATGACTGACAGGTGTACGTGAGACGAGTGATTTTATTCGCCATGGTTTGGATTCATACCCTGAGACAGTAGTGCCAAGCGATTGAATATCCATGACCTTATTGCCGTACACATTGAGTGTCAGAGCCGCTCCAGTCCCATTGTCTTCCGACACATCCACTGTAATCGGCGAAACTGGATCAACGAGTCGGAGTTGATTGGCATATACTCCCGCCGTAGCGGTCAGCAATGCCATAACCACACATAAAGTTCTGTTTCCCATCATATAAAGTTCGCTGTTTTAATTTTCAACCAGTATCACCTGGTCCCAGGCCTTGATTGTTATACTGTCACCTTTATCTACTTCAGTATCCGTCAGCAGGTCCCTGCTTCGATTGCCTTGATATATTATCTCCACTGGCTTTCCACTATAGTTGAATATGTAGCTGATATTCTTGCCGGCACTGTTCCTGCCGGATTTCCGTATAATAGGGAATCTATAAGAACTATCGGAAACCAGTCCGGTGTCAGTGGCCGCCATACGGACTACCTTATCCATCAATTGCTGCGACGGATACGTACCGATATAATACAGACGGCCTTTGCCATAATCATTTTTAGTCACAGCCGGCCATTGGCCGAAGAAGGGATGATCGGCATATGCGAGGGGCTCGGCAGTTTCCGGAATCAGGAATTCGTACCATGTATCAATACAGTTGCCATTCAGACCGAAGGCATTATCCTTCAGTCTCATGTCGTATATGGTGGAATACTCCTGATAATAGAATCCACAAGCTTTACGAAGTGGACCGGGCGCACACACTGGCCGTACGGCCGAATGCTCGTTACAATATCCACTTTTGCACATCATAACCACAGTCCCGCCATCTTTAACAAACCTATCTATGGCCGTCAACAGACTGTCGGAGGCCACATATAGCGGGGGTATTACCAGTAGCGAATACTTGCTGAAATCAGTAAGTTTATCACATGGCATTATGTCTGTCTCGACATTCTGCCTATAGAGTGCTTTATGGGCTAAATGAACCGGATAATTCACATCCGTGGGATACCCTCCTCCCTGGGTGAATGGCATGAATGTAAGGGCATGGTGCGAATCGTGGCTATAAAGTATCGCAGCCTTATTCTCCTTTTTCAGATTCACTATATCCCTGCCTATCTTATCTAACTCTGCAGCCGTACGCCTGAACTCCGCATATATTCTGTTCGGTTCGAGATCATGACCTAAGACTCCTCTCCAATATGTTTCCTGTCCGTAATGGAGAGTGGCCCAATGCCAGTATTCCACCATATTCGCCCCTGACGAATAGTGTGAATACACGTTCTGACGCAACTGGTTGTCGTATGGCGGATATTGTCCTTTGGAGTCCCATCCTGTTCCCTGGGCGTTGGTCTCGGTAATCAGGTAGTTCCCTCCAGCCACCGTCCGTAAGAAATCACCTGCGTAGGCTATCATCTGGCCGTCCTGTCCGTCTTGCACCCCATGATATACATTTATGGCTGGATACTGCATCTGCCGGAACGATTCCACTTGGTCAACATTGTGAAACGCCGGCATGAAACAGTGTGTCACGAACTGATCCTTACGCTTGTACTCGTTTACAATGTCGCATTGCCAGTTCAGAAAGTCAGCTATCTGTTTGCGATTATAACGTTCCCATTCATTCTTGTACGACGGATTAGTCACTCCGTCACGTTCATAGAATTCCTCCCATGTGTTGATGTTCATTCCCCAATAATTCATACCCCATTCTTTGGTAAGTCTGTTGAGGTCACCTCCGAACTTGTCTTTTACATAATTTCTGAATCCTACGAAATAGTCCCGGTTATTTATTCCTCTCGCTTCAAGTTCATTGTCTACCTGATACCCTATTATTGCTGGATGAGACGCATATCTCTCCATCAGTTTGCGTATGATGCGCTCACTGTAGAATTTATATGTCGGATTAGTGAAATCCATATTCTGGCGAATACCGTAATGCGACTTGCCGCCATTGGCCTTTTCCGACAGTACCTCTGGATGCTTATGGGCCAGCCATGCCGGAATGGAATAAGTGGGAGTTCCCAATATCACCTTTATGCCGGCGTCATGCATTTTATTGATTATGGTATCCATCCACTCGAATCTGAATACACCTTCCTGCGGTTCGAACAGACCCCATGACGATTCTCCGACTCGTACCACCGTCACGCCGGCATCCTTCATCATCGATATATCCTTGTCAAGGCGGTGATAAGGCATGTATTCGTGATAGTAAGCCGCACCATACAACGGACGCTCAAAATGATATTGAGCTGATGTAGAGGATACCATCAACCCGGAGGCAACCCAGATCGATGCTAAGACCGCATGCTTGATCCTTCGACATCCAGTATGTGATGATGACACAATCCGCTTCATTCTGTGAATTTTTATGGTTAATTCTTGCTTGATTCAAATTCTTTGCAAAAATAGATGTTATTATTCCGGCAGACCTTTATATATGTAATGTGACGTATGAAAGAGCTCCGTTTATCCCTTCAATAATGTTGCAAATCAGCTGTAATTTTGTTAACACGCCGCTCCACCTTATTTCTATTTTTCTTATATTCAACATATTACGCAAACATCTAAGAGCTTACCCATACGTTACTGTTCTGAAATATATCTGAGAATGGTTATCTTTGTAAAAAATATAGGACCTATACATACATGAGACGTTCCATTTTCATTATTTTAGTGTCGTTGTTCTTGAATGTCTATGGAGAGGATAACATCAAGTTCCACCACATCACCATAGCCGATGGTCTGAGCAGCAATGAGGTGAACCATATCATGCGCGATTCACAAGGCTTCGTATGGTTTTCCACCTCTCATGGGCTTACTCGGTATGATGGATATAACTTTAAAGTCTTTTCCAACTCCGAAGCCAATATGCCGGAATCGGTGGAAGAAGTCCAGGAAGACGCATCGGGTATGTTATGGATCAGATGTGAATCCGACACCTACCGGTGTTATGACCCCTCCAAGGAATCTTTTCTCAATGCGAAACAGGTTCTGTCCGAGAAATTCGACATCCATAACACGATATCCCATGTATATGTGGACCACGACAAGAACCTATGGCTTCATAACGACACTATCGGCACCATTCACTATAACTTTATCGACCGAACGTTGTCGGGTGCCGCTGTAAGGAATGCTGACAGGAAAGCCTACGGTAAGGTCATAGACTTCGGAGAAGACAGCAGAGGCATAATACGTATGTACGAACATGGATATTTCGACCGTATTGACAGACGTACAGACAGAATTAATTATAAAAACGGGTATCTTGTTCAGTTTTATGACAGCCGGAACTGGGGATACCAGATATTCTCAGACCCTGACGGCGATTTGTGGATATGGAATCAGAATGGAATCAGATTTTACAACCCTAAACAGAACCGTTGGGAAACATTCAACGCCGGTAATGATTCTAAATACAGGCTTTCCGGCAACCATATAAAGTCAATTATATCCGATGCCGAAGGCAGAATCTGGATTGCCATCGACAACGGAGGCATCAACATCATTAACAAACGCCTTGGAACAATACAATATCTGCAACACTCCGAAAAGGAAAACAACAGTCTGAGTCAGAACAGTGTCTACAGTCTTTTCGCAGACCCTAATGGCGGGATATGGGCCGGAACATACAAATGCGGCGCGTCATATTATAATGAAGCGCTCTTTAAATTTCGAACCGATCATTTTCCGGAATTTTTTAACGACAACGATTTTGTTTCGGATATCAATTCAATTTCGGAGGATAGGGACGGCAACCTGTATCTCGGCATTGACAACGGAATTATTATAGTGAACCGACTGACCAAAAAAAAGACACGAATCCAGTGGCCAGCGGATGCGGGGAATGCCCTTAAGCATGATGTGACTACCTGTATGCTCAACACCCCTGACGGGCGGTTATGGGTATGTACGTATCAAAACGGACTTATGTCGTATGACCATAATACCTTCCGCCGGCACCTTCTTGACAATAAGGATAAGAATTCGTTCGTGAACCGAAGTGTTTTTTCGATAGCCAGCGACGCCTCCGGACGTTTATGGATAGGCACTTGGGGAGCCGGCCTGTGGAGTATGGACCCAGCAACAGGAACCGCCATCAACCATGCCGATCCTAAATATGATACAGCACAGGAACATATATCTTCGATTTGCATATCTCGAGACGGCAACATATATATGGCCACACCGTACGGAATGCTGACATACGATCCTCATGCCAATTCGTTCGCAAGGTTGCTGGGAAACAGACATAACAACCAGACTTTTTCCTGTTTGAGGCTGAACCAGATATACGAAGACAGCCGAGGGCTGCTATGGATTGCCACTGCTCATGGCTTGAACGTATACAATCCTCATAACGATGAATTAGCGATTCCCGATAAATTGCGCGACCTGCTGATTTACGGAGTCACGGAGGCTGATGACAAGACAATGTGGATCACGGCTTCCGACGGGGTCTATCATGTCGTTGCCCAAGGCACTAAGGATGGCAATGGCTATAGTTATGTAGTCGATAGATACTGCAGTCTGTCTATGGTCGACAATCAGCCTCTTAATTTGAGAACCATTATGCGTGCCGGCGACGGCCGTATCATTATCGGGGGCGTGAAAGGAATCAGTATATTGAATCCTGTAAATCTAAAAAGGAATATTCCGACATCAAAGGTAGTCCTCACTGGACTCTCTTTATTTAATAAGGAGGTGTCGATCGACAGCGTCTACGATGGCAACAGGATATTGAAAAAGTCCATCGGATATGCCGACAAAATACATCTAAATTATGACCAGAACATGATCACCATCACCTTCTCGGCGATGAACCATGCCATCCACGAGAAGCCCAGATATATGTATAAACTGAAAGGGTTCGATTCAGACTGGATATATACGGACGACAACAAATTAACATATACCAATCTGGCTCCCGGCTCCTACGAACTTATCGTCAAGACTGTAGACGAAGACGGACAGGCTATAGGAGAACCGGCACGGCTGGAAATAATCGTCTCGCCTCCGTTCTATCGTTCATGGATAGCTTATATTCTGTATGCGTTACTCTTAGCCGGATTAATATTCCTTGTTATAAAAATCCTGCGGCATAATGAAAGTCAGAAGTTCAAGCTAATGCAGATTGAGCAAGAGGCTAAAAAACGGCATGAGGTGGATGATATGAAACTGAGGTTTTTCACCAATATCAGTCACGATCTGCGCACTCCCCTCACATTGATTCTTACGCCTCTGGAATATGTAATCGAGAAGATGGAGAATGCCGAGATAAAAGGGAAACTCACAATAGCCTACAAGAATGCTCGGAGACTTCTCGACATGGTCAATCAGTTGCTTGACTTCAGGAAGAGCGACATGATAGGGCACAGACTGAATGCGTCGCGGGGAAACATTGTTGAGGCCATTCAGATGGTATGCGATAATTTTGTGGAATATTCCGAACACAGAAACATACACCTTACCTTCTTCTCGCCAGTCGACAAACTATTTGTGTCATACGACGAGGACAAGATTAACAAGATAATCTCCAACTTGCTGTCCAACGCATTCAAATTCACTCCCGACGGGGGACATGTCGATGTGTCGTTAGACATAATCAAGGATAATGATGGTATAAATGAAAGACTGGAAATCAAGGTGTCAGATAATGGCAGCGGCATCAGCGACGAACATAAAGCCAGAATATTCCAGAGATTCTATCAGATTCCGGACGGTGGCAATAAAGCGATCGGAGGCAGCGGTATCGGTTTGAATCTGGTCAAGGAATTCGTAGAACTGCATCATGGCATTGTCGAAGTACATGACAACATCGGTAAGGGAACAGTATTTGTTGTGAAATTACCGATTGTGCGTGATGACTCAGTTTCTGAGACCATTCATATTGAGACTGAACAAAACTCTATGGGTCATCCTTCATCTAAGAATGCCCGGTGTGAAACCAATGTAGGAGTTCAAACGGAGGAATCTGAACATGGAACAAAACCGGCAATTCTGCTGGTCGATGACAACGAGGACTTCCGTATATTCATGAGGGATTGTCTTAAGGATGATTATAATGTATATGATGCTCCGGATGGCATCAAGGCATGGGAAATGACTCCTGAACTGCAACCCGACATCATTATCAGCGATGTGATGATGCCGGGTATGGATGGCAATGAATTATGCCGACTGGTGAAAAACGACATTCGTACATCCCATATACTCGTGATTCTCCTTACGGCGCGTGCCGCTAAAGAACATGAACAGAAAGGTCTCCGGGTCGGAGCTGACGACTACATTACAAAGCCCTTCAATCTCGACATCCTCAATCTGAGAATCAAGAATCTGCTACAACATCGAAAAGACAGTCACATGTCTTCCATGGACATTGCTCCCAGCAAGATCAACGTAACTTCGCTTGATCAGAAGCTTATTCGTAAAGCCATCAAATATGTGGAGGAAAACATGGACCGTACCGACTTGTCCGTGGAGGAACTAAGTGGTCATCTGGCCATGAGCCGTGTGCATCTTTACAAGAAGATGATGTCCATCATAGGCAAGCCTCCAGTGGAATTTATCCGTATACTGCGCCTGAAACGTGCGGCGCAACTTCTGGAGGAAAGTCAACTTAGTGTTGCTGAAATAGCTTATCAGACCGGCTTTAATAGCATGAACCTGTTTCGCAAGTATTTCAAGAATGAATTCGGTGTTCTACCTTCCGAATATCAAGACAAATACGGCAAACAAAACGACAACTCAACCCTCCTCCGCGACTCCGCCGGCAATTAACCCCTCTCCACATTCCTCTTAACTTTTTAAACTTTATAAACTCCATAAACTGCCCTTTGTGTTTTGTGCATTGCACAAAACACAAAGGGCTGCTTTCTCACGAATGCAGCCCTTCCCAATTACTAATCCTGCAATTGTTTCTTCGAGGATTATTTCAACAACCTAATTTATTATATCTTATAACTGATTTCTTTATTATTTATTGTGTTTCGCTCACACTTATTTTGCAAATTTACACATCACGCTAATTACAAGCGCTTTACCCCGTGCAATTATTTATCATTGCGGCGTAACATGCCGTAGTATCGGTCCAGAACGTCCTGGGCGGCGGTGAACGACGACTGTTCGTTGTTCAGCACCCGCATCTCCTTCTGCTCAAGCAACGCCCGGATTTCCGGACGGCTGTAGAAGTCGTGGCGCAGGCGCTCGTTGATGGTCTCAAGCATCCAGTATTTGGCCTGCTCGTTGCGTTTATGCTGGAAATAGCCCGTTTTCTTCACATACTCGAAGTAACGGTCTATCATGTCCCACACCTTATCGATGTTCAGCTCGTAATATCCCGAATAGCATATCACCTCCGGCATCCACTTCGACGGTGTGGGCGGAAACAGATGCAGAGCGTTGCGGAACTGCGCGGCGGCAAGGTTGGCGCGGTCAACGTTGTCGCCGTCGGCCTTGTTTATCACGATGCCGTCGGCCATCTCCATGATGCCTCGCTTGATGCCCTGCAATTCGTCGCCGGTGCCGGCCAACTGTATCAGCAGGAAGAAGTCGACCATGGAATGCACGGCCGTCTCGCTCTGCCCCACACCGACGGTCTCGACGAATATATTGTTATAGCCCGCGGCCTCGCACAGCATGATGGTCTCGCGTGTCTTGCGCGCCACGCCGCCGAGCGATCCTGCCGAAGGGGAAGGACGGATAAAGGCGTCGGGATGCTGCGACAGCTTCTCCATACGTGTCTTGTCGCCGAGGATACTGCCCTTGGTGCGCTCGGAACTGGGGTCGATGGCTAACACCGCTAATTTGCCGCCCTGCCTCAGCACATGCAGACCGAACACGTCGATGCTGGTGGACTTGCCGGCCCCGGGCACGCCGGTGATGCCGATTCGGCGGGAATTGCCGGTATATGGCAGGCATTTCTCTATCACCTCCTGCGCCAGTGCCTGATGCGCCTCGGCACGGCTTTCGACCAGGGTCACCGCGCGGCCCAGGATGCTGACATTGCCCTTCAGTATCCCCTCCACATAATCGTTGGCTGTGAGCTGTGGCCGTCGGGCATGCACGCGGCGATATGGATTCACACTCGGTTGCGACGTTACTCCGCTGTTCACTTGCAATCCCTTATAGTCGGGATCGTTTTCCGGATGATTCATGGTATAGATGTCGTGGTATTATCTTAACTTTCTTAACTTTTTAAACTCTTTAAACTCCAACTTCAGCTTGATAAAGCTGAAGTTACTGTATTTCGCCGCTGACCCACACGCTCAGCAGCGGGTTCACGGGGTCGTCGGTGGCCACTTTGACTTCCTGGCGGAAGGCGCCCCCGCGAAGCTGCGCCGGGTCAAGCTCCATCTGCAGCTTGCCCGATTTGCCCGGTTTCAGTTTCTCGGGATATGACTTTATCTTCAGGGCCGGAGACGCGGCCCATACATTGCCTACGTTCAGCACTGACTTCCCTTCGTTCAGCAGGACGCATTCGCACTGCACCGGTGCGGTGCCGATTATGCCTAAGTCGATGGCCGGAGGGGCCGCCACGCATACGGGGGCTTTTTCCAATTCCTTGCTACCGGGCGCACGGCGCACAGGCACCACCTCGCCCACAAGTCTGATTTCCGTACCCGGCTCACCTTCGGCGCCGAGGGTGACCGGAACGTCGAACGGACCCGGCTTTCCCCACGCGCGGGTATCGAAATACACGGCCAATGTCACAATGTCGCCGGGGCCGGCGGCATTCTCCGACAGCTTCAGTTTCACGCCTCTGGCGTCCGTGTGAGCCTTGACGCGCACCGAATCGTTCAGCGTGTTATAGGCGTTGACGAACAGGCTCGGACTCTTACCCATAGTGACTTTGCCGGCTATCAGCCTGGAATCGGACAGCCGGAGCGACCCGGCCTCGACGGGATAGAACTGAGCCAACGACTCGGGCGTGCCGAGCACGTTGCCCACGATGCGTATCACCTCGCGTCGGCCGTTGTCGAAACGCACCTTAATGGTCTTGTCGAACCGGCCGGGACGCCCTGCGGGATCGTAGGTGAAAGTTATGACGGCCGTATCGCCCGGCATCACCGGGTCCTGGGGATATGTGGCGCCGGTGCAGCCGCAACTGGGCTTGGCGTCAAGCACGTTCACGGCCTCGGGGCCTGTGTTGACGAAGCGTGCCTGGCCGGTCTTGGGGCCGGCCGCCTCCTTCATCAGCCCGAAATCATATTTGGTCTCGAGCCAACGCACCTCGCCGGAAACCTGCGTCACGGCAAGCCCCGCCAGCATCAATGCCGCAGCTATTCGATAGGTATTCACCGCTTGTTGGGATTTACTATTCCTTTAATATATATGCGGGCCTTCTTGGGCTTTCCGTTGGTCTTGACGGTCACGGCCTTGGTGAAGCCTCCGGGACGGCCCAGCGGATTGTAGGTCACCTTTATCACGCCCTTTTTGCCGGGCTGGATGGGTGTGGCCGGGAATTCGGGAGTGGTGCAGCCGCACTCGGCGGTGGCATCCACTATCACCAGCGGCTTGTCGCCCGTGTTGGTGAACTCGAACTGATGCGACACCACGCCTTTGGTCTCGGCGATGGTGCCGAAATTGTAAGTAGTCTCGGCAAACGTGATCCCGGCGGGACCCTTTTTCTTAGCCTCGGCCTGCAATCCGGTCATTATCAGCATAATGGCTAACAATATCCAGTATGTTATCCTTTTCATCTTCTTTTTATCTGTTAAATTAGAATACAAAAATACAAATTTTTTTGCTAACTTTGCGCGCAAACTCCACAAAGAGCCTTTCCATACTATATCTCAGTATAAAAAACATTCGGGAACGCTTATTGGTTAGATATGGAAAAAGTCTGACGGTTTAGTATTGCATGAAAAACTGACTGTAGGACGAACACAGACGTTGATGAAGAAATTAATGATAGTAGAGTCACCGCACAAGGCGGAGACGATAGGCAAATTCTTAGGCTCGGACTTCACGGTGATGTCGAGCAAAGGCCATATACGTGACTTGCAGAAGCGGGGCATGAGCATAGACATAGACGATGACTTCAAGCCGGTGTACGAGATACCGGACGACAAGAAGGAACTGGTGCGTCAGCTCAAGGCCGCCACGAAGAAAGCCGACATGGTTTATCTGGCAAGCGATGAAGACCGCGAGGGAGAGGCCATAGCCTGGCACCTGTCGGAGGTATTGGGACTCGATCCCACCGATTCGCGGCGCATCGTATTCCACGAGATCACCAAGCCGGCCGTGCTGAAGGCTCTGGAGAACCCGCGCGGCATCGACATAGACCGTGTCAACGCCCAGCAGGCGCGCCGAGTGCTGGACCGCATCGTCGGCTTCGAGCTGAGTCCCGTGCTGTGGAAGAAGATAAAGCCGGCCCTGTCGGCAGGCCGCGTGCAGAGCGTCACCACGCGCCTGGTGTGCGAGCGCGAGAAGGAGATTCGCGATTTCACGCCGGAGCCTTTCTATCGCATCAACGCCCGGTTCCTCACGGCCGGCCGCGCCGTGCTGAAGGCTGAAGGCGCGCGCCGTCTCAAATCGGACGACGAGGCGCGACGCTTCCTGACGGAATGCGCCGGCAGGCAGTTCCGCGTCTCGGGCATTCAGGTCAAGCCCGTAACCCGCAAGCCCATGCCTCCCTTCACCACCTCGACACTGCAGCAGGATGCCGGACGCCGGCTCGGCTTCTCGGTCAGCACCACCATGCGCGTGGCGCAGAAGCTGTACGAGGAGGGACTCATCACATATATGCGTACCGACTCCACCAATCTGTCGGAACTGGCGCTGGCCGACATAGCCAAAGCCATAACCGAGGATTACGGCAAGCCATATCTGCACACACGCCGCTATCACACCAAGGCGAAAGGTGCCCAGGAGGCCCACGAGGCCATCCGCCCCACCTACGTCTCACGGCGCACCATCAGCGGAACGCCCCAGGAACAGAAACTATACGACCTGATCTGGAAACGCGCCGTAGCCTCGCAGATGAGCGACGCCGCATTGGAGAAAACCAACGTGGACATCAATATGGCCGGCACGCCGGCTGATTCCGAAGCTCTGTTCCGGGCCGAGGGGGAGACCCTGAAGTTCGAGGGCTTCATGCGTGCTTACGGCATAGAGACTTCCGACGACCCGAGCGACAACGACCCGCAGGGCGACGTGATACTGCCCCCTCTGGCCGTGGGCGACATCCTCGAATACGACACCATCACGGCCACGGAACGCTTCACCCAGGCACCTCCCCGTTATACCGAGCCTACACTGGTCAAAAAGATGGAGGACCTGGACATAGGCCGTCCCTCCACCTACGCCTCGACCGTTTCCACAATCCAGGCCCGCGGGTACGTGGAGCATGGCGACAACGAAGGCACTCCGCGCGAATACCATAAGCTGACGCTGTCGAAGGACAAGGTCACGGATCAGGTGCTGACCGAAAACACCGGTTCCAACCGCGGCAAACTCGTGCCCACCGATGTCGGCATGATCGTCAACGATTTCTTAGCGGAATATTTTCCCGAGATCATGGACTATAACTTCACGGCCAAGGTTGAGGAACGCTTCGACGACATAGCGCAGGGCAAGCTGCCGTGGCAGGAGGAGATCAACGAGTTCTACGGTTCGTTCCATCCGCTGATAGACAAGGTGAACAGCATGCGCAGCGAGACCAAAGTGGGCGAGCGCGTCTTAGGCATGGATCCGGCCACCGGCAAACGCGTGTCGGCCAAGGTGGGCCGTTTCGGTCCCGTCATACAGATAGGCGAGGCCACCGACGACGAGAAACCGCGCTTCGCCAGTCTGCAGGAGGGCCAGAGCCTCGGCACCATCACTCTTGAGGAGGCGCTGAAGCTGTTCGACCTCCCCCGCCAGCTCGGCACGTTCGAGGACAAGCCGGTCAGCGCGGCCATCGGCCGTTTCGGCCCTTACGTACACTTCGACAAGATGTTCGCTTCCATCCCTAAGGACATGTCGCCCCACACCATCACGCTCGACGAGGCGATAGCGTTAATCAAGGAAAAGCGCGAGAAGGAGGCCAACAAGCTGATAAAGACCTTCGACGAGCTTCCCTGCGTGGAGGTACTCAACGGCCGCTTCGGCCCCTACATCGCATTCAAGAAACCGGGCGACCGCAAGGCCACCAACTACAAGATCCCCAAGGGCACCGACCCGAAAGCTCTGACCGTGGAGGAGGTAAACAAACTCATGGCCGACCAGGACGCCGCCCCCAAACCCGCGAAGCGAACCACGCGCAAGAAATCATAACGGCACAGCCGTCTTACCAACCATCGGAGAGTGTATTTGTTATTACAATGAATACACTCTCTTTGTATATTCAAAGGGATAACGAATCCACTATACGGGAATGGTCAGGAAGGTTACGAAAATAGTGCTGTGGACGGTTGCCGGCATCGTGCTGCTGGCTGTCGTACTGGCGGGCGTGGGTGCCTGGATGCTCACGCCCGGCCGTCTTACCGGGCTGGTGAACCGCGAGCTTTCCAAGCGGCTCAACGCCGATGTCACCGCCCACAATGTACGTCTCGACCTTTTCTCGACATATCCGATAGCCCGCGTCAGCATCGACTCACTGACCATAGCCTGCCGCCCGGACAGCGTCAGGACCGCCGACGGCAAGATTATGGCCGATGCGCGCCAACTGCTCAAGACCGGTGCCGTCACCGCTCGCCTGGACGTCAGGAAGCTGCTGCACAAGGATATCGACCTGCAGTATGCCGGCGTGGATTCGATGCGCCTCAACCTGGTGCGCTTCTCCCCCGCGCGCTCCAACTGGAACATCCTTCCGGCAAAGATAAAGCCTGTCAAGGACCTCACATTCGCATTCGACACGCTGCGACTGGCGCATGGCTCGGTCCGTTTCCGCGACATGGTCTCGGATACTGACGCATCTTTGGCTATCAATCCCGAAGCATCCATACTGCCGCAAGGTTCCGATTCATACCGTTCCAGCATCCCGGCCAAGGCTTCAGTCAGCATGAAGGGTCGGAAATATCTCACTGACCTTCCGTTGCTGTTAGAGGGCGACACAAAGCTGACCTTCACCCCCTTTGCGCTTTCGACCCGGGATTTTACCGTGAAATTAGGCGACATCACCGGCCTTGTCACCCTGGACATGAGCATGAATCCGGACATCCGCATCAATGCCTTCGACTGGAAGCTGTCTCCCTTCGGCATCGGCGAGCTGCTGAAGCTGATTCCCGCCTCTGCGGCGCCGTGGCTCTCCGGTCTTCGCGCCGAGGCTCCGATCAGCGGCAGCGTCACGCTGACGGAACCCTATACTGTCGGAAAAGGGATATGTCCTACCCTGACGGCACAGGTTGTACTGCCTCACGGATCGTTGCGCTACGACAATCCGCAATACGGCACCTATAGTTTCGACGACCTGGCGGTCAATAGCATATTCCATCTTGACGGCGCCCATCCCGCGGCCTCGTCGCTGCGGCTGAAAGAACTGTATATCCGTGGCGAGGACATGGATGTGCTGGCACAGGCGGACGTACGGGCCATAGGCGCCGACCCTGAAGTTCAAGGCACGTTAAGGGGCGACATCTCCCTGACGCGGCTGGGCCATGTCCTGCCCTATCTGCAGGGCTTCAACCTGCGGGGGAAGGTCACCTCAGACACGCGCATCAGTTTCCGCATGTCCGACATCAACCGGGGACGTCTCGATCGGATGCTTGTAGAGGGCAACGCAAACATGCACGGGCTTCAGATCGAGAATGTAGGCGACGTGGACCGCATCGCCGCCGGCAATATGTCGGTGAAGTTCCTCGGCAAAGCCCGGAGCGCCACACCCGAGGCAGTGCGCGGCTCGCTGTTCGACTTCGATGCCGTGGTAGACAGGTTCTCCGTACTGGCGGCGGGCTGCAAGGCCGTAGCTTCGTCTGTAAGCCTTTCGACCACCGTCAGCGACCCCGGCACAGCCACTGCCACCAACCTGCCGAATGACGTGCCGTTCAACATCAATCTGCGGGCTGCCACACTGAGCATAGGCGACCCCAACGACACAATACGCGTCAACCTGGGCGATGCCGAGATAAGCAGCGTCATATCGGCCAGAATGCTCGAGAACATGCAGGCCGACCTGTACGACGTGCGCATCAAGGGCGCGTCTCTATCCTATTCCGGCCAGGGGACGTCGCTGGGAGTCAGCGGCGTAGACACGCGACTTCGGGCCCAACGTTCCGGTTCAATCCCGCAGGCGGCTCCGTTCGCGACACCGGCCACGTGGAATGCCGACAGCCGCTCGTTGGCCGTTTTGCGGCATTCCCCGCAGATGCTGACCGTGCAGCAGTCACCGGCGCTGACATCGTTAATGAACAACTGGCTCCTATCCCTCCGTGTCAAAGGCGCCCGGGCCTCTGTCTACACCGACGTCTTCCCGATAGAGAATCTCATCAGCGACCTGGACATAAGGGCCAACACAGACACCGTCACCATACATAGCGTGAAGTCGCGCACCGGCTCCACTGTGGCCGCCGTATCGGGTCGTGTCACGAATCTGCGGCAGTTCCTCACTTCGGCGCAACCTGCACCGCTCGCCATGTCGATCAACGCCGATGTAGACACACTGCAGCTTAACCAGCTGGCCGCCGCATACGTACGGGGGTACGAAATGAAGCACGGACCGGGATCGTTTGCAAAACTTTTGAAAAACACAGCCATTACCCGCGACGATTCCGTCGCCTTCATGATACCGCGCAACATCGTGGCCGACATCCGTTCCACAGTGAACGTAATGGAGTGTCTCGATATGCCCGCAACCGGCATTACGGCGAATATCCGCGCCGCCGGCGGCAAGGTCGAGCTGCCATCCTTCTCGGCATCCACCGGGTTCATGAACATTTCCGGCAATGCAGGTTACGACACACATGATATTCAGAATATCGCGGCCAATGTCGCGCTCGGTATGAACGACCTTGAACTGTCGCGGCTTTACACCGCGTTCCCGGCACTGACGGAGAAAGTTCCTGAGATTAAGAATCTGACCGGCTCGTTCAATATAGGCACCAGGTTTTCGGCGCGACTGTTTCCCACCATGTACGTGATGACGCCGGCCCTGCGTGCCGGAGTACACATACAGGCCGACGACCTGTACCTGAACCAGGACCGCGAGATACGGCACGTCACGCATCTGATGATGATACACAGTCGCGACCCGCTGCATATCGCCGATCTGGATATCCGGGCATCGGTGTTCGACAACATGGTGATGCTGCATCCCTTCGACCTGAATCTGGACAGATACAAGCTGCGCGTTGCCGGGCTCAACAACTTCAACGGCAGAATGTTCTACCACGTAGGCGTCAAGGACTGGCCGCTGATGTTTCCGTTCGGCGTCAACGTGAAGGGGATGTTCAATCATCCGGAGATCCGCCTCGGCAGCTCCACCTGGAAGGACATCGACGCCACCGAGATCTCGGGCGACATCATGTCCGGCATGCGCATCAACGTGGTGCAGCAGTTGCGCCATTACTTCTACATCCTGCTCGACCGCGCCGCGAAAGCTGACCAGGCCAAATAAAAGCTCCGCACAATACGGCTATTTACCCTTCATGGTACTGAGGTTGCAGTGCATAAGATTGCCTTCCGAGTCACGCAGGTGCATGCCGTTGCCTTCACAGTAACGCCAGAAGGTGCATTCGGAGCATTCTCCCCGCTTCATCCAGCTGCGGTCGCGATATTGTCTGAATCCGTTTTGCCATACTTCCCAGAAATCATCCTTATAGATGTTCCCTTGTCGGTAATCAGCCCGGATGCTGGGACACGCCCCGATACCACCGTCCAGCAGAACCGAACCGACGGTTACACCTGCGGCACATTCAAAAAAAGTATCGCGGGCCACTCCCTCATAACCGCCTAAGAAACCTTCGCAGCAGAACGATGCCTTAATCCGGCCCTCTTTTCGGGTGCGGACTATGAATTCCATCATTTGCCGTGTATCTTCGGCATTCAGTTTAAACTCCGGATATGCGGCGGCGCGACCGGCAGGGAAAATGGTAAAGAGACGCCAGTGTTTCACGCCTGCGTCAATCAGCAGATCGCGCACCCGGTCAAGTTCACCGAGCGACTTTTTGTTGACGCATGTCACCACGTCGAAATTGAGGTCTTCGGCTTTGGCGACCATTCCGATTGCCGCGACAGCGCGTTCAAACGACCGGGGATTGCCGCGCATCCAGTTGTGCGTATCTTCGAGACCGTCAAGGCTGATGGTGATGTTATGCAGCCCGGCCCGGCGCAACGACAGGAACCGGTCTTCCGTCAGCAACAGACCGTTGGTCACTATGCCCCACGGCAGTTCACGGTCGTACAGGGCGCGACCTACCGTCTCAAGGTCCTGCCTAACCAACGGCTCGCCACCAGTGATTATGATGTTCAGCGTATGCGGGTCGACATGTGGAAGCAGTGAATCCACCACTCTAAGAAAATCTTCAGCCGGCATGTCGGGGAGCGTCGACGAGCTCTTGCAGTCGCTGCCGCAATGCCGGCAATGCAGATTGCAACGCCATGTGCATTCCCAGAACAATTCCTTCAGTGGATGCTCCTCGCGACGTTTCCTTTTGATGGTGCGGAACAGTTCCAATGCTATTTTCTGACGGACGGATAGACTTTTCATAACCATATATTATTATTACCAGTTAAACCGTATGCCAAGCGGTAATGCGAAATTCCACGATTCCTCGGTCCAGTAATTAGGCACGTTTGTATTCACTTTCGGCATATACTGCAACGTCGGCTCCAGGAAGATGGACACATTCTTATGCAATCTCAGCGAGATGCCGTAACTTGCCGATACGGCCCACATCACCTTGGCATCAAGGTTGCCCACAGGCACATCGGCCGACGAATTTAAGCCCGACCTGAGGACACCGTGGCTGTAAACCGGGAAATTGACAGAGGCTCCGATGCTGCCGTACAGCGACATAATCCCCCGCGTGTAGGTAGTTATGTTCAGTTTCAGCGGGATGCCGATATAATGCCAGTTACAGTGACTCTCGTTTTTACCCGATTCGTATGCCGAATGAAGGTATGTGTATCGTAGTCCGCTTTCCAGAGAAAGGATCGAATTGAATCTTTTCGCCACAGACAAAGAAACGGTCACCGGCATATAGTTTCGGTGAGAGACACCACTGTAATCCCTGGACGGTTTCCGGCTGATTTTACTGATTCCGGACCTTGTGGCATCACCGGAATTGTCCGGATTGTCGGGGTTATCTGGATTATCCGGGGGTGTGGGACCGGGATCTGAGGCGGCATAATCACCATTTCCTATGCCGCTTTTTATGGAAGTGCCGACAAAATCGGTTCCGACACCGACTGACCATCCGACCGCCTTGCGTTTCGGCAGTTCATCGGTGAGGGCCCGGTATGTTTCATCGGCATGCTCGGGGACAGGCGCGTTAGCAGTTTCGGCAGCAGGGTCAGTTGCAGGCGCTGTCTCCGGTTCTGTTTCAACCGGGGCCTTTGGCTCACTCTGGGGCAGAGAGTCGGAGGCTGTGGGAGTAGTGGGAGTAGTGGGAGTAGTGGGGAAAGTCAGAGAATTGATAGCCGCGAGATTGCTCTGATGGCTCTGATTACTCTGATGGCTGTGCGCAATGGCGGTTTCCGCCGGCCGGTGCGACCGGTAATACGTCATGATTCCGCCTGTCATGATTAGAAGCGACAAGATTAGGACGCCACCTTGCTTCTTGTAATCCCTGATGAACTGACGCATCATCACCTTGGCGTGAAACAGCTGCGACGCCGATGTCGACGGTTCTATGCCCAATATTTTGGCTATCTCCTTGTGCGACTTATTCTCCAGCACCGACAGACGGAACACCTTACCATAACCCGCCGGCAGC
This sequence comes from uncultured Bacteroidales bacterium, assembly GCA_900542185.1. Taxonomy (GTDB): domain Bacteria; phylum Bacteroidota; class Bacteroidia; order Bacteroidales; family Muribaculaceae; genus Lepagella. The sequence continues at coordinate 111,097 of UQMZ01000004.1, forward strand.
CTGCGTATCATCGCTTCAAGCACATCGAGATCTATGATGTCCTCTAAGTCCTTGGTGTCTTCCACCTCCGGAATCTCGTGAAGCACCACATTGATGTCCTGCTCACGCAGAAACTGTAGCGCCAGGTTGCGCATTATGGATGCCAGCCACGACTGGACCCGCGATGGATCCTTCAGGTCGCGCATCCGAGTGAAGGCTATAATGAATCCGTCATGAAGTATGTCCTCGACATCCTCGGCATTGTCGACATATCGCCTTATCACGCCCGCCATTTTGGGTGCTAACCGCGTATAGAACATGCTCAGCGCCTCTTTGTCTCCATCGAGGCACTGAGCTATCAGTTCTTCGTCACCTATGCCGATTCTGTCCAAACGTTAGTGTAAATGAAATCGGAATCCCGGTTACTTTTTCTTTTTCAATTTGAAATTGACCGTAGCCTTTGCCGTACCCACATTCCAGGGATTCTTGTCATGCTTACGGTCTTTCTCAAACTTCACTTTGACGTTCACAGAATCCGGCTCCAAGTCTGTATCTTCCGGTTTGCATACCACCTTTATTTCGTTTTTAGGGAAATCAGAGGTTTCAATCAGATAATTACCCTTGTCATCGGTTTGGCCTTTACCGAAGCTATATATGCCTGACTGGCCCTCCGGATGCGTTACATATATGTCGGCGTTGTCTACCGGATCTCCGGCTTCGTCGGTTACGGCTCCCTTTACTTCGAAATAACCTGTCGGGGTACCGTACATGCAAAGTTCTTTGCCTCCATTATCGCTGCAACCGAAACCCAGCACGGCCAGTGCGCCGGCGCAGATTGTCGCCCACAGTGAGGATATCGTTCTGTATGTCTTTTTCATAATCAATGCAATATGGCCCAAATCACAGACCTTTTTATTATGTAGATGAAGAAATCGCACATATATTGCATGGCGAGTCGATATTTTTTCAAAATAGCTGCCTCAGAGCCCTCGAGAAGTAAAAAAATTTGGTGAATTTCAAAAAAATAGCTAACTTTGCAGTCGCAAACAAAAATCGGGGTGTAGCACAGTTGGTTAGCGCGCTACGTTCGGGACGTAGAGGTCGGGCGTTCGAGTCGCCTCACCCCGACAGAGAAGCCGGAGCTCCCTCCGGCTTTTCTTATTTTTAACAAGCACGGCAACAATCTTACATTCCGACATAAAACATATCACGGCCATGAGCGAATTTAAAAGAACACTGATCACAACGGCCCTCCCCTACGCCAACGGGCCTGTACACATAGGACACCTGGCGGGTGTGTACGTACCCGCCGATATCTACGCGCGCTACATGCGTCTGCAGGGACGCGACGTGCTTCTGATAGGAGGCAGCGACGAACACGGCGTGCCCATCACCATCAAGGCCCGCAAGGAGGGCGTGACGCCTCAGGACATCGTGGACCGCTACCACACGCTGATACGCGACTCGTTCAAGGAGTTCGGCATCTCGTTCGACGTCTACGGCCGCACCACCAGCGACACGCACCGCCGCACGGCGTCCGATTTCTTCCGCAAGCTTTACGACAAGGGGGAGTTCGTGGAGAAAACCTCCATGCAGCTCTACGACCCGGAGGCCAAGCAGTTTCTGGCCGACCGTTACGTGACGGGCAAATGCCCCCACTGCGGTGCCGAGGGCGCCTACGGCGACCAGTGCGAGGCCTGCGGCACGTCGCTTAACGCCACCGATCTGATCAATCCCAAGTCGGCCATCACAGGCGCCGAGCCGGTGCTGCGCGAGACCACGCATTTCTACCTTCCCCTCGACAAATGGCAGAGCCGTCTTGAGGACTGGATTCTGAAGGGCCACAGAGAGTGGAAGACCAACGTCTACGGCCAGTGCAAGTCATGGCTCGATATGGGCCTGCAGCCCCGCGCCGTGAGCCGCGACCTCGACTGGGGTATCCCCGTGCCAGTGGAGGGTGCCGAGGGCAAGGTGCTGTACGTATGGTTCGACGCCCCTATCGGCTACATCTCCAACACCATCGACCTGGTGGGCGACGACTACACCAAGTGGTGGAAGGATCCGGAGACCCGCATGATACATTTCATCGGCAAAGACAACATCGTGTTCCACTGCATCGTGTTCCCTGCCATGCTGATGGCCGACGGTTCGTATAACCTGCCCGACAACGTGCCGGCAAACGAGTTCCTGAACCTGGAGGACGACAAGATCTCCACCTCGCGCAACTGGGCCGTATGGCTGCACGAGTATCTGCGCGACTTCCCCGGCAAGCAGGACACCTTGCGCTACACGCTGACGGCGAACGCGCCGGAAACCAAGGACAACAACTTCACATGGCGCGACTTCCAGGCCCGCAACAACAACGAATTGGTGGCCATCTTAGGCAACTTCGTGAACCGCGCCGTGGTGCTCGACCATAAGTATTTCGACGGCAAGGTTCCTGCCATAGAAGGCGAGCTGACCGACGTGGACCGCGAGGTATTGGCCGAGGTCAAGGCTGCCGTGGAGGCAACTACCGCCGACATCGAGAACTTCAAGTTCCGCGAGGCCCTGCGCCAGGCCATGAACGTGGCCCGCGCCGGCAACAAGTATCTGGCCGACACCGAGCCCTGGAAGGTATGGAAGACCGACCCGCAGCGCGTGGCCACAATCCTGAACGTATCGCTTCAGATATGCGCCACCATCGCCGTGGTGTTCGAACCGTTCCTCCCCTTCATGAGCGGGAAGCTGACCGATATGCTGGGCCTGGACAAACTCAGCTGGGATATGGCCGGCCGCGACGACCTGCTGGCCGCAGGACACGTCATCGGCAAGCCCGAGATCCTGTTCGAGAAGATCGACGACGAGGCCATCACGGCGCAGACCGACCGGCTGGCCCGCATCAAGGAGGAGAACAAGCTGGCAGGCTGGGCTCCCGAGTCCGTTAAGCCCGAATGCAGCTTCGACGACTTCGAGAAGGTGGACATACGCGTAGGCAAGGTGCTGGAATGCGAGAAAGTGAAGAAGTCGAAGAAACTGCTGAAGTTCAAGATTGACGACGGCATGGGCGGCCGCACCATTCTGAGCGGCATCGCCGGCAGCTATCCCGAACCGGAGAAACTTGTGGGCATGGAGGTGCTGTTCATCGCCAACTTCGCCCCGCGCAACATGATGGGCCACGAGAGCCAGGGCATGATCCTGAGCGCCGTCAACCCCGACGGCTCGCTGACGCTCTGCTCCCCCTCGTCCGACGTCGCCCCCGGCGCCCAGGTCGGCTAACCCCGCCAACATCACCGCAATAACACATAACGCGCCCGGCACCTTCCCATACGTGCCGGGCGTGCTGTTTATGTCCCGCAACGACTTGTTGCTCCATAAAAAGTAGACACTGAATGGCAGAAAAATAGTCGATAGTTGTTATC
>UQMZ01000005.1 GCA_900542185.1 uncultured Bacteroidales bacterium
TTTAACACTTTAATCTCCCGGTTTTAACAAATGCACCGTGATTTCGGCTTGACCCAGAACAAGCGTTAAGTAAACGCCTTAATATTATTTCTGTTTCCCTCCCAAAAGCCCAGGTTGTAGGCTCCACGTTCGGTTAACGTGACAAAGTTACAAATTATTTTTCTATTACACAACATTATTATCAACAATAAATTACCCCCCCCGATTTATATATCTGATTATCTGCCATTTACGCACATTTCAGCGCAGAATCTCCCCAACCGCAAAATAGTAGCGCTACTATTCCGCGACTGTTGGAAACCGACAATAATAAAAAAATCTCAGGCCGTTTCTTATCGACCGGTCACCGGCGGAATCAAAACGACCTGAGACATAACAATACAATTATTTAGTCAACATAATTGCACCTCTCTCAGTAATAGCTAATTGTAACGATCACTTAAAAATAACAAAATAATATAAAAGATCACCTTTAAAAATATCCTCACACACCGGCCCTGCGACGGGACGGCATGATGTCTGTCATGCTCCGTCGTCATCATGATTCCTGCTGATAACCGTTGATTGTTTATATAAAAAAAAAGAAAAGCGCAAGGAATCTGCCGTTGCCGTCCGTCCCTTTAATCCCGGTTCCCTCGGAATTAGTGGAGCGACAACGTTAGATCTTACGCATACGTACGTCAAACATACGCACTTCCTCGCGGAAGTGCATATTAATTTGCATACAGCGTGCCCTCTACAGTTGCTTTATTCCTGACTAATCCTTATGTGAATTTGCGAGATTCTTAAAGGTCAAGAAACAAGCGTCAGCATACGCTTTATATGTAATTGCAGACGTCAGCCCTTTAATTCGGGCTTAAAATTCCGTTCGCACTGCAAATTTAATAAATTTTTCCCATTCCACAACACCTCTATGCATTTTTATTAAAATAATTCGGAAATCATCTTATTTTCCCGCGAAGTTGTTTTATTAATGCATGGTTTCTTAGGAAACAACACTAAACCATATCGCTCATCGGATATCTTATATACAACTTAATCATTGAAACACATAAACTATGGAACAGGAAAAAGGAAAGAAGAGAATCTTTTTCGGCTGGGTACCTGCCCTGCTGATAAGCGTGGGCCTGATGCTGTTGGGAATATTCATCAGCGGCGGTATCCGCAGCATCTCCAACAATTCGCGCGTGGTGACCGTGCGCGGTCTCAGCGAGCGTGAGGTAATGGCCAACAAGGTGACTTGGCCCATCGTGAGCAAAGCTGTGGGCAACGACCTGACGGCCCTGTACCAGCAGGTACAGTCCACGGACTCGGCCATCGTGAAATTCCTGCGCGCCAACGGCATCTCGGAGAAGGAATACAATGTCAACGCTCCGAAGGTACAGGACATGCAGGCCGACAACTACGGCGGCAACCCGGCTCCTTTCCGATATAACGTCACCACCGTAGTGGTAGTGACCTCGGAACAGGTGGAGAAGGTGAACAAGCTGATGAACAAGCAGACCGAACTTATGTCGCAGGGCATAGCCATCGTGGCAGGCGATTACAATTACCAGACGCTGTACGAGTTTACCGGCCTCAACGAAATCAAGCCCGACATGGTGGCCGACGCCACCAAGAACGCCCGCAAGGCCGCCCAGAAGTTCGCCCAGGATTCCAAATCGAAGCTCGGCAAGATCAAGTCCGCCTCCCAGGGCCAGTTCAGCATCGACGACCGCGACCAGTACACCCCCTACATCAAGAATGTACGCGTAGTCTCCACCATCGAGTACTACCTCAAGGACTGATGAGGCTGTAAGGACTTTAGGGTCCTTAGGGTCCTTAGGGTCCTTAGGGTCTTTAAAGTCCTTAAGGTCCTTAAGGTCAAGATAAAAAAAATCCGCGCCGGGAGCCCGGCGCGGAATTTTTTATTCAGTCGCTATCAGCGTATTCAGTCGCTATCAGCGATCAGTTCTTGCGGAGAGCCTCCTCCTCGGGAGTCAGCTCGGGATCCTTGCCCCAGTTCTGGGCGGCCAGACGCTTGTAGTTGTTGTAACGCCACTGGGCGTTGTCCTTACAAGCCTGGAACAGCTCCTCGGCCTGCTCGGGATACATCTTGGCCAGCGATGCGAAGCGAACCTCGCCCTTCAGGAAGTCTACGAACTTATCCCAGTCAGGCTCCTTGCTGTCGAGCGAGAAGGGGTTCTGTCCCTCGGCCTCAGCCTGGGGATTGTAACGCCACAGATGCCAGTAACCGCATTCTACGGCCAGTCTCTCCTCCTCCTGGCTCAGACCCATACCCTTCTTGATACCGTGGTTGATACAGGGAGCGTATGCGATAACCAGCGACGGTCCGTCGTAAGCCTCGGCCTCGCGCAGTGCCTTCAGAGTCTGTGCGTTGTCGGCGCCCATGGCCACCTGTGCCACGTAAACGTAACCGTAGGTGGTTGCGATCAGACCGAGATCCTTCTTGCGGATGCGCTTGCCGGCTGCGGCAAACTTGGCGATGGCGCCAATAGGCGTGGACTTCGAGCTCTGACCGCCGGTGTTGGAGTAAACCTCGGTGTCGAGCACCAGGATGTTCACGTTCTTGCCCGATGCGATCACGTGGTCCAGACCGCCGAAGCCGATGTCATAGCTTGCGCCGTCACCGCCGATGATCCACTGGCTGCGCTTGGTCAGGTAGTTGGCCATGCTGTCCAGGGTCTTGCACAGGTCGCAGCCTGCGGCGGCGCCCTTGGCGGCCTCAGCCTTCAGAACCTCGCCCTTGACCTGCGACAGCTTAAGGTCGTCCTTGTTGTCGAGCCAGTCCTGAGCGGCTGCCTTCAGAGCCTCGGGAGCGTCTGCCTTGGCGGCGATCTCGGCGGCTACGGCCTCGGCGCGCTTGCGAAGCTTCTCGTATGCGATGTACATACCTAAGCCATACTCACAGAAGTCCTCGAACAGCGAGTTGGCCCATGCGGGACCGTGACCGTTCTCGTCGGTGGTGTAAGGCGTGGAGGGTGCGGAACCGGAGTAGATGGATGAGCAACCCGTAGCGTTGGCCACAATCTCGTTGGCGCCGAACAGCTGGGTGATCAGCTTGACGTACGGAGTCTCGCCGCAACCCGAGCAAGCGCCCGAGAACTCGAACAGAGGCTGTGCGAACTGGCTGTTCTTGGCGTTCAGCTTCACGTCTACCAGGTCTGCCTTGCTCTTGACGTTCTTGACCAGCCATTCCCAGTTGACATCCTGTGCCTCCTGCGACTCGAAATGCTGCATGCTCAGAGCCTTGTTGCCCTTCTTGCCGGGACATACGTTGACGCAGTTGCCGCAACCGAGGCAGTCCATCACGTCAACCTGCTGGCGGAAACGCATTCCGGTGAATGTCTTGCCGATAGCCGGGATGGTGGCGTCCTCGCCGAACGGCGCTGCCTTCATCTCCTCGGCGTCCAGAACGAACGGACGGATGGCTGCGTGAGGACATACGTACGAACACTTGTTACACTGTATACAGTTGTCGGGATTCCATTCGGGAACGAAAGCTGCCACGCCGCGCTTCTCGTAGGCTGCGGTGCCCTGCTCCCATGTGCCGTCGGGGTTGTCGACAAACTTGCTGACGGGCAGCAGGTCGCCGTCCTGGGCGTTCATGGGACGAACCACGGTCTCGATGAACTCGGGAGCCGGTGTGGCCGTGGGAGCGTCATCGGCCAGCGTAGCCCATGCGGGATCCACGTCCAGCTTCTTGTACTCGCCGCCGCGGTCTACGGCCGCATAGTTCATGTTCACGATGTTCTCGCCCTTCTTGCCGTAGGACTTCACGATGAATTTCTTCATCTGCTCTATGGCCAGGTCAACGGGGATAACCTCGGTGATGCGGAAGAACGCGGACTGCAGGATGGTGTTGGTGCGGTTGCCCAGACCTATCTCCTGTGCTATCTTGGTGGCGTTGATGTAATATACGGTGATGTCGTTCTGTGCGAAGAAACGCTTCACCTTGTTGGGCAGGTTCTTGGCCAGTTCCTCGCCCTCCCAGATGGTGTTGAGCAGGAACGTGCCGCCCTTCTGCAGACCGCGCGTCACGTCGTACATGTGCAGATATGCCTGTACGTGGCATGCCACGAAGTTAGGCGTGTTCACCAGGTATGTCGAGCGGATGGGCTCGTCGCCGAAACGGAGGTGCGAGCAGGTGAAACCGCCCGACTTCTTCGAGTCGTATGCGAAGTATGCCTGGCAATACTTGTTGGTATTGTCACCGATGATCTTCACAGAGTTCTTGTTGGCGCCTACGGTACCGTCGGCACCCAGACCGAAGAACTTGGCCTGGAACATACCCTTGTTGCCGGTGTTGATCTCGGCGGTGACGGGGAGCGACAGGTTTGTCACGTCATCCTCGATGCCGATGGTGAAGCCGTTGCGGGGAGCGTCGGCCTTCAGGTTCTCGTAAACCTGCACGAGCTGTGCGGGCGTGGTGTCCTTGGACGACAGACCGTAGCGGCCGCCTACGATAACCGGGGCGTTCTCCTTGCCGTAGAACACATCCTTGACGTCGAGGTAGAGGGGCTCGCCGTTTGCTCCCGGCTCCTTGGTGCGGTCAAGCACGGCAATCTTCTTGGCCGTTGCGGGCACTGCTGCCAGGAAATGCTTGGCGCTGAAGGGACGGTACAGGTGAACGCTCACCAGACCCACCTTCTCGCCCTTGGCGCGGAGGTAGTCAACGGTTTCCTGAGCGGCCTGCGTCACGGAACCCATGGCGATGATGACGCGCTCGGCCTCGGGATCGCCATAGTAGTCGAACAGTCCGTAGTTGCGGCCTGTCAGCTTGTTCATCTCCTTGATGTATTCCTCCACGATCTCGGGGATGGCGTCGTAATATTTGTTGCTTGCCTCGCGGTGCTGGAAGAAGATGTCGCCGTTCTCGGCCATACCGCGTGCCACAGGCTTGTCGGGATTCAGCGCGCGCTCGCGGAACTCGGCCAGGGCCTTCCGGTCTACCAGCGGAGCCAGGTCTTCCTCGCTCAGCGCCTCGATCTTCTGGATCTCGTGGCTGGTGCGGAAGCCGTCGAAGAAGTTAACGAAGGGAACGCGGCCCTTGATGGCCGACAGATGCGCAACGGCTGCCAGATCCATCACCTCCTGTACGGAACCCTCGCAGAACATTGCGAAGCCGGTCTGACGGGTGGCGTAGATATCCTGGTGGTCGCCGAAGATGCTCAGCGCATGGCTGGCCAGCGTACGTGCCGATACATGGAACACGCAGGGCAGCAGCTCGCCTGCGATCTTGTACATGTTCGGGATCATCAGCAGGAGGCCCTGCGATGCGGTGTAGGTGGTGGTCAGCGCGCCTGCCTGCAGCGATCCGTGCACGGCGCCGGCGGCGCCTGCCTCGCTCTGCATCTCCTGTACCATCACCGTCTCGCCGAAGATGTTCTTACGGCCGGCCGCCGACCAGTCGTCCACATACTCGGCCATCGTCGACGACGGAGTGATGGGATAGATGGCGGCTACTTCGCTGAACATGTAGCTGATGTGCGCCGCGGCCTGGTTGCCGTCGCACGTCAGAAATTTCTTTTCCTTGCTCATCGTGTTTGTTATGATATACTGTGTTACTATTTTTCTTCAATACCGATTTACGGGTAGCAATCTTTATGACCTTATGCCCATATAATTCTGCAAAATTAACAAAAATTTCTCAAAATCTCACTTTCTGTGCCATTTTTAATCTTGTTTTGCAGTCTTATTTAACGGTTATTTAACGGTTTTCTAACGGCTATGCCTCACCGGCATTACCTATTTCTCATTACGGATTTAAGGCACGATTCACTTAATCACCGAGACCTGGCGCCGCTCCCCCTTGATTTTGGCGCCCTTCATCTTCTGCAGCAGCTCGTCGATATGGTCGGTCCTCACGGCGGCAAGCGCGAAATGGTCCTTTACGTCTATCACGCCAATCTGATCGGGCTGCAGGCCGCATTCCTTAACCAGGAAGCCGAGGATGTCGCCCTTCGACAGCTTCTCCTTCTTCCCTGCTCCGAAATACAGCGTCTCCTGCATGGGTCGTTCGGGCAATCCGATTTCCGGGTCAAGCCATTTAGTGTCATCGAAGTCTATGTATTCCTTCACAGACTCGTCGGGTCCGACCAGCACATAGATGTCGCCTTCAGCCTGCACGCGCGCCGTACGTCCGTTGCGGTGGGTGTACGTCTCGGCGCTGAGAGGCTGATGATAATGTATTATGGACTTCACGCCCTCTATGTCGAGGCCTCGCGCGGCGAGGTCGGTCGACACCATCACGGGGCGCACGCCGCTGTTGAACTGCGCCAGCGCCGTCTCGCGGTCACGCTGGTCCAGCGCGCCGTGATACAGCACGCACGGCACGTTCTCCCGACGCAGGTATTCATACACGCGCTCGGCGCTCTCGCGATGGTTCACGAAGATTATGGTGCGCGAATATTCACCATTAGGCGCGGTGATGTTGGCTATCAGCGCGCGGAGGGTCTGCAGCTTGTCCTTGCCGTCGGAATCGACACGATGCACGCGCGTACGGCTGCGCACATCCTCGTTGCCGCCTAAGAAGTCGAGAGTCAGGGGATTCTCAAGATTCAGGAACGCCGGCAGGTCCACGGCGCGTGTGGCCGAGGTAAGTATGGTATGGCTCACGTTCTTAAGACGGTTCACTATCTTCTTCATATCGGTCTCGAAGCCGAGTTCCAGCGATTTGTCGAACTCGTCCAGCACCAGTATCCTGGTCGGCAGCACGTCGATGATGCGGCGGTTGATATGGTCTAACAGTCGGCCGGGCGTGGCCACCACTATGTCCGTGCCGGCCTTCAGCGAGTTTTCCTCGTCCTCGAACTTATGGCCGCCGTACAGCGGCGTGGTCTTCATGCCGGCCCCGATTTTCTGCAACACGCCGGCTATCTGCATCACCAGCTCACGGCTCGGCGCAATCACCACGGCCTGGATGCGCCCCGTGGCAGGGCGCAGTATCTTCAGCATCGGCAGTATGAACGCCAGTGTCTTGCCCGTGCCTGTGGGCGACAGCAATATGATGTCCCGGGCCTGACCGGCCGTGGCCATCATACGTTTCTGCATATCGTTAAGTTCGGCTATGCCGAGTCGTTCCGCTATCTGCGGCAGGAATTCTTTTTCTCTCATGATATCTGTGACCAATCGTACTCCTTCTGAAATCTATAACACAATTCCCCCCTCAAAATATTTTCCGATTCGGTCGAAATTTGCAATGATTCGTTCTGCAGCGGCTTGTCGGGATTGCCGCTGTTGTCGGCCACGAGCGCCGGGCAGCCGTTCAGCACCATGTCGGCGGCCTGCCGGGCTATGTTGAGTATCTGTCCGTCAGTGGCAAGGTTGGCCACGTTCAGATGCCAGGCGATGCCGCTCTGCTGCGTGCCCTCCATGTCGCCGGGGCCACGCATCTTCATGTCGGCCTCCGACACAAGGAAGCCGTCGGTGGTACTTGTCATCACCTCCAGCCGCTTGCGCGTGTCGCTCCCTATCTCGCGCTTGGTCATCAGCACGCAGTAGCTGTGGTCGGCGCCACGTCCTACCCGGCCGCGAAGCTGGTGCAGCTGCGACAGTCCGAAACGCTCGGCGTTCTCTATCAGCATCACCGAGGCGTTGGGAACGTTCACGCCCACCTCTATCACGGTGGTGGCCACGAGTATCTGCGTCTCGCGGCTGACAAACATATCCATCTGCGCGTCCTTGGCCTCGGCCTTCATCTGGCCGTGTATCATCCCCACCTTCCAGTCCTTGAATATACCCACAAGGCGGTTGTAACCCTCCTCCACGCTCTTGAGGTCGAGCTTCTGGTTTTCCTTTACCAACGGATACACCACATACACCTGGCGTCCGGCGCGAAGCTCGCGCTCCAGCAGTCGGTACACCTCCATGCGGTTGTCCTCGTACCGGAGGCGCGTGTCTATCGGCTTGCGGCCGGGTGGAAGCTCGTCTATCACCGACACGTCGAGGTCGCCGTACACGGTCATGGCCAATGTGCGCGGTATCGGGGTGGCGGTCATCACCAATACATGCGGCGCTATGGGGCCTTTGCCCCACATCCGGGCGCGCTGGGCCACGCCGAAACGGTGCTGCTCATCGATTACCGCCACGCCGAGGCGCTTGAATTTCACCGCATCCTCTATCAGGGCGTGCGTGCCTATCAGTATGTCGATGTCGCCGTTCTCCAACGCCTCGTGCAGTTCGCGGCGCTTCTTGGCGCGGGTGCTTCCGGTCAGCAGTTCAACGCGGATGCCTACCTGTTCGCCCCATCCTTTCAGCGTCTCGTAATGCTGGGTGGCGAGTATCTCGGTGGGGGCCATCAGCGCGCCCTGGCAGCCGTTGTCTATGGCCATCAGCAGGGTCATGAAGGCTACCATGGTCTTGCCGGAGCCTACGTCGCCCTGCAGCAGACGGTTCATCTGCCGCCCCGTGCGCATGTCGTCGCGTATCTCGTGCAGCACGCGCTTCTGCGCGCCGGTCAGTTCGAACGGGATGCACTTGCGGTAGTAGTCGTTGAATACAGGACCGATCTTCAGGAACGGTATGCCGGCTATCCGCTTGCTGCGCTGGCGCGAATAGCGCAATATATTGAGTTGCAGATAGAACAGCTCCTCGAACTTCATCCGTTCGCGGGCCTTGCGCAGCTGGTCGGGCGAGGACGGGAAATGCAGTTCGCGTAGTGTATCGTGAAGCGGCATCAGATGAAACATCTGCCGCACCTCCTCGGGCAACGTATCCTTCACCTCGTGCATCCGCGGATGCTGCAACAGGGTGCTGACCAGCGTGTTGAACGACTTGGACGAAAAACCGCCCTTGCGTGCCGAATCCGTGAGATTGTACACTCCACAGAAGCCCGTGGGAGGTTTGGCGGGATCGTAAACGGTCACCTCCGGGTGCGAGATGGACCATACGCTGCGGTATTCCTGAGGCTTGCCGAAGATAATGTACTCCTTGCCGACCCGGTAATAGTCCTTCATCGCCTTGGCTTTGGAAAACCACACGCATTCCATCAGCCTGTCGCCGTCGGTGAATACGCCGCGTAGCCTCATACGGGCGCCTTCGCCCTCAAGTTCCAGCTGCAGGAAACGTCCGCGTATCTGCACGGCGGGCATCTCCCCTTCCAGTTCGCGGATGCTGTAGAACCTGCTCTTGTCAAGATAGCGGAACGGGAAATAGTACAGCAGCTCGCGCATCGTGCCGATGCCGAACTCTTTCTTCAGCGTGTTGGCCCGGAAGGGTCCCACACCCTTCAGATACACTATGTCCGTTTCCCAGAATGCGCTCATTTTTTAGTATTCCTGTCTCTCGGTCCTTTCCCTTCTCAGTCCTGCTTTTTCTCTGCCTGATACCGCATTATCGCCTCGGCCACAGCAAAGTCCATGGGATTCGTCACCTTGATGTTGTCCGGGATTCCGGATGCCACCGTTATATCGTAGCCGGCCTGCTGCACCAGACTGGCGTCATCGGTAAACTTTGCTTTCGGATCGCGTTTCACGTATGCCTCGTGCATTATGTCGGCACGGAACACCTGCGGGGTCTGCACCACTAAGTAATCGGCACGGTCCACGGGACGTGTGTCGCCGCCATCTTTTACCCGGAGAGAATTAACTTCCTCTACACACGGCACTGCCGATCCTTTATCCTCCGCCGTTTTCCAAAGCTCGGCGACCATTTCCTTTGTGATCAGAGGACGGGCCGCGTCATGTACGGCAATGAGTGTGTCGGCATCGTGCGGAAGGTCCATTATACCGTTCCAAACCGATTCGGTACGGCTGCGGCCGCCGCAAAACAGCTGCAACGGAATTCGCCGGTCCTCCTCCGGCAGTTCGCTGTAGATGATGTCCCAGTCGTCCCAGAACGAGGGGTTCATCACTATCACTATATGTGTGTCGGGGTCGGCGGCATGGAACGCGCGCACTGACCACCATAATATGGGAATGCCCAACAGTTCGACGAACTGTTTGGGCATTTCACCACCGGCGCGACTTCCGTTGCCGCCGGCTAATATCACGGCATATTTATGCTTAGGCATAACGCATGATTACATGTTCATGCCGCCGTCTACCTGGATTACCTGACCGGTGACATAACCCGACATATCGGATGCCAGGAACGTAGCCACGTTGGCGATATCCTCCACCTTGCCACCACGACGCAACGGAATCTTCTTGCACCATTCCTCGCGAACCTCGTCGGGCAGAGCTGCGGTCATTGCGGTCTCGATGAAGCCGGGGGCGATGGCGTTGGCACGGATGCCGCGGCTGCCCACCTCCTGCGCGATGCTCTTGGCCAGGGCGATCAGACCTGCCTTCGATGCGGCGTAGTTGCTTTGTCCGGCGTTACCGTGAACGCCTACAACCGACGCCATGTTGATGATGGAGCCGTTGCGCTGACGCATCATGATGGGCAGAACGGCGTGTATGTAGTTGAATGCGGATTTCAGGTTCACTGCAATCACGGCGTCCCACTGCTGCTCGGTCATGCGCAGCATCAGTCCGTCCTTTGTGATGCCGGCGTTGTTTACCAGTATGTCGATGCGGCCGAAATCGTTCTTGATCTCGTTCACGACGGCCTCGGTGGCGGCGAAGTCGGCGGCGTTCGAGGCATAGCCCTTGCACTTCACGCCGTAAGCTGCAATTTCTTCCTCGGTCTTCTTGCCGTTCTCGTCTATCACCAGGTCGGTGAAGGCGATGTTACATCCTTCGGATGCATATTTCAGTGCGATTTCCTTGCCGATGCCGCGGGCGGCGCCGGTGATTACTGCTGTCTTTCCTTCAAGTAATTTCATCAGTTATCTTTATTTTATCGTTTTATTCCGTTAAGTATCAGGCCGGTCACCATCTCCACAATCTTCTCCTTGCCTATGCCGTATTCCGACAGGGTGTTGCGGATATAGGGCACGTCCATGCCGTGGATGCAGTTCGTGACGATGATCGCCGTTTCCTTGATGTCGTTTATCCTGAATACGCCGTCGTGAACACCCTCCTCCAGAATGCTCATCAGCAGCGTTATCTCTTTCTTTGAAATGATGGAGCGCGCACGGTCCACCTTGCGCACGTCGCGGAAGAATCCTGCCCGCAGCGACCCGTTTCTGAGCACTATCTCACTCATTTTCTCCAGCCGCACGGCCACGAACTCCCGCAGCTTTTTCTCCGGCGTGTTGGGGAGCGTCACTATCAGACGCATGGAGCGTATCAGGTCCTCGGTCTCGCTGTCTATGACGGCGTTGAATATCTCGCGCTTTGATTTGAAGTATGTGTAGATGGTACGGCGTCCCTTGTCCGACGCCGTCGCTATGTCGTTCATAGTGGTGTTCTCCACGCCTTGACGGGCGAACAGACTGCGGGCCACCTCTATGAATTTATCGCGTGTTTTCGTTACCATAATTACACATGCCGGTTATTACACGAGTGTGTTCATTACGCGGTACTTATATTACACAAGTACGCATATTATGTGCAAATTTACAAAAAAATTTTAACATTCGCGCTCCTCAGCCCATTATTTTCTGCATTTCGGGCGTGGGAGCAAGCTCCAGTTGTATCTTTTCCTTGCTGACGGGATGTATGAATTCGATGGAATGCGACTGCAGGGATATGCCGCCGTCGGGGTTGGAACGCCTGGCGCCATACTTCAGGTCGCCCTTGATGGGACACCCTATGTTTGCGAGCTGCGCGCGTATCTGATGCTTGCGTCCGGTGAGCAGTTTCACTTCCAGCAGGGTGTACCGGTCGCCCCGGGCTATGGTGCGGTATTCAAGGCGTGACAGTTTGGCGTCGCGGGCTCCTTCCTTGGCCACGAACGTCTTGTTGATGCGACCGTCCGAAACAAGCCAGTCCTCAAGCAATGCCTCCGGCTGTTTAGGTTGTCCCTGCACCAGGGCCCAGTAGGTCTTGTGCACCTCGCCGTCGCGGAACATCCTGTTCATCCGCTCCAGAGCCTTGGACGTGCGGGCCAAGACCACGAGGCCTGACACAGGACGGTCCAGACGATGCACCACGCCGCAGAACACGTTGCCCGGCTTGGCGTATTTCTCCTTGATGTATTCCTTTACGATTTCCGACAGCGGTTTGTCGCCGGTCTTGTCCCCCTGCACTATCTCCCCCACCGCCTTATCGACTATGATCAGATGATTGTCCTCGTATACTACCTCCATTCTCCCAGATGATTAAAACAGATTATTACTTAGAAGATTCACAGAGTTGTAACACATCCTGTTTCAACAACGGCAAATGTCTGACCACAATAGCCCATATTATATCTTCTCTAAGACTATCATATCCATGAATCAGATAATTACGAGTATCAACTATTCTTCGCGCAGAGGTAATTGGAATATTCGGATTGATTTTTAATATTCTGTTCATAGCCTCTCCTATTATGGCTATTTCCCATTGAACAGCACTTCTAAAGCATCTATCTTCACAAAAGACCTGATATTCCTTGGGTCTGGAGGAACAGAATAATTCTATATTCGATATACTGTTCAAGATATCTTTCAGTAATTTTTGAATTTGTTCATCCATAAATCAATCGTTTAGTGTTATTCAGTTCTTTCCTGAAAATATCATTCTTTATGGCTGTCTCATCCACCAGATCAACTTCACGGCCGAGCAGATGACGCAATTCATCGATAAAATCGAAGAATGTCAAAAAAAGGTCCGGGATTTGATCGTAATGAAAAACCACAGAAAAATCCACATCGCTCTTATCGTTGAAACGTGAAGTAAGAATTGATCCGAAAACCCATAGCTTTGCGACCTTGTACTTTCGGCACAAAGCTGCAATCTGATCCAAATGCAGTTCTATCAGTTTCATGAATGCAAATTTATCTAATTATTATGATATAACAAAAAACGAATCTTGAATTGCTTCAAGATTCGTTTAATTAAGTGGCGAGGGCAGGACTCGAACCTGCGACCTTTGGGTTATGAGCCCAACGAGCTACCACTGCTCCACCTCGCGATATTTCCTTTTTGCGACTGCAAAATTACAACATTTTTTCCATCCCACCAAATTCAGACCCGATTTTTCTCCATTTTTAACACAATTTAATAACCGGCCGTCAAGATTTATATCGCATAAAGTCGCATATTATAGTAGCGCGGGCTGTCCCCAGCCGCACACATCCAATGACAAAAAGCCTTATATTTGCTCAATAGGCTTGGGACCGAGTTTTATGCGCGGCTGGGGACAGCCTGCGCTACTATGCGCGCACGTATTGTATGTAAGTGGTGAAAAATGAGTAATTCTGCAGGAATTTAAGAAATTATTCGTACCTTTACGCATTCTCTTCAGAACAGTTAACCTATATTATTCATAAAAGACTTATCAATTTAATGGATCAATCAGAACTGCGCCTGGAATGGCGGTCATCTTCTTCCTTGATTTTCTGGGGCGTTGTCGTCCTGACGGTATTCGGATGCGCTGCCTCTGTGTTCGAGTTTTTCTTCGGCATCGTCAATGCCGTCGACAATTATTTAGGCAGTATCCTCAACACGGCCTCGTCGTTCGGTGTCGGCTCTCACGCCGAAGGACTTGCCAAATTCTCTGCCGTCCACGACCGGATGTCGGTATTCACCCGGCTGTTCGAAGTGCTGACCGTAGCCGGCTGGATAGTATATGTAGTCGGACTGTCCCGCTTCCGTAACGCTCAGCATACCGAACGCGGACGCTGGCTCACAGGCAGCCTGTACACAGCCTGCTGGCTCGGACTTATAGGTATGGCCTGCACTTTCCTGGGAAGCTTTCTCGGCATGTTCGGACTGCTGTTCACATTCGCGGGCTGGGTGCTGAATCTGATTTCACTGTTCAAATTCCGCTCGGCATTCAATCAGCTGTACATGGAGGATGGTTGGTCCGACATGGCGCGACAAGGCGCCAGGACATTGCGAAATTCCTATACGTTCGGCATTATTCTGGCCTTTTTCCCACTCATCGTTTTCTTAGCCATGTTGCTTATCTCCATCGGCTCCATCAGCAGTCTCGGCGGGATAATGCGTGGATTTTCAGACGATGCGGCAGGTACGATAATGTCGCTCTTAGGCGGCTCGATAGCCTTCATGATTCTCCTCGGATTGGTCGGAATCTTATTGTGGATTCTTCAGACATGCTATCTGATCGCCGGATGGTGCAAGATCAACGACGGTGCTCCGGTCGATGACCCGGAAATGGACGAATATCCGTCAGACCACAGCACTCTCGCCATAATCTGCTCCATACTTGGCGCCATCGCGGTGATGATATTCGGAGCATGGCTCTGTCTATCGCCCCTTACGCATGACGGAACAAAACGTGTAGAATCCGCATACGAGTCGGAAAGCGTGGAATCAGAAACGGAAGCGATGGATTCCGACAACGAGAACGAGGAGCTGACCTCCATTGTGGGAAGTCTCCGCGAATCCGGTCTGAGCAAAACGAAGCAGGAGGAATCCGAGCCGGAGGCCGACATGTACACACATCGTTACAAAGGCTCCATAGACAACAAATATGCCATCGAGATGACGCTCACCACCGATGGAGGCGCATATTACACAGGCGAGTATATGTACGTCAAGAACAAGCGTCCCATACAGCTCAGCGGTCAGCGTGTGGATGACGGCGACCGTCTTGTGCTTGAAGAATATGTAGGCGACAAAATGACCGGGCGTTTCGACGGCATTTTAGGCCGTTCCGGCTACAGCGGCACCTGGACCAGCGCCGACGGCAGCCGCAGCTACCCCTTCTCCGTCCGCCCGAACTGACCGGGATGGCGGTGTCCCGGCCGCCGGCTACACATAGCTATACATTTAGAGGCCGCGCCATTTGACGCGGCCTCTCCTGTTACACCTATTCAATCATGAGGATTACCTTACACGCTCTATGCGGAGGTTGTCTACGAGGGCGTGGTTGGTATCGATGTTCATGTTTTCGTTTTCGGGCAGGTATTGGATGCCGAGGGTGTGCATGCCTTTGGCCAGGTTCACCTTCACGCCGTTGGTCATGCCCCAGTCGTCCCAGTTGCCCCGCCGCGATGCGGCAGCACTATCGTGCCGACCTTCGCTCCGTCAAGAGTCAAGGTGCGTATGCCGGCCTTGTTCTCGGTATTCACCGGTCCGTTGCCGTTGGCGTAACGCAGGCGGACTGAATAAACGCCATCCTCAGGCACATTCACGGTCACTTCGGCGGCCTTGGCATTCCTGTCAAATTTTGAAAATCCTGATTGCCGTGCCGCCGCTACGGGCCTGGTCAATGTCAAGCACGCTGTCGGAAGTCACGTCCTGCTGCACTATCTCCACGGGATAGGGATTCTTCTCCCAATCGGCGTCGCAGCCGTCCTTGTAGATGACGGCGCGGTACTTGCAGCCGGGATCGAGGAACGACAGCGAGATATGCGCCGTTCGGGCGTTGTCGCCGGTTGCGCTGCCGATATACCAATCGTCGCCACCCTTGCGCTTGCGGGCCACGGTGACATACTCCCCTATCCTCGCCTCGGGATATACGGTACGGTCCCAGTCAACGGGGCAGTCGCAGATGAAGCGGAAGGGTCCGGGATTGTCCTCATAGTTCTCGATCTCGTCGGCCGCCATCTGAAGCGGCGAATAGAGTATCACGAACAGCGCAAGCTGCTTGGCCAGCGTGGTCTGTACGCGGGTCTGAGGCATGACGGGATTCTCGAAGCGGAAAATCACCGGCGTAAAGTCCATGGGGCCTGCCAGTCCCCGGGTGAAGGGCAATGTCACGGTATGGTCCGGAGGATTGCCGCCTGTTGCGTTCCATGCGTTCCATTCCTGGCCACGCACTCCCTCCTGAGTCATCAGGTTGGGATATGTGCGCTGCAGTCCAGTGGGTATCACAGGCTCGTGATTGTCTATGGCCAGTCCGTACCTGGCGGCGGCCTCTATCACCTTGCGGTAATGACGCACGCCGAACTGGCTGCTGTGGCGTTCCTTGTCGTCGAGGAGGTCGCCTACATAGCCGGTCTTGACGTAATGCATACCGTTGTCCTTGTACAACTGCATGCCGTCGGCCATCTGACGCTCGTAGTTGGCGATGCGGCCTCCCGTCTCGTGATGGCCTATAAGCGACACGCCGAGCTTGCGGCCATAGTCGTTTATACCCTTTATGTCGAAGTCATCGTAAGGCTTGGTGTACGAGAAGTCCCATGTCACCCAGTCGTGGTTCCACCCCTCGACCAGCACGCCTCCGAAGCCATGCTTCGCGGCGAAGTCCATGTAACGCTTCACGTTTGCGGTCGTGGCGCCATGACGCGGACCGGCCTCCCACGTGGCGGTCTTCTTATGGTAGCACCACCATACGCCCACATATTTCTGCGGCTTGCAGAAATCGGCGGCATTGTCGATGTGGCAGGGCTCGTTCAGATTCAGCATCAGGCGGCTCAGAGCCAGGTCGCCGGCATTGTCGCCAATGATAAGCGTACGCCAGGGCGACACGCGCGTGTCGGTCACGAACACCTTCTCGCCCGTCGACCAGGGTGTAAGCGCGGCCCGCAGGGTATTGCTGCCGGGCGTAGCCTGTACGTTCATGGCTGCATAGTCGGTCAGATTGGCCTCGTGCAGAGCCATGTGGGTGCCGTCGGCCGTGCGGATGGTGACCGGTGTGCTGGCCCACCCTACGCTGTCTATGGGTAGACGCCGGAACAGCTCCTCGTAGAAACGGATACCCTCCACCGGAAGCGACCATGTTTCATGACGTCCCGCAAAGGCAAATTCGGTCAGTTCGTCATCTATCACGAAATCCTCCAGTCCTTTCTGACGCGGGAACTCGTAACGGAATCCGATGCCGTCGTCGAACACGCGGAACACTATCGCGATATTGCGTCCCGGCGCCGTCTTCTTCTGCGAAAGGGCCACACGCATCTCGTTGTGACTGTCGTTTATAGCCGACTCCTCGCCCCATACGGGATACCAGGTCTCATTATGATTCCGGAACGTGCATTTATCTATGCTGAAGCCCTCCGCCATGTCGGCGGCGTCGCGCAACTTGATGCCGAGCCGCGACTTCAGCAGCACGGGCTTGCCGTCACGGTTGACGTGGTAATAGAGGCGTCCCGCCTTATCCACGTCCACGCCCACCTCGATGCGGCCGTCGGGCGAGCACACCTGTCGGCGCGGGGCGGCTGCCATATCAACAGCCGCCACACACGTCAGCAGTAACAATATTAACCTTTTAACCATAACCTATAAGGTCTTTAACCAATCAGATCTTACCTAACCTCAATGTAATCTACCTGGAACAGTCCGTTCCCGTCCTTGCCGGAAATGACCACATCGTTAACGCCGGCTTCAAGATCCAGCGTCACCTCGCAGTCCGACCAGGTATATGCCTGGCTGAACGAGATCTGTGCCGTAGCGGATCCGCTCGTTATGCTTCCCGTGCCGGGAGTGCCGTCCTGGGTGGCGCGTCCGCGCACCACGATGGTACGGGGGCCTGCCGACGCGGCCTCTACCGGTATGATGACAGCGGCGCCTTCGGTTTCGAGACCCGTCACATAACCCGCTCCGTCTGCCTTTTCAGGCACCGGCGGCATATCCTTGATGGTCCAGTCGTTACGGCACGAGCTCATCAACCCGGCCATTGCGATGAACGCAATTAATAATATATACTTTTTCATATCTTTCAGGGTATTACATTACAATCTTCGCACCTCCGCAGGTACCTGCGACTTCGCATTGATATCTCTTGACGGGATTCTTGATCCTGACCACCACACACGAATGCGGCTGCAGCGACACCCGGTACATGTCCTCCTGCTCGCCGAGATTGGCGCGGCGCCACAGGTCACGCACCATAGCCTTGGTACCTTTGGCGAAACCGAGATCCTTACTGAAGCTTACAGTCATGGTCTGCTCGCTGTCCTCGCGGTTGAACATGCCGGCCACCCAGTCACCGTCGGGCAACTGACCGATCCAGATGGAGCTGCGCGACTGTCCGCAGTTCATCGACAGGGGACGGCCGGCGAAGCCGGCCTTGTTCAGAGCCAATATTTCCTCGTTCTGATAGAAATGTGCGTTCTCGCCGATGGTGTCGTACTGATCGGCGATGGCTATCGGCGAACCGGTGATGGCCATCAGCGATACCCAGAACTGACGCTCGCTGTCGCTTTCGGCGGTGTTGAGGCGGATAAAGTCGCCGTCCATTATGAACTGGCCGCGGCCCGCCACGTCGCTGAAGCCTATGAATCCGTCGAACGCGTTGCCCCAGTTGGCCCAGCCTTCCTGGTATACGCCGCGACGACGCCCGCTCACGAAGTCAAAGCCTCCGCCGAACACATCCTCGGATATTCGCATCACATCGCAGTATTTCATCTCCTCGGCGGCATGGTCGAAGCAGTTGGGCATCACGAGGCTGAACGTGATCTTGTCGCCGCAGGCCTCCGAGATCCACTTCAGCATCTTTATGTACGATTCGCGCCCGTAGGCGTTCTCATACCAGTTCACGAAGTCCACGCGCAGGAAGTCGAATCCCAGCTCTATGAAATGCTGCACATAGCCCTTCACCCATTGCTCGGCACCTTCCTTCTCGGCATCCACCCAGTAGATGAAGTCGTTGAATTTGGTCGATCCTGCTATGTCCTGAGCGTTCTTCTGCGTTCCCTTCACGGGAAGGTTGCGGTCGTATGCGGCGCGCGTCATCCAGAACGGGTTATAATAGATGCCGCTCTTGAGTCCCTTGGAACGGTTGTAGTCGATCCAGTAGGCCCAGTCGTTCTGCCAGTCGGAGGCATATTTGGTGATGTAGCCGTAACGGTTCACGGTCTGACCCTGCTCGATCCAGCCGTCAGTACAGATCATGTCGAATCCGTACTCCTTGAAGTTGTCGGCCACCCAGTCCACGTTCATCTTGTATCTTGCCTCGGACAGAGCGCGGTCCGTAACGAAGCACTCCTCGTATGCCATCCAGTACATCGGGCCGGTACCGCGTCGGGTATATTTCGAGTCGCGGGCCGTCAGCGACATGACTGTCGCCGCCAATAGTCCCGCTGCCAATATATAATTGAGTTTCATATTTCGGTTTAGTTTTCTTAAGTATAGTATATTATTTCACAATCTTGAACGTCTTGCCGCCCTGACGCACCACATACACTCCCGAGGGAAGTACGTCTGCGGTCTCCACGTTCATTCTGCATCCGTTCATGTCGAAGAATTCCCTGCATCCGTCGTCCGGCATCCGTATTTCCGTCACCGACGAGCCGCCGGGCCGGTTGGAGAATCGATACACCTTGCAGGCGTGGGCGCCAAGTCGCACCTTCAGCTCATCGCCTTCGGTCTTGACTTCCGTACCGCGCCACAGGTCGGTGTAGTAGGGTTTGCCTGTCAGACCCAGCTCGGCGAGGCTGAGCGTACGCACCGTGGCGTTCTCCTCGCGGTTGAACAGAGCTAAGACCTTGTCGCCGTTGGCGCAATCGCCAATCCAGTGCGACGATCCGACATCGTTCATGTCGCGGCTCAACGGCTTGCCGTGGAAACCTTCCTTCACCAGCGAAAGCAGCTGACGGTTCTGATAGAACTTCAGGTTGTCGCCTGCCGTGTCATGCTGGTCGGCCGCGGCTATCGGCGACCCGGCCATCACAAGCAGCGTGATCCAGAATTCCTTCTCATAATCGGACTTCGCCGTGTTGAGGCGTACGAAATCGCCGTCCATCATTATCTCCGACCGGTCGATGTCGCTGAAGTCCAGGAATCCGTCGAACAGGTTGCCCCAGTTGGCCCAGCCGTTCTGCCACTGTCCGCGGCGACGCTGGCTCACGAAGTCGAAACCGCCGCCGAACACATCCTCCGATATGCGGAACATGTCGCCGTATTCGCGCTCGGTCTTGGCGTGATCGTAACTGTTGGGCATCACCAGCGACACCATGATCTCGTCGCCGGCCTCCTCCATGATCCATTTCAGGGCGCGGCGGTAACGGGTGGTGCCGTAGTCGTTCTCGTACCAGTTCAGGAAATCAACACGCAGGGAATCGAACCCGAGGTCGATGAAATGACGCACATAACCCTTCACCCACTGCTCGGAGCCGGGGAGGTCGGTATCCACCCAATATATCGCGTCGTTAAAGTTCTTGTTGCCCTTTATCTGACGGGTGGTATATTGAGTGCCTTTCACCTTGACGTTCCTGTCGTATGCGGCGCGCGACATCCACAACGGATTGTAGTAGACGCCCGAACGGAGACCCTTGCGCCTGGCCAGCGACACGTAGAACTTGAATCCCTGGCCCCAGCCGGAATTATAGCTTGTGATATAGCCGTTGTCATCCACGGTCTGTGCGCCTTCGATCCAGCCGTCGGTGCAGACCATGTCGTAGCCGTACGGCAACAGATTCCCGGCTACCCAGTCGAGGTTGTCACGCCAGCGGGACTCATCGAGGGCGCGGTCTTCGACAAAGCATTGTTCGTACGCCATCCAGTACAGCGGAGCCGTACCCTGGCGGGTGTACCGGCTGTCCCGGCCCTGCAACGTCACGGACGATGCAAGGATCAGGGCTGCCGTTATCAACAATACTCCCGGATTCTTCATTTGATCATCACCTTCTTGGCCGTGCCTCCCTTGCGGATGATGTACACGCCTGCAGGTGCGTTCTGCAGGTTCACCTTAACGCCGTTCAGGTCGTATGCCTCCTCGACGCCTTCGGATCCGACGGCAATCGCCTCGACACCAGTATCGGTATCCTCCTCCAGTTTCACCTTCATGTTAGGCACATCGGCAGTAAGGATGTAGTTGCCGCTCATATTCGGTTTCAGTCCGAAATATCCGTCAACTCCTGAATGACCGTCCATCCAGGTCGTCATCTTCATGTCATGCTCCCCGGGTTCCAGTTCCTGGATGTGACCGTCGCTTTCCGCACTTGCGGGAACCAGATAGCAGGTCTTGTCCCAGTCTGCGAGACGGGTGACGAACTTGAACTGTTTGTTCTTATGATTGGAGTCGCCATCTTCCGTATTATAATCCAGTTTGCCTTTCCATTGGAATTTACCGTCTCCCAGGGATGTCAAGGGAGTCAGGTTGTTCGAATCGAAGCTATTGGAGGCAAGGCCCTGAAGGTACAACTCCGTGGTGTTGTCCTTGTCAAACGAATAGAGCTTCAGCAACTCCAGATTGACGGTCTTGTCGTTCGTGTTCACGGTCACTTTGTATTGACCGGACTTATCCTGCATGATGCCCCAGAACCAATCTTTCAGGCCTCCGTTATCCTCGCGCGATTCCTGATAGGAATATGTGCCGGGCTCTACCTGCTGCACATTGCCGTTAAGGTTAACCTCTGTCGGCACCAGATAAGTCACAGCGTTCCATTCGCCCTTGGTCAGCGCGAACTTGAGCTGCTTATCGTCGCCATAATAGTAGATGTCGCCGGTCCAGGAGTATATTCCATTCTCACCGAATATGGCTATGCCTTCGGATGAATTTCCCCACCTGTCAGGCACCATACCGAGCATGTAGATTTCCGGCTTCGATTCACCGAGATAGTTCACTGTCAGCGTACCGGCTTCGGATTCGGGATTAGTCGGATCGAGTGTCAGGGTCAGACGGTAATAACCGTTCTGCCCCACTTTCCATTTGTTATCATCGCCGCCATAAACTACAGTGAACGACTGCTCGGCATCCGTAGTAATCTCCGTACCATTCGCCTGAGCATATATGGCCACCGGGCCCCAGCCCTTCTGACCAAGAAATTTCAGTTCCCTGTCGCCGGATGCATACAGATTCCCTTCCCAAGAGAACCTGTTGCCCTCTTCTTTGACCATCGGAAGCGGACTTCCGGAATTCCATCCTGCCGGCGTACCGTCTCCTACCAGATATAGATGCGCGGGCATGTCGTAAGCATATCCGGCTGTGGAGGCAACCGCTACTGCCAAACCTGCAAGTATATTCTTTATCGCTTTCATTGTCATATAGGTCATATAGATTTAAGATTAAGGTTACTTCTTGTAGATCTTCACGCTGCCCTTGGCAGTGGATACCACATAGATGCCGGCGGCGAGTCCGGATACGTCGGTCGTACCTGCTATGGTGCCCAGCACCTTGCGGCCTGCCACGTCATAGAGGGCTACCTCGCCTTCCACACCGTTTACCGTCAGGATGTCGCCGGAAATCATGGCTGAGAAGTCCGCCGTCTTTACTGCCTCGATACCGGACTTGCCGGATGTCAGCGTAAATGTAAGATTGGGAACATCCACGGTGATGGTGAATTCACCCTTCGTGCCTTCCTTCACTCCGAAGAATGCGTCCACACCGCTCTTGCCGTCCGTCCACGTGGTCATCTTCACGGGATAGGAACCCGGCTCCACTTCCTGAATGAAGCCATCGGCCTCAGCTCCTGTGGGAACTAAGTAATATACCTTGTTCCAGTCTCCCTTCGGGGTGACGAACTTGAACTGCTTGTTGGCGTGCTGCTCGTCGCCGTCGGTCGTAGCGTAGTCGATCTCGCCGCTCCAGCGGAACTTGCCGTTGCCCAGGGATGTCATGGGCAGCGGATGGTTCGAGTCGAAGCTTTCGGCCACAAGACCCAACATGTAGAGTTCGGTCACGTTGTCCTTGTCGAAGGCATAGCTCTTAAGCAGCTTGAACGATACGGTCTTGGCATCGGTGTCTACCGTGATCTCGTATTCCCCCGACTGACCTTCCCTGATGCCCCAGAACCAGTCCTTCAGCGCGCCGGGTTCAGTCTCGGCCGACTCCTGGTAAGTGTAGATCTTACCGGCTTCTATCTGCAGCACGTTACCGTTAAGGTTCACCTCGTCAGGAACCATGAAAGTAACCTGGTCCCATGCGCCGCGTGTCATGCAGAATTTCACCAGCTTGTCCTCGTCATAATAGTTCAGATCGCCGGTCCATACATATTTTCCGTCTTTCTCATATACGGGCGTGGCGGAATTGGAATCCCAGCTGTCGGTGGCTGCGCCGAGCATGAATATGCTCTTGGGAAGCTCGCTGACGTATGTGGCGTCCAGGGCGCCGAAATTGGTGTCGTCCCTGTCAATCCGGAACGTAAGCGTGTAGACGCCGGCGTCCTCCACCACCCATTTCTGGTCGGGCTGCCCGTTGTGCGTCAGGTAGCTTTCGTTATTCTCCAACCCAGCCTTGGTCACCTTCGTTCCTGCTTCCATAGGCATGAACGTGTTGCTGCCCCACATGTCGCCGCCCACTACCCAAGGCAGCTTGAACTCGCCCTTGGTCAGTTCGCCGGTATAGGTGAACTCGTAGTCGTTTACTTTCTGCATCTTGACGGGAGCGTTGCAGTTCCATCCGGCGGCGGTGGCGTCGCCGATCAGATACAGGTTCTCAGGAAGCTCCTGAGCTGTTGCCGTGAATGCCGTAGCTATCAGCGCGGCCGCGGCCAGTGTGTGTGATGTTTTCATCTTATGCGTCTGTTAGATTTGATTCGTTTGTCAGTGGTGCCGTCAAGTCTGGTCACCTTCAGTTCCATTGTCTCGAGGTTGGCCTCGATGTGGTAACGGCCGTTGTTCTCCTTGGCGATGCCCCACGATGCGCTCAGAGGCTGGCCGGCTCCCTTGATGCGCTTCATCTTATAGGTCCGGCCGTCCTCCACTAATTCGCGGTACTGGTCGCTGTTGCCGTTCTCGGGCACGATGAAATATACAGAGTCCCAGTTGCCCTTGGAGGTGATGAAGTTGAACTGACGGTTGCCTTCCTCCTCGGTGTAGTATAGCTCGCCGTCCCAGGTGAATGTATGGGTGTCGCCCACGCGGGCCATCTGAACGCCGGGATTGTTGGAATCGCATCCCGAGCGTCCGGCCACGCCCTGCATGTAGAGTTCGGTCTCAAGTTCGGGTTCAGGCTGCGGCTCGGCGTCACCTGTGCGTGTGAAGGTGAACGTCATGGCGTCGAGGTTCACTTCGATGCGGTACACGCCGTCCTTGCCGGAGGCGATGCCCCAGAAGGCGTCGATGCCTGTAGAGCCGTTCTTCCATGTGCAGATCTTCATCTTGTGTGTGCCTTCGCCTATCACGCCGATATATCCGTCGGCCGAGGCCTTCTCCGGAATGTAGTAGTCTACGGCATCCCAGTTGCCCGGACGGCTCACGAACTTGAACTGCTTGTTGGCGTTCTGCGTCGTGGCGTTCTTGTCGGCGAAGTAAATGGGGCCTTCCCAGCTGAATGTGCCGGTGGCATCGTCATAATCCATTGCCAACGGATTATTTGAATCGAACGATGCGGCGGCATTGCCGAGCATGTAGAGTTCCGGGCCGCGCACTATCTCGCCGAGGTACTCCGCTGCTATCGTTATCTCGTTCTTGCCCTTGGAGCAGTCGATGGTCAGGTGGTATGTACCCTCCTCCTCGATTCGCCATTTGGAGTCGGGATTGCCGGTGGGAACGTATTCACACTCGGGAGCTTCCACGCCGTTACGGTTGATCTTGGTTTCGTGTACGGCAGGCATGATGAAGGGCGCCTCCCACTTGTCGCTGACCTGCATGGGGCACTTCAGCTCGCCGGCGTACAGCGGACCGGTGTATTCGAATACCTGGGGCGACGTCATCTCCATCGGCACGGGCGACGAGATGTTCCAGCCGGCGGTAGTGCCGTCTCCCACCATATACAGTTCCTCGGGTGCGAAGGGCTGTTCCTTCTTCTCCACCAGCACGACCGAGATGTCGAGGGTCTTGCCGTTGATGGTCACGTCATAGACGCCGTCCTCGCCTTCCCTGATGCCCCAGAAGTTGTCACGCAGGTTGCCGGCGCCTTCCGAGCAGACGGCTCCGCGGTTGGCGTTCTCGCCCACCTCGACGTATGCGTACGCCGTGCCGTCTACCACGCCCGACTCGGGCACGATGTAATGGATCTTGTTCCAGTCGTCCTGTGCGTCACAGAACTTGAACTGTTTGTTGTCCTTGTAATGGTACATCTCCACGCGCTTGGTGAAGACGTTGGGATCGTCCGTGGGGTCCATGGGCACGGCGGTGTTCGACACGAACGGGTCGCCGTCCACATACTGCTGCACGCTGTAGCCCAATATGTACAGTTGCTCGTACGCGATGTCCTTCTCCGGTATCTCCACCAGGCGCAGATCCTTCTCTGCGTCGCAGCCGGCCAGCAGCGTCATGCTTCCTATGGCCAGTAATGACAAGGCTTTATTTAATATTCGCATTTCTGTTTCCTGTTAATCTGTTGGAATTAATTGATCAATAGCCCGGGTTCTGCACCAGGTTGTGGTTGGTGTCCAGAGCCTTGCGGGGAATGGGATAGATCTTGGTGTGGTCGTCGCTGTCGGGCTGCTTGTCCCACCATGCCGAGGTGTTGAAGCGGCCGAAACGTATCAGGTCGATGCGGCGGCGTCCTTCGGCCAGGAACTCGCGTCCCCATTCGTCCAGGAGTTCCTGCTCGGTCAGCGTAACTTTGCCTTCGGGAGCGTACAGCACATCCTGCCAGTCGCTTTCGGGATAGTTGCGCTTGCGCACACTGTTCAGCAGCATTCCGGCCTCGTTCACCGATCCCTCTCGGAACTTGCATTCGGCCAGCGCGTAGATTATTTCCGGCAGACGGATTTCGCAATAGTCGGATTCCATGCAGCCTGTCTCCTCGTCGCTGTAGAGGGGATACTTCACGAAGTGATAGCCCGACTGATGGTCGCCCGAGCGGAGGTTGCTCGTCTTGTTGGCTGGCCACTGGCTGGGACGCAGTCCCTTGAACTGTCCCACGGCGTCGCGGATGTACAGCTCGTAGCTGCCGTCGGGGGATGTCATCTTACCCTTCTTGCCGTCCTTCACCACATCGAGCGAACCGAACAGCATCATCCCCTCGCGCTTGTTGTTGCCGAGATTGCGGTACAGCTTCAGACGCTCGTCCGAAGGATATTTGCGGAATTTCTCGACCGTGTTGCCGAGTGTATATGAGTAGATTTTGCCGTTAAGGTCGTGGCTCGGAGTGAGGGCGTACTTGCAGTTGTGGTCGCCGCCGTCACACTTGGAGTCGTTGACGTAGTATTCCATCTGCTGCGGTACGCTCCACCAGTACGTGTCGCCCTTGTAGTGCCAGAAGGTATAGCTCTCGGATCCGGAGAAACCGAATATCACCTCGTCGGAGGTCTCGTTGTTCCAGTCGAAGGCCTCGTCCCAGCGGCCGGCTACCTTATAGAAGCCGTAGTCGCCGTTTATCAGGTTCTGAGCGATGCGGGCCGCGTCGGCATAGTGAGCCTCGCCGATATATACCTCTGCGTTCAGGTAGAGACGTACGAGCAGCGCGGCCACTCCACCCTGGTTCCATTGTCCCTGGTTGCCCTGGTTGCCGCCGGAGCCCTGCTTCTGGCCTATCAGCGCCAGCGACTCGGTCAGTTCGGTCTCGATGAACTTGAACAGTTCGGCGGGAGTGATCTGCTTGCCGTCGGACGAATCGGGATCGATTGACGTATAAAACGGCACGTTGCGGAACATGTCAAGCAGTCGCAGATAGAAGTAGGCGCGCATCACGCGGCACTGCTGCTTCATGGAGTCGAATTCTGCCTGCGTGAAACCGAGCTTCGTGCCGTCCAGGCGGTCAAGGTCGTTGATCACGTAATTGCACTGCATGATGCCCGTGAAGCTGCCGTCCCATTCCTGATCGAGGTAATCGGCCTCGGCGTCCCATGTGTGGTAATGGAATTTCTCCCACTTGCCGCCGTCGTACCACCACGAGTCGCGGGTGGGCGTTATGATCTGGTCGCCTGAGAGCTCATTGAGCGGCATGCGGCTCTGTATGGTCCAGAAGGCGTGCTCGAACGGACGGTTCACCGCACGCACCACGTCCATCTTGGTATTATAATAGTTGTCGCTCATCACCTGATCGTAGACGGTCTCGTCCAGATTGGTGCAGCCGGCAAGCATAAGCGCGGCACCGGCCAGAGCCATATTCTTTATATAATTCATAACCTGTTGTCTGTTTACTAAGTTATTGATCATCTGCTGTCCGTTGGCGTCAGAAGCTGAGGCGCAGTCCGAGCAGGAACTGACGGCATGAAGGATAATATGTGCGCGAGCCGGTGGCGCCGGGTTCGAGTCCGTTGACCTGTACCGATGCCGGGTCGATGCCGCTGTAACGGGTGAAGGTGGCCAGGTTGCGTGCCGTGAAATCCACTCGCAGCTCGTCGAGGAAGCGTGCGTTAACCTTCCATGTGTATCCTAAGGACACCATGTCGAGCTTCACGTAGTCACCTTTCTCCAGATAGTAGTCGCTGACCACCTGCTGGCCCTTGATGTCCTTGTTCTTGGTGTATGCCTTCTGCAGCACGTTGCCGGTGAAGCCCTGCGTGCCGTAGTAGAAGTCCTGGGTGTTGAAGATGTCGAAACCGAACGCTCCGCGGAAGAATACCGAGAGGTCCCAGTTGCGCCAGCGCAGGTTACCGGTCAGCGATGCGTTGAACTTGGGAAGTCCGTTGCCTACGATGCGCTTGTCATCGTCGGTGGCTTCGGAGGCCGGGATCATGTTGCCCTTCTTGTCGTAGACCACGAAGTTGCCGTCCTTGTCGATGCCGGCGTACTTGTACATGTAGAAGTTACCGATTCTGTGTCCGGCCTGGATGCGCTGCAGGGTGTGCATGGGATACGGGTCGGAGGTGCCGCACACGTCATAGTAGTCCTGGCCTACGTACTGTCCGTTGCTGAACGACACGAACTTATTGTCGCAGGTGGCGCCGATGAAGTTGAAGCTCAGGTCCCAGTCCTTGGTGCGGATGGCGTTGTAGGTCAGATCGATCTCGACGCCCGAGTTCTTCATCGTACCCACGTTCACGAACGTTGTGCCGTGCAGGTACGGAGGCACGGGTACGTTGTAGTCGCCCAGCAGGTCTTGCTGGCGGCGGCTGTAGTAGTTGATGGAGCCGACCAGCTTGTTGTCGAACAGCGAGAAGTCGATGCCGACATTCCAGTTCTTGGCCTTCTCCCATTTCAGGTTGGCGTTCACGTTACGTGCCGGGCCCCAGACCTGGATCCACTTGCCCTGGTAGTAGACATAGCCGAAGCCTGTCATGGTGGCCAGCGAGCGGTAGGAATCGAAGTCCTGGTTGCCTGTCTCGCCGTAGTCGCCTCGGATCTTCAGGTCGTTCAGCCATCCGGCCGCTCCCTCCATGAAGGATTCCTGACTGATGCGCCATCCCAGCGAGACGGCGGGGAAGTTACCCCACTTGTTGTTCTTACCGAACTTGGAGCTGCCCTCATGACGCAGCGATGCGGTCATCAGGTACTTGCCCTTGTAATCATAACTTACACGGCCGAAGAATGCAATCAGTTTCGAGTCGTTCATGTACGAACCCATGCCGATGTTGCCCTCCTCCACGGCCCACTGGCCGTTGCCGAGGTTGTCGGCGCCGAGGCCGTCGTTGGCGAAGTCCTTGTTGTCGGCGCTCATTCCGGAATTCTTGATGTACTGGTAGGAATAACCCAACATCAGGCGCACATTGTGGTCGCCGAAACGGCCCGAGTAGTTGGCCAGCCATTCCAGAATCTGCTGCGAGCTCTTGTTGTAGCTGCGGCTTGCCTCACCGTCATAACCGTTGGCTATGGCCTGAGTGGAAGTGGAGGGTCGGAACCAGTAGTTGAAGTTGGAGCTTTCGTGTCCTGCGAAGGTAACCTGTGTGGAAAGGGTGCTGTTGCCCCAGTCCTTGCCGTCCTTGAAGAACAGGGGCAGCAGATTCAGCTTGACGGTGCCGTCCCAGTCCAGAAGCTTGGTCTCGGCCTTGTTTTTCTCCAGATTGATCAGTTCCACGGGGTTGTAACCTGCAGCCTGTCCGATGATGGCGGTGTAACGGCCGGGGTTCTCCTCGTCCATGATGGGCGTGGTGGGGTTGATTTCCAGTGCGTTTCTGAACACATCCCACGACGCAATCTTGCGGTTGATGAGTCGGGGCGCGATGTTGACGTTGAATGTGAACAGACCTCCCTTGGTGGTATGGTTTATCGAGGCGCGTGCGCCGTACTCCTGACGGTTGGAGTATTTGTCGATACCGTCGGCGTTCTTGAAGTCGACCGTGGCGCGGTAGTTGGTGCGTTCCGATCCGCCGTTGATGGTCAGAGTGTGCTGAGTGCTCCATCCGGTGCGCGTCACGGCCCCCAGCCAGTCGTCGTTGCCGCCGAGGTCGTTGCCGTTGTACTGGTCGGCACGGTACACGCGGTACATGTCGGCGTCCAGCATCTTCAGGTCGTGCGTGGCCACATTGGCCGACACGTTGCCCGTATATGTGGTGTGCACGGCTCCGTCACGGGCGCCCTTTTTGGTGGTGACCAGTATCACGCCGTTGGATCCGCGCGTTCCGTATATTGCGGAAGCTGCGCCGTCCTTCAGGATGTCGAACGATGCGATGTCGTTGGGGTTGATGTTGGTGAGGTTGCCTCCGGCCACGCCGTCAATCACGATGAGGGGACCGAGGCCTGCCGCACGCGAACTGACGCCGCGGATCTGGATGCTGGCCTGGTTGTTGGGGTCGCCCGCACCGGTGTTGGTGATGGACACGCCGGGAACCTTACCCTGAATCATCATCGACGGGTCGACCGACGAGGCCTTCAGGAAGTCCTTCTCGCTGACATGAGAGATGGCCGATGTAAGTTCCTTCTTGTCCATCGTGCCGTAACCGATCACTACGACTTCGTTCAGCACTTCGGAGTCCTCGGCAAGCTCTACCTTAAGAGTGGACTGTCCCTTCACGCTTACTTCCTTTGAGGAGAAGCCTACATATCTCACTTCGAGTTTCGCGTCCGCCGGGATTCCTGACAGCGAGAAACCGCCGTCGACATCCGTAACAGAGCTTTTCGCGGCATTACCCTTGACCAGGACAGTGGCGCCTATCAGCGGCTCGCCGTCGGTGGCCGAGACCACCGTGCCCTTCACGTCATGAGCGTATGCCGAAAAACAACCCGCTGCCGTCACAAGCAGCAGCGTCAGAATTTTCTGCAATCTGTGTTTCATGAAAAGTTAAGTTTTATGGTATTTTATGTTGTTTATATTCCGTCCGAATGTTGATATCGCAAAATTAGCCATGCGCCTGATTCTGACAAGCGCATTAAATCAAAATTAAGATGTTATCAGGAATTTACAGGCTGATTATCAGCCCTGTGCAATCACGGCCCGGATGTATTTATTAAGACCGGAAATAGTTATTTTAAGACCGATTTAACCCCGTAATCTAAGGCTTGGGTATGCGCATCACGCATTTGTCGAAATCATCTTTCGACACGATGGATTTTGATTTCAGTTTGGTCTTGTAGACGTAGACCGTATTTACGGACAGATTCAGATAATTCGCCACTTCGGCGGCATTGTCGATACCGAGTCGCATCAGGGCGTATATCCTGACCTCGGTCGGAAGCCCCTTGCGCTCGTCTATTTCCATGCGTTCATCTTCGGGGAACAGGGCGTTGAATTCTTCGGGGAAGTTGGGGAACAATTTCAGAAACGCGCTGTCGAATGACGAATACATGCGCTCGCGCTCGTTCTTGGTGCCGGTTTCGTGCAGAATCCTTGACACTTCGTCGTATTGACGCGCCTTTAGTTTGGCCAAAGCCCGCTTTACGCTCCCCTCCACTTCGCCGACAAAGTCAGTGTTGCCGATCAAGGACTGGATGATATATTGGTCCTTGATCTCGCCTGTCTCTTTCAGACGCCGGTTAAGGTCCTGCAACGCCTTGTTGCTGATTTCCAATTCCTCGGTCTTGCGGCGTATCACCTCGTGCGATTCGGCCAACACGCGGTTCCTGCGCCTCAGCTTGAAGAACAGCCACAATGACAGAATGAACAGTCCGACCACCACTATCACAACAATCACAAGCTGGTACACACGCGCCGTGATATGGCCGTAGCGCGTCGTCTCTATTGTAGGCAGCACGCTGTTTATCTCTATCAGACGTATTCTGGAATTGAACGCACGCGCATCTTCAAGCGCATGGTGTATGTAACTGTTGGCCCGGTCCAGCTGGCCCTCCGTATGCATTATGGTTGCCAGATCCTTGGCTGCGGTAGTCTCGCGCGTGCAACTACGTATGTCGTGGATGGCCGACAGGGCAAGATGCTTCACCGCCAGGTCCATCTTCCCGGCTCCGATATATGCGCGGCCCGCCTGCGAATGTATCACGGCAAGCTCATGGTCGTCTATCTTGAACCGGTCGGGCAACGAGGCATACATGTCCGCCAGTTCCAGCCATGGAACGTCGGCAAGATCCCGCTTTGTGATCTGCGCAGACGCATAGTCATAACTGTCCGGCGGAGATATTGCAAGTATCTTGTCGTTGTAGCTTGCCAACGAGTCGAGATATTTGTGACCTAACGGCGACTCGGGGCCGGCGTATGAATTCATGTTGCTGTAATACCGAGTGCAGATTTTATAGAAATCCGCGAGGCTCTCCTTAGGTATGTTTTTTTCCTCGATATTACGCAGCATCTCGTCCGCCTCCTTGAACAGCCCTACCGAATTGTAGCACTCCATCAAGGCAATCCTGGCAGTCTCGAGTTTCCAGCTGTCCGAATTGCCGCTTACAGCTATGTCATACATTCTGTTGGCATAACAGAAAGCCGAATCGTACTGGAAATTCTTGTATTCCTGATAGAGTTCGTGACACAGGGAGAAACGCGTTACGATATCCGTTGCGTTGATGTATCTGTTACGGAGACCGGAGATATACCGTTCCTTATTGTTCTGTAATGTTTTGTATTGGGTCAGTTCCCGATCCAGAACTTTCAGCAAAGAATCGCGGTCGGATGCCCGGACACTGACTATGGCGACCAACAGACACGACATCAAGACCAATATCCTCAATGGTATCGGTCTTTCCATCCTCGTGTCACGCATTAATTCTGCCATTGTCACGCTATTGTTGCCGGTTTAAAGAATTTGCTGATCTAAATCATTGCGGTCAACGCGACGCAAAATTAACGCATTTTTAATTTCTCCACA
Source organism: uncultured Bacteroidales bacterium (assembly GCA_900542185.1). Classification (GTDB taxonomy): domain Bacteria; phylum Bacteroidota; class Bacteroidia; order Bacteroidales; family Muribaculaceae; genus Lepagella. The sequence goes on from UQMZ01000005.1 coordinate 31,850, forward strand.
ACTTTTTTAACAGTTTTTCTACGAAATTTAAAGGCACCTAATGCAAAATACGTAAATTATAATTACCTTTGTATCTGCAACACCCATCTGTTATGAATAAGGCAAGTAAATATTTAGAAGAACTTAACACGCTTGATGAGCATATCCGAATTGAAGCGAAGCAGTGTACCAACAAAATAGACAAAAGCGTGTTGGAAACCATTTGCTCTTTTTCTAATGAGCCGGACCTTGATGGTGGCACTATACTAATTGGGGTTACAGAGAGCAATTGTGCGGAACAGACATATCATGTATCTGGAATTTCTGATTCGGACAAATTGCAGAAAGATCTTGCATCACAATGCGCAACAATGTTTAATCATCCCATTCGACCATTGATCGAAACAGAAAAGGTTGATGGTAAAAATGTTATAATTGTTACAGTCTCCGAATTGGATGCGAGGAAAAAGCCTTTATATTTTAAAAACGAGAATCTTCCCAAAGGTGCCTGGCGTCGAGTCGGATCAACTGATCAACGATGCACGGAAGATGATTTACATCTGTTTTATCATGATGCAGACGATTTTGACAAAGCTATTGCCGAGGGCACAGATGTTGATGATATAGATGAAAACGCGATACGACTATATAGGCGACTTCGTGAAAGCGTAAATCCGAAGGCCGAAGAATTGAATTATTCCGATCATGATCTTCTTCGCTCTCTTAACGCCATTTCCAAAGATAAGAATGGACAATGGCGCCTAACCAACACCGGTTTGCTGGTGTTTGGTAAACCAATGGCGCTTAGAAGAGAAATGCCAGCTGTAAGGGTAGACTACATCCGAGTCTCCGGCACAGAATGGATTCCGGATCCCCATAGTCGGTTTGAGTCAATCGATATGCGAGGGTCATTATTGTTGATGGTGAATCGAGCGTTTAATGCCATCGCTGACGATTTGCCTCGAGGTTTCTCCCTAAAAGCAGGAAATCTTCAAGCCGAACGACCTTTACAAATCCCGGAAGCTGCTCTGCGTGAAGCCATTGTAAATGCCCTTATTCATCAAAATCTAAGAATACACCAGCCTATACAACTGATACGTTACTCCAACAGGATAGAAATAATAAATCCTGGCTTTTCCCTGAAACCGGCTGATACTCTTGGCGAGCCGGGATCGCGTATGCGCAATCCCAACATCGGGTCTATATTCCACGAAACGCAATTAGCAGAAGCAAAGGGAACTGGAATCGGAACTATGCGTCGTTTGATGAAAGACGCAAAACTTATGCCTCCGACTTTCGAGTCGGACTCGTCTCGTAACATATTCACCACACGCATACTCTTACACCATTTCCTTTCCGAAGAAGACGTGAAATGGTTGTCTTCATTGTCTGTAAATGATTTAACAGATGCTCATAAAGTCGCCATTATATTCCTGCGTGAAGTCGGAGCTATTGATAATATCACTTATCGTCAGCTTTCTGGCGTTTCCACAAAGGATGCATCCAAAGATTTAAAGCATCTAGTAAAATTAAATCTAATAGAACAGAAAGGACAAGGCCGACAAACTTATTACATACCTTCGAAAGAATTGATTGGTTTATATAGCTCTAATGGTGCAACTTCTGACGCTTATGGTGCAACCTCCGATGAAAAGGTTGCAACCTCTGACAAAAAGGTTGTAACCTCTGACAAAAAGGTTGTAACCTCTGACAAAAAGGTTGTAACCTCCGATCTATTTGGTGAGAGAATTTTTAATAAATTAAATTCTTTAGGCAGGTGGAGCAAAAGAACAGAATTGGAGCATCTTATAATTGAGATGTGCCAGAGAATGCCATTATCAATCGAAGAAATCGCAAGTCTTACTAAAAGAAATATAAATTACATCCGTAATAAAATACTTCCAGGATTATTACGCGACAAACGCATTTCCTTCACTTTCCCCGAAATGATAAATCACCCGAACCAGAAATACACTGCTAAATGACTTGGAAAGCATAAAGTATTCCTCTTTTGTTATATATTTCAAGAACATTTGTACTTATGGGAAACTTGATAGCAAGTAAAGAGCAACTGGAAAGGGCGGCGCTACGTTTCGGAATGCTACCTTTCTTTGCCAACGGAATACCGGGATTCTCCGTACAGGAGATGGCGGCTCCCGGCATGCTGTTCGGCGAGACACGCGACGATTACGGATGCTGGGAGTGGAAGGGTCCCGTGATTCAGGAACAGACCACTGCCTACGGCAAATTCTTCAACCGCAAGGCCGGCTTCGTGTCGTTGGATCTGCTGCCCGACTTTCTGAATTACCGGAGAGCGGCTTACCCTGTCAATCCTGACTCAACCGAACGGATGATCCTTGACATAATCCGCGAAAACGAAGGACTGTCATCAACCGAACTCAAACGTATCATTTTCGGCACCCCCTCGCGCAAACGAAAACCCGAAGACCTTGTAGAAGCGATGGAATACGTCAAACCCAAACGCCACAGCATCGAAGGACCCCTGCAACGTCTACAGATGGGAGGATGGCTGTTGATAGCCGACTTCGAATACAAACTGACGGCAAGAGGAGACCGCTACGGTTGGGGCGTCGCCGTTTATTCCACGCCCGAGATATGGTTTGAGCGCTCATTCCGCGAAACAGACCGAACGCCCTCCGAATCCTTTGAATTCCTTGTTGACACCCTCTCCGCCAAACTCCCCTGCGCAACCCGCAACCTGATAATCGCCCTCCTCAAATAAAATAATGTCACAAAGACATAATCGCATTATATAGAGAATCCTTTCAAAGAACCGCTCTCTGAGGGGAATCCGTAGGACATGATTGCTGAATCTTCCGAGGAAGCTACATCAAAGTAGTATCTAAATGTTTAAATGTTTAAATGTTTATATATTATCCTTGTGTCCTTGTGTTTGTATTTTACAAAAAAAAATGTAACTTTGCAAAGTTAAGAGATAGAAGTTGTAGAGTCAACTTCGTTCCGTATGGATTTGGATATTTTCTTAATCTAAAATTACATAGGGTGTTATTGACATCTTATCTTCTGCATTCGAACTTGGCGGTTTGTAATTTAAGTCGAAGATAATATGGACAATGTCATCTACATCGGTCGCTTTTACCGAGGCCCTGCATCGGCTTGGGCTTCACAAGTAATAAGCTCAAACGGTGTGGGGCTGTTGTTCTTATCCGACTTAAAGGTACGCCAAGACCAGAATGCAGGATAAGGTAGAAATACAATCCTCACACCTTTTTTATATATCAGCCATGCAATGAGGATAAGCAGGGCAATAAACTAATCTACACATTTATGAAATTGAAAACCGTTGTACTGATGTGGCAGCTCGCATTCCTTGCAATAGCTGCTACAGGCTGTTCGGATTCAGTGCCATCGGATATTGTTCCAGAGATTGACAATGTTCCGATGCGTCAGGTGCTTGTTCGAAAGTACGATGCTAATTCTGACGGCAAACTAAGTCCTGATGAAGTGCGTCTGATAAAAGAAGTTTATTTAAATTCGGACATGGGCGAGAATTACAACGTTTTAAAACACCTTGTATCTCTTGAGAGACTTGAAGGGAATGGATGTGAGATATATTCTCTAGACATCACAGATAGTAAAAAACTCAAGGTGTGCGAACTGAGGAATCTTGACAACCTTAAGCATATAAAGGTGAATAAAAACCTTCAAAGATTGGTAATGTCGAGGGCAAAAGATCTTTCAGAAGTAGATCTGCCGGAAATGCCTTATTTACAGTGGTTATGCATATCAAGATCTCCGTTGGAGAAATTATCAACGGGCAATTGTCCGTCACTGACGACACTCACAGTTAATGACACATATTTAACCGAACTGGATTTGTCCAAATACCCCAGACTTGAAGAACTGTTCTGTGATAATACCAAAATAGAAACGCTTGATTTATCGATGCTTAAAAATCTAAATCAGGTACGTTGTAAAGGAGTTAAGAAGGTGATAATCTCGCCCGAACAAAAAATAGTAGGACTTAACATTGACCCTGACTATAAATACTGTATAGACAGAGATACGGAATTTATCACTAAAAGCTAAACGAGAATGATACGGAATTTCATATATATGGCATTGATAGTGATCTTAAGCGGATGCACAAGCGGTCTATCCGACTCTGAGGCGCTGAAAATAGCCAAAGAAACCAAAAACTTTTCTACGGTAGAATGCTCGCTCCTACGCATTAACACTGTATATGCTGCGGTGCCTGATTCCAAATACATAATCGATGGGGTAAGTATTCCAGAACGGGATGAATCAGCAGAACATATTCATAGCTTCAAGCCCGATAGATTTATGACGCTAAATCTTAAGGATACCGATGGGAATTTGGTCAATTTGCTTGGCAATAAATACCTAATGGCATTGAAGCACAGGTTCGGTGGTGCCTGTGCAGGCTGTGTGCATTGTTACAATGCGTTTGCAGGAAAGGGATTGCTAACTGTAACTTATCCAAATGATGCACCGGATGAGTATGGCTTCAAACATGGAGATGTAAAACTTACGGAAGAAGGTAAGAAATATCTGATTAAATGGGAAGATCAGAATTCAGGAGGCAACTTAGAAAGTGGGGCTCTTAATGCCGATACCGGTGATGCTGTCACTGTGAAATTAATGCATAGAGAATACACTGGAGCAGAAAAGGTATGGGAGAGTGACGATACTGCTGAATTCTATCTACAATATTATAACGAAATGACACCATTTGGTGAAGCCTTATATGGTACTACACAAAAGGAACCCGGTTATCAGACTAAAGCAACTTATAAAAAGGATTCAGAAGGTAAGTGGTCGCTTATAAAGCTCGAAGATGTAAGACGCGATAGTGAACCGCGTGAATTCTAAAGTTATTGATAGTCGTAGAGCAGATAAAGATTAAAGAGCTGGCTAATAATTCAGCCAGCTTTTGTTCTGTCTTTCTGCATTCAAAATTCTTATGCCTATGTTTAATGAGTCCTCATTCTCAATATATAAGGAAAACACCGAAAGCGTCCTAAAATTTAGGACACTCTTAGCCATTTCTGTCCCCAAATTTAGGACATCAAAAAAAATAGGCGACTGGAATGGCGGTGTCCTCGCCACCAACATATCCGTTTATTACATTACTTCTCCAACAGCCAGCGCCATGCCGGCAGGACATGGATTACATCACCGTTGTCGAGGTCTATTTCTTCCGAACTGTCGGCTGTGATGATGTATAGATTATGGCATCCGGTAGCCTCCGAAGCTTCTATAAGGCCATTGATTTCTCGGCGGCGCGTTTCTTCATCGCTCATATCCCATGACACCTGTATCAGACTATGCGTATCTATGCCTCTCTGTACAACGAAATCGCATTCTCCCCTACCCTGATAGTAAAATATACTGTCTATTGAAGTCCTCTGACGATAAAGCTGCAGAAACACAGTGTTTTCAAGTTTCTTACCGTCATCATTACTTTGAGGCAACAGCACTGCATCACGTAATCCGTTGTCTATGCAATAGTATTTCGGCTGAGAGCTTTCGATCTTTTGCAACGACTTGCTATAATTAGGTACTCTGAGAAACATGAATATGTCACACGCATGATTGGCCCAGTCATACAGGTCGTCTTTGCTCACCTTTAGTCCGCGCGACTTTATGTCGCCGTGTATCGCCCGTATGGAAGTCGGCTTTGTTAGATTCGACATTATACGCTTAAGAAAATATCGTAATACTTCTATGTTCGACAATTCGTAATGCTCAACCAGATCTTTTAGAAGCATAGTGTCGAAATAACCCTGCAGTATTTTCGCCTTCTGCAGAGGATTTTGCTCCAGCACAACTTCCGGGAAGCCTCCTTCATTATTGTATTCCACGAAAGCGTTACGCAATTTAGCCTTATCCGATTCCAGCCAACTGTCGGTCTTTATTCCCTTGAATCCACAGTATTCCCGGAACGACAAAGGCATTGTCTCCTCCTCCTGGGGCCAACCGCGTAAGGCAGACTTTAATTCAGAACTGAGCATCGATGCATTACTGCCGCTGATATATATCTGTTTTGAATAATGCTTGTAAAGCCGCATTACAAAATATTCCCAGTCTTCTATTAACTGGATCTCATCAAAAAACATATATACCGATGACAATTCTATGTCCGGATACATTTCTGTATATGCCTCTATGATGGTATCGAGCTGATCAGAAGTCATGTGTATCAATCGTTCATCATCAAATCCGACCCATAAGAAACGTTCCCTGTCCACTCCAGATGCAAGCAGATCATTTACGACAGCTTCCATTCTCGAGGACTTTCCGCATCGCCTGACGCCCGGTATGGTTATTATCTTCCCGTCATTAACTGGCAACGGATTTTCACGCGGTTTTAAGTCAGTCGGAAACTCCGCCTGACGCATTGCTATCATGGTCTTTATGTACGATTTATCCATAGTGTCCTAAATTTGGGGACAAATATACTAATTTTTGTCCTAAATTTTAGGACACCTACCCAATTATTTTCAAACAGACATTAAAAATGTACATTTTAATTATCTTTTCCCTTAACAATCCATGCTTTTTAACACCGCCCCTTTAATGTTTTAATGTTTTAAATGTTTTTTAAGTTTATTCTTGCGACTTTACAATCTTTTTATTAAATTTGCCACGCTAATTGCATTAGCATACATATTTGGAAAGCGCTTTCGCTTCGTTCTTTTGATGAAACCTAGGAAATTTCAGCAAGAAATACAGAACGATGAGAATTGATGCTCTCTTTGGCTTGTAATATCATCAATCTTGATATACGGTCAAAGTGGAGTTCATCTTTCACTTTATTCGTATTTCTTGGGTTCCTAGGCCCGCATCAAAGAATAAGTGGAAGGATAGGCTCCACTTTCTTTGTATGGTAACGATACATATTATTAATCCGCAGATAGAGCCCGGCTGCCTAATACTATTTTAAATGAACGTATATTAAATTTTTGGCTACATGCCCAACTCTATCCTGAGTTCTCGCTTTGCTATGAAAAAAGCGACAAGACTTATTTATCAGTAAACACCTATTAAATGAATATATCTAAACTAATAGTTGCGATTGCATTTGTACTAACGGCATCATCAGCATTAGCACAGGCAGAGCATAAACACTCGAAGTCACATGATAATCCGTGTACTTCCTACAACAGAATAAATGTGGAATACACATGGACAAAGATGTGGTCAGGAGATGACAATTCGCTCTTTATCAAAGAGTGTGGTAACCATATAAACCTCCATGGAGCCGCGATTGAATATATTCACGGTTTCAACTTGAGCCAAAGGATCCCCCTTTTCATCGAAACGGGCGCTAAGATCAATGGAGGATTCGGACATCAAACAATCAAAACAGTAACGACCTCTACAAGGGATGTTAAACTGCAGATGAAGAATTTCTATTTAGCAGTCCCTGTAAACCTTGCATATCGCATAAAAGCGGGAAATAATATCTTGATTACTCCATATATAGGAATTAATCTAAAATTAAATTTCGCACTTCGTTCCAGAAGGATCTTTGTTCCGGACGTTATCGTAGGTCCGGATGGGATTCCAACACTGAAAGAGAATATTGATACAGGTTGGAAATCCTTATATACCGATGACTCATCCTCTGCATTCGGCGAGAAATATCATTATCAAGTCGGTTGGCATGCAGGTATAGGTATGGAATGGAAATTCCTCTATTGGGGAATTAACTATGGAACAGATTTCACCAAACCTCTTAATGGAATTCAATCCAGCAATCTTGCTGCTTCCGTAGGATTTTTATTCTAACTATAAACACATTTACAAAGAGGGTGTATCAAAATGAAGGTTTTGGTACATCCTCTTTAGCCTATTTCTATACGTAAATTCAGGGCATCTCAATAGGCGACTGGAATGGCGGCGTCCTCGCCGCCAACCAATTATTAGCATCTTCCCCTTATACGTGTAGATGAAAAGTCTGGACTTATAATCTTTGTTTTGTTCAATCCGACGAAAACAATTATCTTTGCCAAGAAGCTGCATCGGCTATGTAATTAAACATTCCGTCACCAAACCTATGCCTAAATTAGTTGTAAAAGACTCCACAATCAGAACATTTGCAAAAGATGGTATAGATTATATCTGTATCACTGATATCGCCCGCCAAAAGAATCCGGAAGAACCAAAAGATGTTGTTAAAAATTGGATGAGAGCAAAAAACACGCTTGAATATCTTGGTTTGTGGGAGTCCCTTAATAATCCTGACTTTAAAGGGGTCGAATTCGACCCCATTTTGAGAGAAGCCGGATCTAATGCCTTTACAATGAGTCCAAGCCGTTGGGTTGAACTTACAGGAGCAATCGGCATAATGAATAAGTTAGGCAGAGATGGAGGCACATATGACCAACGGGACATAGCTTTTAAGTTTGCAAGTTGGGTCTCTGAACGGTTGCTGAAATTAAATCAGATTGCCATCCATCAGATGAGCGTATTGGAAAACGAAACCTCCGACAGAAAATTTATAAAGTAAGACTGCAAAAACGGAATTAGCATTTTCATATAAAAATCTGCAGGGTGTGTCTGGCCGAGCCGGACACACCCTGTATAGTTCAGTGAGATAAGTTCTGTTTACTTGCTGAGGAAGGCGCGGATCTTGGCGAGGACGGCGGGAACGGTGTAGCCGAACTTCTCCTCCAGCACCTTAGCGAGAGAAGTGCGCAGTTCAAGTCAATGCCCTGAAACGTTCTTGGAGTCGTTCCAGGCGACTGATTAAGTCATCAAACGACAGTTTTTCTCCGTAGATCATGGAGTCTTTCATCACTTCGTAGTCCTGCAGCATTTTGTCACGTAATTCATCTGTAGGGCAGAATGCAATGGTCGACGGAAGATTGAGCTCATAGTTTACACCACCGACATGATAGAATCGTTTGCGGTGACCTATGATTTCCTTATATAACTCCATATCAGAGAGTGCAGAATCGGCGAAAGTCGTATCCATAAGCCTCTCCAGATCGTAGAGGTGTCGGCTCATACGTTCTGTGCGAGGAGCATGCCGCTGATATTCCTCATTGAGTAAGAATGCTTTTTCAAGAAACGTTCGTGTCGGCATTATTGTCGGTATCTCAGCAACCGTTTCGTTGTCAATCTCCGGAAAAGCCTCGCCTACAAGTGATGATATTTGTCTAACCTCGTATGGTTCTTTCATGGAAAGACAGCTCACCTCTATTTTAACAACAGGACGCACATATCCATCGGAGCCTATTTTGACAGGATAGTGAACTTCTATGACAACAGGATCATTGTCGTGATCAATCGGCGAGCCATTTTTCTGTGTTGTAATCGGCTCAACCTTACATTCTCCTAAACCTGTGTCAATAAGCCGTGACCGCAACTCATCAATAAAATCGCCAAGGATATAATCGCGATTTACGATTCGCAAGTTTTTCACCTGGTTATTCGTTTCAGCTTTGGCGCAGTCTTTCCCAAGCTCATTTAGATAGAAGTCACGATACAGGGCTATGTCGATATCTTCTGAAAATCGATCTATCAGATTCCAGCCCTTACTTAAACTCGTACCCCCTTTGAAGAACATATACTTTGCCGGCGTAAGAGAGAACAGTACTTTTAAAACGGCAGTAACCCACCAGTCCTTTTCTACAGCTCCCATGCTGATGTTCTTTCTTTTTGCTATAATGTACGCCGACTGTATTCGATCATTATCCGAAGCGTCAATCCACCTTTTCATTTTGTTTAATTTTTGACTTTGTTTCTATTATGATTTTTCTAATCCAACGTGGAGCATTCGCAATATCTTCTTGCCAAGTCGTTTCCTCCGGATTCTCCTTCAGCACACCATAAACAACATCAAGGTGGTCATCATTAATGTTGTATTGTTTAATTGACTTTAACGCAAGCACTAATATCGGCATAATCCTTCCCTTATAGGCGAATGTGGAAGGCACACTATGTTTCAACTTCAAAGTCCTGTTGTCTATCTTTACCTTACGGGGAGTGCCCGATGTTAGATATACTGCGTTCATTGGGACCTGTGTTGAGAAACCAAGATAGTTCTCGGCTGTCGCTCCGGTCGGCAATAATTGCGCATTGTCTCGTTTCGCTATGACCTGTGCAATTTCATATATTGTGGGCATCACGGGTCCGAACCTTGACATTCTGGGTTTTACGTATATTCCAGTAGCTACCCTAACAAGTTTTCCGCAATTACACAATTCCGATAATATATTGGAGGCATAATGCGTATCAATAGGTAAGAAACTATCCGGCAAGAAGATTGTACCCTTCTTACTGCGATTTATCTTTGATATAATTGCTTTCTTCATGTTTTAGATACTATCAAAAGGAAAATAAACGCTTAATTGTCCTTTTTAAATACCGCAAAATTAATACTTTATTTCCAATTATACAATAGGTTGCAATTATCCCTACATAATTTCACATGCTTTAATTTTTGAAGGTGTGACTTATCAGTTTAAACTTAATTTTTAAGCGATAAGGGTGTGTCCCGCTGTGCCGGACACACCCTGTAATGTATAAGGTTATTATTAAGTTCTGTTTACTTGCCGAGGAAGGCGCGGATCTTGGCGAGGACGGCGGGAACGGTGTAGCCGAACTTCTCCTCAAGCACCTTGGCGGGGGCGGAGGCGCCGAAACGCTCCATGCCGACTACGTCGAACTTGCCGTGCAGCACGGGCCATAAGGTGATGGGCAGTCCGCTGGTGAGTCCGAACTGAGGCACGCCCTCGGGAATCACACTGTCGCGGTACGATTTGTCCTGATCCAGGAACAGTCCGATCGACGGTACGGATACCACCTGTGCCTTCACTCCGTCATTGGCCAGTTCTTCGGCTGCGTGGACCAGCAGGGCCACGTCGCTGCCGTTGGCAACCAGCGTAACGTCGGGCTGGCCGTCTACGCCCTTCACTACATAACCGCCGTGTGCGGCTTTCTTGGCCTCGTCGCGGCGGTTCTCGCCGGGCAGGTCTTCCAGATTCTGACGCGAGAAAATCAGTACCGAGGGACGGTCCTTGGTCTCCATAGCCAGCTTGTAGCTCTCTACGGTCTCGGCTGAGTCGCAGGGACGGAGCACCAGTACCGAACGCTTGCCGGCAAAGTTGTGAACCAGCTCCATCAGACGGATCTGAGCCTCCTGCTCGATGGGCTCGTGCGTCGGGCCATCCTCGCCTACACGGAACGAGTCGTGAGTGTAGATGAACTTGACGGGGAGCTTCATCAGCGCAGCCATACGGATGGCAGGCTTCATATAGTCGCTGAACACGAAGAATGTGCCGCAGGCAGCGAAGATGCCGCCGTGCAGGGCGATACCGTTCATGATGCAGGCCATGGTCAGCTCCGACACGCCGCTCTGCAGGAACGCGCCGCTGAAATCTCCCTTGGCGAAGGCGTGCGTCTTCTTCAGGAAGCCGTCGGTTTTGTCGCTGTTGGCCAGGTCGGCGCTCGACACTATCATGTTGCCTACATGCTCTGCCAGGAAGCTGAGAACCGTGGCCGATGCGGCACGCGACGCCATGTTGGGCTTGAACTCGATGGAATCCCAGTCCAGAGCGGGCAGTTCCAATGCCTTGTAGCTTTCCAGAGTCTTGGCTAGTTCGGGATTGGCCTTGGCCCATTCGTTATATTCCTCGCGGCGTGCGGCCACAATCTTCTTCAGTTCCTCGGCACGCTTTGCGTACAGCTCCTTAACTTCCTCGCGGATCACCCAGGGATTCTCGGGATCGCCGCCGTAGTTTCTTACTGTTGCGGCCACATCGGCACCGGCAGCCGAGATGGGCTGTCCGTGAGTGTTGATGGCGCCTTCCAGCGATTCGCCGTCACCCTTCACAACGCCCTTGGCCATCGTGGTATGGCCGATGATGATGGTGGGACGCTCCTTCTCCTCCTGTGCCTTGGCCAGAACATCTGCCATCGCTACGGGATCGCTGCCGTCCACCTCGAGAACGTTCCAGTTCCATGCGCGATACTTGGCGGCTACATCCTCCTGATCCACATCCTTCACCAGAGTGGACAGCTGCACCTTGTTCGAATCGTAGAACATGATGAGGTTGTGCAGACCCAACGTACCGGCTATGCGGCCCGCACCCTGCGAGATCTCCTCCTGCACGCCGCCATCGGAAATGAAGGCGTATGTCTTGTGGGCCACTACCTTGCCGAAACGCGCCTCAAGGAACTGCTCGGCGATGGCGCTGCCCACTGCCATGACGTGACCCTGGCCTAACGGGCCCGACGTGTTCTCTACGCCACGGGCCACATCCACCTCGGGATGGCCGGGAGTCTCGCTGCCCCACTGACGGAACTGCTGCAGGTCCTCCATAGTGTATTTGCCGGTCAGGGCCAGGATGCTGTACAGCATCGGCGACATGTGGCCCGGATCAAGGAAGAACCGGTCGCGGGCGAACCATGACGGATCCTCGGGGTCGTATACCAGAAACGACGAATAAAGCACGTTCACGAAATCGGCCGCACCCAGAGCGCCTCCGGGATGGCCCGACTTCGATTTCTCTACCATCTCTGCAATCAGCACCCGCAGATTGTTGCCGGCCGACCGCATCACTTTCTCATCCATATCTTTTTTGTATTTATTTCTATAATATATTACGAAAAAATCCGGGCTAATCCCCAAAGGGCTCCCGGATTTTTTGTTATGTCGCGTTATTAGAGGTCACGTGCATCGAACGGCTCCTCGTTGACGGGGATATCCTTGTTCACGTTCTTGGAACCTACCAGCGAATAGAACAGGATGTAGGCCAGCATGGCTACGATCAGCCAGTAGCTGTTTACATAACCGACGCCGCTGCGTGCGATCATATCCTGGATATAAGGCATCACGCCGCCGCCGACTACCATCATCATGAACAGACCGGAAGCCTTGGCCGTGTACTTGCCCAGGCCCTCGGTGGCGAGGTTGAAGATACCGCCCCACATCACCGATGTACAGAGGCCGCACAGGAAGATGAACAGACACTTGATGGGCACTTCGCCGCTGGTGATGTTCAGGGCCTTGATCTCAGGCGACTTGAAGGTAACGGACTCGGGAATGAAGATAGCCAGCAGTATCAGGATGATAGCCACGGTGGACACGGTCACCATCTGGGTACGTGTCGATACCTTGCCGCTGATGATAGAGCTGAGGAAACGTCCGATAAGCATCATCAGCCAGTAGAGAGCTGCCAGCGAACCGGCCACTGCGGCCGCGCCTTCGAAGTTCTCGCGGCTGATCCATGCGTTCATCTCGCCCGGGATACCGATCTCGATACCCACATAGAAGAAGATGGCGATGATGCCGAGGGTGCAATGGCGGAAAGCCAGAGGACTGCGCTCATACTTCACCTTGCTCAGATTCTGCTGAGGCTCGGGAATCTTCACGAACGAGATTACTACGAACGAAAGTGCGAAGATAACGATACCGGTGATTACAAGCGGAGCAACCGACGCCATTGTGGTCTGCTTCGTGAGCGTACCTACAAGCATACCGACCAACAGCGGGGTCAGCGTACCGGACAGCGAGTTCAGCGTGCCGCCGGTCTGAATCAGCTGGTTACCCTTGTTGCCGCCGCCGCCCAACAGGTTAAGCATCGGGTTTACCACGGTGTTCAGCATACATACGCAGAAACCGCAGACCAGAGCGCCGAGCAGATAGATGAACAGATTAAGGTAAGTGGGGTTCTCGCCGCCGATCACAACGACATTGCCGCCCACCACACTCGAGAGAAGCTGGATGCCGAGACCGATGGCGCCGACTGCCAGCGCGATCAGCGCGGTCTTCTTGTAGCCGTACTTGATCAGCATGTTACCCGCCGGGATACCCATAAACAGATAGGCGGTGAAGTTCATAAGGTTACCTGCCATTCCGGCCCATTCGTACTTGAAACTCCAGATGTTTCCGAACGGAGCCGCCATATTGGTCACGAAAGAGATCATCGCGAACATGAAGAACATCGTGATGATCGCCACGGTGCGGCCATTAGATTTCGGTGCGGCCGCTGCTGCTTTTGTTGAGCTCATGTTATTTGTTATTGTTGTTTATTAAATTTCAGGTTAACACATCAGTGCGTCAATATCGATTTCAGGGTTACACACATTCCGGTCAGTATTCCCTTTCACCGAATATTGCCGTTCCGATTCTTACCATATTGCTGCCATGCTCCACGGCCAGCGGCCAGTCGCCGCTCATGCCCATCGACAGCGTGTCGAATCCGCGCAGGTCAGGGCACAACTCAATAATGTCTCCGTAGACCTTTGATATGGCGGCGAAATCCTGACTTACACGCTCCGCGTCATCGGTATTTGAGGCCATCCCCATCACGCCGCAAATATGCGTGTTGGTCAGGTTCTCGAACTTGCGTGCGCGGAAATAGTCAAGCAGTTCCTCGGGCCAGAAACCGAACTTGGTTTCCTCGCGGGCCACATGCACCTGCATCAGAACGCGGGTCGTCACTCCGGCCTTGCGCGATTCCTGATCGACCATGTCCAGCAGTCGCTCGGAATCTATGCTTTCTATCAGCGACGCCTTCCCCACCAGTTGCTTCACCTTGTTGGTCTGCAGGTGTCCGATGAAGTGCCATTCCACGTCGGCAGGCATCTGCGGCTCCTTGACCAGGAGCTCCTGCACGCGGCTTTCGCCGAATCGACGCTGGCCGGCTTCGTAAGCCGCCATCAGTTTCTCTACCGGATGGAACTTCGATACGGCCACAAGCCGTACACCTGCGGGTATCTCGCTCAGCACACGCTCTATGTTGGCTCGGACATCAACCATCGCTCAGTGATTATTCGGCTGTTTTGGCGCCTAAGTTGGCGGGATATACGTCCATGATAAGGGTCTCGGCCACGGAACCGATCTCGTAATCGGCCATCGTGCCCTGCATTCCCTCCTTGAAATTGCTTACGGCACTGTCGAAATCCGATGCCTGTACCAGTATCTGGCTTGTGGTCTTCTTTTCCACGCCGGTCTTCTCGTCAAGAGTTATGAAATTCACTTTCACCAGATACCAGCGGTCGCCCCCTTCCTTGAAAAACACTTCCGAGATCTTGGTCTTCTTCTCCGACGCCAGGGAGTATTCGCCGCTGATGAAGGGGGTCATCTCCTCGATGATGCGGGCCTCGGCCTCCGTAAATGTCAATGCGTCTACAAGATACGGCTCGTTCACCTTCTTCACCTGGCCGTTTTCCGTCATCTTGTCATATCTTACCTTGCATTCAAACCACAATGCCATTGTATTATTATCCTTTCCTTAAGTTTATACCTTAAAAATTCGGGTTTCATGCGGCCTGCGGGTGTTGTCCCCGCACCGCATTACTCCCTCGCATTGCAAAATTAATCATTTATTTCCACTTCACAAACCATTATTCAAAAAACAATCCCGTTCATGTTGGGTATTTTTCTAAATAATTGTTAACTTTGCTCTGTTTAATAGACTATAAACCCAAAAACGGAAACTATAAACTCTAAACACCATACACCACTATGGAAGACCTTAGCACTCTTGTTGACTGGTCGCGACTGCAGTTCGCACTGACAGCCATCTATCACTGGCTGTTCGTACCGCTGACACTCGGTCTGTCGGTCATCGTGGCCATCATGGAATCGGCCTATCTGAAAACCAAGAACGAAAAGTGGCTGCCGATCACTAAGTTCTGGATGACCCTGTTCGGCATCAACTTCGCCATCGGCGTTGCCACCGGCCTGATTCTGGAATTTGAATTCGGCACCAACTGGAGCAACTACTCCTGGTTCGTGGGCGACATCTTCGGCGCTCCCCTCGCCATCGAGGGACTGCTTGCGTTCTTCCTTGAGGCCACTTTCGGTGCCGTCATGTTCTTCGGCTGGAACAAGGTCAGCCCCAAGTTCCACCTTGCCTCCACCTGGCTCACTGCCATCGGCGCCTCCATTTCCGCGCTCTGGATCCTCGTGGCCAACGCCTGGATGCAGTATCCCGTCGGCATGGAATTCGATCCCGACCAGATGCGCAACGTCATGACCGATTTCTGGGCCCTGTTCTCAGGCATAGCGGTCAACAAGTTCTTCCATGCGGTGTTCAGCGGCTGGGCGCTGGCAGGCGTGTTCGTAATCGCCGTGAGCTGCTATCTGCTGCTTAAGAAACACAACCGCGAGTTCGCCATCATCTCAATCAAGGTTGGCGGCTGGGTAGGATTGGCAGGTCTGCTGCTTACCATGTACACGGGCGACGGCTCCGCAGTGCAGGTTGCCAGACATCAGCCCATGAAGCTCGCTGCGATGGAGGGTCTCTATCACGGTTCCCAGGGCCAGGGACTCACCCTTATCGGCATCGTGAACCCCGACAAGACATGGGACAACGACGAGCCGGAATACTTAGGCCACATCGCCATGCCTCACGCCCTCTCCGTATTGGCCACCCACACGTGGAACGCTTTCGTGCCCGGCATCTCCGACATAATCAAGGGCTACACCATCAATGAAAACGGCGACACCGTCAACACCGTTTCCTATCAGGAACGCATAGCGCGCGGACTGGCAGCCCGTCAGGCCCTTGCCGACTACGACGCCGCCCGCAAGGCCAACGACAAGCAGGCCATGGCACTGGCCAAAGCCGAACTTGACAAGAATTACGAGTTCTTCGGTTATTCATATTTCAAGAGCGTGGACGAGGCCATTCCGCCCGTAGGACTTACGTTCACCATGTTCCGCGTCATGGTCTATCTCGGATCGTTCTTCCTGCTGTTCTATGTAGTGGCGCTGTTCCTGGTCTACCGCAAGAACCTGATGGACCGTGCCAAGTGGTTCTGGTGGGTGGCCATGATCTCCACGCCCTTCATGTGGCTGTGCTCGGAGGCCGGATGGTGCGTGGCCGAAGTGGGACGCCAGCCCTGGACCATCCAGGATCTGCTGCCTACCGTAGCGGCCATCTCCGACATCCCCGCCTCATCGGTTGTCGTCACGTTCTGGGCATTCGCAGCGGTGTTCACGCTTCTGCTCGTGGCCGAAGTCGGCATCATGGTGAAATATGTCGAGAAAAAATCAGCATCCAACATTCTCTCCGACAATCAGAAATAATCACCCTCTAATACATCTACAATTATGACACTGGAATATCTTCAGAATTATTGGTGGGTGCTTATCTCCGTTCTCGGCGGCATCCTCGTGTTCCTACTGTTCGTACAGGGCGGACAATCCATGATATACACCTTCGGCCGCAAGCCGGAGCAGCGCGACGTCCTGCTGCAGGGCATGGGCTCGAAGTGGGAACTTACATATACCACCCTGGTTGTGTTCGGCGGCGCGTTCTTCGCCAGCTTCCCGCTGTTCTACTCCACATGCTTCGGCGGCGCGTACTGGCTCTGGATCCTGATACTGTTCAGCTTCGTGCTTCAGGCCGTCAGCTACGAATACCGCAAGAAGAAAGGGAATGTCTACGGCCACAACACCTACGACGCCTTCCTGTTCGTCAATGGCCTGGTCGGTTGCGTGCTGTTAGGCGTGGCTGTCTCGATGTTCTTCTTCGGCGCAGACTTCACGGTACGCCGCGGCAACCTGCTGACCACGGGCGCTCCTGTAATCTCGCAGTGGGGCAACGCTCACGGATTCGAGGCGATATTCAACGCACGCAACCTCGTGCTCGGAGTGGCCGTGTTCTTCCTGGCACGTATGCAGGCTTCATTCTATATGATAAACCGTCTGAAGGACGACACACGCTACGACGCTCAGCTACGCAGGGCAGCTTTCATCAACGGCGGCATCTTCCTGGTGTTCTTCGTGCTGTTCGTCACGTTGGTTTGCCTCGCCACCGGTTACACCATCACCGAGGCAGACGGCCTGACTACCGACATCCAGGAAGTACCCTACAAGTATTTCCACAACTTCATCGAGGACTGGTGGATCGGTCTGACGCTCGTAGTGGGCGCGGTGTTGGTTATCTACGGATGGTTCCGCGGATGTTTCGACAAGAAATTCCGTGGCGCCGTATGGTTCACCGGCATCGGCACGTTCTTGGCTGTCGTAGCACTGTTCTGGTGCGCAGGATTCAACAACACGCCGTTCCTCCCCTCGCTCGTTGACCCGGCAAGCTCGCTGACCATCCGCAACGCATCGTCTTCGGAATATACGCTGAAAGCCATGAGCTATGTTTCCGTCGTAATTCCTTTCGTGCTGGCATACATTGCCTACGTCTGGCGAAAGATGGATAAATGACAATCATTTATGAGGGTCCCTTCGCGGGGCCCTCGTTTTAATATATGTACTGGACACTCTTTATAACCTTCTTTAAAATCGGCGCCTTCACCTTCGGGGGAGGCTGGGCCATGATCTCCATAATAGAGCGCGAGATCGTGGACCGACACCATTGGATAGAACGTGACGAATTCCTGGATCTGCTGGCCGTGGCCCAGTCGCTTCCGGGAATTCTTGCCGTCAACATCGCCGTGGCGGTGGGCGACAAAATTCTGCGCACCCGTGGGTCGGTGGTAGCGGCATTAGGCACAATCCTGCCGTCGTTCATCATCATCCTGTGCTTCGCCATATTCCTGACGCCGGAGACCATCAAGAACAACCGGGTGATATCGGCCATATTCATGGGTATACGCCCGTGTGTGGTGGCCCTGATCATCGCGCCGGTACTGTCGTCGGCCAAGGCCGCCAAACTGAAATGGAAGACGGTGTGGATTCCCTGCGTCGTGGCGCTGATGATTTCGCTGGACCTCGGTGCAGTCTCCTCCCCTATTCTGTACATCGTGCTCGGGGGCCTGTTCGGTTTCCTCATCTGGTGGTATCCCCACCGCAAACAGCTTAAGAAGTCATGAGCATATACTGGAAATTGATATGGGCCTACATCAAGATAGGCATCTTCGGCTTCGGCGGCGGCTACGCCATGCTGTCATTAGTGGAACAGTCTGTGGTTAATCCCGGATGGATTTCCGAACAGATGTTCACCGACATTGTGGCAATCTCGCAGATGACCCCCGGTCCCATCGGCATCAATTCCGCCACATACATAGGCTATGTGGCGCCCGGCACAGTCAATCCTGAACTTACCGGCTTTATGTGGGGCATACTCGGCTCGGTGCTGTGTACGCTGGCCGTGACGCTACCATCCTATTTCCTCGTGCTGTATGCCGAGCACTTCATCCGCAGACATCAGGAATCGGGTGCCGTCAAGGCGGTGTTCTCGGGGCTGCGTCCTGTCGTGGTCGGGCTGATTGCTTCGGCAGCCATCATGCTGATGAATGCCCCTAACTTCAACCCCAACGGCATCGACTGGCAGCTATGGGTCAACATAGCCATCTGTGCCGGGGCTTTCTGCCTCGCCTGGTTCCCCATTCCATGGAAAGGAAAGAAAATCAAAATACACCCGATACTTATCATAATCCTGGCCGGAATCCTCGGTCTGATTCTATATTATTGATTCAAATTATATATTATTGATTCAAGAGGATTCGCAGGTCTATATAAATCAGATATGAGCTACGAAGAAAAACTTGACTGGTTGTTCCGGCAGCTGCCCATGTTTTCGCGCGTGGGGCAGGCCGCCTACAAGCCGGGACTGGAACGTTCCTGGGCGCTGGCCCGTCATTTCGGCAATCCGCAGGACAAATGGTCTTCGATTCATATTGCCGGCACCAACGGCAAAGGTTCGGTATCGCATCTTATCGCATCCACGCTCCAGAGTCAGGGCTATAAGGTCGGCCTCTACACCTCCCCTCACCTGGTGGATTTCCGCGAGCGTATGCGCGTCAACGGCGCCATGATTCCCAAGGATGCGGTGGAGCGTTTCATAGACCAATGGCGCGCCATGGCCGACGAATATCCCGACAAACCTTCGTTCTTTGAACTGACCATGATGATGGCCTTCACATGGTTTGCCGACGAGCAGGTAGACTATGCGGTGATCGAGACCGGAATGGGCGGCCGTCTGGACTCCACCAACATCATTACGCCCCTGCTGAGTGTCATCACCAACATATCGTGGGATCACGCGCAATTCTTAGGCGATACCTTGCCGAAAATCGCGGGAGAGAAGGCCGGCATCATGAAGCCGGGCGTACCGGTTGTCATCGGCGAGGCCGAAAGCGAAGTGGAGCAGGTGTTCCGCACTCATGCTGCCGAAACAGGGTCTCCCATCATCGAAGCATACAATCAGATAGACACGAAAGCCAACGCCAAGTTAGAGAGTGTATGCCCGCTGCATGGCGACTACCAGCACAAGAACATCAACACGGCACGGGTAGGCTTGCGGGAGCTCCGCAATCGCGGCGTGGAGATCTCAGACAGCAGCATCCTTGAGGGTTTTGCCCGTGTCATGTCTCAGACCGGACTGCGGGGCCGCTGGGAAGTGATTTCAGACACTCCCCTTACCATCTGCGACACCGGCCACAACGAGGCAGGAATCCGCAGCAACGTAGCCCAGCTGCACCGCCTGTTGTCAGAGCGTGCACGGAAAGGCGACGGCACACCTCGCCTGCGCATAGTCATTGGATTCGTGGCCGACAAGGATCTGGACCACATCCTGCCTTTATTTCCTAAAGACGCCATCTATTATCTGACCCAGGCGCAGATACCCCGTGCCCTCGATTACCGGGAACTGCACAAGCGCGTTACGGGACTGGGCTACAACGCCACCGCATGGCCAACGGTCCGCGAGGCATACGAAGCCGCACTCGCCGATGCCGCTCCTGACGACATCCTGTTCATCGGAGGCTCCACCTTCATCGTGGCGAACTTCCTGGAGCATATTCCCAGACACCATTAAGGTCTTTAAATTCCTTAATGTCCTTAATGTCCTTAATGTCCTTAATGACCTTAAGAGAGAGTGTGTGTAAAAAGGGCGGGCAGACTGAATCTGCTCGCCCTTTGTCTTACTCCGGTTGCTGTGTAGGGGCCGTTGGTTCTATGACCATTAGTCCCGTTTCCGTCACAGCTGCCTTTTCTTCATTATCTTTTTTGGGTTGTGGTTTCCTGCGCGGCTTTGGTGCCGGCTTGGGTTTCTGTTCCTGTTGAGGCTGCTGAGCCTCCTTAGGCTTTTGTTCCTGAGGCTGAGGTGCCTCCTTAGGTTTCTGTTCCTGCTGAGGTTTCCGGGCCTCCTTCTGCTTGGGGTCCTGCTTGGGCTGAGGCTGAGGCTGTTGCTGAGCCTGCTTGGGCTGAGGCTGTTGCTGAGCCTGCTTCTGCTTGTTCTTCTTGGCCTTGGTCTTGGCAGGCTGGGCGTCCGCGGTCTCGTCGGCGGTGTTCACGTCGTTGCGGGTGTTCACTTTCTGGCCGTTCTTGGTCTGGCTCGAATTCATGTCGCTTTCTTCCTGCAGGTCTATCTCGACCTTGTTCTGGTCCAATACCTTGTACTGCAGGAAAGCTAACGACTCGTCGGCCACGACCTTCACTCCGCGCCCGTAGTGGCGACGCCACCTGGAATAGAGCGAGAACAGTCCCTTCTTGATGTACGATTCAACGTATGGATGAACGTACATTATGAATTTCTTCACCTTAAGGTGCTCGGTGAGGTATTCTATCTTCTCCTCGAGTTTGTCGGTGAACAGCAGCGAGCTCTGTACATAGCCCTTTCCGAAGCACGAGGGGCAGGTTTCGGCGGTGGCGATGTCCAGGGCCGGACGCACGCGCTGGCGTGTGATCTGCATCAGGCCGAACTTGGACAGCGGCAGGATGTTGTGGCGCGCGCGGTCGTTGGCCATGATCTCGCGCATGTGGTCGTACAGTTCCTGACGGTGTTCCTGCTTGGCCATGTCTATGAAATCCACCACTATGATGCCGCCCATGTCGCGCAGACGCAGCTGGCGCGCTATCTCGTCGGCGGCCTTGAGGTTCACGTCCAGGGCGTTCGATTCCTGGTCGGGCGTCGACTTGCTGCGGTTGCCCGAGTTCACGTCTATTACGTGCAGCGCCTCGGTGTGCTCTATGATCAAGTATGCCCCGCTGCGGAACGATACCGTCTTGCCGAAGCTGCTCTTGATCTGACGGGTGATATTGTAATGGTCGAAGATAGGCACTTCGCTGTCGTACAGCTGCACGATGCTGTCCTTTTCCGGTGCGATCAGGGACACATACTTGCGTATCTGCTCGTACGACTCCTTGTCGTTGACATGGATATTCTCGAACGTGGGTGCGAACAGGTCGCGTATCATGCTCAGCGTACGCGAGTCCTCCTGATACACAAGTGCCGGGGCCTTGGCCCGCTGCATCTTGGCTATGGAGTCCTCCCAGCTCTTGAGCAGTGTGCGCATCTCGTTGTTAAGCTCCGCGACGCGCTTGTTTTCGGCCGACGTGCGTACTATCACGCTGAATCCCTTGGGCTTGATGCTGCCTATCAGCTGACGCAGACGTATCTTCTCCTCCGTGCTTTTGATTTTCTGCGATATGGAGATCTTGTCGCCGAACGGCATCAGCACCATAAACCGTCCCGTAAAGGATATCTCGGTGGTGAGTCGGGGACCCTTGGTCGATATCGGCTCCTTGGCCACCTGCACCAGCAGCTGGTCGCCGGGCTTCAGCACGTCCTGGATGGTGCCCTGTTTCGGAATGTCCTGGTCGAATTTCAGTTTCGACACACTGGGAACCTTTCGCTTGTCGTCCAACGCCTCGCGCACATAGCGTATGTAGGTGTTGAACTGAGGTCCCAAATCAAGATAATGAAGAAAAGCGTCCTTTTCGTAGCCGACATCAACAAATGCGGCGTTCAGTCCCGGCATCAGCTTCTTGACCTTGGCCAGATAGAGGTCGCCCACGGCATACGCTATGTTGCGGCTCTCCTTCTGAAGCGACACCAGACGCGAATCCTCGAGAAGCGCTATCGACACTTCCTCGCGGCTTACATCTACTACTAATTCGCTTTTCATTTCTACATTAAAATGCGCAATATGGTACGCGCTTAAATAAAAAAGAACAAAACGAAGCCCCATCCCGAGGGGCGGGGTCCCGTTTGTCCTTTATTTCGCAAGATTGTCGTATGCGAAGCTCCCTTGCGGGTCACAAATCCCGCAGGACCTGCTTACTTCTTCTTATGACGATTCTTTCTCAGTCTTTTCTTGCGCTTGTGAGTGGCCATCTTGTGGCCTTTTCTCTTTTTTCCGCTTGGCATCGTTGTTTGATTTTAGTATTACTAATATTTTCAGGATTCCGGTCGGAATCCGTTTCTCTCCTGACTCGTCCGATTAGTGGATCTCCTCCAGGAACACCTTCGAGGGCTTGAAGGTCGGAACCTTGTGCTCCGGAATCTTGATTGCCGTGTTCTTCGAGATGTTGCGTGCGGTCTTCTCCTTGCGGGTCTTAACCACGAAGCTGCCGAAGCCTCTCAGATAAACGTTATTGCCGGCGCCCATGCTCTCCTTTACTGTAGTCATGAACTCTTCAACAACGGTCAGCACTGCTGCCTTCTCCAGTCCGGTCTTGCGCGAGATCTCTGTTACTATATCTGCTTTTGTCATTGTGTATGAGTTATTATATTTCGTTATGAAATTTCTATTCTCTTTAGTTTATGCGCGAAAAGCATCCCCGGGACACTCAATTACCTGAGATCCACCGTTTTGAACGTCATTTTAGACGTCATTCAAGGGGTGCTTGTTTTTTCGCACTGCAAATATCGTAATTTTTTTTCATTCGGCAATCATTTAAAGCGTTTTTTCTTAGATTTTTACGCTTTTTTCTTAAATATGCCGTTATTCGAGAATCCTGCACTCGTCCGCGCTTCCCAGCCGTCCGCGCAGTTCACTTTCCATATCCAGCGGGAATTCTATCTCCAGTCCGCACTGGTTGTCGAATGTCTGATTCACTATTCTTATATCGGGTTGTTTCACTATCCTCATCACCCCCTCGGCCTTGGCATACGGCACTTCCAGACGCAGCCTCACCATCTGCCGCATCTCCTTCACGCCCGCATCCTCCAGCGCCTCGCGCGCCGCCTCGCGGTAGGCCTGTATCAGTCCCGACGTCCCGAGCTTGATGCCGCCGAAATAGCGTACCACTATCACCAGCACGTCCGTAAGCTCCATGCTGTTGATCTGCCCTAATATCGGCTTGCCCGCCGTGCCCGACGGCTCGCCGTTGTCCGACAGCTGCCATTCCCTGCGCTCCGGACCCAACATATAAGCCCAGCATACATGCCGCGCGTCGTGGTATCTGTTCTGATATTCCTTTATCAGTTCCTTGCATTCCTCGGCCGTATACGCCGGCAACGCAAATGAAAGGAACCGACTCATCTTCTCCTTGTATTGAGACGAGCCGGCTCCCTGTATCGTATAGTATCTGTCCATTCAGTGTATTAGAGTTCCGGAATTATCCGAAGAAGTTCTCCATCGTCTGCTGCCCGTTGGGATACAGCAGCATGGCGTTGGCGGTTGAGCTCATCTTCTCCTCGCCGGCCCATGCCGTCACAATGGCCAGCGCCCACGGCAAAGCGCTGCTGGGTCCGTTGCCGAGCACGAACTTCTCGTCCACCGTCACGCGGCGGTCCTGATAGTCGGCGCCTTCCATATATTTCTGAAATCCCGGATAGCATGTGGCCTTGCGTCCCTTCAGCAGTCCGAGCTGGCCTAACACCACGCCAGGCGACGCGCAGATGGCGGCGATACGTCCGTCTGCGCTCTCGTACTGCGCCTTCAGCAACTCGCGCAGTGCCTTGCAGCCATACAGATTCGTGGCTCCGGGAAGTCCGCCGGGCAATATCAGCCATGCGGCTCCATTGAAATCTGTGTCGCGCAGCAACACGTCCGCGCGGACCGGGATGCCATGCGCACCCGTCACCTCATGATCCTCGGTAATCGATACCGTCTTAACCGGAAGTCCCGCGCGACGCAGCACATCTACCGGCGTTAATGCTTCTACTTCTTCAAACCCCTCTGCCAAAAATACGTATGCCTCTTTCATAGTTATATAAGTTTTAGGTTCTTTCTTTGTTTGTAAAGCTGTTTTAAGAACGTTAATGTTATTGTATCTCTGTGTATATTGTTATTATGCAAACTTAATAAATATTTCTGTAATAAACAAATCAAGAACTAAGAGTGTGTTTACTTTTAAACCGTTTTAACAAATGAATAGAGTGATTATTTAAACTTCAAATTAATATTGAGGTCTTTTTTGGCTGATTTTGCCAAGCCTCGTCGGTCACGGTGCCCGCACCGCTCCCTCCTTGGCTTGCAAAATCATCTCAAAAAATCCTCTCAATCTTAATTTGATTTAAAAGTAAACACACTCTAAGTGCGTTAACGAACCATTAATTTTTCAAATTGGCCTGAGCACCACACCGTCGAATCGGCCAAAACGAGCATAACGGGGAGTCGCGTAGACTTGTTGAGGCGTTTCACATCATCGGCGCCCATAGCCATGAACGCCGTGGCCAGTGCATCCGACTCCATGGCTGTGCGTCCTATCACCGTGGCGCTTATCACGTCCGTGCGCGCCGGCCGTCCCGTCCGGGCCGAAATGGTGTGTCCGTAATACTGTCCCTTGGTGTCACTCTGCAGGTTGCGGTAATTGCCCGACGTTGCGATTCCGGCATCCGTCACCTCCACCACGCATTGCGAGTCGTGAAGTATGCGGTCCTTCTGCATCACCGGACGGTCTATCGACACCCGCCATTTGCCTCCCTCGGGGCTCTTGCCCCGGCACGAGATCTCGCCTCCTATCTCTATCAGCCAATCCTCCACGCCGTTGCGCTTCAGCATCTCGCCCACACAGTCGCAGCCGTAGCCCTTGGCGATAGCCGAGAAATTAAACCGTATCCGGCTGTCGTCCTTAACCAGCGTGTCCATGGTGAGACGCGTCTTGTCGATGCCCACGAATTTCATCAATGAATCTATACGGGCTGTGTCGGCCGTAGCCTTATGCCCCTTGCCAAAGCCCCATGCTTCGATCAGCGGACCCAATGTCGGGTCAAAGGCACCCTCCGTGAGCCGGTTCACCTTCACCGACTCCACGTATACCCTGATGAAATCGGTGTCTACGGCCGTGCTGTCGCTGACGTTGACCCGGCTCACAAGCGATTTCTCGTCAAACACGTTAAGTGATGCTCCCACCTTGTTCAGCACCTGCATTATCGAGTCTTTCAGTTCGGGGGCTCCGTTATACGTGACGTGATACGTGGTGTTCCATATCATTCCCTCGGCGTTCTGATACTCACGCGAATCTCCGTTACCGGAGCGGCCGCATCCTCCTGAGAGAAGGGTTATGACGCCTGCAGCGGCGGCTAATATTCCGATTATATTCCTATGCATCAATGAATCAGTTTTGGGGCTTGGAAGAACAAGCCGAAGTTTATACCGAAATTCCAGTTATTCTTGGGCGAACTCAGATAGTTGACATACAGGCTGAGGCTGGCGAACGGGAAATTATAGACAGCCGCCACCTCTCCGATGAACTCCACCTTGGGGAACCATTTGCCATACTCGGTCACAGAAGGTCCGAGGTTCTTGAGTCCGCGCACCTTTGAGTATCCGTAGAAATCACCTCTGATCTGGAATCCGCGCGACGGCGTCCACACGGGTATCAGTCCGGCCGCGACATAATTGTCCGAGCGGAACGCCTCGTTGAAATAGTTCTGGGTCGACGGCGTGGGTGCGAACTCTGCCGAATGCACCAAGGTCGAAGTGTAGTTCTGTTTCAGCTTCTTGTAATTGCCCATGGCGTTGCCCATCACCCCGAGTTTAATGTTCTGGTGCACCGGAAAGAAATGTTTGTAGTATGCCCATAACGCGGCGTTCCAGTTGTCGCGCTGGGTGGTCTTCATCACGTTTTCCGGATAGAACGAACTCTTTTCGAACGCACCCCGGAATTCAAAGTTCCAATGCACGCCCTCGCTGGGATACAGTTTGTTGTTCAGCGTGTTCTTTTCAAATCCCACTCTCAGCACCCCGAGCCAATATTTGGTGCGGTCGCGCGAACGGTCGTGATACGAGCCCTCGCTGTCGGGGAAGTATCTGTCATTCATGTATCCCCATGCGGCCGACACCCATCCCTTTACCTTGCGGCTGGCCGCCCAGATGTAGCTGCCGCGCAGATAATTCTCGTCCTCGGTGATGAATGCCGGCGAACCGGTCTGATAGAACAGCACCTCCGAGTCGTAATACTTCTGCCGGCTCATCAGTCCGTCCAGCTGCACCAGCGAGGGGCGGGCGCTCGGGAAAGTAAACCTTGCCGACAGCAATCCGGCATAGTAGCTCTGACCTACCCAGCCGCTGACCGACACGTCCAGCGAGTTGAAGCTCATGGAGTGGTAGCCGAACTTCAGATACAGCATGGAATTGGTCGACGATGATATCCATCCTCCCACGCCGATGTTCCACGGACGTTTCTGACTGGCCTGCAGCAACAACGTATTGTGGCCGTCCTTGCCGAATTCGGCATTGGGCACCAGATTGTTAAGCGTACCGTCGGTTACGGCTCGGTAATAGGAATTGATCACGCCGGGCATTCCGATGGAGTGGGAACGCCCTCCGAAAAAGAGGAAACGCAGGTATCGCGCCTGATCGGGCGTGGCTCCTGTCACGGCTATCGAGTCGAACTCCAGGGCCGGTGTCTTTGCCGCGAATCCGGCGCGGCTTGCAGCCAGATCTTCCGGCGTGCGCCGGGCCGTGACGCGCTTCTTGATGCTGTCTATCATGGCCAGTCCCGATTTATACCCAATCTCGTATATTTCCTTGGCCTTGTCGAACTGCAGGACGGCAAAATTCGACACCGGGACCTTTATCTTGATTCCATCGGCGCTCGGCATCGAGTAGTCGTTGTTCTGGATTATCATGTCCTCCAGCTGCGAGTAGAGGTCTCCGCGCATCGGGGCCTTGTCGGCGCCGGCCACCTGCACGCCTATCATGAAATCGGGATGGAAGTCCTTCTCCATCACGTTCACCGGGAAGTTGTCGTATATGCCGCCGTCATATACCAGCACGCCGTCCAGCTTGATGGGTCGGAACACGAGCGGGAAACTCATCGACGCGCGCACGGCGTCGCCGAGCGACCCGTGCGACAGCACTATCTTATGCTTGTGGTAGACATCCGATGTGACGCATCTGAAGGGCACGAACAGATTGTTGAAGTTTTCGCCGCATTGCTCGCTGTATGGCCCGTACAGGTTCAGGAACTCGATGTTCATGGGCAACGGGCTGATCAGCGAGGTGGGAAGCACCTCGTTCAGCATCTTCTTGCCGCCGGACTTGAAGTTGATGTTCACTTCAAGCCATTTCGGCGTGGGAGTGGGCTGAATGTAGTAATAGATTCGTTCGGGCGGAATCGTGCCTGTGCTCCAGTATCCGAAATCGGAACTGGTGAAGAACTCCAGCATCCGGTCCGGACTCCATCCGCATGAATAGAGCGAGCCGACGATAGCGCCCATTGATGTGCCGGTCACATAATCTATCGGGATATTGTTTTCCTCCAGCGCCTTGATCACGCCCACATGGGCTATGCCCTTGGCGCCGCCCCCGCTCAGCACCAGTCCTACCGTCTGCCGGTCAGGTCTGGCTATGCTGTCGTTGTGCGGCGTGCGTATCACCGAATCAGGCATGGCCGACGAGCCTGTGGCGTTCACACCCAAGGCAGCGGATATGACACATACCGCCGCGCATAACCTTTTCGCAATATTCCTTGTCCCGCTCATCATGTTTGCGGCTCAAAGCCGACTGAGATATGCGGCCGAAGCCGCGCGTTTATAGCTTCATGTAGGAGTCCTTGAATCCCAGGAAGTAGAGCACGCCGTCAAGACCTATGGTCGAAATGCTCTGCGAGGCTTCGGCCTTTACCTTGGGCTTGGCGTGGAACGCTATGCCCAGGCCGGCCTCCGAAAGCATCGGCAGGTCGTTGGCTCCGTCGCCTACGGCTATGGTCTGCGCTATGTCGATGTTCTCCACCTGCGCCAACAGCTTCAGCAACTCGCGCTTGCGCTTGCCGTCGACTATGTCGCCCACGTAGCGCCCTGTCAACTTTCCGTCAGGACCAATCTCCAGTTCATTAGCATAAACGTAATCGAAGCCGAATCGGTTCTTCAGACTCTGTCCGAAATAAGTAAAACCGCCCGACAATATAGCTGTCTTATATCCCGAACGCTTCAGCACGGACATCAGCTTCTCCACGCCCTCGGTAATGGGGAGGTTGTCGGCGATTTCCTTCATCACCGACACGTCCAGCCCCTTGAGCAAGGCTACCCTTCGCGTAAAACTTTCGCAGAAGTCTATCTCGCCGCGCATCGCACTTTCGGTTATGGCGCGCACTTCCGGTCCAACTCCGGCACGGTCTGCCAGCTCGTCTATCACCTCGGTACGTATCAGAGTGGAATCCATGTCGAAACATATCAGCCGGCGGCAGCGGCGGTACATGGTGTCCTCCTGCATCGAGACGTCGAAGTTCAGTTCCGACGTAAGGCGCAGTATGTCACTCTGCATCTTGGTCTTATCTTTCGGATTGCCACGCACCGAGAACTCGATGCATGCCTTGGTGGCCATCTCCGTGTTGGCGTCTAAGGGCATACGTCCGGTCAGACGCGTAATAGTGTCGATATTCAGGCCCTGGTTGGCTATTATCTTCGATATCTCCGATATATGCCGCGCCGTGATGTGCCGTCCCAACAGCGTCAGGATGTAACGGTTCTTGCCCTGGGCGGCTACCCACGACTGGTATTCATCCTCGGGCACGATGCTGAACTGCACCTGCACGTGCATCTCGTTGGTGGCGAACAGCAGTTCCTTCAGTATGTCGCCGCTGCGCGTGCTGTCGGTCATCACCAGCATACCCATCGCAAGGGTGTGGTGGATGTCGGCCTGCCCTATGTCCAGTATCGTGGCGTCGTGGTCGGCCAGTATGCCTGTCAGCTGGGCCGTGATGCCGGCCCGGTCCGGACCGGATATGTTTATCAGTATCAGCTCGCGGTGCGCTTCCTTTTCGTTTTTACTCACGGTGTTTTCAGTTTATAGTGTGTTTCCGGTGTGGATCCGTTATCTTCTTTTCGACTTGTGTCCGGATTTAGCAGCAGCGGCCTTGTGGTTACGGCTCTTGGACGATGCCGTCACACCCGTCTTCTTTCTGACCGCGCCCGTTTTGGTCGGGCGCAGCTTCACTCCGTTGGACTGAAGCATGCTCACCTGTCCGGCAGCGTCGGAATATGAACTTTCGGCCGCCTGCATGAAATATTTCAGTGCGCGGGGCAGGTCCTGCTGCACGCCGACACCGTCACGCAGCATGATGGCGAAGTTGTAGGCACCCTGCGCGCTTCCGCGTTCGGCCGCACGCCAGTAGTTTTCGGCGGCCACACGCTTATCCTGCAGCACACCGCGCCCCAGCTCGAATTCCTTGGCCGTGGCTAATAATGCCTCCACATGGCCGTTGCGCGCGGCGCGGCGATACCAGTATGCCGCCTCCTTGTCGCTGCGGCTCACGCCGATGCCGGCGTCGTACATCTTGCCTATCTGGAACTGGGCGTTCTCATTGCCCTGTTCGGCCGAACGCGCCAGCCATTTCCACGCATCGCTCGTGTTTTGCTCCACGCCGGCGCCGGCAAGGTAGCACATGCCTATCACATATTGTGCCACGGCATCGCCCTGACGGGCCTGGGCCATATTGGCGGTGTAATCACCGGCCGTGACACTGCTTTTGTCGGATTCAGATATTGCATATACCGGAGCCTTGCCTGCCGATTCGGCTTCATCCTCCGGTCGATAGGATTTCCGGGGTTTAGCACCTTTGGCCACGGTAGCGCCCGATGCGGGAACGCCCGCTTTGGCCTTGGCTACGGAGGTTGCGGGAACTTCCACCTTTACTGTCTGTTCGGCCGCTTCGGCCAGACTGTCGCGCCGCTCCACATATTTCAGCACCGTCGGACTCTTGATGATGATGTCGTCGCCCGGATTGTGCGTCGTGTCGTTCTGCTCGTACCGCTCGGGGTACAACGCATTGGTTATATCTACGTATTGTGCCTGTAATCCAAATGCCGCTATCCCTGCCATAGCGGCCACTATCATAGTTACGGTTACTTTCATCTATATTTGTAAAGAATACGGCGCCCAGAATTGAGTGCCGTATCCATGTATGTCTCGGTTAATGATTAATCTTCTGTTTTTTCCTCAGCCTTGGCTTCTTCCTTTACTTCGGCCTTCTCCTCGGTCACGGCGGGTTTGGCCGCCTCGGGATTGTCAACCATGCGGATCTTCTGCTTGATTTCCTCTATCTCCTCCTTCAGGCGGGCTATCTTGCGTTCCATTTCCTTCAGCATCGAGTTGCCGGCCGACGATTTGACGTTGAAGAATCCAAGATTGTTCTCGTATGTCAGCAGGTCGCTCTTGCGGGCTTCCAGTGCGCGGACCAGCTTTTCGCGTTCGCTGCTCACCTTGCTGCCGTCGCCACGCATCTTGCCCATCTTCTCCTGCCAGTTGTTCATGCGGCGGTTGCTTTCACGCTCCGTGTAGGTGTTGTACAGTGTGTCGCAGATCTCGCGGTATTCCTTGAAGATGCTGTCCTTTACCTTGAAGGGGACAAATCCGATCTTGTTCCATTCGGCCTGCAGGTCTTTCACCTGGCCTATCACCTCGCGGCGGTCGCCGTCCAGCGGCAGTTCCTTCAGTCTGGCTATGATGGCCTTCTTGGCATCCAGGTTCTCGTTCTCCTCCTTGCGACGCTCGCGGGTCTGACGCTTGCGCTCGTCGAAGAAGTAATTGCATGCGTCGGTGAAGCGCTTCCAGACCTCGTCGCTCTGCTTGCGCGGAACGGCCCCGATGGTCTTCCATTCGGCCTGCAGACGTACTATCTCGTCCGTAGGATTCTTCACGTCCGGATTCTCCTTCAGTTTCTCGGCCTTCTCGCACAGGGCTATCTTCTTCGCTAAGTTCTCGTTGAATCCTTCGCGGGTGCGGCGGAAATATTCCGTCTTGGCCTCGAAGAAGTTGTCGCAGGCGCGGCGGAAACGGGTGTACAGCGCGGTATTGGCTTTCTTCGACGCGTAGCCGTATTCCTTCCACTTCTTCTGCAGGTTGATGATCTGGTCGGTCATAGTGTTCCACTGCGCGAAGGTGGTGTTCTCGCTGGGATTCAGCTCCTCTATCTGCTTGCAGAGTTCCTCTTTGGCGGCCTCGTTGATCTGCTCGGAAGCCTTGCGCTGCTCGAAATATTCCTGATGACGCTTGTTCACCACCGTCGAAGCCTCGCGGAATTCCTCCCACAACGACTCACGCAGTTCCTTGGCGACCGGGCCTATGTTGCGCCATTCCTCGTGCAGTTCCTGCAGCTTGCGGAACGCCTGAACCGGATCGTTCACCTCGCTGAGCTTGCGGGCCTCGTCCACTAATGCGCGCTTGGCCTCAAGGTTCTTGCGGAAATCAAGATCGCGGAGCTCCTTGTTCATTTTCAGATGGTCGTAGAACTGCTCGCCTACGGTCTGGAAATTCTTCCATATCTCGCTTTCGGCGGCCGGCGGCACATCCTTGATGGCGCGGAAGTCGGCCTGAAGCTGCTGGAATTCCTGGAACTTGACGTTCACAGTGTCGATGTCCGACGCTATGGCGTTCATCTTCTCCAGCAACTCGAGCTTCTGCTCCAGATTGGCCTGGCGGCGCGCCTCGTCGGCGGCTATGTATTCCTGACGTTTTTCCTTGAATGTAGCGTAGAGCGTATTGAATTCATTCTCAAGCTCGTCGGGCTTGGCCGCAAAGGCGGCCGGTTCGTTGCCGGCTTCCACGAAAGCGTTCAGTTCCTCCAGCCGTTCGCGGCTGCGCAGACTGAAAAACGCCTGCTTCATCGCCGTCACTTCCCGATGGCTTTCCATCTTGTCATTCTCCAGAATCTCCTTCATCGCGGCCACGAGTTCTTCTTTGCTCATGGCGTGTACGTTGCGGGCCGGAGCCTCTTCTGTCTCTGCTACACATGCGCCTTCAGTGGGCTCGCTGACCGCTGCCTCGACTTCCGGAGTCTCGACTTCCGTAGCCTTCACCTCCGTCACTTCCACTTCAGGTACCTTCTTTTCAAGTTCGTCCATTGTCTGTTTGTTCTCGATCCCTCCGACTCTTTGTTGATTGGAATTCGGACCGAATTTCATATTTCGCTGTAAATTTAATGGTTTTATCCGTTTTGGCAAAATTTACAGCTCATTATTTTATCTGTAAGTTTATTTCTCCACGATTTTTGCGCTTATTATGCGAATGTCCTCCTTGGGACGGTCGCGAGCGTCGGTTTCAGTTTTCTGAATCTTCTCCACTGTTTCCATGCCCGACACCACCTCGCCGAACACGGTGTACTGTCCGTCAAGATGAGGAGTACCTCCGATGGTTGTGTAATCATTCACAAGATTTTCAGGCAGTGGAGTCTCGGGATGCCATTTAAGCACGTCTCTTTCCATGTGGGAATAAATTGTGTCCATCAAGGCTCGCGCCTCGTCGTTGTCGATCTCCTTAAGCTTCCTGATACTCTCGGCATTCATATTTTCCAACGCCTTGTACATGGTCTGACGCTTACGCATCAGCATGGCGCGGTTCATCTTCTCGAGCTGTTCGCGGCTGTATTTCTGACCCGTCACTATGTAGAACTGACTGCCGCTGCTGCGTCGCTGCGGATTGAACTGGTCGCCCGTGCGTGCCGCAGCCAGTGCTCCGTATTTGTGATAGTGCTCGGGATACTTTATCTCGGCCGGCAATGTATAGCTCGGATCTCCTGCGCCAAGAGCCTCGCCTGCCGCCGCATTCTTTGAATTCGGATCCCCAGTCTGTACCATAAATTCGTCTATGACGCGATGGAACAGCATCCCGTTGTAATAACCATCCTTCACCAGCTTCTCGAAATTGTCGCGATGCTCGGGAGTGTCGTCATAGAGCTTGATACGAATCGGACCCATCGTGGTCACGAAGTCCACCATTATGTTCTTTTCCACTATCGGTTTCTCCTGTTCCTGCACTTTAGTTTTTACTTTCAGCAATTCGGTTCCGGGGCGAATGTCCTGTGTGGCTTTCGACTGGCCCTGGCGTGCAGTCGCGGTTCCTTTTGCCTTATTGGTAGTTTTTTTCTTAGCGGCACTTGTGGTTGCGGACTTCTGGGTGGTCCTGGCCTTTGGGGTGGTCCGTACCTGTGTTCCGCTTTTATTTACAGCGGCCTCACCGCCGGCTATCATTCCGACTGTCAACAACAGTACCGCCAATATGTTACATCGCATCTTCTTCAGGGTGTATGCGCCGGTATATCCGGCGGAAATTATTATCTGTTTCTTTCAGTTCCGCCACATGCTCTTCGTAGTCGCTGCCCCACAGAGCCTCGAGCAACGAACCTATGTAACGGCGTTCGCGATCCTTTTCGATAGCTCCTTCCACCAACGGACTCAGCCAACATTCAAACCGCTCGCGGTCTATGGCCGCAAGATAACGAGCCGTGCTCGCCAGAAACTGTCCCGTCTGGTCGGCAGCCCTCAACTTATCCACTGTTTCTTTAGGATCGCTCCCCAGTTCGTCCACATGGTCAACTATATATTCATATAGCTCCATACCTTTGCTTTCGTTCTGTTCGCTCATATCGTTCTTGTTGTCTTTTTCTTAATCAATTGTCAAAATCCGTTTCAAAAACAGACGTTTGAAATTGCAAAAATACCTAATTATTTATAATTTTGAGCCAATTTCTGAAATATTTTTATCCGGACATCCATCGATCAATCCGGATTATCTACAATATTAAATTAATTATCAGAGCGTTATGTCTCAACAAAAGTCAGTCGTAAAAGACACGTCGAACACTCCGTTTATCATAGCCATAGGTCGCCAGTTCGGATGCGGCGGAAGAGAAATAGGTAAAATGATAGCGCGAAGCCTTGGTGCCGACTATTACGACAAAACGCTTCTGAGCCGTGCCGCCGAAGCCTTGGGATTCGACAAGCGCCTGTTTGACGGAGCTGACGAAAAACGTCCCTCGTGGATACGCAGCATGCTGCAGTTCAATTATGGCGTGGAGAACGCCATGGCCGAGTTCTCTGACATCGACAACGAGGGACTGTACAGCATCCAGTCGCGCGTCATCAACCAGCTGGCCGACAAAGGCCCGTGCGTGATAGTGGGCCGCACCGCCGACTATATCCTGCGCGACCGTCCGGGACTCATCAGCATCTTCCTGCATGCTCCTGCGGAATACCGCATCCGCAAGATCATGGAACGCCGGGACACCGACACCGAGTCGGCGGCCCGCTCGCTGGCCCGCAAGATGGACAACGCACGCGAATCGTACTATACCTATTACACCAACCACAAGTGGGGACACGCCGAAACATACCATATCTGTCTCGACACCTCCCGTTTCTCCGCTGAAGAAATAGTCGACATCTGCCGCGCGCGCATCAAGGCTTTGTCGCAGAATCGCTGACCACTGGCTCACCAGTCACCATGGCGTGCACCTGCTCGGGCAGCGGCACCGGTACGTCTATGAGTTTAATTCGTGAAAAGGCATCGTAACTTCTCTGTTCCGGACCCGACAGCATCTCGAACACAGGCTCGTATATCCTGCGGAAATCGGGCGAGACCTCACTGTCGCCGGCATTGGTGAATGTCTCGAGCACATCGCCCACAGTCATGTCATGCACATCGCGGCTCGGGCCTATGCCCAGTTCATCATCCTTGATTGACACCGGATATATCAGTCCTCCATCCTTCAGCCGCTCCAATATGCGGCCCAGCACCCGAACGGGCAGGTTATACTCCGCGGCAAACTGAGTGCGGGTCAGCGGGGTCTCCCCTTTTTCGAAACGACGTGCCACCACAGCCATCACTATCACGGCCACTGCGGCCCGCGATTGGTACGACAAGGTCTCCTCGCTGCCCAGGAAGTTGAACGTAAACACATTCTGTAGCGAATATGTCAGCACGCATCCGCTCAGCAATATCAGCCATGAGATCTGCAGCCACACCAACAGCAGCGGCAGGAAGGCAAACGACCCGTAGATGGCGTTATAGCGCGACACATATATCTGACCGTTGATGAAAAGCCACTGCACCACATAGAATCCGATGGCGGCCATCAGTCCCGAAATGGCGGCGAACTTGAAGTTGACTTTCGTATTGGGTATCAGCCAGTACGAGATGGTGAACGCCAGCCATGACAATACCAGGGGCGTCAGTTCGAGCATCAGGTTCACCACCGGCGTCAGGAATGAGAAATATACCATTCCCTGCACCGTGTCAGACATGAATATCGACACTCCCGACGAACATATCAGTAATATCGGCACCATAAGGCAGATAGTGATATAATCTGTAAACTTGCGGAACAGGGTGCGCTCGCTCCGCACGTCCCAGATGGAATTGAAAGCGTCGTCGATGCCCGACAGCAGCATTATCACCGTCCACAACAGCACTATGATGCCCACGCCCACAAACAGGCCCTGCGTGGTGCTTGACAGATACGAGTCGACGAATTTCATAAATGTCGTTATGGCCTTGTGCTGGGCCGGAAACAGCATGTACAGCTCGTTCTGCACCGAATCCTGCAGGCCGAATCCCCGGCCGATGGCCACCATCAGCGCGAATGCCGGCACTATCGACAGCACAGTATTGTAGGTCAGCGCCATCGACTTGATCTGAAGACCGCGGTCAAAAAAGGATTTCACTGACAGATTGACAGTCTTCACGAACCTGACGCCCACAGTGTTGCGCCCGTCGCTCCACACCCCGGTGGAACAATATTCCCACCATCGCATTATCCTGTCCACCAGTCTTGTGATGAAATTATCCTTTTTCTTCTTCATACATCCGTCTATTTAGAAACAGGCCGATTACCCGGCGTTTTTGTTTTAATAACAAACAAAATGAGTCTTCAGCCTTAGCCAAAGACCCATTATGATGCACAGAGGCGCTGTAAGCCGGGTTATGTACGGAACAATTTCCGTTCCGCGTCTGTCATTTATCTTTGTCGGCAGTTGCCTGCCGGCTATAGCAGCCTACCCCCCGGCAATGGACGGACCATCCTTGACTGCCGGTGTATTTGGCCTTGCAACCCGCAGGATGTGCGGCGCCACATGTCGCCATGCGGCCCGGTGGTCTCTTACACTCGCCTTTTCACCCTTACCCGGCTGCTTGCGCCGCCGGGCGGTCGTTCTCTGTCACTTATCCCTGACATCGCTGCCAGCTTTCCGTTAGAAAATGCGGCGTCCTGTGTTGCCCGGACTTTCCTCTACGGCCCCATAGGCCGGAGCGACAGACCACGCCTCTGTGTGGTGTCGATTAATTTCGGTACAAAATTATCATTTTTTCCTCATTTTCACAACTTCCTTGGCGATATCCGCATTTTTGACTACCTTTATCGAAATTATTCAGACTATGAAAAATATTCTCGTCCCCCTCGTGATAATCGGTGCCGGCGTACTGACTTATTCGGCATCTGTGTCGTCGCGAACGCGCATCAATATCGACCCGGACTGGGCATTCGCTTTCGGACATACCGACCCCGCCAAGGATTTCGGCCGGGGCACCGAATATTTCAACTATCTCACCAAGGCCAATTCCATCCACAATGCCGGTCCGTATTCTCCCAAATTCAACGATTCGCTCTGGCATCGCGTCAATCTGCCGTTCGATTTTGTGGTAGACCTCCCATACGATTCGCTGGCATCGCACAGTCACGGCTACAAGACCGTGGGCTATAAATACCCCGAGACATCCGTTGGATGGTACCGCAAGACATTCACCCTGCAACCCGAAGACTCGGCGGCCCACTACGACCTGATGTTTGACGGCATATTCCGTGACTCGCAGGTATGGGTCAACGGCTTCTACCTCGGAGGCGAACCTTCAGGATATACGCGCCAACGTTACGACATCACCCCCTATCTGAATTACGGTCCCGATTCCGAGAATGTCATCGCCGTCCGTTCCGACGCCACTTTCGAGGAGGGCTGGTTCTACGAGGGTGGCGGCATATACCGTCACGCCTGGCTTGAAAAGTCGCCGTTGGTGCGCCTGGTGCCCGACAAGACACGTGTGCAGTACTGCACCTCCGGCTCTGACCGCAGCGGTGACGGCACCGTGACGGTAAGCGGCATAATCGAGAATCTCTCCCATGCAGATGTCAAGGGGCTTCAGGTAAATGTCAACATAACTTCTCTGTCCGGCCGGGCCGTTCAGGGCGGGGCTTCTTCTGTGACTGTACCTGCCGTCATAAAGCCGCGCGGCGAGGCCAAGTGGCGGATCGACCTTAAGCCTCAGGACCTGAAGCTGTGGAGTCCCGACACCCCCGAACGCTACGACGTGACGGTAACGCTGCAGGCCAATGGCCGCGACATCGAATCCGAACGTATCCGCACAGGATTCCGCACCCTGACTTTCGACCCGGACAAGGGGTTGTTCGTCAACGGCCGGCATTACAGGATACATGGCGTCGACCAGCATCAGGACCATCCGGGCGTGGGCGCCGGCATTCCTGACGCCGTCAATGTCTACCGGCTGAAGGAGTTGAAGAAATACGGCATCAACACCGTGCGCACGTCGCACAATCCTTTCACCCCCGAAGCCATCGCGGCTGCCGACTCGCTCGGCATCATGTTGGTGGAGGAAAACCGTCTGCTCGGCATCAACGACTACCACACCGGCCAGCTTGAGAAGATGATAGACCGCGACTTCAATCATCCGTCCGTGATTCTGTGGAGCGTCGGCAACGAGGAATGGGGCGTGGAATGGGACAAGCGCGGCGACCGCGTCGTGAAGGACCTGCGCGACATCTCGCACAGCCTCGATTCCACCCGCCTTATGACCGTGGCCACCTCCAGCGGCCCGACAGTCGTAATCAGCCCTGATGTGGCCGGTTACAACTACATCATGCAGAATTCAGTGGAGGAACACCGCCGCAACTATCCCGACCGCATCGCATTCGGTTCGGAGGAGACAACGGGCAGCGGCACGCGCGGCGTTTATTTCGATGACAAGGCCAACGGACACATGGCGTCGCTGAACCGCACTCCCGACACAGACGGCACCCTGAACCGCATTGCGCGCGGCTGGACTTTCTACCGCGACCGTCCCTGGCTGCTCGGTCTCTGCTACTGGACCGGCTTCGACTATCGCGGCGAACCGAATCCCCTGGTATTCCCGGCCACGGGAAGCGAGTTCGGAATCCTGGACTATGCCGGATTCCCCAAGGACGAGGCGTTCTATCTGCAGTCGCAGTGGACCGATCAGCCTGTGCTCCATATCCTGCCGCACTGGAATCTCGAAGGACATGAAGGCGAAACAATCGACATTTGGGTATATTCCAACATGGACGAGGTGGAGCTGAACGTGAACGGCAAGAACTTGGGCCGCAAAAAAGTGACGCCCGGTCAGCACGTATCGTTCCCGGCCGTCTACAAACCGGGCAAGGTCACGACCAAGGGATATAAGAACGGCAAGCCGGTCAAGACCTCGGTCGTAGAGACTTCCGGACCTGCCGAGAAGTTGGACATTGAGACTGCTCACGAACAGGACGGCATACGCGTCATCAACGTCACTCTGCGCGACCGGAAGGGGCGTTTCGCACCTACAGCCTCCAATCCGCTGACCATACACCTGTCAGAGGGTCAGACTCTGTTAGGCAGCGGCAACGGCGACCCGGCCTTCCGCATCAAGGAGCGTCCGGCTCCCGGCGAGCATCCCGACTCGTTTACCTTGCCGGCCTTCAACGGCCACGCCCAGTTCATCGTCAAAGGCTCAGGACCCATTAACATCACTTTAGACAAATAGTATCCTTATCATTTATACAGACAAAGGCCCCATACGCGTTATGGAGCCTTTATCTTTTTTATTATCCCTTATGATTACGATACTTTCTTTCGGATGTCAACGCGGCGAATCTTACCGCTGATGGTTTTGGGAAGCTCGTCAACAAACTCTATGACACGAGGATACTTGTACGGCGCGGTCTGATGCTTCACATAGTTCTGCAGCTCCTTCACCAGCTCATCGCCGGCCTTTTCCTTATATGCCTCGCTCAACACTATCGTGGCCTTGACCAACTGGCCGCGTATCGGGTCGGGTACACCGGTGATGGCGCATTCCACCACCGCCTCGTGGCTCATCAGCGCATTCTCCACCTCGAACGGTCCGATACGGTAGCCCGACGATTTGATCACGTCGTCGGCGCGACCTACGAACCAGAAATAACCGTCCTCGTCGCGTGTAGCCATGTCGCCGGTGTAATATACGCCGTTGCGGTGCGCAGCCCGGGTCAGCTCCGGGTCGTACAGATACTCGCGGAACAATCCCAACGGTCGGTCAGGCTCGGTGTATATCACTATCTGCCCCTGCTCCCCGGGCTTGCAGCTTTCGCCGGCATCGTTCAGCAGGTCGATGTGATAGCCGGGACTCGGTATCCCCATTGAGCCGGGCTTCGGAGTCATCCACGGGAAGGTGCCGATGGTCAGCGTGGTCTCGGTCTGCCCGAAGGCTTCATGAATGGAAAGGCCCGTAAGTTCCTCCCATTTCTCGAACACGCTCGGATTCATGGCCTCGCCCGCTGTGGTGCAGTAATGCAATGCGCTCAGGTCATAGCTCCTGACATCCTCCAGTATCAGAAAGCGGTAGACGGTCGGCGGCGCGCAGAACGATGTGATGTGGTACTTTTCGAACATGTGCAGCAATTCCTTCGGCTTGAATTTTTCAAAATCATACACGAACACATTCGCACCCGAGAACCATTGTCCGTACAGCTTCCCCCATACGGCTTTGCCCCATCCCGTATCGGCCAATGTGAGATGCAGCGAGTTTTCATCGAGGTTGTGCCAGTATTTGCCGGTGATGATGTGGCCCAACGGATATAGGAAATCGTGCGCCACCATCTTCGGCTCGCCCGTGGTGCCCGAGGTGAAGTATAGCAGCGACAAGTCTTCGTTGCGGTTCTTCAGTGCCGGCCGTCTGAATTCCGGAGCCTCCGCTATCCCCTTGTTGAAGTCTTCCCAGCCTTCGGGCACAATCGGTCCGGTAGAGATTACCCGACGCACCGTAGGACACTTGGGCAAAGCCTTTTCTATATTCCCGGTCACGACCTCGTCGCCCACGGCCACTATGGCCTTGATTTTCGCGGCGTTGCAGCGATACACTATATCCTTGGGCATCAGCAGATGTGTGGCCGGTATAGCCACTGCTCCTAATTTGTGGAGAGCCAATATGGAGAACCAGAACTGGTATCTGCGCTTCAATATCAGCATTACCATGTCCCCGCGACCTATTCCGAGGCTTTGGAAAAATGATGCCGTACGGTCGGAGTATTCCTTCATCTCTCGGAACGTGAACTGCCGTTCCTCGCCCGCTTCGTTGGTCCACAGCAATGCCGGTTTGTCGGGTTGTTCCTCGGCCCACCGGTCAACGACATCGTATGCGAAATTGAAGTGCTCCGGCACTTTTATCTTGAAATTACGCTGGAAATCCTCCAGCGAATCGAACTCCGTCTTTTCCAAATACCGCTCTAACATAATGCAAACAGTTTAGTGTAATTATCATCTTCATAATGCAGCTACGTTGCCGGCACAATGCTGCCGCGTCTCAGGTTCGTCACGCCTGATTTTTCATAGCTGCTCAACACTGTTTTACAACAGCTTTTCTATTCTGAATGCAAATGTCAACAAATTGTTTTAAAATTCCAACATTTTGCCACCCAAATCAACATATATTGCACACTTATCCACCCATAGTGCAGCCCAAATTGCACATTGCCAATCCATGAGTGCATTCTCACGCCAATTTACCGGACTAAAAAAAGAGAGGGATGGAACCTGAGTTCCACCCTCCCTAATTATTACTGAGATTTTCATTTTCCATGTCTCCCGGACACTCCCTCCGGTTGTGTGGGTTGGTTCGGGCGCAGGCCTTTAGGTCTGCTTGCTTATTCCTCCGCCTTCTTCGCAGCCTTCTTGGCCGTAGCTTTCTTTGCGGCAGGCTTCTTTTCAGTTGCCTTCTTCGCTGCGGGCTTGCGGCCGGGCTTCTTGGCGGGAGCCTCTACGTCAGCCTTCTCAACAGGGACAACCTGCTCCACGGGGAGGTCTTCGCTGTCCTGGGCGGCACGCAGCGACTTCACTTCCTTGTTAAGCGAAGCAATCTCCGAAGCCTGGTTGCGGATGGTGAGCAGCAGCGAGTTCAGCTCCTCGTTGTCGATGCTCTCAGGATACTGTTCCTCTACGCGCACCAGGAAGTCGGCCAGCACATTCATGTAGTTGGTGAATGCCGAGAACGGCGAATCGTACGGCGAGAATGCCGCGTGGCTTGCGCCGTCAGCCATGTTCTTTGTGCTCATGTAGTAGAAGTGGTCGGAGCTCTGCAGATACTCCCAGTCCTGCTTCAGCTGACGGTCGGAGCAGAGGCTTACGCGCTCGGCCACGGCATACAGCTTGTTCAGGGCCTCGTTCTGCAGGTCGTTACCCTTCCATGCCGATACGTCGCGGGCCTCGTCGATGTCCGAGATAGGATACGGTACGCTCATCATGCCCACGGGCTTGAGCTGGGCAGTCACCTCGCTCGGTGTGGCGAAGCGGATGCCACGTTCGGCGGCAAACTGCGGCAGGGCCTTCATGAACATGAAGATACCGGTGTTGGCGGGCAGGAACGATCCGAACACGTCCATCGAGAACCACAGGTTCACCACCTGCTCCTGCTCGGGCAGTGCGGCGATCCAGTCCATGTACTTGTCGGCTGTCAACGGATAAGCCGGCCATTCGGGATTGGCGAAGTTGCGGGCCACGTCGTCGGCCAGTTTGTCGTTGCTGAGCAGCAGCTTCAGATCGGGAGCCGTCTCGGCCTGATATACGTAGTTAGGCGACTTCCATCCCAGGATATGCTTGGCGCCTACGGTCACGCAGGTGTTGAAGCCCATGCGGCCCACTTCGGCGGCGATGTCGTCGTCATAGATCAGCTCGGTGTTGGCGAATGTGGTCGGTTTCTTGCCGAACAGATCCTTGATCATGGCGTCGTGACGCTTCACGTCGCGCATGAATTCCTCTGTGTCCTCCAGACTCGACAGCGAGTGTGCGTATGTGCCCGACAGGAACTCCACGCAGCCTGTGTCGGCCAGAGCCTTGAGTTTGTCGATCATCTCGGGCACATAGAGCTGCAGCTGCTCGATGGCCGTGCCGCTCACGCTCAGGGCGCATTTGAACGCTCCGTTCGTGCTCTTGATCATATCCAGCAGAGTGTCGCACATCGGCATATACGAATTCTCTGCCAGGCGGGTGATGATGTCGTCGTCCGAGAAATCATCGAAATAGTAGTGGTCGTTACCTATGTCGAAAAAACGGTAACGTTTCAGCCGGAACGGCTGATGTATGTGGAAATAAAAACAAACTGATTTCATATTTAGATGTGCAAATTTACTTGTTGATGACCTGGTTGTAGATGTCTATTACCTTCTGGCCGGCCTTCTCCCAGGTGATGCCGTGAATCTCCTCTATGCCTTTGACGCGGAGATAGTCATGCATGGCGGGATAGGACACCAGTGCGTGCATGGCGTCAGCCATGGCGTCGATGTCCCAGTAGTCGGTCTTGATTACGTTGGTCAGGATTTCTGCGCATCCCGACTGCTTGGATATGATGGAGGGCACTCCCATTTCCATGGCCTCAAGCGGCGAGATACCGAAAGGCTCGGACACCGACGGCATCACGTACACGTCGGAATCGGCCAGCATCTCGTACACCTGCTTGCCGCGCAGGAAGCCCGTGAAGTGGAATCTGTCGGCTATGTTGCGCTGGGCGGCCAGACGTATCATGGCGTCCATCATGTCGCCGCTGCCGGCCATCACGAAGCGGACGTTCTTCGTTTTCTGCAACACCTTGGCGGCCGCCTCCACGAAGTACTCCGGTCCTTTCTGCATCGTGATGCGGCCCAGGAACGTTATCACCTTGTCTTTCTTTTCGTGGCGCGGCAGGTTCAGCAGGTCGTCGTTCAAAGGTATCACGGCGTTGTGCACTGTGGTCACCTTGTCGGGATTGATGCCGTATTTCTCTATGACCGTGCGGCGCGTCAGATCAGACACCGTGATAATATGGTCGGCGTTGTTCATTCCGTCCTTCTCGATGGAGAATACGGTGGGGTTCACGTTGCCGCGGCTGCGGTCGAAGTCGGTGGCGTGTACGTGAATTACCAGAGGTTTGCCGGTCACGTTCTTGGCGTGGATGCCGGCCGGATATGTCAGCCAGTCGTGCGAGTGTATCACGTCGCAAGGCACCGTGCGCGCTATCACGCCCGCTACTATCGAGTAATTGTTTATCTCCTCCAGGATGTTGTCGGGATACCGGCCGGAGAACTCGATGCAGCCCAGGTCGTTGAGCCGCATATAGTTGAAGTCGGCATAGATGTGGTCGCGCAGCTGGAAGTACAGCTGTGGATCCATCACCTTTCCAAGACGGTTGGCCACGTAGTCATAGTCCACATCGCGCCAAGCCACCGGGGTGCTGTTGGCGCCTATGATGTTGGCAAAGCCCTTCTCCTCGTCGCCATACGGCTTCGGTATCACGAACGTGATGTCCA
The DNA here is from genome assembly GCA_900542185.1 of uncultured Bacteroidales bacterium. Classification (GTDB taxonomy): domain Bacteria; phylum Bacteroidota; class Bacteroidia; order Bacteroidales; family Muribaculaceae; genus Lepagella. The sequence goes on from UQMZ01000005.1 coordinate 76,245, forward strand.
TGTTGCCGCAATTGTGCATTCCCTTGGTCAGTCCGTAGCTCGCCGTTCCCAATCCCCCGAGAATGTGGGGAGGAAACTCCCATCCGAACATTAATGCTCTCATTTCTCTTATGTTTAGGGGTTATTTCTGTAATTTGATCATCTGGTTCACTGTCTTGATCACGGTCAGTATGCCGCCCACGTTCTTGGACGTAGACACGGCGCCACGGCCGGTGTACGGCGGGTTGGCGTCATACATCTCGCTCAGCGATCCTATACAGCCCGTCGACATCTCGTCCTCGTAGCCGATCAGCATACGCTCTATGAACGAAAGGCCGGACAGTCCGAACACCTTGAAATAGGCGTCGGCATAGAATCCGAACAGCCAGGGACGCGCGGGACCCTGATGCACGGCGTATTCGCGCTCTATCGGGTTGCCCACGTATGTAGGATGATAGTTCTGGCTCTTGGGGCTGAGCGAACGGAGTCCCTTGGGCGTCAGCAGCTCACGCGTGCAGAAGTCAAGCACGGTCTTACGCTGGCGGCGGTTCAGCGGGCTGTATTCCAGACCGATGGCTATCGCCATGTTGGGACGCACCTCAAGGTCTGTGTAAGTGCCGTTCACATAGTCGTACAGATAACCGTAGCCGTTCAGGAACGTGTTGATAAACGATTCGCCGCACTTCGTGGCCAGCTCGTCGAGTTCCTTTACATATTCCTGCTCGCCCGGTTCGTTCTCCAACAGGGACTGCAGGAAGCGCAGGCTGTTGTACCACAGGGCGTTGAATTCCAGGATGTATCCTGTGCGCGGTATGATGGGCTTGCCGTTGATGGAAGCCGACAGCCAGGTCACCGGCTTGTCTCGGCCTTCGGTCGAAACCAGGCCGTTGTCGTTGACACGCAGGTTGGCGATACGGCCGTTGCGGATATCTTCTACCAGACGGCGCACCTCGTCGCCGTATTTTTCAAGACACTGCTTCTGGTCCGTAGCCTTGCGGTAGGCCTGGATGGCCCAGATGGTCCATAACGGAATGTCGGGCAGGTCTATCTCGTGTATTACCGGATCTGTCTCCTTGGTGTCGATATAATGATTCAGGGCATTGATGAAGGTGCCCATTATCTTGTGATAGTCATCCTCGTGGCCTACTGACAGCGTACAGCCGGGCAGCGCGATAAGTTCGTCGCGGCTGCGTACGTTGTACCATGGATATCCGGCCATGATGTAGTCGCCGTGTTCGTTCTTCAGATAGAACTGCTTGGCGGCGTTCTTAAGACAGTTGTAGAAACTGGTGCGGCATGTGCGTGTCTTCAGCTCTTCGTCGTACACCTTCTCGAACTGTGCCGGATCGGTTTCGGCCGTCGAAGCGGAGAAGATTATGGACTCTCCTTTCTTGATAGGGACCTCGAAATAACCGGGTACCCACAGGTCTTCTTTGTAGGGGATGCCTCGGTCGCGGTCCTTGTAATACTCTATTCCCTTGTACCAATGGCCGTCGTCCACCCATTTCACTTCCTTGTTGAACTGCATGTACAGTTCGGGATATCCCTGATACAGACAGGTGGACACTCCGTTGGGAACATGATTGATGGTTTTGTTGATGGCAGAGTTTTCCATCACCAGCGCGTTGGCGTTGCGGAACGCCAGGAAGGGACGGAACTTGAGCGTGGTGTCCGAATGCGCGTCTATGAGCGTATAGCGGATCAGAATGCGGTTCTGATGGGAGATGAACACTTTCTCCTTCGACAATATCACGCCGCCCACGCGGTACAATATGCTCGGAACCACCTCGCAGCTGTATTCCCTGATGTACTTGTGACCGTTCGGACTGAACGTCGTCGGTCCGTACTGGTGCAGTCCTAAGTTGAACTCCGCGCCGTGCTGCACCACTGTCTCGTCGAGCGATGACAGCAGAACATGGGCCTGATCGTCCATCTCAGGTATCGGTATCACCAGCAATCCATGCTGTTTGCGTGTGTTGCATCCCACAATCGTCGTACAATGATAGGCCCCCGACCGATTCGTCCGGAGCATTTCTTTCGGCAGACTCTGCTCCAAATTTATCATCAGGTTCTTGTCAAATTTCAGATAACTCATGAGGAATTATAAAATTTTGGGTAAGTTTTTCATTTCATGCGAAGGGGTCGTAAGGCTCTGGTCATAGAATCTCAGGCTCGCTTCTTTTATTATTACAAATTTAGTTACTTTTTAATCAATTGACAAACAAATATGTTGCAAAACAACATTTTTGATAGATTATTGTCAATTACTTATACTTGGTACGCATATACAGGCCCCTACACTCAGAGAGCGCGCCCTTTCGGACACGCTCTCCGTATTGATGATCAGGTCTCCGTAGCGACCGTTATGTTAACTTCTTATAGATCGTTCACTGTCGCGACCTTCGGGCTTTACTGTCCCAGTCCGGGAATCAAAGCGGCGTTGTAGCAGTATTCATAGATGTAAGGTACGAGACCGAACAGTACGATACCGGCCACACAGATCCAGAGTGCGGCACGCTCGCCAGGGTTGCTCTTGTACGCCTCCACCTTGGCCTCGCCGGGATTGATCCAGATGGCCTTTACCACCAGCAGATAGTAGTACAGCGAGATGATGGTGTTGATCAGCGCGATGAGCACCAGGATGTACAGAGGCATCGAACCCGTGGAGGTTGCCGACGTGAAGATCAGGAACTTCGAGAAGAATCCTGCGAACGGCGGAATACCTGCCAGCGAGAACATGGCCAGTGTCATTGCGAACGACAGCCAGGGGTTGGTCTTGTGCAGTCCGTCGTAATCGTCCATGCTGACCTTGCCTGTCTTGTTCTCTATGCTCGTGATCACGGCAAATGCGCCGAGGTTGCTGACGATGTACACGAAAATGTAGTACATCATCGAACCCAGTCCGATTGTGGAGCTTGTCATGGCGCCCAGCATGATGTATCCTGCCTGCGAGATGGATGAGAAGGCCATGAACCGCTTCAGGTTCTTCTGACGGATGGCGAACAGGTTACCTACCGTGATGGTGGCGATGATCACAGCATATAGCATCCATTCCCAGCAGTCGGGATAGATCTGGCCGAATGCCTGTACAAAGATGATGAAGAATGCGAATGCCGTGGCGCCCTTGGAGATTACCGACAGATACGATGTGATGGCCGTGGGGGCACCCTGGTATACGTCGGCGGTCCACAGATGGAACGGAACAAGGCTCAGCTTGAAACCGATACCGGCGATCATGAATGCCATTGCCACTATCAGCAGGCCCGACATCTGTCCGCTCGTGATGTTGCTGTAGATGTCGCTGTAATAGAGCGAGCCACCCGAGAAAGCGTACACGAAACTCAGGCCCATCAGCAGGATTGCCGACGAGAACACTGCCGTAAGTATATACTTGATGGCGGCTTCGTTGCTCTCGTAGTGCTTCTTGTTGAAAGCTACCATAGCTGCCAGAGGCAAAGACGCCGCCTCCAGACCGATGACGAACAGCAGGAAGTGACGTGCCGAAATCATCAGGTACATGCCGAACAGCGTGACCAGAAGCAGCTCGTAGAACTCACCCTTGCGGATGGCCACCTCGTCGCTCTCAACCCAATGGGCCGACTGCAGCAGCACAATGAACACTCCTATATTCAGTATGGCCTTGATTGCCATGCTTGCGCTGTCGTTGACATACATACCGCCGAACACCGATACCTCGCACGACGGCAACAGCCATATCGCTATCGTCCCAAGACCGAACAACACCGTGGTCATGGGCGTCAGAAATTTCTTCGCGGAGCCGTCGCGACTGAACACGTCAGCCACAAACACCACAAGGAAAATGCCCAGTATTATTAACTCGGGGAGCATTGCCCCAAATTGAGAATATCCCATTTTTTCGTTTCTTGTTGTTCTAATTGATTAGATAGCCATCGCCAATGCGTCGACGATTGGTTTGAAGCTATGCTGTATTGTCTCGCTAAGCCAGTTGGGGAAGAATCCGATACCGGCCAGACACGCTATCAGGGTCACGGTCGACAGACGCTCCCACCATGTCGCGTCTGTCAGACTGAGATGATGCTCGTCCTGAACCGGTCCGAGAATCAGCTTGCCCACCACGCGCAGGATGTAGACCGCAGTAATCACGATCGAAGTCGTGGCGGCGATCACGAAGATGCGGTGGAACATGTCGGCGTGCTCGAACGATCCGAAGAAGATGGTCATCTCGGCCACGAAGCCCGACATACCGGGAAGTCCTAAGGATGCGAAACCGGCAATCATATAGCATACGCCGAGGTAAGGCATTATCTTCATCAGGCCGCCCATCTGGCGGATGTCACGTGTATGCGTACGTCCGTATATCATACCGATCAGTGCGAAGAACAGGGCCGTCATCAGACCGTGGCTCAGCATCTGCAGGATTGCACCGGTCATAGCCGTGGTGTTCAGCATCAGCAGTGCGAACAGCACCATGCCGCAGTGCGACACCGACGAGTATGCGTTGATGTACTTGAGGTCCGTCTGAACGCAGGCCGAGAAGGCTCCGTACACGATGCTGATACCTGTCAGGATAATGAATATCCAGGCCAGCTCGTTGGCGGCGTGAGGCAGCAGGAAGATGGCGATGCGGAAGCATCCGTATCCTCCTAACTTCATCAGCACGCCGGCGTGGAGCATAGACACTGCCGTCGGTGCACATGCGTGACCGTCGGGGCTCCATGTATGGAACGGGAACATCGCGCCGAGCACGCCGAAACCTACGAACGTGAACACGAACAGCAGGTTCTGCCAGCCGTAGTCGATGTTGCCGTAATGCGAGATCTCGAGAATGTTCCATGTATGGGGCATTCCTTCGGGAGTGCCATGCCAATAGATTCCGAGCAGACCGAGCATCAGGAAGGCCGAGCCTCCCATCAGCATCAGGGTCAACTTCATTGCCGAATATTCCTTGCGACCCGTGCCCCATACGCCGATCAGCAGGTACATCGGAATCAGAGCCACCTCGTAGAACATGAACATCGTGAACATGTCAATCGAGATGAAGAATCCGTACACACCCGTAGAAAGCAGCGAGTACCACAGGAAGAAGTTCTTGGGCAGCGGGTTGATCTTCCACGAGGCGAAGGTGCCCGCAAACACTATTATAGAGGTAAGCAGCAGCATCAGGACGGAGATACCGTCCACACCCACTGCCAAGTGAATGTTCAGTGGCTTATACCACATCCATGAATCCATCCACAGCATTTCGGCCTGATTGCCGGCTGCCCGCTGTGCCAGGAAATCGCACACCAGCCAGATGCTCATGCCAAGCAATACCGTAGAGCAGGTTACCATAACCCCGCGGATCGCCTTCATGTTGTTCTGACCGCACAATGCGAGTCCGGCCAGCATCAGGATCGGCACTACTACGAACCAGATTAAGATATTTCCGAAAAACATAATCTTTTATTGTTGTTATTGAGGGGTTAGATAAGACAGATCCATGTGATTACGGCCAGTACCAACGCTCCGGCAAAGTACCACAGCACGTAAGTCTGGACATATCCGGACTGCATGCCTTTGATCTTTACGGAGAAGAAGTTGGTGACGTAAGCCAGTGCGTTCATCGTGCCGTCGATCACATGACGGTCGAACCATGCTATGCTGCGGCAGATGATGTTGAATATGATCTTATGCGTGACGAACTGATACATCTCGTCCCAGTAGAAGCGATGGTGAGCGGCCTTCCACAGACCGGGCATCGCGTTCTTGAACTTGGTGGGCAGAGGATTCTTCTTGGCGTACATCACGGTTGCAAGACCGATGGCAAGCAACGCTATGACGATTGAGGTAACTGCAACCGGAGTCTCCAGATGGATTTCGTAGGGTTCGCCGTTATAGGTCACGAACTCCCCGAAGGGGATGAAACCTGCCACGCAGCTTACGGCTGCCAGGAACAGCAACGGCACCGACATCTGCCAGGGTGCGTCATGAGGCTTGTGGCCCTCCTTCTTGTACTCGGGATTCTCCTCCCACCAGAAGATCAGGTAGTAGAGACGGAACATATAGAAAGCGGTCAGACCGGCCACCATCGACATCCATGCGCCCCAGAACCAGTGGTTGTTGTACATGGCTGCCAGCATCTCGTCCTTCGAGAAGAAACCGGAGAACGGAGGTATGCCGGCGATGGCGAGACAGCCTATCAGGAACGTCCAGTGTGTGATGGGCATATACTTGCGCAGACCGCCCATCTTGGTGTAGTCGTTGCTGTGAACGGCATGAATCAGTGCGCCGGCGCCAAGGAACAGGAGTGCCTTGAACATGGCGTGCGTGAACAGGTGGAACATGGAGGCCATGTATCCGAGTCCCGAGTAATGTACGCCTTCGATGGGCTGGTTGTATGCCACGCCTAACGACACCATCATGAACGCAATCTGCGAGATGGTTGAGAATGCCAGCACTCGTTTGATGTCTATCTGCGTACATGCCACTACGGCTGCGTAGAACGCCGTGATGGCGCCCACTACCGTAATGAATGTAAGCGAGTCGGGAACGATGCAGTACAGAGGGAAGAAACGTGCCACCAAATATACACCGGCCACAACCATCGTAGCGGCATGAATCAGAGCCGATACAGGCGTCGGGCCCTCCATTGCGTCGGGAAGCCAGATGTGCAGCGGAAGCATGGCCGATTTACCCATACCGCCGACGAATATCAACACCATAGCCCATGTCAGTACCGAACCGCTCATGAACGTAGCGCCTACAACGGTGTTGGCGATAACGCCTGCGTTGTTGTTCAGCATCTGGAAGTTGAATGCGGATGCCGTGCCTAAGGGACCGTCGGCGGGTGCGTTCGATACATAGTAGCTCAGCACCAGGATACCGATCAGCATGAACAGGTCGGCGAAACGCGTCACGATGAATGCCTTCTTCGAAGCAGATACGGCCGACGGAAGCTTATAGAAGAATCCGATCAGCAGATACGAGCTGACACCCACCAGCTCCCAGAATATATACATCTGGAATATGTTGGTGGCTACCACCAGGCCTAACATCGAGAACGTGAACAGGGCCAGGAACGCGTAATAACGCTGGAAACCCGGCTCGTGCTCCATATATCCCCAGCTGTAGAGGTGAACCATGAACGAGATGGTGGTGATCACCACCAGCATCATGGCCGAGATGGGATCCAGCAGGAAACCGATGTTCACCACCATACGGTCGGTAAACGCCAGCCAGGTCACATCGAACATCTGACATTGCTGCCTTACGCCGTCTACGATAAACAGCGGGTCGCCGCTGAAGAAATATGTGAATGCAACGTAATAACTGATCACTGCCACAGCCCCCAAAGCCGTGATGCCAAGTATGCCCGCAAGCTTGCGCGACATCTTTACGCCGCCGATGCCCAGTAACAGGAACATGAACAGCGGTATGGCAAGAATTAATATCGGTAGTGTAACGCTCATGATCAATACTTCATTTTATCTACCTCGTCTATCTCCGTGCTGTGGAGCTTGCGGTAAATGTTCACGATTATCGCAATCGCAATGGCTGTCTCGGCGGCCGCAATGGCTATGGCGAACAGGGTGAACACCATACCCTCCATCGACCCCGGATACAGGAAACGATTGAAAATCACAAAATTCAGGTCTGCCGAATTGAGCATCAGCTCCAACGATATCAGCAACGCTATCATATTTTTGCGTGTCACGAATCCGTACACGCCGGCCACGAACATTATCACGCTCGGGACCAAATACCATAACATATTCAAATCCATCGCGCTTAACGTTTACGGGCAACTGTTACGCCGCCGATTATACATGCCAACAACAGTATCGATATTGCCTCGAACGGCAACAGATACTGGAACTTCTCGGTGCCCGTGAAGGCCTTGCCTATCTCTTTCATGCTGATTGTCGCGCTGCCGTCCAGACAGGACATCAGATTCGCTTCGTGGGACAACGGCATATACAGCAGTGCCAGCACCAGCAGGATGCCGCCCAACACCGATACCGTCGCGCCGATGGCACGGCGGTGATTGCGCAGATATGCCACCTCCTCGTCAGGACGGTGCGTCAGAAGGATCGCGAACACAAACAGCACCATGATGCCGCCCGCGTATACAGCGATCTGCACCGCGCCCAGGAACTGATACCCTAACTGGAAATAGAATATCGAGGTTCCGATCAGCACGAAAAGCAGATATGTGGCCGCACGCAGTATCTTGCGCGTCATCACAGTCGCTACCGAAAAGATAACCACTATCAGGGCCACAACGAAATATAAAATTATATTCGCTACTGAATCCATTATATTGTTATTGTTTCTTAATTAAGTGTTATGCGGAAGGTCAGGCTTTGGCCTCGGGCTGAGCCGGAGCTTCGGGCTTGGGTGCCTCTGCGGGCTTCGCTGGTGCTGCGGGCTTGGGCGCGGGTGCCGGGTCCTCCGGCTCGGGGCGGTAATTAAGCTGCTTCACAAGTTTGTCGCGCTCGAACACCGCCTGCTCGAAATCATTGCTGAATTCCAGGGCGTTCTGCGGACAGCTCGTGACGCACAGCATACAGAACGTACAGCTCCCCAGGTCGTACATGTACTTGTCCAGCTTGCGCTTCTTCTTGCCGTCGGGCAGTTCCACCATTTTTGTATCCAGATGAATGGTCCCGTTCGGGCAATTCATCTGGCAGATGCCACACGCTATGCACTTGTGGCGTCCCTCCGAATCGTATATCAGCGTAAGTTCCGCACGGAACCGGTCGCTGATCTTCAGGTCCTGTCGGTTCTCCGGATACTGCTCCGTGATCTTGGGCGTCACAAACTCCTTGCCCGTAACGGCCATTCCCGTCACCAGACTTTTCAGTCCCGTACCGACCTCCTTAAAGTATTCTAATATATTGGCCATCAAATATTGATTTTTCTCTCTCGGTTATCAAATAAGGTTGTTCATCGTTCCACCTGGCCTCCCAGCAGGTCAAGCAATTCGGCCGTGATGCTCTGCTGGCGCAGTTTGTTGTACTCCAGCTGGAGTTCGTCGCGCAGCTTCTGGGCGTTGTCGTTGGCCGTCTGCATGGCCATCACGCGCGCCGCCTGCTCGCTGGCTCGGTTCTCGATGGTGATCTCCTGCATGGTCGACTGTACGAACATCGGCAGCACCTCGTTGAAGATGCTGTTGGGATCCGGCTCGAAAATGTACAGCTGATTCTCGTCAGCCTCGATCCCGTCAATCAGCGACGCCTGCTCCACCGGGAACAGCCGGTCTGCAGTAAGCGTCTGCTTGCTCATCGACTTATACTTCATGTAGATCACGTCCACACGGTCTATCGTGCCCTTGACAAAGCGGTCGCGGAGTCCCTCGGTGAACTCCGTCACCTTCGGGCCGCCCATCTTTGAATCCACACCTTCGGGGATTTCCACCTTCACGCCATCGAGCTTCGATACCGCGCGGGCTATCTTCTGCCCTACCGGTATCACCGTGACGGCTGCTCCCGGACAGTCGCGGCGCAACTTGTCCAGTTCAATCAGAAGTCCCTTGAAGATATTGATATTGTAGGCGCCGCACAGACCGTCGTCCGAACCATATACCACCACGGCCGCATTCATCACCTCGCGACTCTCGATCAGAGGCGATTCGAAATTCTCCTGCGCCCCCAGTATATGACCCATGATCTCCGTCAGCTTGGCGCGGAACGGCTTCAGCTGCTTAAGCTGTATCTCGTTCTGATGCGCCTTGGCCGACGATATCATCTTCATCGCTCCGGTTATCTTCTCCGTCGATGATACCGACCCAATGCGGTTCTTTAGTTCTCTTAACGTTGCCATGCGGTATGACTCCTCTTATTTATTTCGCACTCGCGATTCTGTCTGCCACTTCCTTAGCCACGGCCGTCATGGCGCTTTCGGCTTCGGGAGTGAGCTTGCCGCTCTTCAGCACGTCGAGCACATCGGCCTGATGGCTCATCTGCAGTGCCTGAAGATACTGGTTCTCGAATTCATGCACACTCTCCAGCGGCACGTTCTCCAGCAGTCCGTTTACTCCTGCGTATATTACGGCCACCTGATTCTCCACGGGCCAGGGGTGATACTGCGGCTGGCACAGAATCTGCTGGTTCTTGCGGCCACGGTCGATGGTACGTGCCGTAACGGGGTCGATGTCGCCGCCGAACTTGGTGAACGATTCCAGCTCGCGGAACTGGGCCTGGTCGGTCTTCAGCGTTCCGGCCACCTTCTTCATACACTTCAGCTGTGCGCTACCACCCACACGCGATACGGAGATACCTACGTTGATGGCCGGACGGATACCCTGGTTGAACAGCGATGTCTCCAGGAAGATCTGGCCGTCGGTGATGGAAATCACGTTGGTCGGGATGTATGCCGACACGTCGCCTGCCTGTGTCTCGATGATGGGAAGCGCCGTAAGCGAACCGCCACCCTTCACCATAGGCTTCAGCACTGCGGGAAGGTCGTTCATCTGCTCGGCCACCTTCTGGTCGGAGATGATACGTGCGGCACGTTCCAGCAGACGCGAATGCAGATAGAAGATATCGCCGGGGTAAGCCTCGCGGCCCGATGGACGCTTCAGCACCAGCGAAACCTCACGGTATGCCACGGCCTGCTTCGACAGGTCGTCGTATATGATCAGCGCGTCGCGGCCGGTGTCGCGGAAATACTCGCCGATGGCCGCGCCCGAGAACGGTGCGAAATAGCGCATCGAAGCCGATTCCGACGCATTGGCGGCTACCACCACCGTGTATTTCATTGCGCCGAATTTCTCCAGCGTGTTTACTATCGAAGCCACGGTCGATGCCTTCTGACCTATGGCCACGTATATGCAGTACAAAGGCTTGCCGGCCTCGAAATTCGCTTTCTGGTTTATGATTGTGTCGATGGCAATGGCTGTCTTACCCACCTGACGGTCGCCGATGATCAGCTCGCGCTGTCCGCGACCGATAGGAATCATGGAGTCCACGGCCTTCAGACCCGTCTGCAGAGGCGTCGTTACCGGCTGGCGGAACACAACGCCCGGAGCCTTGCGCTCCAGCGGCAGCAGGATGCGGTCGCCCTCGATCGGCCCTTTGCCGTCGATCGGCTCGCCAAGCATGTTGATGACGCGGCCCAACAGTCCTTCGCCCACAGGTATGGAGGCTACCTCGCCCGTGCGCTTCACCGACATGTTCTCGGTGATGCTGTTCACGCGGTCCAGCAACACTACGCCGACGTTGCTCTCCTCAAGGTTGAGAGCCACGCCCTTCGCTCCGTTCTCGAACTCCACAAGCTCGTTGCTCCGAACATTCTCCAGACCGTAAACGTGCGCCACGCCGTCGCCGGCTGTCAGCACCGTGCCTACTTCTTCGAATTTGACCTTCGAGTTGATGTTCTCAAGCTCCTGCTTCAGCACATCCGATATTTCACTTGGATTAAGCATGTTAATTGTTACCTGTTAAGAGGTTTTGTCGTAATTGTTGCAGTTCTCCGCTGATCGAGGCGTCCATGCGGGTAGAATCCACATCGATTACAAACCCTCCGATCACTTCCGGATCCACCTTGTGTTCGTATTCGAACTTTGACTTCGGGAATGATTTCTCCACCACGTCGTGCAGACGCTTCATCTCGGTGTCGGGAATCTCTGCCGCCGTCACTATCCGGACCTGCGATATATTGTTCTCTTTGCGATATATGTCGCGATATGCCAGCGCCATGAGCTGGAAGAATTCTTCCCGCTTATGGTCCAGCACCAGTTGTACGAACCTGTCGAACGGGCCGTCGGGCTTAGCCTGACACAGTCCGTCCAGAACCTTGCGCTTGTCCTCTGCCTTTACATAAGGATTGGACAGCGTTTTCTGCAGGTCTTTGTTTTCTGAGTATGCCCCTAACACTGTCTTCATGGCCTCGTAGATCGGCTGCTGCGAGTCGGTCTCCTTGGCGTACTTGTACAGCGCCATGGCATAGCGGTGGGGTATCAGTCCGGAAATCATGGTTTTAGTTCTTCTCGATATCGTCCAGCATCTTATTCACCAGCTCGGTCTGAGCCTTGGTGTCCTTAAGCTGCGAACGCATCATTTTTTCAGCAATTTCTATTGAGAATCTGCTCACCTCGTCACGAATCTGGGACTCGGCCTGCTTCCGCGCCTGCTCTATCGAGACCTTCGCGGCATCCATCTCGCCCTGGGCCACCTTGGCCGCCTCGTTGCGAGCCTGCTCTATGATTTCGGTCTTCATCTTCTGGGCGTCACGCAGCATCTCCTGCTGCTTGGCCATTACCTCCTTCATATAGCGGTCCGCCTCGGCGCGCGCGTTGTCCAGCTGCTCCTTGGCCTGACGGGCGTTCTCCACTCCTTCGTCTATGGTGCTCGCCCGCTTGTCCATCATCTTGATTATCACCGGCCAACCCCATTTTGCCAATACCAGGAACAACAGGATGAACGCTACGAACATCCAGAAAACCAGGCCAAAATCAGGCGTAAATAATTCCATATCTTATTTTTTTAGGGTTGCGAGAATGCGCGTGCCGTCGCTTTGAGCCGCGACGACACGCGGATTGTCCGTTTTAATTTTACTTGATGAAGATTGCCAGTGCCGACACAATCACTGCGAACAGTGCCACACCCTCTATCAGAGCCGCAATCACAATCATGTTGCTTCGGATGTCGCCTGCAGCTTCGGGCTGACGGGCAATTGCCTCCATGGCCGAGCCGCCGATCTTGCCGATACCCATACCGGCGCCGATGGCTGCTATACCTGCGCCAAGTGCGGCGCCTAATCCTGCCAAAGGCTGCAATGACATCACCTCGGCGATAATCGCTGTTAATACCGTTGTTAACATAGCTGTACTGTTTTATTTGTTTTTTATTATTTTTTCCTGTTTATATTCTCACGCTGTCTATCTTCTCGGCCTCCTTGTGAAGCAGAGATTCCTCCTCCTTCTTGGCCTCGCCGTGCTCGCCCTTCTCCTGCGCCATCGCTATGAACAGCGTGGACAGCAGCGTGAACACGTATGCCTGGATGAAACTTACCAGCACATCAAGCGCCAGCATGAACACCGAGAACAGTATCGAAATCACCGCCGCGCTTCCTGCCACAGCCGCGCCGAACGATGCGAAGATGAATATGAGCAGTGTCAGCGTTATCACGATCATGTGGCCTCCCATCATGTTCGCGAACAGACGGACCGCCAGTGCGGCCGGCTTCGTAAAGATTCCGAATATCTCGATGAACTGCATGATGGGCAGCGGACACTTGAGCCAGATAGGCACATCAGGCCACAGTATCTCTTTCCAGTAATGCTTCGTACCCAGCACATTGGTCAGCACGAACGTGCATACCGCCAGCACCAGTGTCACTGCGATGTTGCCCGTCAGGTTGGCGCCGCCGGGGAACACCACTATCAGGCCCAGCAGGTTCATCGTCAGGATGAAGAAGAACACCGTCAGCAGATAAGGAGCGAATTTTCGGGAGTTCTCGCCTAAGGTCGGCTTGATGTTGTCGTAGTAAATGAAGCTGACCAGCAGCTCGATGAATCCCATACCCTTGCGCGGAGCCTTCATGTCGGGATGACGGCGGTAGAAACCCACCAGACCCAATACCATGGCTATAACGACAAATACGGAGATGAACAATGCCATCACGTCCTTGGTGATGGACAGGTCCAGAGGCCTGTATTCCTTGTAATACTGTCCGGCCACCTTGTGGGCTGCTGCAGCATCGGCATCGGGCACGTAGACATATCCGTCTATTACGGGCATCCCCTCGTCCATCACATCGCCTTCCTTATGCTTGGCCAGTTCGGCATCCACTTTCTTCTGGTCTTCCGGCGACAGATCGAATATCTCCACCACCTTGTCCTTGTGCGTGCTGATCTGAGCCAGCACGAAACGGTACTGCTTGCCGTCGCGCTCACATGTCTTCACCACGGGCACCATCTGTTTGTGCTCTTTGCCCGTGACGGGATCCTTGACCTCGACGGACTTGGTCAGGCCGGCGCTCGAGAAACAGAACCAGCTGTGGTCCTCCGCACGCACTATCACAGGCAGCGGCATACGCATGGTATGCGAGAAGGGGACCTCCCAGCCATACCCGTCGCCGAGATGCTCGAAGATTAGCTCCTTCACGTCCATCTTCTGCTCGTTCTGTTCCTCCTTCTGCAGTTCCGACGACACTTTCCGGGAGTCATCCTTCGAGCATCCGGGGACCATAACGACTGTCAGGACCGCCAGTAACAATATGTAGATGCGTTTTAACATATCTTTCTTTATATTCCGGTCTGTGGGCCTATCCGATCAATAGGCCAAAACCGAGATTTTATTATCGTTCACATCCGCCAGACCGCCGTTGATAGGCATGTCGCCGCTCTCTCCGTCGGGCTTGACATAATGCACCGTTCCCTTCACCAGCACCGATATGATCGGGGCGTGGTTCTTAAGCACGGTGAACGATCCGAGCTGACCGGGCAGTGTCACCATCGTGACCTCGCCGCTGTAGCTCACTTCGTGTGCGGATATAATTTCAAGGTTCATGGCTCGATCACTTCACCTCCGCGAGGAGTTTCTTACCCTTCTCGATAGCCTCGTCGATGGTGCCGACGTTCAGGAACGCCTGCTCGGGCAGCTCATCCAGCTCGCCGCTCAATATCATCTTGAAGCCACGGATTGTCTCGGCCAGAGGCACCATCACGCCGGGGAGACCGGTAAACTGCTCGGCCACGAAGAACGGCTGCGACAGGAATCGCTGTGCGCGGCGCGCGCGGGCCACCACCTTCTTGTCCTCGTCCGACAACTCGTCCACACCCAGGATGGCGATGATGTCCTGCAGCTCGTTGTATTTCTGCAGCAGCTGCTTCACGGCCTGTGCCGTGTTGTAGTGGTCCTCGCCCACGATGTTGGGATCCAGGATTCGCGATGTGGAATCCAGCGGGTCTACGGCCGGATAGATACCAAGCTCCGATATCTTACGGTTCAACACCGTCGTTGCGTCAAGGAACGAGAACGTCGTGGCCGGAGCCGGGTCGGTAAGGTCGTCGGCAGGCACGTAGATGGCCTGCACCGATGTGATGGATCCCTGCTTGGTCGACGTGATTCGCTCCTGCAGCATACCCATCTCCGACGACAGAGTAGGCTGATAACCCACAGCCGACGGCATACGGCCTAAGAGTGCCGATACCTCGGAACCTGCCTGAGTGAATCGGAAGATGTTATCGATGAACAGAAGAATATCCTTCGATCCGCCGTCGCTGTCACGGAACTGCTCGGCAACGGTCAAACCCGACAGGGCTACGCGCAGACGTGCGCCCGGCGGCTCGTTCATCTGGCCGAACACCAGCGTGGACTGCGAATTCTTCAGTTCCTCATGGTCGACATCGTCCAGGTTCCATTCCCCCTTCTCCATGCCTTCCGTGAATTTCTTTCCATATTTGATCACACCGCTCTCGATCATCTCGCGCAGCAGGTCATTACCCTCGCGGGTACGCTCGCCCACTCCGGTGAACACCGAGAAGCCGTTATGTCCTTTGGCGATATTGTTGATGAGCTCCTGAATCAGCACCGTCTTGCCCACACCGGCACCGCCGAACAGACCGATCTTACCACCCTTCATGTAGGGCTCCAGGAAGTCCACCACCTTGATACCGGTGAACAGGATCTCCTGCGAGATGGCCAGGTCATCGAACTCGGGAGCCGGCTGATGGATGCCGCGCAGGTTGTCGCGGTTCAGCGCGCCCAACATATCGATGGGCTCACCTACTACGTTCAGCAGACGGCCCTTGACCTGCGTGCCCGTAGGCACCGAAATGGGAGTGCCAAGATTGCGCACCTTGACACCGCGGCGTACGCCGTCCGTGCTTTCCATTGCCACGCAGCGAGCCGTATCCTCGCCGATGTGCTGCTCCACTTCAAGTATCAGCTCCTCGCCGTTGTCGCGAAGCACCTGCAACGCCGTATAGATCGGCGGTATCTGGTCCTTGCCGCCCTCGAACGATACGTCGATCACAGGGCCTATGACCTGAACTACAGTACCTAAATTCTCGCTCATATCTTGTTTTTCTTATTTTCAGTTAGTATTAGAAGTGCCAGCCTAATGCTACGAACACCGTCATCAGCAAAAGGTTTGCCAGCGCGAACGGCATCAGGTATTTCCACTCGAACGACAGCAGCTGGTCGATACGCACACGGGGGAACGTCCACTTGAACCAGATTATGACGAACGAGATGAAGAATGCCTTGCCCAGGAACCATACCACGCTCGGGATATAGTCCATTACCATGTTGAAGCCGTCCCATCCGGGAATGTGCAGAGGCATCCATCCGCCTAAGAACATCAGCGAGGCTATGCCCGACACAATGAACAGGTTCAGATACTCGGCCAGATAGAAGAAGCCGAAGTGAATACCAGAATACTCCGTATGGTAACCGGCCGTAAGCTCATGCTCGGCCTCTGGAAGGTCGAACGGGCCTCGGTTGGTCTCGGCCGTTGCCGCAACAATGTAGATAAGGAATGCTATTATGGCGGGAATATGGCCCTTGAACAGGAACCATGCGTCCTCCTGGGCCCATACCAGCTCGTTTATGTTCATGGTGCCGGCCAGTACGATGATGGTCATGATGGCCAGACCCAACGACACCTCGTAGCTTATCATCTGCGCGCCGCTTCGCATGGCGCCGATCAGCGTGTACTTGTTATTGGACGCCCATCCGGCCAGCAGGATGCCTAACACACCCACAGAGCTGACTGCCAGCACGAAGAAGATGCCTATGTTCCAGTCTATGATCTGCAGTCCGTTACCCCACGGCAGACATGCCAGCATTATCACCGACGACGTGATGACCAGATAGGGCGCGAGCTTGAACAGGAACCGGTCGGTGCCTTTCAGGCATATCAACTCCTTGATCAGAATCTTGAACATGTCGGCGAACACCTGCAGAAGTCCCCACGGACCTACACGCATCGGGCCCAGTCGGCACTGGAACCATGCGCACAGCTTGCGCTCGTACAATATATAGAACAGGGCCAGCACAGTGTATGCCAGCAGAACGATCACTCCGACAATGACACACTCTATCAGGACGGCGACCCAGTCGGCCATACCCGTCCCCAACAGCCAGTCATTGAAGCACGATGTCCATTTCCCAAAATCAAACATATCTTGTTATTGTTGTTTTATGCGTGGTTTATATCACTGTTAACGGTCAATATCGGGGATCACGAAGTCCAGGGCGGCACCGATTGTAATCAGGTCCGCTATCATATAGCCTGTACATGTCAGGTCCATTACGCCCACCAGGTTGAAACAGGGACTCTGGAAGTGCACGCGATAAGGATTCTTCGATCCGTCGCTCTCGATGTACACGCCGAACGCGCCGCGCGATGCCTCCACCTGCTGGTACCAGTGGCCTACAGGCAGTTTGATCAGCTTCGGAACCTGCGCGCGGATGTCGCCCTCGGGAATGTTGTCCACTAACTGGGCCAGTATCTTGCAGCTCTCCTCTATCTCCTTCATGCGCACCATGTAACGGCTGTACGAGTCGCAGCCGTCCAGCAGTACCTCGTCGAAGTCAAGCTCCGAATAGATGCCGTACGGATGTTTCTTGCGCGTGTCGTTGCTCCAGCCCGATCCGCGTCCGCTCGGTCCGGTGATGGCGTAGTTGATGGCGTCCTCTTTCGACAGCTTGCCCACGCCTACCAGACGGTTCCTGGCTATAAGGTTGTTGGAGAATACGTTGTGATATTCCTTCAGGCGCTTGGGCATGATGGCTATCAGCTCCTTCACGTCCTTCTGGAAGTCGGGATGCAGATCGGCTATCACGCCGCCTATCACATTATAGTTCATCGACATGCGGGCGCCGCAAGTCTTCTCGAATATATCGAGTATCATTTCGCGCTCACGGAATCCGTAGAAGAACGCCGTGGTGGCGCCTAAGTCCATAGCCGTACATCCGAACGACAGCAGATGGGACGAAATACGCATCAGCTCGTCCATCATGCAGCGTATCACCTCGGCGCGGCGGGGCACCTCGATGCCTAAGGCCTTCTCTATGCACATACACAGACAGTGGCGGTTCATGTGAGCCGACATATAGTCCATACGGTCGGTGAAGTGCAGCGTCTGAGGATAGGTCATGCCCTCCGACAGCTTCTCGATGCCACGGTGGATATAGCCGGACACTACGTCCACTTTCTTCACGTACTCGCCGTCGAGCGACGTGCGGAAACGCATCACACCGTGTGTGGACGGGTGCTGCGGACCAATGTTGACAACATAGTCGTCTTTCTCGAACACGCGGCCGTATTCAGGCTTCAGCTCGCCGTCCACCAGCTTGTAGCTTACGGTCTGGTCCTCGTTCTCCTCATCCTCCATGCGGATGGGATTAAGCTCGGGGTTGGCGTCGTAGTCCTTGCGCAGAGGATGTCCCACCCAGTCGTTGCGCAGGAAGAAACGGCGCATGTCGGGATGGTTCACGAACTTGATGCCGAACATGTCGTACACCTCGCGCTCCTGGAAATTAGCCACCTTCCACAGATCGCTTACCGTATGTATATAGCTGTTGTCGCGGTCGCCCGACGCCTCTACCTTCACCGACAGCATCTCCCAGTCACGGGATGTCGACGTCAGATAGTACATCACGCCTAATTTCTCCTTCCAGTCCATGCCCACAACTGCGGTCAGGACATCGAAACCGAGATCTTCCTTCAGTTTTTTGGCGAAGTCATGCCAATCCGGCTCCGCTACATTCACCTGCAGGCACTCTCCATCCTCGAATGTGGCCGCAGGATAAATCTTCTCTATCTTTTCTTTTAATTGGCTCATATCCGTTTATCCTATCTGCCCCTTCTCATCGGGATGTTGTGCGAAAAAGTCCTCGATTTTCTCCTTGCGGTTAGCACCGCCGAAGAATTTCTGCACCTTGATCTTGCGCTGCAGCTGCATCAGGCCGTAGAACATGGCCTCGGGACGCGGAGGACATCCGGGGATGTACACATCCACCGGCAGAATCTTGTCCACGCCGGGCACCACGCAGTATGAGTTCTTGAACGGGCCGCCCGAAACGGCGCAGCCGCCGCATGCTATCACGTATTTGGGTTCGGCCAGCTGCTCGTACAGACGGCGCAGCGCCGGCGCCATGCGGTGTACGATGGTGCCCTGCACCATTATATAGTCTGCCTGACGGGGCGAGTTGCGGGCCACCTCGAATCCGAAACGGGCCATGTCGTAACGGGCCGCGCCCAGACACATGAACTCGATGGCGCAGCACGACGTGCCGAAGCACAGCGGCCACAACGAATTGGCACGACCCCAGTTGATCAGGTCGTCGAATGCCCCCACCATTACGTTTGCTCCTGTCGCGTTCAGCTCCTCGACCAACTTGTCTATGTACTCGTTGTTCTTGAAGTCCTCGCGCTTCATGCTTTTAATATGGTCTACTCCCATTTCAGCGCACCTTTACGCCAGGCGTATGCCAGGCCCATTATCAATACAAACATGAATATGCCGATGCAAAGTATTCCCGAAGGACCCATATCCTTCATCACCACGGACCAGGGATACAGGAACACTACCTCCACATCGAACAATAAAAACAAAATGGCGAAGATATAGTATCCCGCCTTAAACTGTAGCATAGACGCACCACGCGTCGGTATGCCGCACTCGTATGCCTCCGCCTTCTTCACCGAATATGAACGAGGCGATATCAATTTGGCAATAAGCAGCGCCGCAAACACCAGGGCAAGACCAGTTATCATGGCCGTGATGCTCAACGCTCCATTACCGATATGGCACAATAACTCCATATTGTGTTTATGATTAGTTAGTTACATGGTTTTAGACGCGCCCCCAACTTGCGCATCACATTAGTTCTTGTGCAAAGTTACCCAAAATTTTTCACTCTGACAAATAAAAAAGCCGGAGTCCCATGTCAGGACACCGGCTTTTATATCATCTTGTCGATACGACTCGGAGGGTTTACTGCTTCCAGTCCGAAATGTTGAATCCCAACATGCATACGCCGCTGAACGTGGCGGTATAGCCGTTGTCAAGTCTGAAGCGGCAGGTCGCGCCTGTCAGATCCTGCGAGGAACTGTCCAGGCTAAGGGTGCTTATCTTGATTGCCGGGATGGTCTGGCCTTCGCTCACGGAAATTGCCTCGGGAGTCACGTCACTGCAGGAAATCGAGAAACCAGCCGCACTGAATTTTACAGGCAGGTTCTTGATGACATAATTGACGGGATTCTCGGTTCCGAGATACGATACATTGTACAGGTATACGTCGGCAGTGTAGGCACCGGGCTTGTCCAGATTCATCGAAACGCGGTATGACGGCACTTTCACCTGCTCCGGCTGTCCCTGGTCACCCTTGGCTATATTGGTGACACCCGTGAAGATCATGTCCTTCCAGAATGTCTTGACCTGATATTCGCCGATCTTGAACTGTGTCTCCGAATAGATGCGCGTGCGGGGATACACTATGGGATTCAGCTTAAGTTGAGCTCCCAGTGCGGTCTGGACGATGGAGTCGTTGAATGTATTGACGCACGTGGTGAAGTCCGCGTACACGTTGGTGATGGAGGTGGCGCCTGCCGGAGCGGCATTGGCGGCTTCGCTTAAGTAAAACGATGTCGGGGATTTGGCTCCGGACATATTGATGAGGCCGTATACCATCGGCATCTCCACGGTGCTGAAGTCAACCTTGTTGCCTCCCACCACCAGATTATCGCTGGTCATCATCAGCGTATAGTTGTAATTGTCCGTGACGAACGTATAGTTGGTCAGCGTTACTGCCGGTTCCTGACCGGGAGCCGTAACCAGCGAATAAGTCTCGAGCTGATAGGTCGAGGTCGATTTATAGCTCTGACCGTTCTTGTCACAGGACGCGGCTCCTATCATCAGAAGCGCAGCACTTGCAATAAGTGTGATTTTCTTCATAGTTCTGTTTTGTCTTTGTTATATCTCACTATCAAACGCTGAATAGCTGCGGATATTGTCGTGGCACGTATGATAAAAAATCATCGCACGTCTGTTATCAGCCCTTCCCGGTTCTGCAGCACGCACGGAAACACCTCGCAGGCCTCCTTCACGAACAGCGAGTCATCATTATATCTTGACGAATAATGTCCTGTCAGCAACCTCTTGGCGCCGGCGTCACGCGCCACTATGGCCGCCTGCTCGGCAGTGGAATGAAACCGTTCGCGAGCGTTGTCGGCGTTGTCGCGCAGATAGGTGGTCTCGTGAAACATCAGGTCCACCGGTCCGACCTTGGGTGCCAGCCCGGGCATATACATCGTATCCGACAGGTGCGCGTACGACCGTCCCGGCTCTGCGGGACGGGTCAGAATTTCGTTCGGTATTATAGTGCCGTCCTCTTTCACGAAGTCGGCACCCACCTTTATCTCGCGCATCCTGAAGACAGGCACACCGTGGAAGTCGCACATATCGCGACGT
Organism: uncultured Bacteroidales bacterium; assembly: GCA_900542185.1. Lineage (GTDB taxonomy): Bacteria > Bacteroidota > Bacteroidia > Bacteroidales > Muribaculaceae > Lepagella. The sequence continues at coordinate 97,612 of UQMZ01000005.1, forward strand.
ATATGGCGCAGCGGCTCAGCCTCCTCAAACACATACCCCACCGTCGGCACACGGTGCTTCAACGGTATGGTGCGGACTCGCAGCGATCCGGTGTCGAGTATCTCCTTCTCCTCCGGCCTGATTATGTCATACTCCAGCTCGAACGACAGCTCGCGGGCGAAGAATCCCAATATCTGCTCCAGTATCTCCTTCCCTTCCTTAAACGTATGTATGGTCAGCTTCCCCTCCTTGCCGCCAAGCGCCAGGGTCGAGATCAGCCCGGGAAGTCCCAATACATGGTCGCCGTGCAGATGGGTCAGAAAGATGTGGCGCAGGCGCCCGAACTTCAATCTCTGTTTCTGAAACTGAAGCTGGGCACCTTCGCCGCAGTCCACCATATACAGCGTCCCGCGGTGCTCCACCACCGTCGACGACGGCTGGTGCTTCACGGTCGGCTTGGCCGAACCGCACCCCAACGTATGTATCCTGAAGTCGCTCATTTCACGAACATATCTATTCTTTGACAGCTCATTTCACATTGATTATCATTCCGGCGGAATGCGCCGTTATCACCGGTGCGTACTGGCTCTGAGCCTGTGCGATGCCGAGGCTGTACTCGCCGGCACGGTCCACGTAGCATTCATAGTTCAGCACATGCGTGCCTTTGCCTAAGAAGGGTATGAACAGGTTGGTGCCCTCATTGCGCACCTCGCGGTAATACCACACGCCGTCGGACGACGTATAGCCCGACAACTGGCCGGCGGGTTCCAGACATGCGCTGCGCGAGTCCATCACGGCCACATAGTCCAGGTCGCGGTCACACTTTATGGTCAGCGTCACACGCACCTTGTCGCCGGTCTTCAAATCGGCCATCTGCGCCTTGTTGCCGTCCATCGTGTATATGTTCTTGAATATGCTCAGCTGAGGTATGCTCTGATCCTTAACATCCTCGATCGGCGCCACATACTGGCTTATCACGCCGCCCCATGCCGGGCCTGCCGAATGCTTCTCTATCTTTATGTCGCCCCGCTTCACCATGTCGGGTGTCAGGGTCATCGTAAAGCTGTCTGTGAGTTTTGCGCGCTTCGGCACGGCAACCTCCTTGCCGCCCACCGTGACGGTAGCGTTCCCGGAAGGTTCCGTCCAGTCACTGCCGCTGCTCAGCAACGCATGAATCACCTCGGCGGTGGCGCGGTTGTCGCTCCAGCTCTGCGTCTGCTTCGACATCAGCAGCCACTGGCGCAGCTGGTCAACGGCCTCGGCCTCAGGCTGCACTTCAGTGTATGCTTCCAGCACCTGTGCCGTGGTGATGAGCGGATTCCAGCCCGACCATACGCCGCGCAGGTTCTCGAAACACATCCCTTTCTCCGCGCTTACCGTAGCATATTGACGCAGCGACTCAAGGATATTGCCCGAAAGCGTCTTATTGCCCGAACGGTGCTCAAGTATCACGGCCACGGCTTTGTCGTATATGTCGAAGTTTTTCCAGCCGTCGGCTATCTCCTTCATGGCCGACTTGCGCATCTGGCCGAAATTGCCGGCGTCCTTCACATCCGGAAAGAAGCTCTTGACATACAGATAATTCAGCATCTGCGACACGCTGATATACTTGCGCTTATTGCGCTCCCATTCCTTCACCAACTCCTTGTCGGTATACTCGAACGCCTTGGTCAGCATCGGCATGGAGTTGGCGGGCATGTATCCCATTCCCTTCAGCATGGCGAAATGCAGCAGCACACGGGCCGTGATGAATTCCGATGTCGGCATGTTGTCGCACCAGCTCCAGCCGCCGTCGTTGTTCTGCCTGTCGCGAAGTTTCCGCATTATGGCGTTCACTGCGGCTTCGGCATCCTTGGTGTTGGTGTACTTGATCAGCGACTGCATCCGCATGGTCTCCTCCTTGGCGTCGTTCACCCAGGGCGTGTTGTTGAGGGTCGTCACCTTCAGGTTCTGATTCTTCTCCAAGTGTGATACCAATGTGGAATCACCGGCATTCTCGGGCGCGGCAAATGTCTTCAGTGCCTCGCCAAGCTGCGGGAACTGCTTGATCAGTCCCGACGCGATGGCATTGCCATACAATGCGTCTACCTGCGACAGAATATTGTCCGACTTGGGCGTCACTATGTCGGGAAGTGCCGTGACGCACTCCCAGATGGGATTGCCGCAGTATTGCAGCGTAACGTTGGCATCCTTTGCGTTCGCCGGAATATCTGCCTTGATCACCTGCTCGCCGGGTTCGGCGTAGAAGGGCATGGATTCTATCACGGGAGTACTGCTGGGCAGCACCGCCACATCCATACCCTCGCCGTCACGGTGGTTGCCGCCGATGGCGTATGCGCGAATCGTTACTGCCGACAGGTTGTCCGGCACATTATATTTTATCGTGACTGTACGCGATCCCGACGCCTTGGTTTCCTCGGCGCCGAAATCTTCGGCCACCAATATTTTGCCCTCTGCATTCAATATCTCGATGCGCCCTGCCAACGGCAGCGTCTCGCCGCTGTTGTTGAACAATGTGGCGCTCACCTCGGCCTTGTCGCCGGTGCGCAGGAAGCGAGGCGCGTTCATCTGCACCATCACTTTCTTGGTGGCTACGGCCGTCAGCATCTTCACGCCGCCACGCATATACTTGTCGTAACCGGCTATCTGCAGCTGCCATGTGCCGTTGAACTGCGGCACGTCGAAGTCCAATGTAGCCACACCATTGCCGTCAGTGGTCAGCTCCGGCATAAAGAATGCCAACGGACACTCCACGGGACGTACTTCCTCCTCAGTGTCGGCCGAACCTGCTCCGGCCTCGGTTACCTCGGCCTCGGCCAATTCCTCGTCGGCCGCATCCTCGGTTATGACGCGGGCTGTCTGTTTCATTTTGACACCGGCACTTCTGCTCGATCGCAATTCGACTGGTGCGGCATCCATTTTCATCTCGTTCACTACCCCCGTTACGGCCTGAGGCACCACATAATCATAGAGCACCATGCCACTTCCCCAGCGGTCATACAGTCCATAGCCGTAAGTGTTGAGTTCCGGCACCACGAATCTATTGTAATTCTTGCCGCCGAGCCGCGCATATTTATGGAAGTCCGTGGACCAGGAACCAATCTGCCTCATGCTTATGGATGTTGACGCGCTCCACGAGCACATCGCGGCGGGATTGAACGACCACTCAAACGGTGCGATGGCGTTCAAGGCCTGGTTGCTCATCACGGCCATTACGGGACGGTTCACCATCGGCTTACCGCCTACCTTAAAGCCGAACTTCCATTGCTCTTTCGCCCCGGGTTCCAGTTTGTCGCGGAAACTCTCGGTGCTGATCTCAACCTTTTCCTGCTGGAACGGGGGAATAACTGTAACATTCCATGTCTCGCCCTTCAGGTCGTGCATTCCGGTGAAATGCAGATATATCCTGCGGTCGGCCGACGGTGCGTCAATCTTGACCGCCGTCATGCCGTCAGACACCTTCAGCCATTTGCGCTCCAGAGTCTTCTCGCCGTCATCCATCACGCAATATATGTAGCTGTCTTTATAGCTGCTGCCTACCGGTACGCTCAGCGTCTTCTCCCCTTCTGCCAAATAATATGTCGATTCGGGTACCCACAAGGCGGTCTCCACCGGCGGTTTCTTTTCATCGGCGTTCCAGACAATTACTGTAGTCGAATGATTGGGACATTCATCCGTGTCCCTCATATCCTCGCTGAGCGAGAAGGTTACTTTATACTTACCGGGGATAATGGCATTCGTCCCGGGTACGAAAGCCCCCGGAGCAAACTCACCTTTCTCCACGGTCGCACCCTTGGCATCGGCGATGGTGTAATATATCTTCCTGTCGACGGGCTTGCCGGTAATGTCGCGCACGGTCACCGTTCCAAATTTCGCATCGGGTTCCGATTTAAATCTCTCCGGCACATTTGCATCGATGGTATACGCCGCAGCCATGCTGAACATCGTGGCCGGTGCCTGACGGGTCTCGCCGGCGGCGTCGGTCACATCCACCTTAAGCGTAAACAGTCCCTTGGCATACGGTGTGCCTTTCAATGTCTCCGTAGGCAGTTCTATCACAAACTTACCGTCACCGTCCGTGGTGGTCGTTCCGGTGCACGATTGATTGCTCTCGGACATCCCCCACCACCAGCGCCACGGGCTGTACGTTACGGTGTATGCCACTTTCGCGCCGGCCACAGGCATTCCGGAATATGTCCTGGCGTCACCTTCTATCTTCAGCACGTCGCCGAGCTTGAAGTTTTCGGCCACCTTGCCGGTCTCTACCTTGAATGTCGGGGTCTTGTAGTCCGCCACCTGTATATTGGTGCCGGCCACTACCCTGTCTCCTGTCACCAACTGTATCGCGTAGCTTCCTAACAGACCGTCTGTCGGCAGACGGAACTCGCCCGTCAGTCGTCCGTATGTGTCTGTAGTGCCGCGCACCGTATCAACAGGCTGATAGTTGGCATCACGCACCACTACCTCCATAGACTTGCCGCCGGTCTCCTTCCTGTCGTTGCCTTTTCGGACGCCTGCCACTGCCACGAAACGCACAGTATCGCCGGGCTTATATATCGACAGATCGGTCAGCACCGTACCGAACGGCTGCTCTTTCACCTCCGAATTGCCTCGGCCGTACATCCAATACGACAAGTCACAGAAGCTGTCGCCCTTGCGCACTAATACCTTGCCGTTTTCCGACGGAAGCACCACGCATCCGTTGGAATCGGTTGTGAAATGTCTTGTCTCGGACGCGCCACGGTAAGTAGTTTTGGTCCAGGTCACTTTAGCGCCCTGCACCGGCTGCTGCGTGCGGGCATCCACCACATACAGCCTCTTGACGTTATCGTTCCTGTCCATTTCCTCAAAGTAGCTTATGTCGCTCACCAGCAGACGCCTACTCGACACATCCTTCTGCGAGTTGCGGATTATACCGGCTTCCTTGCCGGTAGTGCTTGCAAACAACGCATAGTTGCCGGCATCCATCAGCGGCATCTCCACCTCGGCGGTCGACATGTCGGGTGAGCTTCCCGTCAGCTTGACAGGCACGGTAGTTATGAGCTGACCCTTAGTCCTGAATGTATCGTAATCGATGTTGTCATCAGTCAGCGTGTCGGGGAATTTATAGACCATGATATAGAAATCATAGACATTCATGCCCGTCACCTTGCATTTCCATTCGTCGCCGGGAATCACCACCTGCGGATAGTTGAAGGTGACGCCCTGTGACGTCAGCGTCTCGATAAATGAACGCACCTCGCCGTTACCCCGCGCCGTGGGGAAAGCATTGTTGTAACGGGTGGCTATCTCAAGAGCCTCGCGGTTCCGCTTGTTCATGGTCGCGTCGCCATTCTCTTTATCTTCGCCTATCCTGTCCTCGTCTATCCTTGTAAGATCGCGCAGATACGCGCCTACGAAATATGCTCCGTATGCCGTGTTGCCGTATTCCTTATAGCAACGGTCCAGCCAGTTTTGTTTCTGTTCCCCGTTTTCTATATTTTGCCATACACGATATGCGAACTCCGAAGCAAGCTCCACATTACCTTTGTCTTTGTTGATCCGTTCACCCTCAGTCAGCAGTTTTTTCTGCAGTTCCCCGCATTTCTGTGCCTCGGTCAACTCGGTCATGTCGCCGAATCTGAGCGGTTCTATTCTATCGGCATACACGTCAAGTGCCTGCGCGCCTACAAACCTTACGAAGTCGTTCACGGTCATTCTGGCGGCTATGGCGTCCTTGGTATTCTTCAATACGCCTGCCACGTCGGAGATTCCGTAATTCCCGATTCCGGCTATATCCGCAGCCCGTTTCACGCATTGCTGAGTGCGTATGGCGAACATATCCTTGCTCCAGGCCAACACGTTATCGGGGAACCGATCCAACGGCAGTTTGCGCTGATTGAAGTCCCATTGGTTTGACTGATATATGCTGTTGTATAGTTGCGCCTGGGCTATCAGCGACATGGCGTTCCACGGTGCCGGCAGCGTATTGGCCAACGTGTCGAAACGGGCAATGTTCTCGTTCACGTTTCCTTCCGAGTTCACGAGACTGGAGGCGACGCTAAGCTGTATGGCGCCCTGCAACGCCTTTTGACCGTTACTATCCTTCAGGGCCTTGGCGTATTCGGCGCGGGCGTTATTCATCACCGTCTGCGGATAGGCGAAGTCCGGTACCGCGAATGTGTTCTTCATGGTCTTTCCCTGGTTTTTATTTTTACCCGTCGTTTTGGTCACTGCGGGTCTCTTTTTCACTGGGGCCGCGTATGCTGTCGGGCATACCGGTGCCGTCATTAAACAAAAAATGGCGATCGTGGCGAACGCCTTTCTTATGATGCTGTATGTTTTCATACCGAATTACAATTAGACCGCACAGCGGTCAATTAATTCACTGGGTTATATACATTTGCACTTTCACCGGTTAATCGGATTAATCGGATTAATCGGGTTAATCGAGAGAATCGGGATAATCAGGATAATCGAGATAATCCGGAGAATCTCGAGAATCATGAAACAGATCTCCGTCAGTTTATACGCTGTTTGGCGACCTTTTGTTTTGTTTGCATCTTCTGTTTCCGTTCCATGCGCATCTTCATCATACGCTGGTTGAAAGCGTCCTCGGCCTCCTTCATCTTGTACAGCTGTTTGGCGGTCAGAAACTTCCCGAATTTCTCGTTATAGTTCTTTTCTATTTCAGCACCTTTTTCCTTGGCCTGATTCAATGCCTTGACCACCGACTCGTAATCGGCGTCTGTAGCCGTCCTGTCGTTCTTGAGTTTCTTTTCCAGAGCACGTGTCTCTCTGAATACCTGCCAGCGCTCCCGGTCCATCTGCTCGTACAAGGGCGTGAACTTTTCCTTCTGCTCGTCGGTCAGTTCCATTTCCTGCGCTATGTACTTGGTCTTGAACTCCACCATCTCCTTGTGCATTTCTGCACGGCTTTTCTTAGGCTTGTCCTGCGCATAGCCTGGTATAATACCCACCAGCAGCGTCATGATCACTATATAGACTATCTTCTTCATATCATTCCAGGTTCTGGTCCGTTGCGTCGGCCTCGTTGAAGGCCTCCACGAATTCGTTCATGTCCGTAAATTCTGAAAGCACGGCTTCTTCCGTCTCCATCGCGGACATCAGGCTTGTCGGTATGTAGACGGCATCCTGCTCCACGGCTTTCTCCATCAGCTGAGCATACTGTTCGGGAGGATTGTCCAGGTTCAGCTCCCGGCTCGTCATCACGCGACCGAACACGTTCATCATCACCCAGATTCCCAGGAACATGGCGGCGAGATACACGTACGGCTTCAGTTTCTGCCAGCGCGTCATCTCTACATAACGTTGCTCCTGAGGCTGTGCGGGCAATTTCCCTTCCACCTCCGTCATCATCTGCGCAAAATATCCTTCCGGCACCTTCCACGGGCCTTTGCGCCCGAAACGGTCCAGAAGCATCTGCTCTTCCTTATTTATTTCTTTCCCCATCGTTCGTATAAATCACAGTTTAAAAAGTTTAAAAAGTTGAGAAAGTTAAGAGAATACCATACATACAGATAAATATACCATTATCTAAACTCCTTAAACTCTGTAAACATTATTTGCTTCTTATCCTATGACTTTTCAAGGCCTTTTTGGTTTAATTGAAAAAAATTTTTTACTTCTCGTGAACTATTCCCGATGGCTGATGTTATAGAGGTATAAGAAATCGTTTCATGATGTTAGGTTAGTTCGAAAAAGTATTATGGAAAACACTTGAAAGCGGCTGGTTGTGAAACCGGCCGCTTTCGTTGTATATATGCTGGTAATTGAACTTTCGCATGTTGGGATTATTAGATTATCGTGGTCCGGAACTGATGACAAAAGCATATCGATACCTCGGAGAGGCAAGCCGGACTATCGACGGAGGATATTCGAGAGGTATTCGAGAGGTATCAGTATTTTTTTTGTTAAATTTTCTTAGAAACTGACGCAAGCTCGGATTTTTTATATAATTTTACGGGCTGAACCGGGAATATATAGCCCATAACGGATACTTATACCCAATAACGGATTGTGGCATACAAAGCACCCATAGATGAAGCCAGACTGGTGAGTGACCTCAAGGAGCCGTCGACGGCCCAGCAGGCATTCCGCACGCTGATGGAGACGTTCGGCGAGCAACTGTATTGGCTTATACGCAAAATGGTCGCGTCGCACGATGACGCAAACGACCTGGTGCAGCAGTCTTTCATGAAGGTGTGGACCAACATCCACAATTTCCGCGGCGACGCCAAACTGTCGACGTGGCTTTACAAAATCGCGGTTAACGAAGCTATTAATTTTATAAATAAAGAAAAACAGCGCAACAGCATCGTAGGTCCCGAGGATTCCTACCTGATGTCCACCCTGGAAAGCGATCCCTATTTCGACGGCGACGAACTCCAGCTCAAACTCCAGAAGGCCATACTGGCCCTGCCGGAAAAGCAACGGCTCGTGTTCAACATGCGGTATTACGACGAAATGAAATATGAGGAGATTTCCGAAGTTCTCGGCACCTCTGTCGGCGCCCTGAAGGCATCGTATCATCACGCCCTGAAGAAGGTGACCGCCGCCATCGAGGCCGAGGATATTTAAGACGCTGTTTAGATTGTAACTTGTTGTTTTTACATTCAGCTGATTAATGAGCAAACCTGACGTTCGGACCTCTCGGTCCACCGTTTCAACTTCCGTGCCCTTGCGCCGTCTCGGCATCGGGGGCCTGTCGGCCATCGTTTTCAGCATGATGGTCGGTTCCGGCATTTTCAACATCCCGCAGAACATCGGTTCCGAGGCCGGTCTCGCCTCTTGCCTTATGGCATGGGTCGTAACCGCCATAGCCATGCTGTCGCTGCTGTACACGTTCCGCCAGCTCTCCACCAGACGGCCCGAGCTCAACGCCGGCATCTATCAGTATGCCCTGGCCGGTTTCGGCAACTATGCCGGATTCAACATGGCATGGGGCTACTGGCTGTGCGTGTGTTTCGCCAACATAGCATACGCCGTCATGCTCAACGACAGTTTCGGCGCCTTCATTCCCGTTTTGCTTGACCACGGCTGGGGTCTCGCCATATTTGGCTCCGTGCTGATATGGCTCATGTATTTCCTGGTCAGCAACGGCCTTAAGACTGCCAAGCTGCTGAACAACATCATGACGGTGTTCAAGCTGATTCCCATCGTGCTCATCATCGTGCTGCTTTTCATATATTGCAGCATGCCTACCCTTGAATCCAACTGGCCCGGCACCGGCGCTGAGGCGCCTTTCTGGAGCCAGGTGCGCAATTCCATGATGGTGACGCTGTGGTGCTTCATCGGCATCGAGGGTGCCGTGATGATGTCGGCACGAGCTAAACGGCCTAAGGACGTGAGCCGCGCCGGAGTCCTCGGATTCTTCTCGGCATGGATTCTCTACGTGGGCGTCTCGATACTGGCTTTCGGAATACTGTCACGTGCCGGCCTCTCCGACCTCAAGGATCCTTCGGTGGCCTATCTGTTGCACGACGTCTCGGGCAACTGGGCATATTGGTTCGTCATTATCTCCGTCATAATCTCCGTGCTCGGCTCATGGGTGTCATGGTCTCTTGTCTGCGCGCAGGTCCCCATGGAGGCGGCGCAGGTCGGAATCCTGCCGTCGGTGTTCAAGAAACTTAACCGCCACGCCATGCCGGCGTTCGGACTGCGCGTGTCCAGCATCGCCATGAACATCTTCCTGTTCATCGTCATAATGTCCGACGACGTATATATGGCCGCCCTCAACATCACCGGCATGATGGTATTGCCCTGCTATCTGTTCAGCGCCCTCTATCTCTTCAAGCTGGGACTGCACAAGGCCAACGGCCTGCGCCACACCATTCCCGTTGCGCTGCTCTGCATCCTGTCGTGTCTCTGGATGCTCTATTCCTCAGGTCCCGGACTTATGGCCACCTCGATATTCTATGTGGCCGGAACTTTCTACTACTTCAAGTGCGGCCACGAGAAGAACCGCTTCCTCGGCGTCCGCCTCCCCTGGTCGCAGTCGTGGCGCCACCACTTCACCATCCCCGAACTCTGGGTGTTCGTCATCCTCTGCCTCCTGGCCCTCGCCTCCATCATCCTCATCGTCACCGGCATTTTGACCTTCTGACATAAGATACTGGCACAAAAAAACTCCGTCGTTGACGGAGTTTTAATTTTAAAGTGCTAAGCATTCCCATGTACTACACCTGAATGTATTATTTTTGACATGTGAAATATGCTTTGATGCTTTGCTCGTGGCAAAGTCAGGATATTCTATTTAACGTACCACGCACTTGTAACGCTGCCCGTTAGCTTTGATCACGATTACTACCGTGCCGGGTGCCGGCCGGGTTACTTTATGTCCGTTCAAGTTAAATATCATGGTTCCCTCTTCGAGGTTGTCCATCTCTATACCGAGGATACCCGATGATTTTGCGTTATCATAGATCTGCTGAATCAATGCCAGGATGCTGTCGACAGGAACGTCATAATCATAATTACCTGCGCTCTCTACCGAAGCATATTCAGCATCAGCGGCAGCCTTTGCATCATTAATCGCCTGCTGAGCAGCATTCACATCGGCTGTGGCATCATAATCGGGGAATTCGCTCTGCACCTTGGCCTTCATATTATTCAACGAAGTTTGCAGTGTCTGAATCTGGCTCAGCGACTCATTATATGCGGCCAGATTAGCCTCCTTGCGCTGATTCTCCACCCACTCGGCTTCCTTGGCGTCGGCCGAAGTACGGACGTTCTGAATCAGGGTCTCGATTTCCTCTACGGGAACGGTAAAGTTGAACAGACCTGAATTCTCGCATGCCAGGAACGCCAGCTTGGCATCGTTGCGGGCATTGGTAATGGCCGTCTGTGCCTCGTTTACCTGAGCTACTACATTTGCATGCGGGCAGTGCTCTTCGGCATACTGAATAGCGGCATTTAACTTTGTCTGCAGCTCATCAATAGATGCCAACGCTGCGTTGTAAGCGTTCTGGTTGTAGGTCTTGCGGTTATTCTCGGATGCTGTGGCCGCAGCCGTGAGAATGGCGTTGATCTGACCCTGGATTTCCGTCTCGGGAACTTCATAGTTGAATGTTCCAGCCTCTGCCACTGCATTGAATGCGGCAAGTGCATCGGCTTTTGCCTTGTTGATGGCGTTCTGTGCGGCTGTTATCTCGGCCGTTACGTCTACGTCATCATACTGCTCGTTGACCTGAGCTACCGTTGCGTCCAGCGAAGCCTGCAGGGCGTTTATCTTGGCCAAAGCTGCGTCGTAGGCTGCCTGGTTGGCTGCCTGACGAGCCTCTTCCTGAGCTTGGTCGTAAGCTGTCTTAGCGTCACTGAGCACCTTGGCTATCAGAGCCTTGATACCGGTTTCGTCAAGAGTATACTCATATGTTCCGGCTTCGGCAACAGCATTGAAGGCTGTGAGGGCTCCTGCCTTGGCAGCATCGATTGCTGCCTGGGCAGCCTGAACATTGGCCGTGATGTCGATGCCGGGATAGTCCTGCTCACACTTGGCCTTGGCATTGTTCAGCTCGGTCTGCAGAGCGGCTATCTTGGCCAGAGTGGCATCTGTCTCTTATACACATCTGACGCTGCCGACGACGGAGAGAGTGTAGAT